>JASBUC010000078.1 GCA_030148065.1 Legionellaceae bacterium | reverse complement strand
AGATTGGTTTTGACGTTTTGGTTTTTATTTAGGCTTTTGCTTAAGGCAATGGAAAGACAGAAAAAACTGAAATTTAGGCGCAATCAACAAAAAAGCCAAGTCAAAGATTAGATTCTGACTTGGCCTCAAAGACTTTACTAGGAGGGGCTTGAAATAACTGTTCTAACTTCTCCAGCAAACTGATCTGTTAAATTAGATACTTGTGTGTACAAAATGCCCAATTCCGCTTGTGCATTTGTTTGCGAAGAACGATTCATAAGTTCAACACTCTCTGCGAACTCGGAACGCGGTCCAGCAAACTGAATAGGTGTTTGTCCTGTTAAGAGACGGTTAGTAAACTTCTCTTTATTTTCTTGCATATGCAAAGCAAGATTAAATCCTTCACCCTCATAATTTGTTACTGCATAGATAATAGAAGCAGTTCTGACCACATCAAACAACCTTTTAGCTTTTGCTATTCTCTCTTCCGTTGGATTATCTGTCCTGGCAATATCCAGTTTGGCTTGTGCGGCCATAAAAGCTGAGCTAACCTTACCATTATTATCAAAAGGCATAACCAATTCAGGGTTGCTATCTAGAATCTGCTCAACATCAGCTGTTTTACCAAGTTTAATCTTCATGCATAATTGTTTTTGTGCTGCGCTCATAAACTAAAATCCATCAAATTCAAAGAAATACAGCTTAACATAATAGCTTCCGCATGGTCAATCTTTACACTTTGCGATCATTATATGTGTATGAAAATTATAAAATTTTAGTTGGTTTGTGTAATTGTAGCCATATCAACCAGAAATCAAACAAAAAATAGGCTAAAATATAATCATTTGGTTCATTTAATGGAGTGTTATGGCCTACGGTACAAATAATCGATCTGAGCAAGGTCCGCTAACAGCGCAAGATGTACAGGATGTCACTCTACCAGGGTTCAGCAAAGGGGAATCACCACATAATAATCACCCAGGAACAACCTTTATCGATACCTCCAAGAAGAACTCAATACGAGAAGGCCATTTGACCCAAACAGATCACAATAATTCATCCGTAATTGATCAAATCAACGCAATGTCATGGCTTGATAAAATGGAGATGTTTAACAGAGCTGCATTTTTGGAGTTTTTACAAACATTATCTGTAAAAGAAGATGATTATGAGGATGCTAAGCAAGAAAGTGATGAAAAAATAATACAATTAATTCAACGAAATAACGAAGCCATGGACGCTAGAAGGCTAAAAGAATACTTAGAGGATTTTGAATTAAGGGCCCAAAGGTCAATTATAGATGATTGGGAAAAAACTAAACGGTTAGCAATATGGTACCAACAAGTCATCGCAAAACAATACCTTGATCTCTTTAATATTCACAATGAGTTTGTCGTTGAATTTCAGTCAGTCCTGCAAGATGTTATTAGTGATGAAAGTTTTAATAGGCTCCCTTCTACGGTTCAAGAGAAGGTTCTCTCTGCAGACGGGGTTTTATCTAGTTACTTAGAAGAAGATAACTCTGAAGAACTTAGAATTCTATCTGAAGATTGCCTAAACTATGATGGTTCTATTAATCAAGAAAGTCAGATTAAGAAAGAAATAGCAATTGAAAAAATCAAGCAAAAAATACAAAGAGTAAACGATGCTTATAGTGAGGTATACGAAGCTATAAGACCATTTAATGTAAGTAAAGCTAACAAGTTAAAAAGTGCGAAAGCTCGTTTTGACCAAGAGGCCGCTCCTTTGCTTTTAGAAATTCAGAAGTTTGAAGCCCTTCAAAACTCTATTTCACTAGGGATAAACAAATCCCATAAGGACACAAACTCAAGATGCATAAGAGCAGTTGAAGATTTAAGAGCTATTGAATATATCAATCCAAGAGAGCCTACTAACAGCTTTGATGGCACTAAGAGGGAAATACAAGAGTTAAGAACATCAATAACAAAAGCTGTTACAACCATGTTAGATGTCAATATATCACCCCGAGATTATCAAGAAAAACTTCTTCTAATTCAGAGAAATATAAATTCATTTCGACAGCAATTATTATTGAAACCTGAAAAAAACATGCTCGAGAGAAAATCCCTAGTTGCCATTGAAATCCTCAGAGAGGATCTACTGAAAGTTATTTCTAGAGATGAACGATTAGTATCTGCTAAAGAAAGCAGACAGGAAGATATTTTAACTCAAGAAAATAGTTCTTCTGATGAGCCAACTGTAAGCACCTTTGAAGAAAAGCCAGTTGTCGTGGAGCCAGTAGAACACACTGAAAAAACTGAGGTGGAACAATACGAAAATGAAATTATAGACTTAGTAGAGAATAAACCTTCACTGTCAGTTAACGATGAGCAAACCTGCAAAAAAAACAAGGTCCTTAAAGATAGAATTAAATCAATAGCAGAAGAGACTGAACAATTAAGCCAAAATTGTTGTGAACAAGAAACTATAGATAATGGTGAAAGTTTAGATACAGCCACACTAAAAACTCTTATGGCAGATCTCAAAACTTCGTATATGGAAGTATACGCTGAGTATGAAGACACCGATTTTAATGAAATAACATTACTATTAACTGAGTACGAGAAGAAAGAAATAAATAGTGATAATTTATCAGACTTTGAAGAACTGTTGCTAGAAAAAATAGGGCAATTAGACGATGACGATTTAACAGACATTCTTAAGCTCAACTGGAATGAAATTAAAGATTCTTTCACTGAAGAATATAGTCTATCTTCAAATAGACCTGGCCTCTAGATTCTATTAGGCTCATCGCAAAATAAATACCTAGCAACGGCTGCAGACTTTAACCACCCCACCCTATTGCTATCCATAATTCCATATGATAGATTCTATAATCATTAATGGTTTCAAAGGCTGTTAATGAGATTGTGCAGGCGTGTATCACACTATGTCTGCCCTAGGATAAAACGGATTTTTCATAGGAAACAACATGACACCAACCAACCTCCCTTTTCGGATCTATAGTAATCTTGGCACCTCTCAGGCCCTCTCATCAGAACTACCTAAACCCTTAGTAACCCCCGTTGAACGAAACGAGTTTGCAATTTCGATTAACAGTCAAACGGGCAATCTAACCCTTAGGGAGCCAGGACTTAACTTAGTTCTTGGGGGAAGTAGCCTCCCCATTAGCTTTCACTTTAATAGTCGTCTAACAGAGAGCCGATGGCAATTTAGTGCCGTTCGATCCTTGAGATTTGATGAGACAAACGAAACAAGCATCACCCTGATGGAACACGATGGCTTGCCAGTTCCCTTTACCTTTAGTGAAAAGCGACAATGCTACTGCCCACCAAAAGGCTATAAACCGTCAGGTTGTGAGCTACACAAAACAGAAGGTGGCTTTGTCATGCAAAGCCCCAATCAAGACATTTGGGAGCAGTATGATGAGACGGGGCGTCTTAAAGCAAAAAAAGCAAAGACCGGTGAGCTAATTAACTTTGCATATGATGGCAACGGAAGACTTATAGAAATCGAAAGCCCGCATCAGTTCTATCAGCTAGATTGGCATAAAAGCACTCTGTTGTTAAGTGACAAAGAAGGGGTGAATCTTGCAAGCTTTGAATTCATTGATGAAGACTATAAACAATTAATGACCACTACCCTTTTTGACGAAGAGTCAGACTACCAACGACACTACGAATATCAAAATGGCAACCTTTCTGCTTGCAGCAATGAACGTCAGCAAGTCTGTGAATTTAAGTTCAGTGACAGTGGTCAAATCGAGACAATCTCATGCGCAAGTGATGAGCACTACCACTTTAGTACTAAAGAGACTAAAACCAAGCTCTATAAGTCAGCTCATGCTGAAAGTACCTCTGTGACAGACTCAAGCCCTCTACTCTCCTTAACGCATAATAGAAATGGTTCCTATCAACAAGTCGCGGTTGCAGAAACGACCGCGCTACTTGAGACAAGCAAAGAACTAGAACCCCTCTCAATTGCCTACTCAAATGGCAGACTCGATGAAGTAGAAAACAATCTTGCGGGACAATGGGTTGAGAAGCGATTTTTTGAAGCAGGGAAACTGGTTCATCAAAAAAAACGACACTATGATCAAGACGGTCTATTGGTTGCAGAATCACTCATCGAATTAGAAAAAAATAGGGCGCTCACTCATTACTTTATCTATCAGAAAACAAACTTCTCCAGGCCACATCTACTGTTTGAAATAAGTCAACGAGGGGAAGTCAAAGAATATGTTTACAAAGACTTAGATTGTCCAGCACAAGAGATTTGCTATCCCAATCATTCATATGCACTAGAGAATAATCCCGTGACTCTCGAGGCACTACTACTTTGGCGAAGTAAAATAAAGCCTGAAGAGACTCTGATAAAAGACTTAAGTTATGATGTGCAAGGCCAACTACAGGTAACAAGGCTTGGTACTCTCAACCAACTAACGAGCTACAACCAATTTGGCCAATTGCTTGAGACTGGATTTAAAGAAGACTCCGGTGAAATTTTTAAAGAAACGATTCGCTATAATAAAGCCAATGAACGACTCTCGTTAATCGACAAAAATAGTAACCAAACTCGTATAGAACGCCTTGCTCTTCCCTTTAATGAAGGCGTGATCCCAAAAGAAATTGAGCAATCCCTTATCGACTTCATAGCCGATAATAATCTGATTAAGCGCATTCAAGAAGGACATGCTGAATTTAGCTTTGAAAAAACGGGACTCATTAGCCTCAGAGCCTTTAATCAAGATGGACGGGAGATTACCACACTAAAAATAGAGAAAGTAAACGATGAGTATCGCTTGCTACAAAAAACAAACGCTTATTATCAGGGCTCAGATAAGCCTATCGCAACGCTCGATGAAAATGGCTTAGTCAAGATAACCATCCAAGATCAATATTTGCGAAAACGCTATTGCTTAAATGAAGAAGGTGAACTCCTCGCAGTTCAATATCACGACAATGATGACCTAAATTGTGAATTGCGTTTTACGACCCTTTTTGAGATAGACAAAGAGCTGCCAGTAACTCTCTTTGAGAACATACGAACGGATGAACCAATAGATCCTAACCTCTGGATCAGAGTGCAAGAATCCCTGAATTCCTTTATACAAGCAAACGAAAAAAATGCTCGCAAGCGCTATGAAATTAAAGATAGTTTTGGCCAATTGCTTTTCGACATTAATGAGGAAGGCTACTGCAAAGAACATAGGTACAACAGTTTAAATCTCAAAATCTCTAGCACTCACTACGCAAAGGCTTTGAATGAGGCTGAAATTAACGAATTAATCAAGATGAACGCTTTTCCCAGCCAGTGCCAAAGAGAGGAGGAAGATCGCACCCACCACACCATTTATCATATGGGTCAAAAAACGCATAGCATCGATACAGCAGGCTATCTTACGAAACACCAGTTTAATCAAGTAGGTCAGGAGACTATAACCACACGTTACCACCGAGCACTAGCGGCTGTAACGAATGGCATACTATGCACAGAGGAGCTCAATAAGCTTGCCCAATCAGATCCCATGCCTTGTCGCAGCCGACACTACTACAATCAAAGTGGGCTCAATGACTTATCAGTTGACGCAGAGGGCTATGTAAACTTAAAAATCTTTAATGCCCAAGGGCTCTGTACACAAACGCGTCATTTTGAAAAACAGATCTCACCTCCCTCTCAAGAGTCTCACTATAGACCCGAGCTACCACCTGAGAGTAGCAATGATAAGATCATTCACTACCAATACGATCCACATGGCAACTTACTCGTTGAGCACCACCCTAATGATGGCCTGGTGGTTAAAAAAACGTACGACTTCTCTCACCGACTTTTAACAGAAGGCCGTTATGAAGGCGAGCCCTCTCAACAAGTCCCTGAAAATCTAACAGGCGATACCTTTCGACAAATAAGGTTCACCCGCAATCGTTTGGGGCAAATAACTCACATACTCACCCCCTCTCTCTGTCTGAAGATTACAGAATTGGAAGAAATGCAAAAAAAGGCCAGTGGTCTTAACGAGAAAATTGAAGCCTTAACATCAAAGGCCATCAAAAAAACCTATCAGGGCTTACAACTAATTAGTGAAGAAAATGAGCTTGGCCATAAAACCCTCTACTGCTATGACAAGGCGGGACGTCAAATCGCCTCTCTTTCGGCTGCTGGCGTCATAAAGCGCAGTTATTACAACCCATTTAGCCAAGAGATTGAGTCTCGCATCTATCAATCCTTTGTAAAGATAAAGGATTCAGCCTTCTCACCAACAAGCTTTACAAGCATAAAAGGGCAAGCCCAATTAGAGTCCTACTTACAAACGTTGTTTGACAGAGAGCTGATTAAATCTCTAGCCTTTGATGCAGACTCGACCTACTTTGATTTAGACAATCACTGCACAATCATCACCGATCCAGAAGGTTATCAAACTTATCATTCCCATAATGCCTTTGATGAAGAAACAATTAAACGCCAACAAGTCTCAGACAATCTCTATCTAGAGACGAAAACCACTCGTGAAACAAGAGGTTTAGCAAGCAAACAAGAGACTAGACAAGTGATGCTTATAGAGCAGGTGTTTCAGCCAAACAAAGACTCCCTGTGTAAAACTAACCTTTATCAGTACCACTCACCATTTGCTCATTGCACCAAGAAAATTGAAGAAGACAGAGCGATAACGCACTATCAATTTGACCGATTAGGAAGAGCGATAGAAGAATCCCTCATCCTTGAAAATGGCGAGGAAGTGAGAGTTAGCAGCCATGAATACACAGCCTTTAACCAAATAAGGACGCTTACCGATCCTGAGGGCTTAAAAACGCTCTATCAATTTGATAGACAAGCACGATGCACTCTCACCCTTCACCCTGATGGATCCAAATCCAAGACCGTTCAAAACGTCTTTGGGCAAGAAATCTCTCATTGCCTTTATAGGAGTGACGCTGATGGCGCAAGCGAAATTGTTCCTCTTAAGAACACCATGAGCCACTGCGCACTTGGTAAACTTCTAACTCATACTCAAGTTGATCACAACCGAAACGTGCGCCTAATACGTCAAAATGCCTACGATCACACAGGCAAACTCTCAGAGACCATCAATGCTGCCAAAGTATGTCAACAGTTTCAGCGAAATGAAGACGATCATCTTACAGCCATAATAAGCTTTGATAGCCGATTAGATGAGAGTGAGCAAAAAGCCGTCGCCAAAATCATCAAACATGAATGCTTAAACGTTTATGGCTTACCACTATCAACCATGACTGCAGCAGGTCGTCGCACAAATTATACCTATGACAAGCGACAATTAACCATTGAGAGCGCCTTGCAAGCAGAGTGTGCGGATGAAGGCTTTGACCCTTGCCCACATAATAAAAAGGTTAGCCTTCGCACAAGCTATAACGGTCTAAAACAACAAACTCGAATCGAGTCTGGTCTAAAGACTAGCAGTGCTCTCCATGTTACTGAGTTTAAGCACGATAGTTTAAGTCGCAGTATGACGAAAATCATCGATCCTGGCACGAACGATTTAAACATTGAATCGCGGGTTCTGCGAGACTGGGCAGGACAAATAGTACTAGAGCAAGACACAGAAGGACTCTTAAAGCGCACCATCTATGACTTAAGTGGAAACCCACTCTATGCCATCAGCCCTCTTGGTATTGTTACCGCCTGCTCTTACAATCAAAAAAATCAACTACTCAGCCATCGCCTACTCGATAAACCCTTAAGCCAAGAAACACTAGAAACCGTGCTCTCTTATGACTCTTTAGAAAGGTTAAGCCCAGAAGAACGCTCAGCCTTTCGCGCCTTGATTGCAAAGGAAGTTAAAGCCTTAGAGTCATCAGATGATAAGCTCACCTCTTTTACCTACAATCAGCGTGGACAGAAAGAGGCAAGCATTCAGCACTTTATAAACAGCGATGGAAAGCACCTGGGCTTGGTTCATCGCTACCAATACAACCTTCTCGGTAAAGTTGTTAGCAAACGAGCCTATACCTCTCCCCTAGCTCTTGGCGTTGGGGAACTAGACGCAAAGAAACTTAGCGCTAATTTACTTAATCATGCCTTGCATGACAGTGCACAAGATCGGGCTATCTATACAATTTACTCTGATTTTGGTGAGCCACGCTTTCATATTGATGCACGAGGAAAAGTCACTGAGAGTGTGTTCGATGAGGCAGGAAGAATCATTAAAACCACTATCTATGCAGAGCTTCTGCCTATTAAAAACCCTCAAAGCCATCACTTAAGTGCGGCACTGATAAACGAACTTCAAGACCTGAAAAGCACTCTTTCTACTTACAGTGACCACGAGTTTAAGGACTTACTTGCCAGGCATGGCTATTTAAACAATCCGCAGAATCAAAGCGAGTTTTTTGGCTTTACAACAGCGAACAAACCTTTTTATGTGCTAGACAAAAAAGGCATGCTAACGACGTTTTCCTACGATAAGGATGATCGCTTAATTGAGTCCTGTCAGCATCAACAAGAAATCAAAGTACGCACATTAACTGAACCAGAACTTAAAGCGCTTGTGCTCGAGCACATTGCTAAGAAAGATCCAAAAAAAGATCGAATCAGTCGAAAATCCTATTATAACAGTGGTGAACTCTATAAATTAACCGATCCCTTAGGGTATGAAGAGTCCTTTGTTCGAAATGATCGAGGATTAATCGACACTCACATCGACCGAGCAGGCTTTAAGCACCACAAAGAGTATGATAAAGCAGGCAGGCTTATAGCAGATCGCAGTGAAGGCTTGGCAATTTATGAAACAAGCCTTAATGATGATGGTCAAACAATAAATTTATCAAAAAGTGAGCAGTCTGAATCCAGCTGTGCTTATCATTATGGTAAGGGTCTAAAAGCAAACAAGTTAGTTCTAAATCTTGGGCAAACGGATGAAAAAATCATTTGGCAGCACTATGACAAAGAAGGACGAGACACTGGCACCTCTCAAGAGTGCGTTGAAGTCGATGATGAAAATATTTCCTTTAATGAGAGTGATGTCGCCCTAAAAAACATCAGCAAACCGCTCACAAAATGCGAAACCGTCCATTCTGAAAAAAAGGGCTATGGGGCAGGAAAAGAGCCACGCATGCACTTTAATGCACTCGGTGAGCCAAGCTTTCTTATCTACAATACTCTAGGGCATGCTCTGTTTGAAATTGCAATCAATGGCAGGCTAACTAAATATGAGCGTGATCTGCATGGCAAAATTCTCGAAAAAAAACAGTTTGCCAGGGCGCTTGATACGTCTTTTAAGGAGGCTCTAGCAACTAACCCTAACTATTTAAGGCAAGGGTTTTCCTTAACTGAGTTTCTAGCTTTAAACTGCCTACCAGAGCCAGATGAACAAAATGATCGAAGTCTTTACTGCCAATATGACAACGATGGTAATTTAACCGAGTTAAGAAAGAGCAGTAGGCCCCTCTATCATCCAGAAAGCAATTCTCTTACAACCATCGAGCCCACAATTAAAAAACGCTATGATGCTTTTGGAAGGCTTATTTATAAAGGTGAGTTGCAATTTCCTGAAGAGAGAGATACTCATGGGTGTTTGCGCCATGAATCCCAATGGCATGAATCTTTTTTCACCTATGAAGCAGGCCATAAAAAACCAAGCATTGCCCTTGAGAGTGTAAAAGAGAGTCATGAAGATGAAAAAAAACTAAAACTTACTCATTACACCTTCAATGTCTTTGGAGATCTAACGAGTAAGCATGAATTTGCTACCCCTCTCTCCTATAGCTTTGCAAGTGAGAGTTCTGAGAACTTACTTTCACTAATTATGAAATTAAAGACTAATCGTCTGCGCGAGCTAAATCAACAAAAAGATGAGGCGCGCAACCGAGATCGAGTCACCCACTATTCTTATAACCTACGAGGTGAGCAAATAAGTGAATGCCTAGAGCAAGAATTTATTAGCCATCAAGTACACCATGAGAAAAATGTGTTTCCAGCCAGTGTTGCAACAAGTAATTTGAGTCTCAAAGAACAAGACAATGGCTACTGCGCCATTGAACCTCAATTAGTACGCCAAGATTTAATTAAGAGGATTGAACGTGGTGCACGAGGTGAAATAACTAAAGTAACGCATGAAAATGGAGAGTCCGAGTACTTTTACTATGATGCCAATAAAAAGATCATCGCAGAAATTCTAAGGCCTGTTATGAGTGAGAAACAAACAGGCCCTAATCAATTTGAAGCCGTGAAAGTTTTGCCTGTGACACTCTACTACCGTAACGCAAGTGGTGAGGAAGTTGGCCAGAAAAAATTAAACGCGGGGCTTAGCCTTATAACTGAACTTCCCAAACAACATGAAGCTCAGAACATGCTTGATTTTAGCCTGCCTTCGAAAACCTCTGAACAAGATGCCTTTACCTTGCAAATATTAGACAACAGAGGGCTCGCAAAACTTTGTCAAAATCGCTACGGGGACTTACAAACGTTCAGCTACTATAAAGACAAAACGCTTGCGCGTAAGGCCTTTCTTCGTTATCACCGATTGCCAGAGTCAATGGATTTAAAATCATTGAGCGACCTTGAAACAATCTGCAAGAGCACACAGGAGAATCGTTCTCAAAAAGAGACAAGAAAAGTTCAATCAAACTCTCCCAAAGAGTTTGAATTAGTTACCAGCATCGATGAAGAGCGACATGCTTACCTGCATGGCAACCTAGTTTTAGGGGGCATGTACCGAAATGGCGACTACTGTCCAGCACTCTCTAAGAAAACTCTCTATAATGTCTTTAATGAGCCAGTCTTATGCACACTTGCCAGTTGTGATCTCGATTCAAGTGATGAAGTATTCTTTCAACACTACCATCAAGGCTTATGCTTTAGCAGCAATGAGGGCGGCATCAATCGCCTTAAATTTTACGATGGCATGGGCTTTGAAACTTTATGCATACAAGACCAGGCTGAAGACTTAAGCCAAATCCGCACTCTTGAATCCTTCATTCAACAAGGCCTACGGGTACAAAATAAACAGACAAATTCAAAAAATAGTGTACTAACAAAAAGTCTATTCAATGGCCGTGGTAAACTTCTAAAGCGCCAGACACCGGCAGCCCCCAGCAGTGACGAACCCTATAGTTCTAAACAAAGCACATCAATGCCAGCGCTTGAAGAGTCCTTCCATCGAGACGTTTTTAATCGTTGCACAAAAGAAATTATTAAAGGTCGAACCACTGATAAAGAATACTCTTTACGCGGGGACTTGTTAAAACGCATTAAACCTGAAGGAAACTTCTTAGTGCAAGAGTGTCTTAGCACGACTCACTATCAGTTACTAAAAAAGAAGCCGGTTGAGCGTTATTTTTTTAATGAAAAAAGAGAGCTTGTCTGCACTCAAAACCCACAAGATGGCAATCGTTGGCATTTTTTTTGTGGGGGACATTCCTATCTAGAGCTTGATGAGTTTGGCAATCGTCTTCGTGAACTTCGCACAAATGGATCCCTAGACTTAATCGCTCTAATTGATCAACAAGACAATCGCTGGAAACTTCGCTCAAATCAATCAGAAGTCATTGAAGCCTCAACTCCTAACCTTTCTGAGAGTGGCGAGACGCTTGGCCCTAGCATGCCCTTTTTATTTCAACGCAAAGGGTTTAATCAGGACTTAGTGTCACAGGTTCTACCCTTTCAAGAAGTTAATGAATGCTTTCAAACCGTACAGGATGCTTATTGTTACGATCCGAAAGGACAAGTGTTACTCTCTTCTGATTTTGAGGGACATTTAACCCATACTCTCCGAGACATTAATGGAAAACTACTCGCAAGCGGTGAACAAACTAGTTCAACTGATTTTACCTACAACCACTATCAACGCTCTCAAATTTTTAGTCGACTGGTGTCTAGAGTAGACAAAGGTAAAGGTCAGTTTCACTACCAGTACAACCAACTGGGTCTATTAACATCATTAACTCAAAGCAAACATAACAGCCTGCCCAATCAACTCTTTCGTCGGCATGGTTCCTGGGAGGCAAAATCAGGGATCTATTTTTTAAAAGAACCTGGCAAAAGCACCCCTTTAGAGCATACTACCTATGACTTTGTACGAGGAGAGCTCGTGTCTGTCAGCGACATAGCTAGTGACACCAAGGTTTGCTATACCTACAATCCCTTACGAGAGCGAATTTCAAAGCGTGCTAACAAGCTAAGCAATGATGAGCTCATTTCCGAATCACGAAGAACCCTAAATAGTAATGGCGACCCTTATCTTGAGGAGAGTCCAGAGCATTCGTTTATCAGCTTGCACGATCTCTCTGGCAACATAGTCTTTCGGCAAGCCAAGCTTTTCTGTAATCGGGGTGAGGAATTAGTAAACCAAGCTGGTGCCAGCTACGACTTAGGAGCCAGACTCAATTTTTATAACTGCCCAGTCTCATTAAGCCTGGACTCACAAGGTGCCATTCAATCATTAACAGTCCTCCCTCCAAGGCAACAACGAGCTGTTGCCACCGACACTAAAATTAATGTCGAAAGCCCATTTCTCTCACAAGGATGCCGCCTACTCTATGACGCTAAGACAAGTCTGCTGCAGCGAGAAGAGACAGCTTTGCAAACAACCGACTATCAGTACGCATCTTTTCTTAGAGTTAATAAAGCAACCTTTCTACCCTTGATTAAAAAACACTATGCTGCCACTAAAGAGTTCATCTGGCAGGGATTAAAGCCCTTTCAGGTAAACATTATAGATAAAAACCATCACTCTACCCTCCTCTATCAATTTAAAACCAATCAAAATTTTGTATTGACTGACAAACAAGACTTTTTTAGAAAAGAGTCTTGGCACTATTCGCTCTGCCCTGATGCCGAAACACCCTCTCAACTTCACATTCATAGCACCAACCAAGAACATCAAAGCACCACAAACTATCAGTACTACTATCAGCCAACCGAGACCCTTCAGCAAACCAAAATTGAACAACGGCAAGAAGAACAAACCAGCACCAAACAAAATTACTACTTAAATGGGCAACTCTATGCGTTCGATCAACTAAAAAACAATCCTCGAGATTATTATCAACGCGTATTTACTCTGCTTACTTATCAGGGAAAAGGCTTAGTTCATCAATTTTTTCGAAATTTAGCTAAGCGTGAAAAATGTGGCAATTATGAGGTGAAAACCCTCTTATTAGGCGTAAACGACGATCTACAAGCAAGTTTCCTCTCTACTTGGAAATGGATCCTTTCAATTGAAGCACACCGCACCAATCACAAACGCCGAGAGGGAGATTCAGAAGTTGTGCTGTTAAAACGCCTGCCGGATATTGACTATCAGCAATATGAAAAAAGTGCAGAAGTAAAAGCAGAAGATTATCGTCAAAATGCCTTGAATAACTCAAGTCTAGGCAATCCTCTTCAATTAGAGTCCGGCAATAGAAAAATAGGTAATTTACAAGCGATGAGCCAAGGAGTAATGCTCACAAGGCAAGAAAACAACCTCTCAATAAAAGATTTAAACGCTCAAATTCATAATCAAAAACACCAAGAAGATCTTGGTTTGAACCTGCTCTTTCGCCTAAGCCTTGGTCGAACTAACACAATAAAGTCAGGCCAATCCATCCCCTATGCCTCCGGCCCACAAACCTATTATGACTTAGACTCTGAGAGTCACTATCAACACTTATTAAATGAACTTAACAATGTCTACCCAGAACCTATTAGTCACCAGACTCATAATCCTACAAACTGCAAAGAAGTGTTAACCAAGGTTGCCACCACTGTCGCTGCAAGCGGCATGGGCATGCAGGCAGCAAGTCTTGTTAGTGGACCTCTCACCATGGCCTTAACCGCAGGTTTGGTTGCCGGTGCAAGTCATGCAAGCTTACAAGGTGTGACTAAATACGCTCACTTGGTTAACAAATTTTCCTTCCGAGAAGTGCTAGCAACTGCCTTTACCACCGGGGTTGGTGCAGGCTTTGGCAGCTATTTAAATCAGCTTGAACCCATCATTGGAGCACCTCGAGGAAAGCTGCGGGCCATAGAAAACCGGCTTGAGCGAGATTTGGTGCAAGCAATTAGTGGCAATTTATTTGAACAAGCCGCCCAAGCTCGACATCATCAACCATTTGATTTTAAATCCCTCATGCGAAGTGTAGAAAAAGCAAGCACTGAAAGCATTATTGGTCTTTTAGAACCAGAACAATTAGATGGCCCGCTAGAAGCACTGTTAGAGCACGTCAAAACGGCCACTACTGCCACCCTGTTAGGGGCAGCAATTAGCCATCATAATAGTGCGACTGAAAGCTTACTTGCCCAAATTGGTGGACAGCTAATTGGGGAGGGCCTCTCAGCAGAGAGCAGCAAACTGCTCGCCCATACCTTGCATGAGCAGACTAACTCGCAAGTTGAGCCAGAGCGCTTTAAAGAACTAAAAAACCTACAATCCTCAAACAGCGAGGAAGCCTATAGGCTTGCCACTCTAAAAAGTGAGGGACTTGTGGCGACCAATGATGAGCTCTTTCAAAAGCTTGAATCTCAGCTTGATGAGAGCATGAGACATGCCTTTGGTCATGAACTGGAAAAAGAATTTCAGTTTCACCACCCGCTTACCCAAACCACCGCTGAGAGCCGTCTTCATGAGCACACACTAACCAGCAATAACGACAATCCTGCTCGGCAGAAAAAAGTTGAAACCTTTCTTACTAAAGAATCAGAAAAAAATAGAGACTACGCTCTGCAGGCTTCTCAGACTAAACCATTGGAGAACCAAAGTGTTGCAGAGAACCCGCATGGTTTTTTTTACAAACCTTTGCACTTTGATGGCCGCGGACCATTGAAAGCCGATCTCTTAGGCAACAACGAGCGTCCTCATAAAAACAGAGAAGTTTCACCAACACCAACGCACAAATCAAGCTTATTAAATACCACGGCCAATAGAGCGTGGGGGTTGCTACAAATGTCAGCAGGGGTCACTGAACTTACCACCGCTCTTGCTGCGGCCGGTGCAACTGAGGGTATTTTATCAATTCCATCCATCGCCTTAGGTGGTCACGCCTTGGATGTTATTACCACCGGCTGGTTAAATCTCTCCACCGGCAGCAGTAAAAAAACCTTCAGTGAGCAAGCCATTGTTGAGTTAACCGGCTCTGAGAGCACCGGCCAACTCTTTGAGTATGGCATCGAGGCCATGTCGGGAATTTAATATGCCCGAAGAATTATTCCTCGGGCAGCATGAACTAGGTTAGGGTTTGTTAGTTTAGTTTTTGGCTCACATCAGTTGCAAGAGGCACAGCATTAGAAACTGGGAGTCGTACGATCTTGGCCCCTTCCTTTAAATTTAGTGCATTCAAATCAACCAACTGTAGGGCCGGGAACTGATAACTCTTAAAGTATAGTTTGCCATTTTTTAAGTCTTTAAAAACAGTCCATTGAGTGGTCTCAGAGCCAGGAGTTCCTTTTTCATCTCGAACGGTGCCGTTTGCAATAAAGACGTTTCCAATTATGTGATCAGAGAGCACTACCGCCTCTTCTGCCGAGTCGACTTCAAAAGCCGATTTTTGTAAGAACGACATTTTTACAAACCGTGAAGGAGGCGTGGTGTCACCTGGTAGGCCAACCATACCAGCACCTTGACCGGTCGATGAATAATTAAAACCATCTATCTTAATAGGCTTCACCGCATAAGGTGTTAAGTTTGCATAATTCTTGAGATTATTTAGCTGCCAATCAAAGGTTGGAGAGTTAGTCAGAATGCCAAGTGGGTTTTGATAGACTTGCATCGCTCCTTTATTAAATTCAATCACAATGCTTTTTCCACTAGCATCATTGACGACAAAGTGAATGGGAAACGTGTATGGCTTTCCTTTAAGCTCAAGCGTTTGTCCAAATACTTTCAGAGTGGCGAGTGCTGTTTTTACCTCCTCCGTTGACTTAAACTGGCTTAAAATCCAATCTCCCAACTGAAAGTAAGGAATCGAGTTTTTTAGTTCGCTTTCAACAATCGTAGGATAGTCAGTATAGCCAGGAAGGTAGAGTAAGCCCACACTTAACCCCTGATCATTCAACCCATCTAAGGTGTAGTCTTGCCCAAAGAAGTTTAAAAATACATAACCATATTTTGCCTGCCAACTTTGGCTTTTTTGCCCATCCGGGGTGGTGTTACTAAACATTTTTCCCTTCGGTGAGGTAACGATTTCACTCTCTAGTGAAGGGCCAAACTCAAGAGTTCTACCAACCACCACTGTTTTGTCTTTGGCGGTCACCATAATATTGGTACACGCATGTGAAATATTAAACAAAGCAAGTAACAATAGGGCAAATCCAGTCCGTGCTAACATAAACCATCCTTAAGTTGTGTGTGTCCAAGAGTCAGTATATACCCATCTTAGTTCATTATGCACCCACTGGGCATAATGAACTAAGATGGGTATATGACAATAATGGAACTTTAGGGAACTAACTGTTGGTAGCCGCTCTCATCTCAACGTTAGGTTGGGCATTCAATTTAAAGTAGTCCAAGCCGGTTTTTTGATGAATGAGGGTTAAAATCTGACTAAGCATGTCCGTTTCAGACACCTCAGTACCAACCACTTGATGAACCTTCTGTAAAACTGAGACAAGCTTATGATGTTCTGAATCCACTCTGTAAAGATGACTTTCTAAATAATAGCCTCGTATTGCCTCTTCAACTTGTGCACTGTACTTTGAACCATAACCAATTGCTCTAAAGAAAGTACCACCCCAGGCAAATCGTGCACCAAGGCAAGGGATTTTTTTAGCAAAGGCGGCATAGTCTGAAAGTAACGATAATGCTTTCCAACCATTTATTTCTTCTATACCAACAGGCTTTTCATCACTCATATATTCTTCGCATGACTTCCACTTAGCTTCTAGAGTGCTATTTATGTTAGGCTGCTTCGAAGAGGCATAAAACGCTTCTAATACTCTAAAATAATCTTTTGCTAACGTTTTACATTGTGAAATTGACCATTGTTTAGTTGGCATTTCTAGGGTAAATGCCGGACAGTTAAACTTATCACCAACCGCAGCCGCTGCGATGGTCATGTTCTCAGGATCCGTTCTATCCTTTTCACCATAATTTAACTCATTTTGCATCTCTTCATTTAAAGCAATGTACAGAGACATAAAATCATTTTCCTGCTTTTCTAGTCGCTTGTTTGAGTCTTTACAACGAAGGTGAGCCTCATCTAAAAAAGGCCTTGGAATGTTCTCATCACTGTGAATGTCTAAGAAGAAATCAACGCCCACTTCTTTCATTTTCTCAAGAACAAGATAGACTTCAGGACTGGTTTCAATGCTTGCACTTTGCCACATACGGTTTAAATCTTTTCCTTCCTTGTTAGTGCGCAAATTCCCAAAATAGCTTCCATCAGGATTCATGTTTGGTACGACTCTAAAGGTATACCTCTCAAACAGCCTTGCATTTGCTTGTTTAAGTTCTTCTATTAGTCCCTCTGCATACCACTCTGCTTGTGGCTCACCAGGGTGTTGTCGTGCTATTAGCCATATTTCTTTTTTCTGCTTAGAAGGCACACCAAAAGTTAGCAAGGTAATGTCCCTTGCATCATCTCCATTAGTAGTACCAAGTGTTGTGACCTCGCAATGCTCACAAGAACGAGCGCTTTCTATAAGTGAGAGATGTCGTTGGTAGCTATAAGGGGGGAAAAAAGCTATTTGCATTTCTTCTTCTTGAAGCACTAGATTTGAAAGAATAAGCTTGCCTGTTTGTTCATCAAAGCGTGTCTCAACATTAAACCAATTATCTCCATCATAAGAAGCATACGCCTGATAGGGTTCATCATACTCATTCCAACCAGGAAATTGAGCGCCACCTGCATTCTCTATGTACACCGTGTGGTTTTCACCAACGACTCCCCCAAGATAAAAATTAAACCATTGAAAAAGATCTAGTCGGTTTTTGTCGCCCCGAATCTTTAGGCGGATGGTTTCATTATCATCTGAACTAATGAGCTCAATGTTTCCATTGTCCATCGGTGCATGTATCGCTACCATTTCTATTCCTTGCTCGCTAGAAAAGTCGAACGCTATCTGAATTGCGGTGTTGCGTCAATCATTGCGGGACAACATCAGGAAATCACACCAGATTACTACCAATGAAAAAATGTTGACAAAGCAATCAAGCATTCAATAGACTCTAAGTTCGTTGGTTTTCATTTGCCCACAGTGAAAGTTAAGAATACTCTTGAAAACATATATTTTGAAACTAGCTGTAATGTTTCTACAGAGTTTTCTTCTGCTATCTCTATGGTTTCTGAGCCCTTCTCTCATGTGCATCACATCACCCAGCCTTTAGCTCTGAGTCGGCCCATCCTCTAGTTACATCTGCCTCGCCTCAGGGCGAGACCATAGGCAGATGTAACTAGAGGCTGGGGCTAATTTCGTTTGAGTTTTATCTGACAATATCCAATCGTTAAAAATAGTCATTGAAATTTGATAGATGGGATGCGTTATTGTATGCCACAACACATTGAGAAAAGACTGTTTTTTTATTAAAGCTTCACGTTTTACTATAACTTCTTGACTTAAACGATTTGCTTCTTTGATGAAATGCTCATTTGACATTTCCTTTGTCTCGCCTTTTGAGGCTATTGGGTTATAGTTGTTGGTAATAATCACATCCGCATGTCGTTTACTTGGTACAATAAAATTAAAAAATCCAGGTCCAACAAAACGTTTTTCATGCAACAAAACCGCTTCTCTTGTAAACCCTCTCTCAGCAGGGTCGCGTACGAGACGTCTATCTAGATAGTTAAAATAGCGATCGGATTCAACGAATATTTTTAGACTGTTTTCTTGGTTAATTGGGGCGTGATTAAAATCATGCAAGGCAAAAATGTTGTCAATGATGATAAAATCCCTTGGTTCAAACGTTTCTGTTTTATCCAGTTGTGTGCTTCCAGCAACGAATGAATAGATTGGTTTTTCAATAGTCTTGCTCTGATTTAGACAGCTTAGATGCTGATAAAAAAGTGTAAGCTCAAATTGTGCTGGAGTATCAAAATTCGTCTTAGCCTGATACTCTTTTATGCCCTCAGGAGAGGTAATGTGGCTGGGACGGGGTTTGTAGTAATCATCCATTGATAATACAGCAACCGATTGTCCAGCTTCAATTAGAGCATCTTGTAGGTTGTGAGCTAAGGTGCTTTTGCCAGAGCCCGAGGCCCCAGCAATAAAGATAAAAAAAGGCATGACCTAGTTTCCAATCAAAAGCCCAGTATTGTAATGCATAATTACTATCAAACCCTTGCTTTTACATAAAATTTACTTATTTTACACGTTAGTGGCATTTGGCTAACGACTGCTGTCGATACCCTCAACGATACCTTTGTCAAACCACAGTAGTGATTCTAGCTGCTCCCGGTTTAGCAATTACCGGAGGATCCATAATATTTTTCTCGCTTGTCAGAACTCTGTTCCCCAAAAAAAATGATAACCCTTCAGATACAAAAACTATTAGTGTCATTTATTAAACAGCAATATTGTGATTATAATTCACTTAAGATACTTGGAATCTTACAGTTATAGCGAGAGTTACTCATGTTTTGTGGCCTACAAGATACCTTTAAGGTGCACGTCTATTTAGAGGATACGGATGCCTATGGTGTGGTTTATCACAGTAATTACTTAAAGTATTTAGAGAGAGCGAGAACCAGCTTTCTACAAAACCAGGGGGCCGGCCTAAGCCACTATATGGAGAAAGGAATTATATTTGTTGTCTCTAAGCTAGAAATAAAGTTCTTACAGTCAGCAAAGCTTGAAGAAGATCTCGTCATTCACAGCAAAGTTATAAAAGAAAAATTGAGCCTCATCCGTTTTCAGCAAGCCATTGAAAATTCACAGGGAGAACGAATAACCATTGCCGTTGTTGACGTCATGAGTCTAGATAAGAACACCAATAAATTGAAAAGAATTTGAACTTTAGAACTTTTTTGTGTTATGGTGATTGTTATTTGCACAAAAACAGGTTGAACATTGGGTACAGGGTTTTGGTCGTCATTAATTTGTAGAAGTACAGATGCAGCAGTCGACCCGATAGAAGAAGCACCATATAAAACATTTCCGACTTCCTATATGTTAGAAAATCTTTCTTGCAATGGTTTTAATGGTAGCTATTCACTCCATGTTACTCCCACCTTTTTAAATGCGTTTTTGTCGCTAGAGCGTCACGAAAGAGCGCAGATCGAAGATCTCTCGTTGGTTGCGCAGTACATCGGCCATGTTCCAGAAGGTAAATTACCACGCCTTAGTCGTGCATTTAGTGAATGCTCAGTACTCAAAAGATTAAATCTAAGCTCGAATTCCTTAGATGAATTTAGTAAAGAAAGTTGGCAGGCTTTATTGAAAGCCCTTCCAAAAGAGAGTGTCTTAGAGTCTTTAGTACTAACAGACAATCTCTCGCACATGAGTAACAAAACTAATGAGGCATGGAAGGGATTTATAGCCTTTATTTCCATGGTGCCATCCAAAAAAATTAACTTAAACTATAATGATTTTAGCAAGCTATCACCCAATAAATGGGAGGAACTGTTAGACGCATTACATCAAAACCCTCACATTAGCGAGGTTATAGCCTCCCAGGAAGCCTTTAACGTCAAACAAAATACTGAATGTGCAGAAATGTTAACTCAAAAAGAAGAAGAAAAAAAAATGCAGTCTTTTGTAAAGCGCTATAATTTCTAAGTGCATTCAAATACCCACCCTGCCTCATAAAGCCCAGCAAGTGATACTTATACCCAAACCAATTCATTCTGCGACGCTCTGAATAAGTCAATGCTTCTCAGAATGAACTGGTTTGGGTATATTATTACATTATGACTCTTTTATTACCCTTTAATGCCAACTAGAAGAAAACTAACCATTTTGATCATGGTCTTACTCTCTGGCTTTCCGCTATTGAGCGAAACCATTTATACACCAGCCTTACCAAACATTGCGGGCTCATTAAAAACCAGCATGCGTTTAACTGAGTGGACGCTTAGTATTTATTTTCTGGGCTTTGCAGCTGGTGTCTTACTTTGGGGAGGACTCTCAGACAAATATGGTCGCCGAAAAATCATGCTGTTTGGTATCATGATTTATATTTTGAGTTCTTTCATTTGTTTTTTATCACCCAGCATCAATGCCTTATTGGCTGCTCGCTTTTTTCAAGCGCTGGGCGCAAGTGTGGGCTCAGTAATCACCCAAACCATGGTTCGTGATGTCTTCTCCGGTACTAGGCGCAACCAAATTTATAGTCTGGTCATGATGGCCTTAGCCATCGCCCCGGCACTTGGCCCATTTTTTGGTGGGCTACTGGTTCATTTTTGGAATTGGCGAGCCAATTTTAGTTTTCTGGTCATATTGGGCTTCCTAATTTTTTTCTATAGTCTGCTTCGCTTACCTGAAACGCACCCAAACTTGCACTCACAAGGTAAAATAAACCTTAGTAGACACTTATTGACTGTTGCTAAAAGACTCTTAATTGATAAGCATATTTGGCTTAGTGCTGCCTTAGTTGGTGGTTTTAATGGTTTAATTTTTAGTTTTTATTCAGAGGGACCTTTTATTATCATCGAACTTCTTAACTTTACGCCTTATCAATATGGATTATTAGGAACTATTTTTGCCCTTTGCAGTGCTATGGGAGGGCTTAGCTCTCATTACTTAAATGAAGAATTAGGTGCCACACGTTTAATTGCTTTTGGGATTTTGGGCACCTTTATCAGCAGCCTTCTATTGCTTGTTTGTTTTTGTCTATATGACTGGCATGGCTCAGCCTACGTAAGCCTAACAATTATTGTCTTGTGTCTTTCTGGTATATATTTTTCGTTTTCTTTAACCGTTCCCAATGTTTTAAGTCTTGCTCTGGACTCTTATAAAAATGAGCTGGGAATGGCTGGATCGCTCTTTGGCTGCCTCTATTATCTTTTTATTTCGCTCTTTACCTTCTTGATGGGCGTTTTACACAACGGCACCATTTTTGCCCTGCCCTACTACTTTGTAGCCTTATCACTAATGCTTTTTATTCTGCAGATGGTCAACATCAACCTTAAGGATGATCAGTAATATACCCAAACCAGTTCATTCTGCGAAGCTTTGACTTAATCAGAGCTCCGAGGTTCGTCCCTCTCTCAATCTCAATAGGGTAAACTATTCATCAATCGAGAGAAACAAACCTCAAAGCTCTACTGTTGTCAAAGTTGTGCTGAGAGTCAGTGAATAACGTTATTTCAGACTCTATCTGAGCAAAGAGAAAGTCGCCTCATTAATGCTTTGAGACGCCGGCATGTTTATTACCTGTCAAGGAGCAAAGTATTATGAGGCGTCTTTATCGAAGTTCAGACTTCGCATAATGAACTGGTTTGAGTATATACCCATCTGCAGAACCGTATTTTTAGGATAGAAAGTCATCAATCAACATTGTAACCTTATCTACTTGCTCAAGGTTTGCAATGTGCGCGGCATTTTCAATAATCTCTAAACAACACTTAGGATTGTGCTCTGCCATTAGTCGTGACTCTCGCGGAGGTCTGGGCAAATCTTTTTCACCCGTTGCAATCAAGAATGGGATTGTAATCTCCGATAACTTATCTAACAAAGACTCCCGCGAGAAAATTTTACGACCAATGTCGCACAAGTGAGAACGTCGCTCATCCTTATCATTATAAGACAATAATGGCTTCTTAAAACGCTCCACCAACTCAGCATTATTTGCAATCGTCTCCGGCGTTAAGAAATACTGAACAAGTGTTGTCACAAACTCTTCTGAGTATCCATGATTTTCTGAGTATTCGATAAGTTGGAAATACTCTTGCTGTGACTCTTTTGGTTCTGCTCCGACAAACGTATCCATAATCATTAAATGAGTCACAACCTCAGGGTATGACAGTGCTAATTGTGTTCCCCACATGCCGCCAACCGAGAGTCCAACGACCGCATACTGTTCAATACCCAACTGTTTCATAAAATTAGCATGGAACGTTGCTAGGTTTTGAATGCTGTAGTCTCTATCAGGAAATAGGCCTGAGTCACCATGGGCTGGTAAATCAGTAGCAATGCAGGTAAATTTTTCTTGTAATTTTTCTATTTGCTCAAACCACATATCTGCATTCCACATATAACTGTGGCCAAATAAAATAACGGGCTTTCCCTCTTTAACTGAACCTGAAATATGGTAGGCCAATGGAATGCCGTCTACGGATGTCTTCGCTCTACTTAACATGCTCTGCCTCTTATTAAAAACACCCATTATACTCACCCTTGTTTATTCTGCACCTTCAGGTAGTAGCATTCAGACTTCACAAAATGAACTAGTTTGGGTATAGAGCACAGTTAGTCAATCTCTATCGTTTAATGACTGGGCCTCTGCTATAAGTTTTTGCTGAACTTTTTTACTTAGTTTTTGCTGGTTACAACTGATGGCTGGATCAATGATAACTTTAGTGCCAAATGCCTCCCGACCGAGCAATAATCGAAACCTTAGAGGATCACGGTTGGAAAGGGTCAACTCTATTTGCCAAGATCGCTCACCCAAACTTAATAACGTTTCAATCACAAAACGCAATTCTTTTTGGCCATTGGAGCTCATAACTGCTCGCTGATCTATGACTTCTGAGTGACATTGCACTGTAAGTTTATCATTGCTTTGGACTGGGTGTAAGTCATATGAAACCATTAAGCGGCCCTGTTGTTGATATGACGTAATGTTATAAGCATGAATAGAGGAGGTTTTTGCCCCTGTATCAATTTTTGCCTTAATCGCTGGAATATTAAGGTTTGGCAAACCACACCACTCAGAACGTCCTATCAGAAGTCGATTATCTAATTGTTTAGTTCGCATTCAATCCGCCATTAGTCAATGTAAAACTCTTTCAAACAGTCAATCTGCAACGCTGCAATATCAACTCGTTCAAAGCTAGCAATGTGAAATATGGCTGCCCCCTCATGTATCATGGGCATATTACTTTTTCCAATGATAATACCATCAAAGGGCGAGATAACTTGATACTCATCTCGCCCCATAGGATTAGCAATTTTTGCAATTAATTCACCTTTTTTAACTTTCTTTCCTAACTGTTTATTAGGGTGAAGCAACCCGCTGTAAGGCGCTCGTACCCAATAGCTGTGTTTGGCAATCATAGGCGTGAGAGATGAACGGAGCTCCTTTGTAAGATTAATCATCCCAAGACTGTTCATTACCTTCAAAATACCATTAAGCCCAGTACGAATTGAAAATTCATCAAACCGTAGAGACTCACCTGCTTCATAAAGCAAAAAAGGGCAATTGTTATTATCAGCAAACTCTCTCATAGAACCATCACGAAGTTTCGCATGCAAAATAACCGGTGCACTAAAAGACTTCGCTAAATCCACATCCGCACTTAAATCAAGGTTTGTGCGGATCTGTGGCAAATTAGTTCTTTGCAGAGAGCCCGCATGTAAGTCAATGCAATGGGTAATTTTTGTGAATAGTTCTTTGGTAATAAGGTGTGCTAATCTCGCTGCTAGAGAGCCCGATTTACTCCCAGGAAAAGCACGATTTAGATCACGCCGATCCATTAAATATCGATCTTGATACAAAAAGCCATAAATGTTAACTACAGGCACTACTATTAGTGTCCCATTTACTTTTTTTAAAACCGTTTTTTTTATCAATCGCCTAGCAATTTCAACGCCATTGACCTCATCTCCATGAATGGCCGCGGTAACCAATAACCGGGGGCCTGTCTGTTTACCATGAAAAACATGCACCGGCATTGCTTGTGGAGCGCAATCATAGAGTTTTGGCATTGGCAAATTAATGGTTTGCCTGCTCCCTGGTTGAACCACCTGGTTTCCTATACTAAATGCCTCATTTAACATTTTTATCCCTGATAATGACTTCTTGGACCAATTGGTTTTGCGTGCTTTTCTAAGTATTGAATGACCAAACTCGCAACGTCTTTTCCTGAGGCCTTTTCAATACCCTCTAGGCCAGGAGAAGAATTAATCTCTAACACCAAAGGCCCCCGGTCTGATCGCAGCAAATCAACGCCAGCCATTCTCAATCCCATAATTTTACAAGCTTTTACCGCCACCTCGCGCTCTTTTTTGCTAATTTTTATTGGGTGAGCACTGCCACCTTGATGAAGGTTAGCTCGAAACTCCCCTGGGCCTGCTCGCCGTTCCATTGCAGCAATCACTTTATCTCCGATTACTAAACAGCGAATGTCCGCACCAGCTGATTCTTTGATGTATTCTTGTAAAATGATGTTGGCATTTAATCCCATCAGGGTCTGCATCACACTCTCAGCCGCTTTTTTTGTTTCCGCTAAAACCACGCCAACGCCTTGTGTACCTTCTATTAGTTTTATAATGATGGGAGCGCCCCCAAGACTTTTTATTAAATCATTTACATCACTTGGTGCATTCGCAATTCCTGTTATTGGCATGTCAACGCCTTTCATAGCAAGAAGCTGTAGAGAACGCAGTTTATCTCGCGAACGTGTAATGGCTAGAGATGAATTTATTGCGTAGGTCCCAATGGTCTCAAACTGTCGAACGATTGAAGCACCATAAAATGTTCTCTTTGCCCCAATTCGAGGAATAATCGCATCAAAAGAGCCTAATTCTTTACCATCATAATGAATAGAGGGTTTACTAGAGCTTATATTCATATAACAACGAATATAGTCAATAATTTCAACTTCATGACCTCGACTAAGGGCGGCTTCTTGTAGTCGTTTAGTTGAATATAATTTTTCATTTCTAGATAGAATACCAACCTTCATTCTCATCCCTCTTTAATTAGTTTATCGCTCATTATGGAGCAGTTAGAAATACAGGTAAACCATTAACTTGTTTGACTTTCATGTGATATATTTGTTAAATTTTGTCCACTTTAGAGCCAAACCTTCTTCAAATGTCTACCCACTTTTTTGAAAATGAGTTGTATAACAATTTATATCACTCTTTAATCCTTTTCATTTTAATTACCATTGCCTCGCTACTAATTTATTCATTTTTAAAACATGCGCTGAAAGACTCGCTGCAAAAGTCACGATTGCAGACAAGAATTATCTATCTTGGCTCCATCTTTTTTGTCTTTTTATTAGCCAAGATTTGGGTACAAGGGTTTACTCAAATTTTTTATGGTCTTAGCTTGGTCTCTGCCGGTCTTGTGATTACAAATAAAGAAACGATTATGAATCTTGTTGGCTGCGGAATTATTTCCTGGCGCGGACTATTTACTGAAGGTGACTACATCGAAATATTGGGTAACAAAGGCGTGGTCTTTAACCTTGGCTTTTTCTACTTTAAGCTTCTAGAAACAAGTGACTCAGACTTAAACAGAAGTAATGGTCACTGCATTAAGATTCCCAATGGCTTGATTATCCATAACCCTGTGAAGCGAATTTCTCTGGATCATCATTTAATTGAGCGCCATATTACCTGCCTTATCCCTATTCACTGCGATTTGCCCATTGTTAAAGAGCAACTCCTGAAAAACACGAGCAAAATTCTAGAAAATGCTAGAAAAATGCCCCCCAGGCAGCTCCGTCCTAAAAAAGACTTTAACTTAGTGCTCCGTCATGTGCACCAAGCACCCCAAATTAAAACGGTTTGTTACTTTGATAAACCTGAATATATAAAATTAACAATAAGCTTTCACTGTTTTGCTCATCAAATTCATGAACTTGATGAAATGATTAAAGAAATGGTTTTTGGGTATACCAAACAACATTATCAATCTCTCTTCTTGGAAAACGCATGAATCACTACGGATTTTTATTTGGTTATCAGTTAGACAGTACTGGTGGTGCTACAGAAATAACCCTGGATGAATTGGATGAAAAACTTCGTAATAACCAGACCTGTTGGCTGCATTTTGACTATAGAAACCCTGATTTCATTAAATGGCTAGAGCAGACCCCTCTGTTATTTGACGCTTGGTTAATCGAATCATTAACAGAAGAGGGCATTAGAGCCCGCACAATTGCCCGAAATGAATACTTATACACCTGCTTAAGATCCATAAACTTAAACCAGGAGCAAGAAGAAGAAGACATGGTCTCCGTACGAGTTTTTCTAAAGCATAACCTTATTGTTACAACTCGCAGTCGAGAGCTACGCATTATTCAACGGATCTGCACCGATCTTAAACAAAAAGAAGGTCCGAAAACCGCTGTTGACGTGCTTAGCGCCATATTAGATGAAATAAATAATGAGCTCTCACGTTATATTGCTGAACTTGTCGATGAGGTTGATGGGACTGAACAAAGTATTCTTCACCAGCTCGAGGCAAACAGCAACCTAGCACTCCTAAGCACTGAGCTCTCAGACATAAAACGACGGATCTTACTTCTTAAACGTCACCTTTCCCCCCAAAAAGAAGCTCTTAATTCCTTACACACCACTCAATCATCACTATTAAACAACTACCGACAAACCTTTCAAGACTGTTTTAATACTACTTTAAGAAACTTTGAAGAACTGGAACTAGCGCGTGATCGTTGTGGCTTAATGCAAGAGCAATTAAATAATAAAATCTCTCAACAAATGAATCGAAGAATGTATCTTTTTTCTTTGCTGACGGCTGTGTTTTTACCCATCTCTTCAGTTGGCAGCTTATTTGGTATGAACCTTGGAGGGATCCCTGGCAGCAGCAATCACTTAGCCTTTGGTTTAGTATGCGGTCTTTTAGGGTTAACTTCTGCTGGGCTACTTGCCTATCTAAAGAGACAACATTGGTTTTAAACGGATGAGACAAGTCTTATTAACGACCGGCGTACTAATAATTAGCTCTTTAATCGCGGGTTTTAGCCATTCGTAAGTTCTGCCAATAAGTCAAACGCTTGTTAATCTCACGCTCAAACCCTCGTTGCACTGGCTGATAAAAAGATTGCCGGCCAAGCGCTTCTGGAAAGTAGTTTTGACCTGAAAAGCTCTCTTTGGTGTCTGGATCATACACATATCCCCCACCATAACCTTTTTCTTTCATCAGCTTCGTCGGTGCATTCAAAATGTGCATTGGTGGGGACATCGAACCTGTTTTTTTCACAAGCCTTTGTACGTCTTTCAAGGCTTTGTAGACTGCTATCGACTTAGGCGCTGTTGCTAAGTAGACCAGCGCTTGTGCCAATGCAAGCTCACCTTCTGGCGCCCCAAGGCGCTCATAAGCATCCCAAGCATTAAGACACTGAGTCAGCGCTTGTGGATCGGCAAGTCCTATGTCTTCACTGGCCATGCGGGTCATACGTCGGGCGATGAAATTAGGATCCTCACCACTAGCTAGCATGCGAGCAAACCAATAAAGAGCCGCATCAGGATCACTGCCTCGCACCGACTTATGAAGGGCTGATATTAAATTATAATGGGCATCATCTTTCTTATCATAGAGAGGCGCACGCTTTTGAGTGAGGGTTAGTAAGCGTTTTTCATCCACTGGTTCCGTTTCAGGTAATACTTGCTCTAGCATGCCAAAAACATAACGGCCATCGCCATCAGCAAGCTCAACCAACAACGATCTAGCCTGCTCAGTCAAAGGCAATGTCATTTCTAACTTTTCTTCAACCCGTTCTAAGAGGCACTCCAGTGCCTCATTGCTTAAACGATTTAAGGTTAAAACTTGGCAACGAGATAAAAGCGCACGATTTAATTCAAATGACGGGTTTTCTGTGGTGGCACCAATTAAAATAATCGTTCCATCTTCCATCACTGGGAGAAAAGCATCTTGTTGCGACTTCATAAAACGATGAATTTCGTCAACAAATAACAGTGTTTGCTCACCTTGCTCTCGACGCGCTTTTGCCTCGGCAAACACTTCTTTTAAGTCTTTCACGCCTGCAAAAACAGCAGAGAGTTGACGAAAATGGGTCTTTGAGCCTTCTGAAAGAATACGAGCAAGTGTGGTCTTACCCGTGCCAGGAGGGCCCCATAGAATGATTGAAGAAAGTTTTCCATTCTGCAGCGATCGCGCTAGTGGCATGCCCTCTTCGGTTAAATGACCCTGCCCAACCACTTCCTTGAGCTTTCTTGGTCGCATTCTCTCCGCCAAAGGAGTCATCCTTGCTTGAACGTTTGTTATTTCTTCACTCATTAGACCGGCTCGATACAAAACCCTATCCTATCATGAATATCCAAACCAATTCATTTTGCGCCCACTGGGCATAAACGAAGTCTGAACAACCTTTAGATGAGCATTAAGTAAGATCCTGTACCTTATTATGAGTTATTGTTGTATAATTGATCACTTTGAATTTGGGCGAGTATTACCTTGAATCAGTTCGATGTGATTATTATTGGTGCGGGGGCTGCAGGCTTAATGGCTGCAAGCATGCTTGGCCAAGGTGGCAAGAAGGTACTATTACTTGATAAAGCTAATAAGGTTGGCAAGAAAATACTGATGTCTGGCGGTGGGCATTGTAACTTCACTAATTTACACGTTTCATTTGAGAATTACCTCTCACACAACCCTCATTTTTTTAAGTCTGCCCTTTCGCGCTACACACAATGGGATTTTCTAGAACTGATTAAACGCTATAACATTGACTATCATGAGAAAAAACACGGTCAACTCTTCTGTGTTGGCAAGGCGCGCGTTATTTGTGAGATGTTGCTGTCTGAATGTGAAAAAGGCTCTGTGACTATAAAGCTAAAACAAGAAATTAGTAAGATTCAAAAACTCGAGAATCAGTTTGTCTTAAAGAGTAACGGTCAGCAATTTAGGGCTAAGAGATTAATTATCGCCTCAGGCGGACTCTCGATTCCAACCATGGGCGCAAGTCCCTTTGGCTATAAAGTAGCCGAGCAGTTTGGCCATCACATCTATCCAACCAGAGCAGGCCTTGTGCCCTTTACCTTAACAGAAAAAGATAAAGCACTATATAGCTCGCTCTCAGGTGTCTCAATCGCATGTGAGGTACGCTGCAATGAAACCAGTTTTAAAGAGCAACTACTCTTTACCCATCGGGGCTTAAGTGGTCCCGCCATTTTACAAATTTCATCTTACTGGCAGCTTGGTGACACCATTACACTCTCGCTGCAGCCAGATTTAAACTTAGCCTCCCTGATGAAAGCAGCCAGAGACGAAAATCCCAATCAACAACTCAATACAGTTCTCAGCCAGTCTTTTCCAAAGAGTGTCTTAAAGGTTTTCTTAAAGGAATCTCTCTTATTAAAGCCCCTAAAGCAAATTAGCGAAGCCGCCCAAAAAGCGTTTATCTCGCGCCTACAAGACTGGCAGATTAAACCAAATGGCACAGAAGGCTATCGTACCGCAGAAGTAACCCTCGGTGGGGTTAACTGTGATGAGGTCTCCTCTAAAACGTTCGAGAGTAAAAAAGAATCAGGGCTTTACTTCATAGGTGAAGTGCTCGATGTCTGTGGCCATTTAGGCGGCTTTAACTTCCAGTGGGCCTGGTCCTCAGCGCATGCTTGTGCCAGTGAACTTCTAACCTTAGGCTCGTAGACATTTTACAAAGTGACTCACTCGAGCTGAGGAAACTGGATTTTCACTCTTGCCCTCCTCTTTGAAGTAAGTCCCGACTATGTAGCCATCCACATAAGGGTTGCTGTGTCTAAGGTTGTCCGCCGTGGCCCCACTGCCAATTAGAAGTGGCAGTTTGCTGTGTTCTTTCACTAACTCTAAATCACTAATGGCCGTCTCCTCACCCGTACCATCACCAGAGACGATGATGGCATCCACTAACCCACGGCTTTGAATGTCTTTGACTTCATTGGCAAGGCCTCTGTCGGCTAAAGGCGCTGCATGCTTAACCCCAACATCTGCAAAAATGGCAACGTTTGATTTTAAATGACTTCGTAACCTCAATGTGTTGTGCGCCACCCCATCAATTAAGCCTTGATCAGAAACAATGCTGCCAATGTGAGCATTAACCCTAATAAAGTCTGCTTGCACTGCGGTTGCAATGGCAATGGCTGATTCTGCATCATTTCGCAAGACGTTAATTCCCACTGGAATGTTAACCTGGTTGATGACTTCTCTTGCCACCACTGACATAGCAGCTATGGTTTCTGCGGGTACTTTGGTGGGAAAAAAAGGCTTATCGCCAAAATTTTCAATAATAATACCATCGACATTATTCTCTTGATAAATCTTCGCCTCATTGAGTGCTGTTTCATAAACGGTCTCTAAGTTTCCATCATAAAGCGGTGCACCAGGTAGCGCTTGTAAATGAATGCAGGCAATAACCGGCGTAGGATTTTGAAAAAGGTGATTAAAATGACTAGGCATAACAACTCCAAAAAAATTTTATTACGCTCTCAGCACAATGCGACCTTTGGCAAACTTAAATTCATACAGCCAAAGTACTAACACCGTTAAAAAGAACAAGAAACTGATACTTGGATAAACATAAGACAGTGCCAGCACTGACAAACTTGAAATGAGTAGAGCCACCAGTGGCACTACCGGAAAAAAAGGTGCCCTAAATGGTCTTTTAAGTTCAGGTTTTTTTAACCGTAGCCTTATCATCGAGAGACTACAAATTACATAACAGCAAAGGGCTGCCAACCCAGAAATAATGATTAATAATTCTGTTTTGCCACTGTAGACCGCAATGCAACCAATAAGGCTGTTGATAATTAAAGCATTGACCGGCGTGTGGTACTTTCGAGAGAGCTCCCCGGTCCTTGCCCATAGAAAGCCATCCAAACTAAACTTATAAAGCGCCCGACTGGCAACCAACATAAGACCATGAAACGAGGCTAAAAGCCCAATCAAACCACCAATGACAATGCCTTTAAACGCCACCGAATCCAACGGGATAATTTGCGACAAAGCAATTGAAATGGGCATATCACTAGTAAGACTTGTCACATCGCTATAGACTACTTTCTGCCAGCCCCCTATGCCCACAGATAAAAGCAGAGTCAACACTGCCAGGATTGCCAGGGTGGTCATAGCAGATATAAAGCCGTAAGTCATATTCTTCTGTGGGTTAATGGTCTCTTCTGAGACATTGGCAAGGCCTTCAATCCCTAAGAAAAACCACATCGCAAATGGGATGGCTGCAAAGATTTTCAACGCCGTTAAGCTGCTTTTATCTTCGCTTAAAAAGCTAGGATTAAAGTGCGGAGCGCTCACCATAAAAAAGGCACTCAAGGCAATGACTGCGATGAAGCTAAAAATTAATTCGATTCGAGCAGAAAGATTAATGCCCATAATATTAACTGTGGTAAAGGTTAGATAACACAGACTAGCAATTAGAAAAGGGTGATGAATGGCAAAGAAAAATTCAAGGCCGGCAGCAATAGCCAAGGAAATGGCGGGCGCTGCAAAGACAAATTCAATAATCTGTAGGAGTCCTGCAACATACCCCACTCCGCGCCCAAAGGCACGGTGTGCATAAACAAACACACCTCCGGCATCTGGCTCTATGGTGCAAAGTTCGCAGTAGGAAAAAACAAAGCAAAAGTACATCAAGATCATTAAAAAGGTGGCTATCAACAAGCCATAAACCCCACCCTGTACCAAGCCATGACTCCAACCAAAAAACATTCCGGCGATGACATAACCTACACCCAGCCCCCAAAGTTTAAAAGGGCCTAGCTTTTTCGATAAATGAGCTTCCTCTGCGTTCATGTTGTTTGATTCCTTTTAAAACAATACCTTGGCTGTACCGCGGCTTGGTAAGACCATACTAAAAATACTTGAAAAGCGCTACAATTCTATTCACAGGCATGTATGTGAATACGAAGTCAAAATCAATGAGTTACTAAAACCACCTATGCCAACGTGCCACGCTTTATGCGCGGCATCCAAGAAATCAAATAAACTAGACACAGGCATAAAGCGTGGGAAGTAGGGGCTTGGAGGAAACATTGAGTCTGACTTCGGATTCACATATGTAACTTATTAAGGATAATAATGCAAAAAAATGAACTCTTAGCACGGTTTGATCGCCTACCAATATGGCCCTATCCCTATTCACTGTTACTAATAATGGGAGCCGGGTTTTTCTTTGCTTTTTTTGACATCATTACCATAGGGCTTTCCCTACCAGTCTTTAGTAAGCAATTTAATGTGCCTCTATCCATGGCACTTTGGACCATCACTAGCAGTTTAATCGGTTACATTTTTGGCGCCTTTTGTGACGGTCGTTTATCCGATTTTTTTGGCCGAAGGATCGCTCTTTTTCTGTCAGTTGCTGCTTTTAGCATTGGCTCTTTGCTCTCGGCTTGCAGTCAAAACCTTGAGACGTTAATTGTTTGTCGCTTTATCATTGGACTCGGTATTGGGGCTGAAATTTCAAATGTCGTCACTTATGTCTCGGAATTATCGCCTGCTAAAATTCGTGGTCGAATCACAGCCATCCCCATATGCATTGCTTTTCTAGGTTTTGCCATCGTCCCTTTTGTAGGCTTATTACTGGTTCCTAATTTTAGCTGGGGTTGGCGCGCGCTGTTTGTGATTGGCGGCCTTGGCGGTCTTATTTTATTCTGGATGCGACGTTCCATGCCAGAGAGCATTCGTTGGCTAGTAGCCCATGACCGTCTAGATGAAGCAGCAAGTCAGCTAAAACAGGCAGAAACTCAGATCATCAAAAAAATAGGCAAGCCCTTGCCACCCGTTGAACGGTTAAATACAGAGCACTCTCAGCAAAACTTAAGCTTGCTAACAACCATTAAAGCCAACTTAAAACCACTCGTTCTTTTTGCTTTTATATGGTTTTTTTATTATTTGGGTAATTATGCCTGGCTTACTTTAAGCACCAAACTGTTTATGTTGGCAGGCTTTAAGCTTGCCAGCAGTCTTTTGATTCTTGGCATTAGCTCCCTAGGCTTTGTCGTTGGCAGCCTACTCGCAATTTTTTATGGCGATCGACTCGAACGGCAACATTTAGCCGTGTTTTTGGCAAGTCTCTGGGGACTACTGCTACTATTTATTGCCTTCTGGCACACTGAGATCAGCATCATAATCTTTGGCTTTTTAGCCACCACCGCCATTAGTTTTATCATCCCGATTATGTATATTTTTACCTCCGAACAATTTGCCACCAAAACGCGAGCAACCTGCCTTTCTATTACCGATGGGCTTGGGCACCTGGGAGGAGCATTTTGTGGGCAATACACGTTCTTCTTTTACGATGCCTTCAAAGACGGAGGCGATGGGGTGAATGCTGCCTTTGTGGCACTGGCAGCGACCGGCTTTATCACTGCTTTATTATTGACCTTTGGTAAAAAAATGACTGGCTCCTCCCTAGATTAAAAATCATAGAGCTGCTCAACCTTAAACTTGACAGCTCTTTTTTGCGCTTGATTATTTGCGAAATAAACCTTTTTTGCATAGTTGTGCAAACGCTCTTTATTGGTCAGCATGTCTTGCATGCAGGCCTCAAAATCACCTTGCCTGCAAAGATCATCTGGTAGATGACTGTACTGCACAAAATCTTTTTCCATTTCAAGATAAGAGTAGGCGTTTAACCCACCTATTCGCCAGCCCGTCTGGCCTTGCTGCAAACAAAGGCTCTTAAAGCCTGCAGCATTGCCATGAGAGGTTGAAAGGCCTGGGTTAACGAAGACTGGTACCACTTGCCCTTGATAAGAGAGTAGATGAAGTTCATCTTGATGAGTGTGGCCTGCTAGGATGGCGATGAGATTTAGCTTTTCATCCAGAGCCTGATGAATAATGTTTAAAAATGCTTTTTCATAGGTTGGTCTACCAAGGTACTTTTCACGAAAATGATAGTTTCCTGTATAGAGATCAACCCCCGGCGGGACGTGCATTGCCAATAAAACAGAGTCTCCTGCTTGCAGACTGTCGCTGAACTCGTCTCGCAACCAGTTAAGAGCTGCTGCTGCGTCTTGTTGATCGTTGGTTAAATGATCACCGTTTAACACGACCGAATTGAAACTAATTAGCCGCAATCCTGGCGCTAGGTAAACGCTGTAATGACCAAGTGATGGTGTTTGATGATAAAGGCACGGCGTTTTTTGCGCATCTTTGCAAAACGCTATGTTCTCGCTGTCAACAAAGCCACTCGTTAAGGCAGGATTTATGGACTTTAATAAGCGATAAGGTGATTTTTCATCCTTCTCATAGGCTTGATAATTCCCAACAAGAGAATCATTATTGCCAAAATCATAGTAAATAGGTAGCTCAAAATGTTTAAATTTTTCATATAAAAAACGACTAATATTCTCTCGTGCATTAGTAGATGTGCCGTGACCAACAACGTCCCCTAAGGTAATGACACCGTTTATCTTAGCCTTTTGCGAATGATTTTTTAGGCGATCAAAAAAGAGATTGAAGGTATTGATATCAAGATCTGTTCCCTCTCGACTAGGAGTTAAAGGCATGGCAGCTTTAAGCGCCGGGTTCAAATGCAGATCACTAATAATAAAAAAAGTGGCATCACATGCGGCCAAACTCACTGAATATAAAAAGCTAACAATTATCAGGCAAGCACCCTTTAACATAAAGCGTTTCCCTTTAGCGAACGCATGAATAAGAGGGTTGCCAAATATCGGGATCTGGTTTTGGCATTGGCAAGTCAGTCTCCTCTTGCAAATCAAGGCAGAGCAGCGTGTCTTCAAAAAAGAGTCGTAATAACTCTGCGTCAATCACAGGCTCTAGCTCATCGCTGTTTTCTGAAACTTTTTGCCAGTCCGTTGCCAACCTATCAAATACTTTAAGCCAAGCAGCACGCCCGCCTAACTCTTGCCCTATTTTGCTCGCACAGCAATTATTAGTATTTCGGCCAGTGTCAGACTCCTGTTCAAATTTTTCATTATTTTTTTCCAGTACTCTCGATAAATAAGACTTAGAAATATGCCTATGTTCACCAACGAAATTCTGCCAAGCCCCCTCATCAAAACCACCATCAGGCTTATAAATCCGATTGGTGCCAAGGTGTAAGTTGTGGCCAAAATCCGTTTGTCCTGGCCGACTGAAACGAGCAGGCCGCAAGGGGTTTGCCATAACAAGCCCTGCATTAAATGAATGAACTGCAAACCCGGTTAAATATGGATGTTTATCACCAAAACGGCAAAGTCCCTTAGCGACGGTGAACGTATCGTGAACAATGTCTCCTTTATCAAACCGAGCAAAGGCTAGTACATGCTTTTGTAGAGGAGAGAGCAAACGATACGCTTCAAATTTTTGATAATAACTCTCCCGTCTAGCGTCTAGTAGGTCTTTTGTAAGTAGCTCTCGATAATCTGTTGGCATCGCGTTTCCTTTAGAAAATTTCTCTCATTGTTCATAAAATTCATTGAAAAATAAAGATGTTATGCTTTTCAGGTGCAGCAGGAGGGTCGTTACAAGGCATCTCTTGGTTTGTTTTTAATCTCTGTGTATAATATAGCGCTTTATTGTTAACTCATTATAAAGACTTATGGATTCTTCAACCGAACTAGAAGCGCGCTTAATTGACCCTCCAAATAACGCCCCCTTGATACTACGTCTTTGCAGCGCCATTGCTGAAAATACTTGTCGTCGCAATAATCTTATCCCATTAAGCCTTGGTTTTTTCACAACCAGCACCACCGTAGCCGGAGGCATGGGCTCAGCCATTTTAAAAGAGTTTTGGCCGAATAAGTACGATCCTCTACCAGCAATGGCCACAAACTTTGCCACTGCCTTAGTGCTCTCTCTCCCACTCCTCTACCTAATAGGCAGGGAAATGGCACGTCATGGATTCGAACAGCCTACAAATAACGATCAGCGGATCAATCGAGTCATATTTTTTAATAGCGCGGTTTCAATCTTATTGAGCCCTCTTTCCTCCGGGCTGTATTACCTAACAAAAGAATGGCTCTCTGAAAATGAAGACCTAAACATGGGACCACTGGAATTTGTACTAGCCTCAGCTCTTGGCAGCACCCTGATTGATGTAGGAATTTATACAAGCAAGGCCTGCGTTAATCGTTTTGTAACGCACACAGAAGACTGTTCTTTCCGACAATAAACCTGAAAGCCTGTGGTATAAGCACTTTGTTTCATGGCATACTTTTTCCTTTTTTGAAGGACGGCATGCTATGGAACAGAAAACACAATTCTACATTGACGGTCAATGGGTTGACCCCATCATTAAACACCCCCACCCCGTTATTAATCCAGCAACCGAGAAAGCCTGCGCTGAAATCTCTCTCGGTTCAGAGCAAGACGTTGAGCTTGCGGCAAATGCGGCTCACCGAGCCTTTCGCACCTACTCTCAAAGCAGCAGAGAGCAGCGCATCGAAATTTTTGAAGCCCTAATTGAAGAATACGAAAACCGTTATGATGATTTGGTCGAAGCCATCATCATGGAAATGGGCGCCCCCAGAACGTTTGCAAAAAATGCACAAGTTGCTTGTGGTCTCGAGCACCTTGAAACAGCTCTAAAGGCGTTGCGTGCCTTTGAGTTTGAAGAAAAAATTACCCAGAGCACCATCGTCAAAGAACCAATTGGCGTCTGTGGGTTAATAACCCCATGGAATTGGCCACTAAACCAAGTGACTTGTAAGGTCGCCCCTGCCCTAGCAACGGGTTGCACAATGATTTTAAAACCCTCAGAGATTTCACCGCTCTCAGCCATCATTTTTGCTGAAATCATTGATGCGATAAACCTTCCAGCCGGCGTGTTCAATTTAATCAATGGTGATGGTGAAGGCGTTGGCAGTGCTCTTGCAAGCCACCCCTTAATCGATATGGTCTCCTTTACCGGTTCAACCAGAGCGGGCGCCTTGGTGGCTAAAAATGCCGCTCCCACCATTAAACGAGTGACCCAGGAGTTAGGAGGCAAGTCAGCCAATATCATCCTAGACGATGCCGACTTTGAAGCGGCGGTCACGCGTGGCTGCAAAGCCGTTTTTTCAAATACAGGACAAACTTGTAGCGCGCCTACTAGAATGCTGGTGCCGAGTGATAAACTTGCTAAAGCCGAGGAAATCGCAAAAAGTGTGGCTGAAACAGTCGTCAATGGCGATCCGCAACTAGAAGACACCACCATGGGCCCATTGGTTAGCCAACTACAGTTTGAACGAGTGCAAACCTTGATTCAAAAAGGCCTCGATGAGGGCGCTAAACTTGTCTGTGGCGGCAGTGGCAAACCGGACGCTCTCCCAGAGGGCTACTTTGTAAAACCGACGGTCTTTAGCCAAGTCTCTAATTCTATGAGCATCGCGCAAGAAGAAATTTTTGGTCCCGTACTCTCTATTATTCCCTATCAGAGCGAAGAAGAAGCTCTCAGCATTGCCAACGACTCTCCTTATGGGCTTGCTGGCTACATTCAAGGCACTGATCCCATTCGTCTAAATCGTTTAGCGCGACAAATACGCGCTGGCAACATAAACATCAATGGTGACTCCGGCGATTACAACACCCCCTTTGGGGGCTATAAACAATCAGGTAATGGTCGAGAATGGGGCGCTTTTGGTTTTGAAGATTATCTAGAAATCAAAGCCATCAGCGGTTTATACCCATCCTAGTTTGGGTGTCACTTTGAAATTTAAGAGGAACTCTCAAGTAACACTTGAGTTTCCTCTTAAAATAGTGGCATGCTGTGCTTTGAGTAATTCATTAAAAGGATTTAATGACATTGCAGCGCCAAAATCATAACCCCTGTCAATACTTCCACTTTGAGGAGCTTGCCTCCCTAGTACACCATTTATGGCCAGCTAATCAGGATGGTGCCACCAAAATTAGTTATACCTTCGATCAAAATGGGATCCCTCAAGGCTTCAAAGAAAAGCTTTCAAAGGAATTCCCAGATCTCTTTATCACCCCCATCACCCATCGTCTAAAATCATCCGTTGAACAAGTGCTCGCCAAATGGGTCAATGCGTGTGGCAGTCGTGTCACTTTTAACTATCATGAAACAGTCTCTCAAGATTTTCGGGGCATTATTTTTCAAGCCTGCGATTTTCCAAAGAAATATTCAAAAAACGGCCTAAGCCTCAGCTACCACAGCGATTATAGAAACGTTCGAAGCTTTCCCGAAGTCGAGTTAAACGTTCTTTGTATCCCGAGTGGAAGCACTTATTTCGATCTTCATACCATCTCTCATGAAATCGGACACGGGTTGGGATTGGCACATTTTCATGATGTGGAAAGTGTTCGTCAACGTTTAAAAGACTATGAGCAAGGACAGGGCTGCTCCGTGATGCCTTATTCTAATGAAATTAGAGGAGATAAAAGCAACCAATGTCGGGATTTAATTGCTTGTGAGAAGCAAGGCTACGCCATCTACCCTGGTGAATTAGATGCCATTGCTTGTCAAACACTCTACAATCCAAATCATACGTTTTTTGCCAAGCGACAGCCAAAAGCCGCGCCGCAACTAAACATGCAGGCAAGCAGGCTCTCGCAAGTTGCCAGCAATGCTCCTGCCTCCGCGCTGATACTACTTTGTTTATTCTTATTACTGCTTTTTTGTAAGAAAGGAACTAGGGCCACTCATAGAAAGGCGCCTGTCTTAGGCTTAAATTAGATCGTTCGTGCTGTAAGTTCTTGCTTTTGTTCTTCTTGAAAGAGTAAATGTTCAGCAACCACTTCTTCTGCATCAAGTAAAGCGTCCCTCACAAATTGATACTTCGAAGCCAGCTCACTTGGTGCATTTGAATCTAAGCGGTCTCGGTCGACCCAGTTAGGAAGCCTCTTTCGAATGTCATGAAAGCTCTCTAAACGAGCAGGATTGTGATGAGAATCAGCCGCTTGGCTAGCACTTTGTTCACCTTTTTGAGGGTATTTTTCAAAATAATAGGCAACCTCACTCTTACTGATTAAAGCTGCTAGTGCATTCATACGATCACGATAGTCTGAAATGCACTCATGAGAGAGTTCTCCATCATTAAACTGCTGAAAAAAAGATTGTAAGTGCCCTAAAAACAAGTCAAACGTGTCATGATCGGCGATGGTTCTGCGATGACGGTCTTTAACAGCTCTCATCTTGCTATAGTCAATATCAAAAAGGGCATTGATAGAGTTAAAATCAGCCATGGCGTCTGCTGTTATGAACCAATGATTTTCACTCTACCACAAAGAGGTATTTTTGTACATGTGTTCAATCATTGAAATTTTATACTCTGGAAGACAGTCGGCCTCTCTAACACAGCGAAAACCAACTAATTCAACACTATCATTAGCACTTAAAAACTTCCAGTTGGTGCTCATCTAACTCTTGCTTATAGCTTTGCACAGTTGACTCAATCATTTTTTTGTCTTCTTCTGCCATCAGTCTTTGTTCTTTACCCGCGGATACTTCTTCAACCTCCTGAACTTCTTCACCTTTGGGTAGCTGCTCTAAAAGTTTTTTAGGGCTTGAATCCTTAACTTCCCCTTTTATTTCTTGCAAGGCTTCTCGAATCTCTTGTCCTTCTTTGGCGCGATCAAGGTTATAGAGAGTGTATTGATAAGTTGGGTAGAGACTGCCGAGAAAGCCAATGGCTCCTAAAGAGAGGCCTGTGATGGTTGATGCTAACGATGAGAATGCAAAAGGCACACTCGAGGCAAGATTGGTTAACACTGCGTAGGGAAAAATAAACATCCCTACCGCATAGAGTAATGAAACAGTGGCTGACAATGCAATCCTTGCTTTCGGACGTTTGCTTAAAAAAAGGTAGAGGTGATCCAGCGGGTTGAGACTCTCCTTTGTTGGCAGCACACCGAGTTTATCCAAACTGTTAAAATGCGTCTGCACAAGCATTGATACACCAATTAAGGTACCCAAGGCAAAGCCAAGCCCTGGTGGAAACACGATGCTAGAAACCAGTATGCCAACAAAAAAAATGCCTAATAGCCCCCCCAAAACATTGAGACCTAGGCTAGTATTTTTAAACCACTTGCTGTTTAAGACTCTATCAACTCGTGTTTGACTGGCATCATTCTCAGCCGTTTTTTGTAAGTCTCGGTAGAAAATATAATTGGTCAGCGTATAAGACGCGCCGACAATTAACGAAGAAGCCATTGCCCCATATAGGAAAATTTTTGAGGCAATTTGTCCCATAGCAAAAGGGGTGGACGCAGACAAAGCACTTGCCATTTCATCGACAACAATGCCCATCATCACCAAGGATGAAATGACAATGATACTAAGGGCGTTTAAAGCAGGCTTAAACCATTTGGCCGTACTCTCTTTACCATAGAGAGAATTAGATAAATCCAAGCACGTTTCCATGATAGAGCCTGATGCAAACAAAGAGCCAAAGACGCCACCAGCAATGCCCATGGTAGCAGAGCCTCCACCAAACAGTCGAAAACTGTAGATGGCACCTAAAATGATTAGAAAAGAATACCCCACGCTGCCGGCAATCTGAGTGAGACTAGATAGGCGCGCCATCCAGGTGTCGGTGTCGGTGTCGGTGTCGGTGTCGGTGTCGGTGTCGGGGGCCTCTTCTGAAAACGACAACATAAACGTTACAATAAATGCTTCTTCTTCGAGGTGCTCTTTGTTTAACCCCCAAAGCTTTGTTAAATAGCGGCGTTTTGTCTCGGACAAGGTTGACGTTGAGTCCTGCTCTGACTGCTTAGCGGACTCAATACTTGGCAATAAATAGTTTGGTGGCATGCTGCCAGGCTTTGGCGGAGTAATTTTACCCTCTTCATCATTGAGATAGTCAAGCCATTGCTTTTGAATTACTTTTTGATAGTTTTTGACAATTTGGTTGAGTAATTTGCTCTGCTTTCCAATGGTGCTTCGCTTTAGTTCTGCTTTTAGCTGTTCGGGTGAGTAATACAAGCTGGCAAGCACAGATAATTCTTTCTCACATTCCTGCAAGCAAGCTTGTGGTTCAGCAGCTAGCTTCTCAATTAGCCCACTGATTATATTAGTATTTTCACTGACTTCAGTGAACTCACAATCAGCCATGGTACAAACGTTTGTCAAAGATTTTTAATTTTTTTTATTTTATCATGAGTACATTAACCAAACCTTTTGTCTTTTATTAGGCCTGTTCGGGCTTTTGGTGTCCTATAATTGAGATATCTGTCTAGTCTGATGAAACTAATTATGAATGAACAAGTAGATACCGGGGCTAAAATAGCGGCAATCGAGCAAGCCTGTCATAACTATCGAACGCATCTTGAACATAGACTTGCATACTTAAGTAAACCACTTTTAAAGCAATCTAGTTTGGAAGTCGAGATCAAAAAATCTCCCAAAGAGATTACAAAAAAACTTGCGACGGTTTGTAGTAGCGTAAATATTTTTACAGCGCTGGAGGCCACACCCCCACAAAGTATTAAACATCCCAAAAATATGTATCCAAGCCTCTACAAAACCATAGACAAACTGCATGTTTTAAACGAAATAGAGCGTAGAGTTTCGCAGACTAAAACATCAAAAGGAGAAGCTAGGTCAGAAATAGAAAGGCTTGAAAGTCTCAGTGAGTATCTGAACCAACAAGTCTTAACGAGCTCTTTAGTCTCAAATATAAAAGTTGATAGAGGTGCCACCAATGCTCATCTTCTAGCTAAACACTCAAATGCTGGCTTAGCTTTTCTAAAATCCATAGTCCCAATATTAGTGGGTGTTGTCGCAGGGGCTGGGACTTTGGCGGCGGCACTCTATCACTGTGTACCGCAGAGTCGCACCTTCTTTGGCCAATCCCATGGTAAAAATTTTGCTGATGAGCTCGAACACACATTATCATCCCCTAAAAAAAATTCATAATACTGCTGCATTTTAGTCTGAGTTAGCCGTGTAGTGAGTACTAGAGACGTAGTCTTTGGCAGGCCCCTTTACCCAATAGCCTAACTCAAAATGTGAAACGTTATCTGCCTCTGGAAACAGATAGCTTGCCTGATACTCATCTTTGCCACAAAGGTGTTGGCCTTTAGCAGTTAAGGCGCCCCCCTCTTTCAGCAAAAACTCTAATGGATAAAAAAGCCTCAATCGATCATCTGTTTCTAAAAAATATTTACACATTGCGCCATCTTCCAGTAAGCAGTATGCATAGCGCTGAGTAACACTAAAGGTTTGTTGCGAGTTCGTAGTGAAGTGTCCTTGTTCAAAGTAATGAAGAGTCGTCTCTGAAACACGCTTAAAAGACGCCATGCCGCACACAACACCCGAGGGTTGGTTGTCATTGTGGCTTGTTAGACTTCGCTCAAACTGCCAACTTCCAACCAAACTTAAAAACAATTGTTCTTTGTTCATTTTTTATTCATAAACTCTGCTAGAATTAGACTATAGCATTTGGAGGTTCGAAACATGAGGGAATACGTAATGTGTTCTAGATCAGTCATAGCATTTGTTTTACTCATTCAGTCAAGCCAGCTGATCGCAAGCTCTTATGATAACTTTGACAAAGAGAGCAAGCTAAAAACCTTAAGCCCAATGCAATATAAAGTCACTCAGCAAGAAGCGACCGAGCCTGCCTTTAAAAACCCATATTGGGACAATAAACAGGAGGGCATTTACGTCGATGTGGTCTCGGGCGAACCGCTATTTAGTTCAACGGACAAATATGACTCAAAAACTGGCTGGCCGAGCTTTAGTCAGCCAATTGACAATCGCTTTATCATCGAAAAACCAGATCGCTATTTACTCTTTCTAGAGCGCACAGAAGTTCGTTCAAAGCACGCTGACTCTCACCTTGGGCATGTCTTTCCAGATGGGCCCAAACCCACAGGCCTGCGCTACTGCATTAACTCAGCCGCACTTCGCTTTGTTCCTAAAGAGAAGCTTGTAGAAGAAGGCTATGGCTACTACCTCTATCTATTTGAGAAAAAATGATGGGGATCCTAAGTAATCAACTCATATCTAGTTCGGGATCCTTTTGGTCCCTTTTGAATTAAAATTGCTCGGGAAAGTGCTCATGGACAACAGTCCACTGCGCTTTTCCCTTACAATTTAAATCCAAAATGAACTCAAAATCCTCCCTTGAGCGGGGTTCGCATTATGTGTTGATTCTTCAGTGGGGATCCTAAGTAATCAACTCACTTATCTGAAGCTCTGATTCAGTCAAAGCTTCGCATAATGAACTAGTTTGGGTATAGTTACCTACTTTTTTAGAAAATTAATCCCCCAATGATTCAATTTAATGACCTCAGCGTTGAAGAATTTCTTCAAGACTATTGGCAAAAAAAACCGTTGTTAATTAAAAATGCCATCCCTTTGTTTCACTCTCTACTCAGTCCCAATGAGCTTGCAGGCCTGGCACTAGAAGATGAGGTTGAAAGTCGTCTGGTGATAGAAGATGACTCGCAGGAAGCGAGATGGCAGTTACAAAAGGGGCCCTTTAGCGAAGAGACTTTGAGCACTCTTGCTAAGACTCATTGGACCTTATTAATTCAAGGCGCCGATCGCCTCATTCCGCCCATTTCTCATTTGCTCGAGCATTTTAACTTTTTACCACAGTGGCGAGTAGACGATGTCATGGTCAGTTTAGCAAGCTTACATGGCAGCGTTGGCCCTCATTATGATCACTATGATGTCTTTCTCTTTCAGGCCGAAGGTCAACGACGTTGGCAGTTAAGCAGCGAAAATTGTAGAGAAGACAATTGCTTACAAGACACCGAACTTCGTATTATGAAGCACTTTCAAGTCGAGCAAGAATATCTCTTAAATCCAGGCGATCTTCTCTACATCCCCCCTCACATCGCCCATTTTGGTCGCTCATTAAGCGAGCACTCGATCAGTTATTCTTTTGGTTATCGAAGTTATCAAGCGCAAGAGCTCTGGGACAGTTATGCCGACTACCTCTCTCATCATAAAAGTTCAAGCAAGCTCTACACCGATCCTAACTGGAATGAGTTAACAGGCAGCTCAGAAATACCTAAGAGTGCCGTCTTAAATGCCAAAGCGTTAATGCAAGAGTTGCTTAATGATGAGCAAACACTGCTGCGTTGGTTTTCCTCCTTTGCCACTGAATTAGATCAAGGAGCCAACGAATTACTAAGCGCGCCGCTGAATGAACAAGAAAGTGCCACCCTACAGGTATTTCTAGAAAGTTTAAAAGAGAGCAAGGGCCTGGAGCGCGACCCCTGTGCCCGCATCGCATACCATTACACTGAAGAAAACACCCTGCACTTAACCATTAATGGTGAAGCCACTCAAACACAAGGTGCCTATGACGCCTTAATAAGGCTTGTTGCCAATCAACGTGTGATTAACACAAAAGAGCTTGCTCCTTTTCTAGAAGCGTCTGCTAATCAACAGTTTCTCTACGAACTATGGAAACAACAATTTCTACAATGGAGATGAATCTCGCATCTATTGTAAACACTCACCGTGTCGAAAACAGGACATTACATGATCATTAACCATACCGGTTGCTTGCATAAAGGCATAGCTTATGGTGCTGCCGACAAATTTAAAGCCACGTTTTTTTAGTGTCTTAGCCATCAAGTCCGATTGCTCCGTGTTGGCAGGAATGTTTTTTAGGTCCTGCCACTGATTGACAATCTGTTTGCCATCCACAAACTGCCATAGATAGTCTGAAAACGATTGTTCTTTTTTAATCTCTAAATAACGTTTGGCGTTGTTAATAATGGCTTCAATTTTTCGACGATTACGAATAATGCCTTTATTTTGCATTAAGGTTTCAACCTTGCGATCACTGAAGTTGATGATCTTCTCCGCTTTGAAGTCACAGAAAGCTTCCCGATAGGACTCACGTTTTCTCAAAATCGTGATCCAACTAAGCCCTGCTTGCATCCCCTCTAAGCATAGAAACTCAAATAAGGTTTGATCATCATAGAGCGGCATGCCCCACTCCTTGTCATGATAGTCAACATAGAGCGGATCATCCCCACACCAGCTGCATCGTTTGCTTTGACTCATACGATTGAATGTTCTTGTAACCAATCGCTTGAGCTTACCACTTTGCTTACCTGTGAGCTAGCGATGTCGTAATACCAACCCTCTATGTTTAGCTCACCACTCTCAAGACCTGCTTGAATGAATGGAAAACTCTTTAGATTGTCACATTGATGTCGAACATGACGTTTTATTACGTCTGCCAACGGTTCCTTCTCCTTGAAAAAAAGCCCCTGAGGATAAGCCCCTTTTAAATAGCAGGTAATCGCAGAGCCCTCGCTACCTTTGCTCGCAGTTTGTTGATTGGCAAGCAAGGCCTTCACTGCCCCACAATCGCTGTGACCACAAATGACGATGTTTTTTATTGAAAGCACTTTGATTGCATATTCAATGCTGGCCTTAGAGCTTAAATCATCTTTCTCAAATGGAAACACTATCTGGCCTGCGTTTTTAAGCTGGAACAATTCTCCTGGGCTGGTTTGAGTGATTAAGGTACCAAGCACTCTTGAGTCGCTGCACGAGATGAAAAAAGTATGAGGTTTTTGTTCTTTGGCAAGCCCTAAAAATAAGGCAAGGTTTTGAGGATGAATGTGAGTTAGAAATTCCCTTAGCCCTTTATTTAAATGACCTTTAATGCTTTCTAAATCACTGCTTGAATCGGGAGCCTGGTTGTTTTGGGTCACTCTGTTCTGTTGGATGTGGAAAAATTGGGCAAGATACCTTAAGTAAGATCTAATAAAACCAAATTCCATCGACTGTGAGTAAGACATTAATGCTCTCCTGTTGGTTTAAACAACGAACAGCCTAACTTTGATTGTTGCTTTATCGCAATCTATTGAAACATTAGCATTACATTTTCTTTACCATTATGAAACATATAAAGGTTAAACCAGGCATAGATGTTCACTTTTGATCTTTTTTGTGTTATTGTTGTGCATATTTCATTATGGAAGTCACTTATGCCACATACTCGGAAGTCTTTAGACAATGCAGGGATAGGAGAGCGTCTAGCTGCAAAAGGTAGAGAACGCCAAAAAAAAAGACCCTTTGATGAGGAAGTCTACGTCGGGCAATCTCGTAATGCTGAGGCTCGCTCATCGAGTAAGCCTGTCGCTCGAAAAAAAGCAGCGACCGCAGACAATAGAATCAACCCCGACCTCCTACCATCGATAAGCTATTACCCCTTAACCCGAGAGGGTCTGGCTGAGTATGAAAGACATGTGAACGACTCCCGAGGAGAAGAAGAGCCACCTTTTCACTATGACGTCCATAACACTGTTGATAAGCCGCATCTTTTTATCACTACCGCTGCCATCATTAATCAAGACTGTGTGATGACAGGTCAAAGCATTCGACGCGGCACTGAGCTTTGTCAATACGGCGGGGAGCGAGTTGAATATTCTAAATGGTCTGATGAAGTAAGCCGAGATTACTTTTTTGAACTAGAAGAAGGTCCACTTTTGATTTGTGGTATTGATGCTAAAAATAGAGGCAACTGGGCAAGAGCTGTCAATGGCACTGAGCCTGATAGTGCCAATGTAGGGGTGCGAAAAGAAGGCAATCGAATTATTTATTATGCGCTTAGAACCATTCAAGCTGGTGAACAACTGTTAATTTCTTATGGAGAGAGCTACTCATTTAAAAATAAGTGTTTCCTCCGAACCGAGGACAACTGGCGAGACTCCAACGCGCTCTATGATGACTACCAAGCCCATTACCAAACTATAAGTCATGTTAGTAACCGCTTAGTTCCTCATCTTAAGGTACGCAGAGGAACTGATCTTCAACTCTTTCAGCCCCATGCAAAAAAGGGGCACACATTTGATGGTCGACAGGTAGTTGATTTACCAATTCTTATCAGACAAGGTGAGCATTTTCTGCCTCAATCTAAATCAGAAAATTTAACCCTATTAATGGCCTCCTGCATAGAGGGGGATTTAGAAAGACTACAAAATCTAATAAGAAATGGTGCAAAAACGCATTTACAAGCCAGTCGCTCAGGCAATACCCCGTTGCATTACCTATTGCTCAATCAAGACTTAAATGATGCAGATAAGCTTGCGGGATTCAAAGCTCTAATTGGCAATAAGGCGCCACTGGATCCTAAAAATCGTCTGGATATGGGGCCAATGCTTGCCTACATTGAAAGTTCAAACTTTAGCGCTAGACAAGTAAAATCCTTCTTAACTCGACTGATTGATGATCCTTGCATCACCGAAAATGATTTTAGTGTCGGGCGAGAACTGCTCTTTAATATTTATAAGGCAAAAAAACTAACTTCCGATGACAAACAAGCACTTTTTCAGCATTTAATTCTAGACAGAGAGGTGCCCATTGATGCGCAAGACCGAAGTGAGAACACTCTCCTACACTTAGCCGTTTTTAACATCGACTTAAGTTTTGCAGAGTTTTTCATCGCACTCGATTCAGAGAGAGCTTTCTTTGAGAAAATTAATGCACGAGATCTCTGCCCTGTTCTTAGTGCACTGGCAGCTGGTAACATTAAAATGTTAGAGCTTTTATTACCACAAACAGAGCTCTGCGATCTGGATAATTGGGCTTATAACCATTCTACGGATCCCTTTTCGAAAGCCATTCAAGACTTAGTTGATAATCAAAGCATTACTGATGATGAACAAAAAAGCGCCTTGCTGTACACGAAAGAATTTATGCAAAACCTCCATAAAAAAACCACTGATAAAGAAGCACGAGAGGCACTTAAAATCCTGATTGACTATCTAACGGCTAACCTCGAAGATAATTTTGTAGAACGCTCCCAAAATAAAGGCAAGAGCGCATCAAAAAAAGGACAAGCATTAACACCTAAAGTGAGTGAGGCGGCAGAGCCTCCTAGCAGTATGGCGTATCAAACAACCAAGAAAGCCAAGCCAAAGAAAACCACTCGTAGCTCACAAATAACAAGAAGCGCCGCTTCTACAAGTATTTGTCAAAACCCCTATGCTAAGTTCTACAATGAGCCAACTAGAGCTGGTAAAACGACTCGAAAGGCTAAGGCAGGCAGACCAACCAGATCCCATACATACTAAAAAGCATAAGTCAGTGCCAGTTTAAAATCTGGTTGAATGACATTTTCGACATACGTGTAGCCCACATTGGGCGAGAGCATGGTATCGATGGTTAAACGCTTATAATTGTAACCATAGCCAACAGAGGGCATCACTGGAAGATACAGCTTGTCTTTTAGGTTAGTGACTTGACTTGATTCCATTACTAAGGGGCAAATTAAGCCTGCTCGCACACGGTGCTTTTGCCGAAACAAGTATTCCCCACCAAAACGCGCCACCCAGAAATTTAAATTTGATCGCTTGCCATTATTACCAAACACATGCTCTAAATCACTAGAAAACGACCAATTCTCGTGCCACTGTTTCCAAAGGCCTGCACTGAGGTAATACGGTAGCGGAACCTGACTATCTCGAAAGAGGTTTAGGGCACTGAGTCCCAGGTGAAAAGTCTCATTGGCTTTATAGAGAAGACCGGCATCAACATTTTGGCCGCGTAGAATTACACAAACATTGTTTTGCCAAGCGCCGTAAAACGTCGTACTACAACGGTAATTAACATAACTAAAGCCCAACAATAGATTAGGCCTTATTTCACCCGCTAAGCCTACACGATAGTCTATAGTATTTGAGTCAACCCCACCGATGCCTTGCCACTCTGGCTGAGAGAAGTCCATGTAATAAGTAAGCATAGCAAGATCTAATAAATCGCGGGCACGTTCACTGTTGCCCCAATCTCCCAAACCTCTAAACTGAAGCCGGGTGTTATAGGCAAGAGAAAGAGATAGATTATAAGGTGTTTGAAAGTGGTAGGTTAGACTTGCAAAGTCAAGTGATGGCCTTGAACTGTCCCCTATTACCGTGATCATGTTCTCGGTAGAATTAGCAACACCCGCCGGATTCCAAAAGATGGCTGTGCCATCATTAGCAATGGCAGTAAAGGCCCCTCCCATACTAATGGCGCGCGCACCAGTTCCCACAATTAAATCTGAGCCAGAAATGGTTTCAAGAGGTACATTAGCACACAGTGGAAAAGAAGAGAGGGTGGTCAGAAAAAAAAGAGAGACTCCTAATAGAACAATCCTTATCACACTCTTAGCCCAACAATTTCCCATCTACGATTGGGCTACAGTAGCGTAAGTGCGAGTTAAATCAAGCGTCTTTTAACAAATCATTCATTGCCTCAATATGCTTGTAACTAACCAAACCTGCATTTCGGGCCTAATTACCTGATTGAGCTCAGAGTACATTAAAATTCTCAGCCCTTAATATACTTGAAAACGCTCTTTTTTAGGTCTGGCTATTTTCTCTCTATTTCAAAATGACTCATTTAAGACCTCGGTATTTAATCGTGATTTTAACCGATAAATTCGCTCACTGTTTGAAAAGGCATTAAATACGTTGGGGTAGTCAGTGTTTATTAGACTCTCTTTTAATCCTAGACATAAAAAGCCCTGGTGAACCAAGCTTTCTTCAAATAAGGACAGCGCACGGTTTTGTAGTGTTTTATCAAAATAAATCATTACATTTCGGCAAATTACCACATGCATTTCACCAAAATGATGATCCGTTGCTAAATTATGATGTGAAAAAGTTAGTCGCTTTTTTAAAAAGTCAGCAATTTTTGCATTACCGTATTTGGAGTGATAATAGTCTGATAAAGCCCCCTTAGGATCGGATTTTAGATAGTTTCTAGTATAATGATGAATGTTTTTAGTGGGGTAAATGCCACTAGAGGCTACCCTCAATGCTTCTTTGTTGAAATCCGTTCCATATATTTGCGCCCTGTCGAGAATGCCTTCTTCATAAAGAATAATTGCTAAAGAGTAAACTTCTTCGCCAGTTGCACACCCTGCATGCCATATTTTGAAAAATGGGTACGTTTTCAAAATGGGCACAACTTTTTTTCGAAAAGCACCGAAAAAAACTGGGTCCCTAAACATTTCCGTAACGGTAATTGAGAGATTAAGTAACAAACATTGCAGCACGGACTCATCGTACAACAATTTTGGGATGAGTTCTGAAAAATGCTCACAGTGATGTTCATCAAGAGTTTTTTGTAATCGGCGCTTGAGAGACCCTCTGGCATACCGTCTAAAATCATAGCCTGAATAGGCATAAACAGTCTCAAGAAGAATGTTCATTTCAATGTTTTCTCGCGCACAGTTATCCATTCAAAATATCCCAAGCCAAACACGTAATAATGACAGCAGGTTATCAATGTCGACAGACTTTGGGTGGTAATCATTAGCACCGACTTCTATGCATTTATTTCGGTCTTTTTGCATCGCTTTGACCGTTAGCGCAATAATTAGTAAGTACTTGGAGCAACATTGCTGACGAATTTTGGTAATCGTCGCATACCCACCCATTACCGGTATCATAATATCCATAGTCCCTAACGCCACACTCTCCTTATTCTCATTGAGTTTTTCAAGTACATTCTGACCATTCTTTGCCAAAATCACGCAAAGCTCTTATCTAAGAGAGATGAGTTTGTTAAGAACTTAAGAACCGATTGATACTCTCTTCATCACCTCTTTTTTGGGAGCTCTTCTTCTTTTAGCACCTGAGCGAGCTTTTTAAAGGGTTCTTGGAAGTACGCAAGTGCCCCTGCAAAGACCACTGTTACCCAGACCAATCCTAAGAAATTTTCAAGACCCGTAAGAAAAAAAGTAATTGGTTTTTCAGGCTCTATCACTGAAAAACCAAGGCCTGTAATAATACTAAAAGAATAGTAGAGCATGGAGGCAAAAGTATTGTCTTCAAGTTTGTTAAAAACGGCCGGATCATGGTAATAACAAAGTGAGTAGAAACCTGCAAATAACAACATGATGCCTAAGTAACCTGTAAAAAAGCCGATGGTTGGCTTGGTCATAATTTTGACATATGCCGCAAGCTGGGTGTACATGTGTAGATTTTTTAAAAAGACGACTTTGACAATCAACCAAATGAGCGCGCTGACAGCCATTCCGAGTATCAGGCTTAATAAGTTCTCAAAGCGATAAAAACTCTCAAGTGGCCCATCCCAAGCAAGCACATCGTTAACTAATAGTGAAATGATAAAAGCGCATAAACAAAGCTGGATAGTAAAATTTACCCAGAGCAAGTCCTGATGCATGCGTTGCTTAAACGTATTGTATAGGTTTGGAAGAGCTGGCAATAACAACCCAAGGTTGTAGATATTGAAGCTCTCAACGGTAAAAAGCACTGATTCCATAAAGACAAAGTTTGCCAAAAACCAGCTAATTAACAATAAGATATAGCCAATTAAGGCGCTGGTGCACAAGCTTGCAAGAAAGCCTGCGTGACTAATCATAGCCAAGGCATAGATGATGGGCACCACCGTTAACGACAAGGCCGAGGTGTTCGTTAGTAGGCCCGTATCACTGGTAATACCAAAAGAGAAAGGATAAATCGCAATGCAAATTAAAAAGAGCAGCGCACTCATACGAAAGATTTTTATTACGAGCCGCTTAATCATCCTTGCAGGCCACTCTAGAGGGATATTACCTGCAATTATAGTATACATGTTAACCCAAAGTCAGGCTCAATGCTTCCTCCAAACCCCTACTTCCCACGCTTTAGGCGCGGGATCTAACTTATTTGGCCTCTCTGATGCCGCGCATAAAGCGTGGCACGTTGGCATAGGTGGTTTTGTAACTCATTTATTTCGACTTTGGATTCACATATGTCCCCAAATCAATTGAGGTTTTCACTGATTTGGGGATGGTTTTAGGCGAACTTAACTCTAGCTCATGCCGCCAGATCGTCGAGGAAGCTCAAACCCACCAGGAATTTCAACTTGAACCTGGTTGTGATGAGTGCTCGTTTGCAGTCTATTTAATCTTTGCTCAACTTCCCGGGTAACCGCCCTATCTGCCATCATTTGACTGCCTTGGACGTTTCTCTCTAGAGAGACAAGATCAACCACTTGATGTGCATGCTCTGGGTTCTCCGCACTTAATGCATGAAAGAGTGATGCTTTGTAGGCTGGGTTTTTCTCAGCCATTTGTTGCACAAATGGGTGATTGTCGAAGTAGGCCTGATAGTCAGCGAGATCCATATACGCACTTGGAATGGGCGCAGGCTTAGGTGGTAACTCAGGTTTTGAGCTAGACCAAAATCCGCAGCAGGCTGCTGGCTGTACTGCCATACAAGCTTGCTGGTACTCTGCATGTGCCCGATGAGCTGCCTGAATTTCAGCCTCTCTATGTGGCTGATAGAGTTTGGTGTAAGTATGACGACTAAGAGGAAGATAAGCATAGAGCCCACCTTTGTCCCCATCTATTGGCAACTCATTTTTATTAGTGACTCTGTTTATCACATAACCTGCTGTCTCTTCTCGGGAGTGACGAACGGCAGCAACAAGCGAGGCGCCAGTTTTAGGGCTTTGTTCAAACTGCTCTTGCAGATCCAAATAGAGTTTGGCATGGGGGTTTAGGGCAAAGTAATAACGATATTCATTAAGACTTAATTCACGCCCCATTAATTTTTCTAAGCTCTTTTTGGTAAAAGGGATGTTTTCATCGAGTTTATCCAGATCATTTGGGTTTAGCGCAGCACACAGCTGAGTGATTAACCAAAAACCAAAGGTAAAAGGAAAAGCTGGCCCTTGATCTTTTAGTACTTCTTTTAGCTCATCGCCAAAATCATCTATTTCTGAGCAATAGGCTAAGATTTCTTCAAGCTTTTTTAACCACTCAACGTCTTCGTCACGATTACTACAGCTAAATAGAGTAATGGGACATTGACTTGGATCACCTCGCTTTTCATTGACAAGATCTGCCAACACTAAAATCTTTTTTGTGTCCTCATCAAGCGCTTGACCCGGGTTATTCTCTAGATAATTTCTAAAGAGCTCTTGATAACGAGGCTCTCGAATTGGCACATCACTCGGCACCCCATCGGTTAACAAGCAAAGATGCGTTTTTCGTTGGTCTCTTTGCAGTAGTTCTGCTGCTAACTCAAGGCTATCACCTAATACTTTATAAATGGGCGTTGCATAGATTGGTGTAAATGAAAAACGACGCCGCACCTCATCATGCAGCATGGTTGCATAAGCTTCTGTGTCAAGACTTCCTTCTCTATTATCAAGTTCAAAATTTTTACCACTTTCTCGATCTGCAGGAGGAAGGCCTACTAAGCTTGGTCTTTGTGCCCTAGGTAAATGCAATTTTTGGCCGGGCCTTTGATCTGAACCATTATGATTTGAATTGTGATTTAAAAAGGTAAACTTTAGTTTAACGTTTCGATAACTTGCTAAAAAATCGACTAGGTAGTGAATCCTACTCTCTATTTCTTGAAAACGGGTTAGGTGAGTTCCGTCAACTAAGGGCTTAATCTTTGGGTGCGCCATCTCTTTTTTGACATCAGACAACTCATTGGTTGAACCACTATCGTCAATGACAAAATCAAAATCATAGTCATCTAATTCTGAGAGTTTAGCGAGCATTCCCATAGGAATTCGATGAGTGTCAAATAATTCTTTGATTCGATTGAGCCCAAGCCCCGGAAAAACTCGCGAAATTTCATCATTTAATTCAAAAGAACTCTCATCATACTCAACCCCAGTTAGTTGACCGAGATTGCTGCTTGAGTTAATTCGAAGCGGTGCCGGTCGACTGGGAGGCGTTGACTCTCGTGCTATCTTATCAGCTGCAACCAAATCCATCGGGGTTGAGACTGTTGCAAGTGAGCGACAAACACCACTCTTGGGAGGCTCATGAAAACCAAACTTTTCAGCGACACTTTCCTCGACTTGGTGGCTTTCTAACACTAAGAGATTTTCTTGATATGAATATTGACTTGGCATAATAAAAAACTCCTTTTACCTACAAAGACACGCCAATGACTTTGCTAATTAATTTTTCGCTCTGAACTTTTCACGAGCATAATTTAACCACAAAATAAAAATAAGAACACTCTATTTTTTTAAATCTGTTAGTTTTATGCCGTTTTTAGATGATTTATTACACACTTGTGAATAATGATTAAAAACAATCAAACTGTACACCTTTGATTGTTTTTAATAGACTGATTTACTGACTGCAATGCTAAGTAACAAGGAGAGGATTGTGCTGTATTTTCAGGTTGTAGATAAAAGAAATAAGGCGTATCTTTGCGCACGGAGGCTTGCTAGAAACGTCTTTATTGAAAACTTGAATCTAGAATGGCAACGCACTTACGACAACATCGAAACTTACATTCTGTCTTGCAACCCCCAAGGTATACATTCTAAGGTACTGGAAAATAAAATTTTAAGCCACCAAGGCAAACTTGCATCACTAATGAGAACTCACAACCTTTTGCTCTATCAACTAGACAGCGGCCAAAAAAATAAGGAGATTGCAGCAGCCATCGTCCATACCCTAATACATAACAAGGACTCAGACAATCTGTACTATGGCCTCCATCATGCCATCATAAAAAAAGGGATTGATTTAAATGAGCTCTCAAAGGCTTTTGCGGTTAGCGAAAACTCTGAAGACTTACAGAAAAAAGAGACGCCTGCTCCCCAGACACTAGGCTCACCCAAATAATCATTCGCCAAGTATATAGTTTACGAGCTAATGGTTGATTGATAACATATTGTAATAATTATAGCGTCCTCGGACTGAAAGGAATGCATCATGACAAGGGACTATTTGGTTTTAGGAAGTGGCCTCTCGGCGCTAAGCTTTTCTGCACTGATGGCAAAAAATGGGTTTCGGGTGACCGTATTGGAAGCTCACGAATTTGCTGGCGGCTTTGGTCATACCTTTAGTGAGGGAAGCCCTGACGATCCTTATCATTTCAATGCTCAACTGCATTATGTCTGGGACTGTGGAGAGAATGAACCCGTTCAACGGATCTTAAAAAAGCTCGATCTCGATAAACAAGTACCTTTTGTTCGCTATAATGAGCAAGGCTTTGATCGCATGCGTCTTCCTAATGGCTCCTTGGACATCCCAAATGACTACGCCCTGCTCACTGAGCGATTGTGTGCAGCCGTTGGCAGAGACGCGCACAAAATTTCACATTTTTTGCGCACCATCGAAGCACTTGCTAAAGAATGCAATCGCTTTAGCCCCCCATCCAATAAGAGCCCTTTGCTGCATTATTTAAGACGTGCTAAATCACTCAAACTGCTTAAGTTCTACGGTAAAACGCTGCAACAAGTCTTTGATTATTTCGAACTCCCGAGAGTTGCTCAGAGTTTGTTAGCCTCACAATGGCCTGATTTTTTACTGCCTCCTAAAGAGCTCTCCTTTTATTGTTGGTTGGTGCTCTTTGATGGCTACATGCGTGGTGCCTACTACCCGCGTCATCATTTTGAGAGTGTGGTAAATGGCTTAGTTGAATGCATACGCACTCACGATGGGGAGGTTCATTTCAATCAAAAAGTCATCGACATAGAAATAAACGCACATAAAGTCAGCTCAGTCAGAACCGAGTGTGTTAGCAACCCACAAGAGCAGGAGATCTTTCAAGCCAAAAATTTTATCTGCAACTTTGACCCCAAACAAGCCGTTAATTTAATTGGCGTCCAACACTTCTCTAAACGGGTTCGCCGGCAAGTAAGTTATGATTACTCCCCTTCAAACTTTGTTGCTTATTGTGCGGTCAAAGACTTGGATTTGAGAGAGTATGGCTTCGGCAATTGGAATCTTTTTCATTCAGAGCAGGAGGATTTAAACCAAGTCTTTGATGACATGTACCGAAAGCATGACTACAGCAAACCCGCCTTTGCCATCACAACCCCCTCGTTAGTCACCGACGATCAAACAGGGTGCCCTAAAGGCGAACAACTCTTTCAGCTTTTAACTGTGGCAAATTATGAGCGCTTTAAAGACATTAAACTCAGAAATCAACGCCAATACATTCAAGCCAAAAAACATATTTTTAATTCAATCCTTGATGTGATTGAAAAACGCTACGTCCCTAATATTCGAGAGGCCATGTCGTTTAAAATGCTCGGCAGTCCCACCACCAATGAGAGTTACTGTTGGGCACCTGAGGGCCATTCTTATGGCTCTAACATGACTCCGAGAAACACGGGCCTTTCCCGTCTAGGGCATGACACATCAATTGAAAATTTTTATTTTTGCAGCGCATCAGCAGGCTTTGCAGGCTTTACTAAGTCTCTACAAACGGGGGCTGCACTCTATGAGAAGCTCTCAGGCGATCTGGTACCAGCCTATGTCTAATCGAAGAACGTTGGCCATTATTGGTGGCGGGGTTGCAGGTCTTTGTGCGGCCTTTAATCTACAAGAGGACTATGAAATAACGCTTTTTGAAAAGCAGCCAAGCTTAGGAGGGAACAATCATTCTGGTCACATAAATGACTCCTGTAGAACGCCTATGGGGGTGATTTTATTTCCAAACAAAGATTTGTTTTACCATACCTTGTACTACGCTCAGAAATTCTCACTCCCTCTTAAACGAAAGCAACTTAAACACGTTTTCATGAGAGAGGGTCAGATTGCCTACAGCAGCAATTATTGGCAGTGGCCAAATTTGTTTAACCTTAGAAAGCTCCCTAGAGATTTAAGAGACTTCTACTACCTATTTAATGGTTTTCGAAAAGAAGCCCACAATGGCAGTGATAAAACCATTGTTGATTTAATCAATGAACACAAGCTCTCAGAAGACTGTGCCCATTATTTCTTACTCCCCTTTGCAAGCCTCTACTTATCAATGCCCTATGAGTCACTCTTAAGTTTGCCGGTGCACATCATCAGTGCTTGGTGGAAAAAGTACGCAACCCCAATGAGAGCACTCTCACACTACAACACCATCGACTTTGGCAATCATCAATTAATTGATGCCTTTTGCAAAAATACAAAGATGACCCTCAAATGCGCGACCTCTGTGCAAGCCATTTATCGACAAGCAACAGGACTTCGCATTCAAACTGACCATGAGTCTTTACAATTTGATAGAGTACTTTTGGCAACCCCGCCTGATGAAGCGCTAAGACTCATTCAGACCCCCAGCATGCTCGAGCAAGAAGTGTTGTCCTTGTTTGACGTCGGTGAAATCATGAGCACCCTACACACCAATGACTACGGTGCGCCTGATGATGCCATGACCTTACAAGTGATGGAATCAAAGACCAGAACACATCTTGTAAGCCGCTGGAACCAAGCACACTTTAGCAGCCAGACCATAGATCCCAAACAATACGTTTCAATCCATCAAGTTAATGAGCGCCCAATTATGGATAAAGACATCCGCGAGCAAATAACCTTTAGAATACCACAGGCCACCCCATCCACCTTAAAAGGGGTTGAACGCTTAAAAGAGCTCAATGCAAAAAGTCATGATCTCTACTTCTGCGGAAGCTACGCCAATCCTTTTTTCTACCATGAAGATGCCATACAATCAGCCCTAGATGCAAAAGCCGCCCTCTCCCCCACGCCTAAATAACATTTAAAAATTAAGAAAAACAATTAGTTAACCCACTACCTTGCCAGATGTTAGAATTATCACCTTAACGTACTATAATTAACCATAGAGTTTAATAAAGAGGAGCTAACACTCTATGGGTGAGAGCAAGCAAGCACTACAGGAAGGAGATGGAACACGACCCTCCGAGAAAAGTACTTTGGTAAACAGAAATAGGTGCTATGCCCACCTTCTAAGGAAAATACATAGCAATGATCTGTCAAAGCTGAGTGGCTCAGCAGATGATCCAAATTCATACAGAGGCAAGTGTGAAACCGCTTTAAAAGAGCTTTATAAAAGCGAATTCACGCTACAAGAGCAAAATGATGAGATAGCCGAACAAGGTGGACAGTTATCAGATGCCAATAAAAAAAGGCAGGAGCAAATAGACAAGCTTAATGAGTTACAGGCAGAAGCAATACGAAAACTAGAGGAAGCGAAGCAAGAACCTCGCAATGAAGAAGCTATTAATGAGTGTACAGAAATCCTCGCACTCATTAAATTTGAAAAACAATATTTAGTGCAGATGAGGCATGAAATCGAAGAAACCACCAAAAATCAACAGGAACTCTTTGAAGAACACTGCCAAGATATGAGTGAACTATATGATAAATGGAGAATAACTCCTAGACCGGAAGGTCCATCAGGCAGTCAAGCAGACTTTGATAAAAGCTTTACGAACTATTTTACTGGCATATGCAAAGAAATAAGTGAGGGCTTTAAGGCAGTCACCAAGAAGTATGAAGACACTGTTCAAAATCTAAAAAATAAAGTTAGTGGCTTTTTTACAAGCCTGCTTTCCTCAAAAGAAAGAATCGAGCAAATAGAAACTCGACTAGACAAGGTAGAGCCTAGACCCCAATCAGTTCATTCTACGACGTCTGACCTTCGATAAAACTGCCTAGTGAGAACTTTACTCCCTATTGGAAGAACGCTGTGAGAAAAAAGCGCAGCGGACTGCTGTCCATGAGCACTTTTTCGAGAGTTGTTGTTTCAATAGGGAGGAAAAGTGGCCATCCCAAGCTAACTCTCTCGAAAGGTGCCACCCAACAAGAACCCCGGAGGATGAGTCAATTTTGGTGCCTGTTGGACGAATGCTGTGAGAAAAAAGCGCAGTGTGCTGCTGCACATGAGCACCTTTTTCGAACCGGGTTCGTGCAACAGGCACCAAAAGCGGCCATCCCTCTAAGGTTTCTCCAAACTTGGTATGGTTCTTGCTGGATTAATACCAGGAACCTCGCACCATAGCTTTAGGAGAAAATAATAATGAACAATTTCCAATCTCGCTCTTTAACCTTACTGGCAAGCTCCTTCTTGTTAATTAGCAACCTGGCGTTTGCCAGCCCAAGCACTACCCAGACCGATCCAGATCCGGTGCCGCTTGATGAGGTAAAACGCTTTTCCAATGCAATTAGCCAAATTAAGAATTACTATGTGAAGCCTGTGAAGGACAAAGCACTCTTTGATGGTGCAATTAAAGGCATGCTGCAAGATCTCGATCCACATTCAGCGTATTTAGATGAAGACGACTTTAGAGAATTACAAACGTCAACTCGTGGTCAATTTGGCGGCCTTGGCCTAGAAGTAACCATGGAAGATGGCATTGTTAAAGTGGTCACTCCTCTTGATGACACACCTGCTGCAAAAGCTGGTATCGAAGCTGGTGATTACATCATTCGCCTTAATAATAAACCGGTAAAAGGCTTATCACTTAAAGAAGCCGTCAATCAAATGCGAGGGAAAAAAGGCACGAAAATTGTGCTGACGGTGGTTCGAAAGGATGCTAAGAAAAACCCTCTAACCTTTACCCTGGTGCGGGATGAAATACGAATTAAAAGCGTAAAAGCTGAGCTCTATGAGAATGACTTAGGCTACATCCGTATTAGCCATTTTCAGTCTCTCACGGCCAAAGACATGTTAAAATCGATTAAGAAACTCCGTCAAAAAAGCCGTGATGGCAAGCTAAAAGGGTTGGTGCTTGATTTACGAAATAACCCTGGAGGCCTCCTTGATTCTGCCATTGACGTCTCCGATGCTTTTATTAGCAACGATCAAAAAGGCAGTGAGGAAATCATCGTCTACACAGAAGGTCGACTCCCTGGCTCTAAATTTACAGCATTTGCTAATCCTGGCGACATTTTAAACGAAGCCCCCATTGTGGTTTTAATTAATCAAGGCTCAGCCAGTGGCTCTGAGATTGTGGCAGGTGCGCTTAAAGATCATAAAAGAGCGCTAGTACTTGGAACCAAAAGCTTTGGTAAAGGTTCGGTCCAAACCGTCCTACCTCTTGATGAAAAGCATGGTATTAAGCTAACGACTGCTCTCTATTACACCCCTCTTGGCACCTCCATTCAAGCCAAAGGCGTGTCACCCAACATCATTGTTGAGAACATCAAAATTGCCAATGAAAAAGAAAAAGAGTCGATTTCTGAGAGCCTGCAATTGAGTGAAGCAGATTTAAGTGGTCACCTAGAAAATGGCAATGGAGCCACTAAAAACCCTCAAAAAGGCAGCGTTGCCAAAGGCTTATCCAGCCAAGAGCTTATCTATAAAGACTATCAGCTCCATCAAGCCTTTACGCTCTTAAAAGGCATGACCGCAACCGATTAAACACTCCCAAAAGAAAAAGGGAGCTTAAGCTCCCTTTTTTATAACCTTTAGAGTTAACAACCTGTCGTTGTGGTAGCAGTCGAAGCAGCAGCAGAAGAGGTTGCCGCCGTATAAGTACAAACACAGTTTGTTCTAACTGTGATTGTGCCAGCTGTACTATTGTAGGATAAGCCGCCATCGAGAGTTAGTGCAGACCCCAGAGAGGCAACCGTTGGGTAGCCATAAGATATAGCAACCGTAGAGCCATCTGCAAGCGTAACAGAAGAGCCACTGGCATTGGATTCAGTCCCATCTATCATCGCTTTAGCATACACTGTAGATATCGCCCCATTGACGGCAGCACAAGCACCATCTACCACGGCTGTATTAGCATCCGATCTGAAGCCTATGTAGTTTGGCACAGCCACTGCGGCGAGAATTCCAAGAATTACCACCACTGTCACTAATTCAACCAAGGTAAAACCCTTTTGTCCATTCATCTCTTCCATCCTCTCGCTTTCACTAATACCCCTTAGTCTAGGGCAAAGACTATTATTTAACAACAAGTTCTACCACTTTCTACAGCCCCACCAAAATGGCTCCAGACACCATTTATGAGGACTTGTCATTAAAATTAACTCTCCTTTATTACAGTTTAGTTTTAACTCAATAAGCTGTCCATTTTTTGAACTAAAAAATCGTTTGCTGCTTACTCGATAACTTAACTCATTGACTTTTGGGTGGTATTTCCACTGGGGGGCATTACCACCCCCATGCTGAGAATGACGAGGCATAAACCCTTCTTGTGGCTGCAAACTTTGTTGCGCATTTAACCGTTCTTTTAGCTGATGACAATTAAAAGATCCGTCTCTGTCATTGATAACTTTTTGTAAATAAATGAAATTCTTGAGGCTCTGCACACTGTTCTGAAACACCGCTCTTTCAAGTCCTGCTTTCAAAGCCTCATAGTGGGCGTGACTAAACCAAATCAGGATGGCTCCGACAAACACCACAACCAGCAGACGAAACTCACGACGCATTTTAGGTTGGGAGAACACTAGCCAGCGCCCATCACTGAGGCCATCTGCCACATTGGCATAAAGACTCCAAGCGCTAACACTAACACCATTGCAGCCATAATAATCAATAAAATAGGCTCAATGGCATCACTGAGTCTTGCTAAATCGTAGTTAATTTCTCGCTCATAAAAGTCTGCTACATCATCGAGCATCGACTCAATTTGTCCTGCTTCTTCACCTAAGGTAATCATTTGAATCACCAAGGGTGAAAAAAGCTTGGTTTGACCAACCGCAGTAGAAATGGTGTTTCCCCGGGCGATTAAATCGGTGATGTTATTAATTTCAGACTCTAAATAGGCATTACCGGTAGAGCGACCCACCATTTGTATGCCTTCAAGTGCGGTTACACCGGCTTTTAAGACCAGCGCATAGAGCCTAGTAAACCGTGAGAGTAAAATGCGATGAATGAGCCAGCCAATCACTGGAATTTTTAGCTGATAACGTGCCCACTTTAGGGCGCCATCCGAGGTTGATAAATAATAACGAGTTGCAAAAAAAAGAATGATACAACCAGCCAGCAACACATACCAATAATTTAATAGGAAGTTCGAAGTGGCAATTAAAATACGAGTGGCAAGAGGCAAGTCAATATTGGCATCTAAGAACATTTTTGCAAACGTTGGCACCACGAAAATATTAATAACCACCAGCGCAACCAGTGTGGCGCATATCACTAAAATTGGGTAACGAAGTGCGGTCTTTACTTTTTTCTTCGTTTCTATTTCAAGCTCTAAATACTCAGCAATAAATAAGAAAACGCGATCGAGGTTCCCCGTTTCTTCACCAACGCGCACCAGGTTGACAAAAAAGCTTGAAAAAATATGCTTAAACTCTTTCAAGGCTAAGTACAACGGTTGACCTTCTTTTAAACGAACAATAATGGTGTTTAAGGCATCACTTAAGACGGCATCTCGAGTGGTTTCTGACAGACGTCCCACTGCCATTAGCACAGGGATCCCCGCTTTTAAAAGAGTGTACATTTGTCGGCAAAAAACTTGTAACTCGTCTTTGCTAACTTTCTTTGCTCGAAGGCTTGGCAAATTAAATTCAATCGAGCGACTAAGTCCCCCGGCCTTCGCCTTACTAATTTCAACCGGAATTAAATTCTCTGCCTGTAGGGCACTGGCAAGGCTCTCTTGACTCTCAGCTTCACGAGACCCAGAGACTAGTGAGCCTTGGGGGTTGCGACACTTATAATGAAAAAGCGCCATTATGAGAGCTCTTGTCCAAGCACACGCATGGCTTCACTGACCGTGCTTTTTCCAGCTAATAAAAGATTCAATACCGACTCCTTCAGTGGCTTGAAAAAGGGGCTTTCATTAGCAAGTTTGATAAACTGAACCGAATCCATTTGGCGTAGGGCTTCAAGCATGGGATAGTCCAAAACCAATAACTCATAAACACCCAATCGGCCCTTATAACCAGTTTGATTGCAATAAGTACACCCCAAACCCACTTTTAAGTTCGAGGTCTCTTTCACACCTAGTGCTTCAAGCCAAGCAAGCTCGCCCTCAGTGGGATGATAATGATCGACACAGACCTCACAAACGCCTCTGACCAAACGCTGTGCCAGTATGCCTTTCACACTGGAGGCCACCATAAAGCCCTCACAGCCCATGTCTATTAAGCGCGTGGCTGTTGAAATCGAGTCGTTGGTGTGTAGTGTTGCCAACACAAAGTGACCGGTGACTGAGGCCCTAAGTGCAATGTTTGCGGTTTCTTTATCCCTAATCTCCCCAATCATAATAATGTCTGGATCTTGCCTTAAGATGGCGCGCAATACTCTGGCAAAGGTTAAGTCAATCTTATGATTGACTTGAACTTGATTGACTCTCTCTAGCCGGTATTCAACCGGATCTTCCACTGTGATGATTTTCTTTTCTGATTCGTTGAGTTCAGAGAGAATGCCATAGAGGGTGGTGGTCTTACCACTTCCGGTTGGACCAGTCACCAACAGCATGCCATGTGGGTTATGATAAATTTTTCGAAGGGCGCTCACTAATGCGTCATCAATGCCTAATTTATCCAAGCCTTGTACTGGTGAGGATTGATCGAGCAAACGCATCACCACCGATTCGCCATTGGCAGTCGTTAGCGTTGAGAGCCGCACATCAAAGGAGCGCTCTCCTAACACCAAATGGAATCGACCATCTTGTGGCAGACGTTTTTCTGAAATGTCTAAGTTTGCCCGCAGCTTCAAACGTTGAATTAAGGCTCTGGCAATGCGCTTATCATCCAAAACATTTTCTTGCAGCACGCCATCAATGCGCAAACGAATGTGTAGATTTTTCTCACCAGGCTCGATGTGAATGTCTGATGCTCCCACTCGAATGGCATCACTAAAGATGGTGTTTAGCAGTTTAACAACTGGCGCTTCTTCGGCGCTTCCTGAGGCTTCTTTGAATAGAGTGTCTGTAATCTCGCTGCTTTCATTGACCAACTCGCCTGAGAGCTGCTTTGCAAACTGAGTAATTTCTTCACTGTGGCTGTAGACTCGGTCAATGGTTGCCAGCAAAGCTTGCTCGCTAACAATTGCCATGCTTATTGGTTGCTTTAGAAGCTTTGAGAGCTCATCGAAGGCAAAAATGTCTAAAGGATCGGCCATCCCAACTAGTAGACTGTTATCCTTGCTACGACCTAAAATAATGGCTCGGTAGCGCCTTGCCTGAGTCTCTGGCAGTAATGGGATTAAACGTTCATTTAACTCGTGCTGTTTTAAATCAATGAAAGGAACGTCTAGCTGATCGGCTAGAAGATTTAATAAGTCCGCTTCTTTTATAACCCCCATTTCAATCAGGGTTTGACCAAATTTTTTACCCGATTTTGTTTGCTCAAGACTTGCTTTTTCCAAGGTCTTTTCATCAACGAGTTTTTTCTCGAGTAATAAATCACCTAAGCGGATCCGTTTCATCCTTTTCTATCCCTTTAATTCTGTGATTTTATTGGTGGCAAACATGCGGATCTCCGTATTACTATTTAGGCTGTTGACTGCATTTTGATAGGCATCCAATGCCTGTTGGGTCTTGTGCGCATCTTCTAGTGCTACGGCATAGCCCAACCAATATTGCCCATTATCAGGCTCAACTCGTAGCAATTCTTTATAAAGACCGCCAGCCTTATCACTCTCACCAACACTCTCATAGAGTGCTGCTAACACCGCATAAAAATCTGGATGAGTGTTTAGTTCAGGGTGCAAGCCTTTCATTAAGGCAAGCGCCTTGTAAGGATCGCCTTTCTCACTCAAAAATTGAGCCTTTAATTTAATTAAGCCTGCTGCACTCTTATCTAATTGTAGACCTCTTTCTATTTCTGCTTGGGCAAGATGATCGTCACCGAGCCCGAGGTAGACCAGCGATAGCGTCTCGCGAGCTTTAGAAGCATGAGCATTCTTGGCTAAGATGGTTTTTAAAAGCTTAATGGCCTCTGAATACTCTTCTTGCTCAATGGCAAGCAATGCTTCATTGTAAGTGTATTTTTGCCATTCCTTTTCACTTAAGGGGTAGGCCTTTTTGCGCACTTCAACGCTCTCATTCACCTCTGCCGTTGGCTTTGTATTAGGCCTTGTTGCAATTAGCGCGTTTTTAAAAGAAACATGCTCTAAATCAGGCAGCACACTCTTTGCAAGCCGTGGTTTTGCTTTAACCGGTGTTTCTTTCTCCTTTTTTTCTACAGGCACAGCCGCTGTTATCTTGGCAGGTTGTGCTGGCTTTAATGGCTGAGTTGGGTTTGCAGGATAAAACCATTTTATGAGTGCAAAGAATAAAAGACTGACTATAAATCCTAATCCCAAAGCTTTTAAAATGGCTGGGATTGCGCGTCTTAAAAATGAATACTCCGTGTGTAATAAAATCCCTTCACCATTACAAGACTTTGCTTTATTTAAGTCATTGACCATTTCATTTAACAAACTCATGATAACAGCCCAAATTTAGTATAAGCCCACACAAACATGCCAGCTGTGGCAATGACAATGGCAGCCAGATAAAGCTGATGATTGCCAAAAGAGGATTTACTAATCACATTCTCTGTGTCTTTAATGGCGCGTTTCATTGACTTTTTATCCACCACTTTTTGACCTCGCCCATAGGCAACTAACAATGATTTGTGGCAAAGAACGTTTAAAAGCCTTGGCAGCCCCCCACTCGCTTCAAAAAGCTTGCGTTTGGCACTGGCGGTAAATAAGGAGCCATAAGTGTAGCCTGCTTTTGCCAAACGGTGACAAAGATAAGCATCCAGCTGTTTCTTAGCCAGCGGCTTTAAGTTGTACGAAAAAGTAATTCGCTGTCTTAATTGCCTAAGTCTCGATTGCCTTAGCTTTAAATCAAGTTCAGGTTGCCCAAATAAGACAACTTGTAAAAGCTTCTTTGCTTCTGTTTCTAAATTAGTTAAAAGACGAACCGCTTCTAAACATTCATCTGGCAGCGCTTGTGCCTCATCGATGATTAATACAGGTTTTTTACCCTCTTTATGAAACTCTTTTAAACGCTGATTAATCAGCTCAAGAAGCTCATGTGAGGAGGCTGTTTGACACAATTTTACTCCCAATTCATAAGCAACGGCGCGTCTTAGCCCATCTGAGTCTAAATCAGGATTTGGAATGTAGGCAACCACATACTCAGAGCTTAACTGATTTAAAAGCATGCGACAGATTAAAGTCTTGCCCGTCCCCACTTCACCCACAATTTTAATAAACCCCTCTCCTTCTTTTAGGCTTAATAATAAAACGGCCAAAGCGTCTTGATGAGTGGGTAGCTCACAATAGAACTCGGTGTTTGGGGTCAGAGAAAACGGTGCTTGACTGAGCTTAAAATGTTCTAAATACATAGGTCTCTCCTAGCTTGCCGCCTGTGGGCCTAATATCCCAGCTTTGGGGCCAATTTTAATCGGTTGCTCACCTTCAGTGCCATAAATATCAGGACGAGAGCCCACATGAAAGCCTCGTTTAAGAGATCGCATGCGAGAGATTTCGCTTTTGACTTTATCAGTCATCGTACCGCGTTTTACCACCATTGGTCTAAGCAAAATAACTAATTCACTCTTTCGCGAATTCTGCCTGGTCCCTCTAAAAAGCGCTCCTAAATAAGGAATGTTGGCAACCGGAGGGAAGCCTGCAATCCCCTCTTGTGTGTGATTTTCCATTAGACCGCCTATCACCACGACTTGCCCATTTTTAGCATGGACGATGGTATCAGACTCTCGAATGGTGCTGTTTGCCAGTGGCAAGGTTAGTGTGCCATTAGACCCCAAATCAATCTGTTTTTGCTGATCTTTTACTTGGCTTATCGATGGGTGAATATGCAAAATGATGTCGCCTTGCGCATCAATTTGTGGCGTTACATCTAAGGTAATACCAGAGAAAAATGGCGTTAATTCAACGTCCTGGGTTGGCGTCACAGAGCCTGCCGCATTGGCCGTTTGACTGGTTGAGACATTGGTGACATAAAACTCATCATTCCCAACTTTAATAGCCGCTTTCTGATTGTTCATGGTCGCAACCCGAGGGCTTGAGAGCACTTGGATGTTTCCTTGCGTCTCTAGTGCTTGCATGGTGGTCGTAAAACTCTCAGGATTCCAAGAAATGTTTACTTGGAAGGCAGGTGGGAACTCACTGGTGGCAATGTTTGCCCGGGGAAACGTGTTTAAAGCATTTAAGTTTGCACCAAAAATTTTCCAGTCGATTCCCATTTGGTATTCGTTATTTAAAATAACTTCTAAAATTTTGGCTTCTAAAATGACTTGTCGATCCATGCTGTTTTGCACCGCATCTAAGTACATTTCTACTTGTTTTAATTCTTTAGGGTAAGCTCTAACCACAACGACCCCCGCAACTGGGTTAACCGTGACAGAGCGGCCATCCTCTTTGCCCACAATGTTATCCAGAGTCAACTTTAGTTGTTTCCAAAAATCGATCGAGCTTTTTGTTTCCACATCCCCAATGGTGCTCGAAACGTTATTAGTATTTTCTGTCGAGCTGCCCGTTGCAGAGGTGGTTGTTTGCTGACTCTGTGATTGGGAAGAGACTTGTCCTGAATTAATGGTCATATTCGAGCGCCCCTTTCTCTGCAGCTCCAAATAATTCACCATGTAAATTTTACTTTCTATTTTATTCGGCAGCACTTCGTAACCAGTGCCTGTTTTTCGATAGCTATAGCCATACAAGTTCTCAACGGCTTCCATCACCTGGGGGATGGTTACTTTCTTTAAATTTAGATTAATGGTGCCATCAACGTCTGGACTCACCATCATATTAATCGGCGTTCCCTTAACCAAGCCTAGAAAAAAGGTTTTGGCCGGCACGCCCTTCACAGAGACATCAAAACGTCGACCAAAGGGCAGTGTTTTGCCTTCCGCAAAACGATAAGTTGGCATTAAGGCCTGTCTCAAGAGTCGTTTGTCATAGCCCTTATGATCATCAATTTGCTCATTTATTACCCTTGCCTGCTGCAGTTTTGTGTTCATGGTATCAATGGAGGTGCCATTGGTGGGCTGATAGGTTGAGCACGCGTTTAAAATCATACCAAGTGTGAGTGCTAATAAAATTCTCATTCGTTTACAGTCCGTTTTACATCGTTAATTAAGTAGAGTGATGTTTCTTTGCCATCACGAGAGAGGATCACCGAATCTTCCAATATCTTTATAATTTTGTAGGGCCCCACACTCTGGCTTACCCCATAGTAGTGACCATTAATCAAGGCAAGCCGTCGCTGTTTATCGACTAAAATCGATTTTAATAGTAAGCCTGAGTTATCGCCCAAAACAAACTCAGCGCCCAAGGACATAGGACGAGTAGGATCATGTAAGACGTCTGCCACTGAGGCCTTAAACATCATCAGACAACCTAAAAAAATGACTGTTTTTTTCATCACGTTTACAACCGCTCTTTGCTGGTTAGTGTATAAAAATCAATGCTTACCTCGGCTCTTGGGTAATGCAGAACCTTATAATTAAATTTATCCCAATAGAGTCGCCACTCAATGCTCTCTAACTGCTTCAGATAATAAAGAATTGATAGATACTCACCTTTTAAGACCAAACGGTAGCGATTAACTACCACGCTGTCATTGGCAGACTGACGCTCCTCTTTCTCTGTTTGCTCTCCTATTGTTTGATTGTTTGCTTCAATTAGACTCTTAAAGCTTATCAAACGAACGCCTTCAATGCCTTTTAACATCGAGTACATCATTAAAGCGAGCTCTTCTGGTGGCACGAATTCATGTTTAAACTTTCCCATGGTTTTTTGCAAAATAGTCAGTTCATCACTTAACCCACCATGTCGGTTAATCTGATCAATAATATTTCTATTTTGGGCCTTGTCTAATACTTCTTGTCGCTGTGATTTAAACAGCTCGATTTGCTCGAGCTCGGCCTGCTGCTTAGTGCTAACCTTTTCAAGCCAATTAGCTTGCTCTGTATAAAAAAGCCAATACCAGATCATAAAGGTAACAAGCAGTACCATCACAAACAAAATCACTCGCTCTCTTAAAGAATTCTGCTCAAACTTAATTTTTAAGAGCTTATATTGACGCTTTAGTTTTTCCATCGTTGTCTCATTTGCTAGAACGAGTGACGTTCTCTTGGGAAACGCTGGCACTTAGCTCTTCCCCATTATCAAACTCATCCTCTGCCACTTTTTGTTTTTCTTCTTCAGTCGGCTCTTCTTTTAGTAAAGTTTCTGTTGCCACTTCAAACCCTAAATAAGGTTTTGCAGACACTCTGTCTAAGGTAAATAAATCAAAATACAAATTGGTAAAAACATCGGAGTCATTCAGTTGATTGATAAAGGTTGCAACGGTCACAGCTTTCTGTGCCTTTCCCTGAATGGAGATGTTTTTTGAATCCTGATCGATTGAGATAACCGTAAGCCACAAGCCTTGAGGTGTGACTTTAGAGAGCTCACTCATGTATTTAGAAAACCCTTTTCGAAGCGTTCGGTGAGAAATTGACTCAAATTCCTGTTGTTTTTTTAGAAGCTCATCCGATAATTTTTTTAATTTTTTCTCGAGTGGTATCGAGTCTACCAACAGAGGGAAATCCTTAGCCGTTTGTTGAAATTGACTGGCGACCAATTCACGCTCTTTACTGATTTCTTTTAGCTCTCGATGCTCAAAGAACTGTATAACCATCATCGAAACAGAGATCAGTATGCAAACAACCAATAAGCCAACAAAAGAGAGCAGCAGCTGCTTAAAATTAAATCGTACTTGCTCTCTAGGTAAATGGTTAAGAAAGTTAATCGTCTGCATCGGCTATGACCTCCTCTGCTTGAGGGCGTGTTAGCAGAATTTGCTCCAGTGCTGCACCCAACACATACTGCGCATAAAACTGTTCTTGCGGCTTTAACTGTTTACCTCGCTCTTTGTTAAAAACAAATCCTAAGTCCATCACGGTCACCGCTCGACCCAACAGCTCTTCTAGAGGTGAAACAACGCCTTTTTGAGAAGCCAGTCTCGACGAAAAAATAATGGTCTTAGGATCGGCAAGTTTTAATTCACTGCTGCAAAAGTCCATGCTGCGTTGTAGTTCAAGACAGGTCTTTTCAGGATCGAGCTCATTACTGGCACTGGCTGCCCGAAATTCTCTTGAAAAATACAAGTCTTGATTTAACCAGACCATCACCTGATAAAAACTGCCTTTAAAGTCCACCACAATGATAGGAGAGGTCTCACTGGCATGAGCAAAATTGACCAAACGACCTAAACAAAGCTCTTCGATGGTCACTTGATTAACGTTTAAAAAGCTTTCTTCTAAAATGGCAATCTTTTCAAGTAAAGGCGCCGTTTGGGTAACGCTGACAAACACTTTGTTTCGTTTTTTGCCAAGGCCATGAGGGGGAACCACAAACACTTCTGCACAGACGTCTTCCGGTTTATGATCAATTAAATCTTTTATTTGCCATTTGATTGCTTGCGCCATTTCTTCAATGGGTACACTTAAAGGATCGGTCTGTAGTAACTGATAATCACCGTTTTGTAAAACCAATGAGCAGTTTTGATCCACTAATTGAAAATTTTCAACTGCTTCTCGAATAACCGAAACCTTCTCATCTCTTAAGCCCTCACTAAAGGTTTTCTCAACACAGAATTCCACCCCATTTTCTTGATTAACCCCAGCCAAAACGAAAGCTTCGTCAGACAATGTGACTCCTAGGGTAAATCTTGATTCTTTGTCCTTAAAGAAAGAGCGCATTGTCTGTGTGAGCCATGCTGGTTTATTGAGATATGCTACAGTCTATAATACTATGTCTAGGTAGCTCAATAGAAAGACAAACTTCGCTCATTATATTTGAGTCGTCGGTTGCAAAACAGAGGGCGCGATGCCAAACCACCATCAAGGGTTTACCTACATAGAATTAATTTCAGTGATTGTAATTCTTGGGATCCTGGTAATGGCAGTAAGCCCAAAATATGTCTTCTCAACGAGCACTACTGCAGCAAGCTTTAAGCACCTCTTAATGGAAGACTTAAGATTAACCAGAGTATTGGCTGTGAGTGAGAACAGCGATTATCAATTAGTGATTGACTCCTCTGGCTATGAAATCCAAGATGGTTCTGGCACCACCTTTAATCATCCTGACAGTGATAACAATAAAATTAACTTTCCCAATGGCGTGAGCATCAGCCCCAGTAGTCTTACCATTGTTTTTAACCGATTAGGGCAACCGCTTGATGGCGGCAGTGTTACAAGCAATGATACCACGCTCACCTTAACCGTTGGCGGTCAGACTCAAGTGATTACTATTACCGGACAAACGGGGTACATTGATGGTTAAGCATAAGGGGGTCACCTTAGTTGAATTGATAACCTTCATTGTCATTTTTTCATTGGCCCTTACGGCTTCCATGACCGTTTTAAATAACGGCCTACGCTTTGTAAGCTACTCCAATAAAGATTTGAAGGCACTGCAGCTTGCTATGTCTTATATGACCCTAATAACCGTTGCAAGGGAGGTTAATTATCCGGCAACCCCAACCGATCCTTGCAGTGTTGCAAGCCCTCCAGCTGCCTGCCAAGCACTTAGTACCTACGCAAGCAATGAGGGCTTAAGCCTAAACTCTTCCTTTACAACTGCCAATTCCGAACTGACTATCACAGTCACGGCAAGCGACAGCCGCAGTGTCAATGCCGTTGTTAAAGCGAGGTACCCTGCATGAGAGCACAACGTGGTGCAACCTTAATTGAACTGATTACTGTTGTAACGATCACCGGCATTCTAAGCATGTCAATTGGAGGGATCTTAAGACAACTTGTGACTAATTATAAAATGTCCACAGAGATTAACGCCCTCTCCACCAAAGCAAACTTGAGCATGGACATACTAAGAAAAGATTTAAGCAATGCCAAAAGCATTAGCCAGACTCAATCAACACGAGTAAGCTTTACCAATCAAGATGACAATACAGTCACCTATCGTTGTCGCAGCAGCCAACAAGACATTACTCGCCAAGAATCAGGTGGGCTTGGCACCAAGACCTTTGCAGCAAACATTAGCGCCTGCTCTTTTTCGTATTTTGATGAAAATTTGGCAACGACGTCTGATGGCGATTTAGTGAGAATTATTAGCATCTCTCTAACGCAAGTAGAGGGAGATTATCAATACTCTTTAATTACCAACGTTGATATTAAGGCAAATGCATAATGAGGTTTTGCACACAACAAGCAGGGGGCTTTCTTTTGATGATTGCGATTGCCCTAATCGTGGTCTTTTCAGGACTTGCCCTCACCGTTACCTCTCTAAGCATTCGAAAAAACACCAGCACGCTTCATTTAGCCGCCGATAAAAAAACCCCAGCACTTGCTGAGAGTGGTCTGGCACTCGGAGAGAATGCCTTGATTGAAAAAATGCTTGCCAATCGAAGCTCCTGCAGTGGATTGAGCGTTTTAGAGCTGCTTGATGGCAGCAGTTATCAAGCCGTCGCCGCCAGTGGTAGCGCTCATGCCATTAACCCCTTAAGAGTGTATTCAACCCTGTCAAAAACCAGTGTTAGCAGCACCATTAGTTTAAATGACAGCAGCTCTTTTGCACCCAGTGGCTTTGTCTGGATAGGACAAGAGCTTTTCTCCTACAATGCCAACGACACCTCGAGTAATACATTACTCAATGTACAAAGAGCCCTGGATAATACCTTCGCCATTACCTATAAAACAGGCAGTCTGGTTAGTCAACATCAATGCACCATTTCAGGCATAGGCAAAGCCCCTGCCAACAACCCAAAAGCGGTGTCAGAATTGCAGCAACCCATCTTACTTGATTACGTCTTTGTAGCAGGAGACTCTGGCAATTTACTGAGCTGGAATGAGACTTCCAATGAGTTAAATTGGAGTGTCACCTCTTTTTCTGGAAACCCTGATTTGCTCTCGATAGATGCTCTAAACTCACACCAAGCACTCGCAACCACGACCAAAGAAGGCAATAAATTTAGGCTCTATTTGCTAGAAGGAACGACTTGGTCAAAGGTCACTGTCAACAGTAAATCAAACGAGGTCTCGCAACTAAACGATGTCACCTTTATTAACCCCAATGAAGCCTGGCTGGTTGGAGGCACCAACACTAAAAATGAATTTACCATACTTCGGGGCAACAACTTAGCAAGCAATGCCAGCTGGTCGCGCTTTAAAAGTAATAAAAAATGTAAAAATTTCACCATCAATAATAAGATTGATGCTACGGACAAACCGCTACTTAGCATAAAAATCATCGACCCTTCGGGTGCTGGAGAAACAAAGAACTTCTTTGGCTTTGCAGCCGGCGGTAAGAGTGACGAAGGCGTCATGCTGGAGCTGGTCAAATCAGGTAACAGTGTTTGTTTCGAAGAAGACGCTCTGCCTTCTAGCGTTGGACAGGTACAACAAGTAACCTTTGTGCGAAATGGTAGCAGCGCCCCCAGCAATGCGTATGCCATCTCAATTTCTGCAAGCAATAGCAGCAATGGACAAATCTTACTTTGGAATAGCGGTAGTTGGTCTGTTAGTGTGACGGCAGTGGGCAAGCTCTACGGCCTTTCTATGATAGACAGCAATAACGATGGTGTGGCTGACTATGGCTGGGCCGTTGGGGAGGGAGGGCTTGCTTACCGGTATCAGAATGGCAGTTGGAGTCAGCAAACAAACATTGGCAGTATAACGCTAAGAAGTGTCTCCATGGTTAGCAGTAGCGATGGATGGGCTGTTGGGGATAATGGCGTTCGCTATCACTACAATGGTTCTAGCTGGCAGATCTATCAAAATGGCATTAGCACCTCGACCACCTTAAACAAAGTAAAATTAATCGCGGCTTCTAGCACTAAAAAAGGCCCTATTAATCACGCGCTAAATTAATGTTGTATGTTTGCTAAAAATATATCAGCATAGAAACTCCTCTCAGCAATCAAGGATGACATGATGAGTGATCTTAATAACGAACAAATTGCCAAACTGCGCGTTGATTTTGCCAACGCATTCTTAAATAACCTAACCTCTCAACAAGGCCCTAAACCTAAGGAAACTCTTGAATCTCAGTATTTAAGCCTAGCAAAACAACATGGCTATAGTTTTCTACACAAAGAAAAGCTGCTGATGATTAGCGCCCTGCTTCTAAAATCGAGTGAAGAGACGCTTACTGGAGAACAAGACTGCGATGAATTTGAAAGCGCACTTGAGCTGATAAAAAATGATTTAATGAAACAGTTTGTCAAAAAGTGTGAACAAGAACTTTCAAAAGACTTTTCAAACGTGTATCAGCTGTTAATGACTGTTTTAGAAGAAGAGTTGCCTGAACTTGAGCAAGAAGAGCAATATTTTGATGCTCGAACAGGCAATGAGAGCCCTGAGAAACAAGCGCTGATTGAACGCACAAATCACGCGCAAGCCTCACATTCAAACGCACAAGCCTTTAATGCCAATGACGATGACGATGAGGGCACTTGTGCCGCCTGGCTCTCCTGGGGACAACGACAACTCTCTTGGGGTGCTCATCAACTTACTCAACGCCTGGAGCCACACAAGCCTCGAATGCATGCAGCAAACTTAGCGGTCAGCGGATTTTTTGCAAGTGCAAGCCTACGAGCACAACAGGCTCGAGAAAACGCTGTTGATTGTTTTTATCAAGGCTTAGATAAACTCGATCAAGAATTTTCTAAATTCAGCAGACTACCAGACGATGAACAAGAAGAATCTCTTGATCAGCACGAACATGAGAGCGGAATGAAAAGATAAAAAGAAGCTCCCCCGAGCTAGGTGTTCGGGGGGAGAGCAAAAAGGAATTAACGCTTAGAGTATTGAGTTGCTTTTCTTGCTTTATGAAGACCAACTTTCTTACGCTCCACTCTACGTGGGTCACGAGTAACATACCCTTTGCGACGAAGCACTTTTCTAAACGCCTCATCAGATAATTCAGCACCTTCCGGTAAATCCGCTTCGTCATATTGAATTAAAGCACGAGTAATGCCGTGACGAATCGCACCAGCTTGACCAGAACTTCCACCACCTGTAACGGTCGCAAAGATGTCAAATTTACCAATCATCTCAACCGCGTCTAGAGGCTGTTTAACAACCATTTGAGCCGTCTTACGACCAAAGTATTCTTCTAAAGAACGACCGTTGATGCTTACGTCACCTTTGCCGGGTCTTAAAAAAACACGCGCAACAGAGCTCTTACGTCGACCTGTGCCATAATACTGTGTAGTTTCTTTCATCATTTATTCCTGATCTTACGCTTTACCATCTAAGTCTAATTCAATCGGCTGTTGAGCTGTATGAGGGTGTTCTGCCCCTTCGTACACCTTTAACTTTCGATACATGGCCCGACCCAAAGGATTCTTAGGCAACATACCTTTTACAGCCAACTCGATGATTCTTGTTGGGTGTTTTGCTTGTAACTTATCAAAGCTCATTTCTTTCAAGCCACCAGGGTAACCAGAGTGACGGTAGTACATTTTATCCGTCGTCTTTTTACCGGTAACAACGATTTTATCAGCGTTGATAACAATAATATTATCCCCTGTATCTACGTGAGGGGTGTATTCTGCTTTATGCTTGCCTCTTAATCGACGAGCTACTTCTGTTGACAATCGTCCTAAACGCTTACCTGTTGCATCAATCACAAACCAGTCACGTCGAACGTCACTTGCCTTGGCACTAAATGTTTTCATTAATATTTACTCCGAACCACCTTTTCCAGCTGGTCAAATAGGTTAAATCTAATGGAAGATGACCGAAAACCCATAAAGATGGGCGATTTTAGCTAATAAAAAGCCAAGATACAAGAGCTTCTAAGATTTATCCGCTCTTTTCCCAAAATTCCTTAACCCATTAAACGATCTGTTCTGGGGGACTCGCTACCTCCTTCTGCTTTAAAAGAGCCTGCTGTAAGAGGCTTGGATAATCAAGTTTTCCACTGCCAAGCACGGCCAACTCTTTGATATAGAACAAAGTTCTAGGAATCAATAGATCTCCTACGCCCTGACTTTTAAAACACTCTCGCAGTGTGCTAACTTGTAGCTCTGGGTGTTCGGTCAGCAAGATGAGCTTTTCACCTTTTCGCTCATCAGCAACGGCCACCACCGCATGTTTAAACTCAGGCCAGCGTTTTGCGAGCAATTCCTCTACCGCGCTCAAGGAAATCATCTCTCCCCCAATTTTGGCAAATCGCTTAATTCGCCCAAGCACAGTTAAATAACCTTCTGAATCAAATGAGACCACATCCCCCGTATCATACCACTCTTCTTCCATAGGAAGGAGCACGCCAGGTCGTTGATGCTTTAAATAACCAAGCATAATATTTGGGCCTTTAACCAATAAACGCCCTCCTTCAGAAACGCCTTCAATTGGTTCTAATTTATAACTAATGCCAGGTAAAAGCGCCCCAGTCGTCCCTGGCTTGTATTGCATGGGGGTATTGGTTGAGATCGCCGGCGAGGCCTCTGTTGCCCCATAGCCTTCAAAGATTCTTGCGCCAAAGTCCAGACTGTATTTTTCACGAATGGCTGCGGTCAACGGCTCAGCCCCTGCAAAAATATAACGAATGCGATAGAAATCATAGGGGTGAGCGTAGCGAGCATAGCCTCTTAAGAACGTATTAGTACCAAACATCAGACTTGCGTCAGTGTCATAAATTAACTCAGGTACCACACGGTAGTGCAGTGGTGAGGGGTAGCAGAAAACTTTGATGCCCATCACCAAGGGTAAAATCATGCCAACGGTCAAACCAAAACTGTGAAATACCGGCAAGGTATTAAAAGCAATGTCCTGTCCGTTGAAATCAATTTTAGCCGCCATTTGATGGCAGTTTGCCAAAATGTTCTTATGAGACAAGACCACCCCTTTGGGCTGCCCTTCTGAGCCAGAGGTAAATAAAATGACTGCCGGCTGTTCAAAAGAGCGCTTGGGCAGCTGAGCTTTAAAAAACTTTGCTTTCAAAAGACTTATAAACTTTATTGGCCAGGAGATGTTTAAATCATCTAAGAAGATAAAGCGACAGCCCGCTTTCGTCAGTGACTCAACCATTGACTCTAATTTTGCTTTCTTTATAAATTCTCTAGCAGAAACAATGGTTTTAACGTTGGCGGTTTGCGCACAACTTAACACACTGTGTGTGCCCATTGAGAAATTAAGCATGGCCGGCACTCGGTTTAACAGGGTTAAACTAAAAAAGCTGACGCTAGCAGCAATACTGGTTGGCAACATCACACCAATGGTTTCTTCTGTTAACTTCTCTCGTTTGAGGGCTTGTTTTAAAATGATGGTTCTAAGTGCAAAGCCCCGGTAGCTGAGCGCCTTACGTTTGGTGTCTTCAATAATTTCCTTGTTTTTGCCATGAATGTGAATGGCATCAGCTAGAGCTTCGCTCAACGTTGATTGATAAGGACTCGATGAAAACATCATCTCGGTCATCACTTCATAGAGATGGTTAGCCACAAGATGTCGTCGCTCTCTAGCGGTTGTGCCCTCAATCGTCTTAAACTGCACCGCAGGTAAAATGGTTAATTTAATTTTAGGAAACCACTTAATCCTTAGTTTTCCACGCAAATAACTAAAGGGGGTATAACTTGCCCCATCAATGCGAACCGGCAAAAGCTTGGCGCCACTTTTATAAGCTATCATGCCAGAGCCTGTGTAGACTTTCATTAAGCCGCCAGTGGTGGTTAGCCGCCCTTCTGGAAAGATAATGCACTTTTTACCATCTTTAATGCGTTTGATGATTGATTTCACGCTCATGGGGTTGCTCGGCGCAATGGGAAAGGCTTCAACCAAGGGTAAAAACGGTTTTACCCACCACCACTCAGACGTGTAAGTGTTCACCGCCACCAAATACTCATCAGGCAAAAAGGCTGCTAACAACACGGGATCGAGATACGAACTATGATTGGCGATAATAATCACTTTATCCCCTGCTTTATAGTAGTTTTCAAGCCCTTGTATGTTGACCTTATAAAACACTCGCAAAAGACTGCTGACAATCATCTTTAAGATGGTTCTGGGTAACAAACTCATTGCGTAATAGGCAACCACAATGTTCACAAGCCCCGTCAGGGCAAAGATTGTTACTAGCGGCACTTGCAGAAGATTCAAAATTGCAATCACTAAGGAGCTTGCCAACATGAAGATTCCATTAACAATGTTGTTTGCAGCAATCAAACGAGAGCGAAAGTGAGCAGGACTCTCTTCTTGCAAGAGAACATACAAAGGTACTATGAAAATTCCACCACAGACTGAAATCAAGAAAATGTCAAAAACAATCCGAAGGTTTGCAAGATTTCCAACAAAGGCTGTTAAGCCCTGTAATTCGGCACCTTTGGCTATCCAAGGGCTCGCACAAAAAAGGTCAATCAAACCAAAGGACATGCCGAGCAAAGCCAAAGGCACAAACTTGGTGCTGGCGCGACTCTTTAGTAAGAAATTAACCATTAAAGATCCACAAGCAAGCCCTATGGAAAAAAGCCCTAGAAAAAGGCTCAGTATCACCGAATCAAACCCCAGCACATATTTGGTATAGATGGGCAGCTCGGTTAATACAATCGAGCCAATAAACCAAAACCATGAGATGGCTAAGATGTATAAAAAAAGCTTTGAAGAGGCTTTGGTTTCCTTTAAAACATCATAGGTTGCTTTAAAAATATTCCGGTTAACAATCAACTCCGGTGCTTTAGAGCTCGATCTTGGAATGTAGAGACTGGCAATTAAACCTATTAATGACGCCCCAATAATGATGGCTGCCCCCACATAAAACCCTAGGGCTTCATTTCGAGCGCCCCCACAAATGGTACCTAGCATCGTACCCACTAAGATTGCTACAAAGGTGCTGCCTTCTAACAACCCATTGCCTGCAACCAACTCATCTTTTTTTAAATGCTCGGGCAAAATGGCGTATTTAATGGGACCAAAAAAGGTTGAATGCACACCCATGCCAAAAATAACCAGCATCATTAAGAAAATGTTGTGAAAAAATAAAGCAATCGCTCCCGTGAGCATTAAGGCAAGTTCGAGTAATTTCACCCAATAGGTAATGCGGGCTTTATTATACTTGTCAGCGAGCTGCCCGGCGGTGGCTGAAAATAGAAAATACGGCAATACGAAACAAAAAGCGCCAATGGCCTGGTACATTTCACTGGCATCTTCACTCAATGACAATTGAAAGGCGATTAAGGTAACAGCCATTAGTTTAAAGGCATTGTCATTAAAAGCGCCAAAAAATTGAACAACGAACAGTGGAAGAAACCGTTGCTTCTGTAAGAGGTGTAATTGCCCTTTGTACATAGATCTTGAAACCCTTGATGAATTGATAAATATATATATAAAATTATCTATACCTCAATAGTACAACGAATAACTCTATACCCAAAATATTTGGGTCTATCTCTTAAGGCTTATACAAATGAGAACAAACAGAAGAAAACTCAGTGTCAATGCCTTATCTTTTTTATTGGCCCCTCTGGTGATGGCTCATGCCTTTGCCATGGACATCTATGTGCCAGCCCTTAGTCATCTAACCATTGAATTTCAAACAACCGATCGCTTAATGATTTTAACTCTAACAAGCTTCATGATAACAGCAGGCTTCATGCAGCTGATCATAGGCCCTCTGTCCGATCATTTTGGCCGGAAAAAAACAGCCGTCGTGGTGACCGGTCTGTTTGCCGTTGGCAGTCTACTCTGTGCGCTTTCCACCGACGTTTACTGGCTTATCTTTGCAAGAATCATCCAGTCTTCTGGCAGTGCTGGCATGATGGTTATAGGGTTTGCTATTGTGCGAGACTGTTATCAAGGCAGAGAAGGAGCAAAAGTGTTTGCCTCTTTAAATGGTCTCATTGCCTTCTCGCCGATGTTTGCCCCATTTATAGGCAGTTATTTAGACATTCATTACGGCTGGCCTTCTATTTTTGCAAGCTTAATCGTGCTGGCTCTCTGGGCACTGCTGCACTTAACGAGCGCCATTCCAGAGACACTCGCACTCGGACAACGAACAAAATTTAAAAAGACATTGTATAAAGACTACTATGCCATCAGCCAAAACAAAGTCTTTACCCTCTACACCTTAGCAACCGCTTTTGGTTTGAGTTACCTCTATTTTTTTTGTGCCATGTCGCCTTATATCATTATCAAACAACTAAAGATTGCAGAAAGTGACTACGGTTTTTACTTTGCCTACATGGGGTTTTCCTTTTTTATAGGAAGCCTACTTTGTCGACTGATTGTTGGCCATCTAGGGATCTACAAAACCTGTTTGTTAGGTTTTGCTCTTTCGCTGCTTGGTGGGCTTAGCATGAGCCTTTATCAATATTGTTTCGCTCTTACTTTAAATGGCTTTATTTACCCGATGCTACTCATTGGCATTGGTGGCACCTTCTGCATGGGAGCTGGCAATGGTGGTGCGATGTCCCCTTTTGATAGAAACATTGGGGCAGCTTCTGCGCTAAGTGGCGCCTTTCGTTTTATTTTCCCAGCAATGATAGGCTACTTTATTTTTCCAAACCCAATCACGAACACCTACCCGCTCGGACTTAGCGCCATTGTCTTTAGCATCTTAGGTCTTATGCTCTTTTTGGCACAAAAAAGCAGACTTAGAGTCCATGAAGCAAGCAGCAATGACTAAAGCGACACTCAATTAAAGACTCTCAAAATATTTTGAGTATAAGAGGGAAGCTCGAAAGTGCTGCAAGCATTAGAAACAGTCCTAAATAGCGCTCCCAAAATTGAAACCCAGTTACTGGCTCGTTGGGGACTTGCACGCGCCCTGTTAGCCAATTTCTCGCCCCTATTATCACCGGAAGATATAAAAGTGCGACCACTTCTTGCCAAACACGCGCCTCAATAATAAAGCTAAAGTAGAAAAGAGCGATGCCATAGAGCACTGCAATAATGTGCAGCCTATGAAGCTCTCGAGGGATGTACCTTGAAAACAACACAAAAAAAACAGGTAAAAACAAAAGCTCTGCTAATAATTGACAGGCCACCTTTTGATGAAAGAACAGTGCAAGATTTCTAGATAATTGTGTTTCGCTTCCTTCGTGAAAAAACATCATGATGGCGCCAGACGCTTGCTGCAATAAAAAAACCTCAATCATTGCTCGAGTCACCACATATAGAAGAAAGCTAATGCAAACAGGTCGCCTGAACTTTGTATTGGTATTCCAATAAAGCGCAAGTGGTAATAACACATTGATGATGCTGCTTTCTCGATTTAGAGTGGCCATTACAATGCTTAGGTAAAAAAGCCCCCAACGCTTTTGCACAGACAAATAAAGACTTAAAAAAACAAAAAAGATCGCCGGTACGTCATAAGGGTAATAAAAAGCGGCACTCAAATGCAGTGCGCAAAAATAGTAATTAATGACATAAAGCGTTGGCAAGGCCGACAAGAAGATGAGACCCACCAAATGGCTTAAGCGTTGCGAAAAGTAGCGTTTCCCTAAACAAATAATTGTCTGATAAATGGCGCCTAAAAATATACACTCTATAAACGCATAGTAGTATTCTAGTCGCAAGAATGATGGTAAGGCTCGAACGATTAAAGGAACTAAGACTCTTTGCCCATAGGGTTTTGTCGCATTAAGCTCGGTTAACAGCTCTAAGTTTGCTGGAAAGCCCGGAACGGTTAAGAAAAAATGAAGGTAGGTAACAGTGATGATAATGAGTCCTGCGCTAACATAACACGGCCAACTCTCATTAAATGTCGCAGTCTTTTGCACAAGTGCGCCCATCCATAATTTTTTATTTGGTCATTATGAAGGAAAGGGATAAGGGTTACAAAAGGAATTGTGCAAGATGGTGGCCAGACCTGGAATCGAACCAGGGACACAAGGATTTTCAGTCCTTTGCTCTACCGACTGAGCTATCTGGCCATCGTTAAGCACGGAGCGTATTAAACCGGGAACCGTGACCTTAGTCAAGAAAAAAATTTACTTTTCCTCTTTTTTCTCTTCCTGCGTTACCAAGACCTCCGGCTGAACAGGGCTCGCCATCTTCACAGGCTTGTCCTCGGTTAAAATACAAAAGCCACCCGTAATGCTTGGCGCTTTTTGAATAATCCCGGCATAAAGAGTCAGAGTGCCATAGGGGCTTTCTAAATCAAGCGGCGTAACACTCTCAACGATGAGATCAAGCTTAGGTGAAATCACGTGCACTTCCCACTTCGATTCCTTGAGTTTACTCAATTGCACAAACTGGGAAACAGAGTCTTGTTTGCCGCTCGCCTCCAAGAGCGTTGCCCCATCAAACAAACGATCATCGCCTCGATTAATCTGTTCAAGCAACAACCCCTTATCTTCGCCAAAACGACAATAAAGTCGCTTTATGTTGTAAGAGCTGGAGAGCGAATCTCGCCACTGATGACTTAACCAGGCATTTTTTGCAACCACAAAGACATTTTTGTCTTTTAACGACAATTGACCATTAATGCGCATTCCTTGTAGAGAGTAGAATGACACCCCAGGTACGTGTTCAGTCCGGTAATCGTACTTTTGATTGGCTTCCACTCTAAAATTAAACCCTTGCTTTTGATTGACCCCAAACACCCAGCTGTCACTCACCTCGTTGTATCGAAGAAACGCATCATTAATTTTTAAGTTAACGCCCTGCTGTTCGTGATTTTTAATCTCCTTTTCTGAGAGATAATGAAACAGCTCTTCGCCATTGCTCATCAACACCACTTGGCTTATTACCTTGAAAAGATCGCCTTGGCGCAATACTAAAAAAGAGTATCCATAACGAGCATTGCTTTCATCGAATACAATGCCTGAGAAAGTCCAACTTTCACTGTCCGCCCCTGGGTGCAAAAAGCTGTCTCGCAGAGGTTGTCGGTTTTGATTGATTGTTTCACCAATCTTAGTGGTGACCGCTTCTACATGTTGGCGAATACTCGTCTCTGCATTCGACGTTTTATCGCCCTCTTTTGCAAATGAAGAGACGGACGCAAAACACCCAAAGAGAATAAAAAAAATAATTTTAGGGAAATATTTAATCATTTTATCTAAGTTAAACCCTCTTTTTTCGAACATTTTCAAGCTTAATTATAAAATCCTGCCAGAAAGATGGCTCAATGACAAAATCAATTGCTGCAACAATCACATTCTTTGCAAAATTATGACATTTAACTGCATCTTTTTCAGTGACCACCACATAGCCATCTTTCACCATTAAATCTTCCTCACTAAAAAAGTGGTGATCATTAAAACATCGCTCTTCAAAGGAGAGCTCCATAGAGCGTAACAAATGAAAGAATCGCACAGGCTTTGCTATCGCCGTGATCGCGACTAAAGGCTGAAGACGCAAGCACTCTAAAGTCACCGCCTCCCCACTATCTAAATAGTAAAACCCTTTAAATTTTAAAGTATAACCTTTCTTTGCTAGGAGTGATGACTCTGCACTTAACACAAAATCGACCGACTGCAGACGAGAGAGAGGCTCTCTCAAAGGCCCTGCTGGTAACAGTTGCTGGTTCCCAAGACCGCTTTCTTTGGAAATCAAGACAAGCTCGAGATCCCGGTGCATACGGTAATGTTGCAAACCATCATCACTTAGCACCAGATCGCAGCCATAGTGTTCGATAAGCATTTGCACCGCCTCGACTCGTTTGGGTGAAACCACCATTGGCAAGCCTGTTTTTCGCACAATCAAAAGAGGCTCATCTCCGACTTCTGTGACCTTAGAGTCTGCCAAAACAGGCATGGGATAAAAAGGTGCGATCCCTCCATAGCCACGGCTGACAATACCAGGGCAAAAGCCATGCTCCTTTAATCGGTTGGCCAAGCTAATAATCATCGGTGTCTTGCCATTGCCACCAACAGACAAGTTACCAACCACCACTACAGGTACTGAAAATGCCGCTTGTTGTTTGACTAACCACCAGCGTCTTAGTGATGAAACACACCTAAAACCATAAGCAAACGGTTGTAGCAAGATAGCAAACAACCCTCGCTCACGTTGCCACCAAAGGCGTTCAAATGCCCTGGCTATCATAGATAGGCTCTGGCGTTCGTTCATTGTATTGCAATTTATAGAGATGACTGTATTGACCATTTTGTGACAGCAAACGTTGATGCGATCCTTTTTCGATGATCTTGCCTTTATCCAAAACTAAGATGAAGTCGGCACGTTCGATGGTCGAGAGTCTGTGAGCAATCACTATCGTCGTTCGGCCTTTCATTACAGTTGCCAGCGCCTTTTGAATGTAACGCTCAGACTCTGAATCCAAAGCACTAGTCGCTTCATCAAGAATTAGAATGGGCGCATTCTTTAAGATGGCGCGAGCAATGGCAATACGTTGGCGCTGCCCTCCTGAGAGCCTCAAGCCTTTTTCACCGACCACCGTTTCTAGTCCTTGCGGTAGGGCTTCGATAAAGTCCCATGCGAAAGCCGCTTTTGCCGCACGAATGACTTCTTCTCGGCTTGCTTGTACCCCACCATAGGCGATGTTGTTGTACAAAGTATCATTAAAGAGGGTGACATGTTGGCTTACTAAGGCCATGTTCCGCCGTAAGCTCTCGATTGAGAGTTCTTTTGAGTCAATGCCATCGATTCGGATTTGACCGGAGTTTGGCTGATAAAAGTGGGCCAGAAGATTAATGATGGTTGATTTTCCACTGCCCGAACGGCCAACTAATGCCATGGTTTGACCGGGTGCAAGCGAAAAAGAAAGTGATTCTAAAACTGGTGATTTTTCCTGATAAGAAAAACAAACCTTGTCAAATTCAATGTTTCCCTCGGCGGGATTGAGGGTCTTAACACCAGTGTCTGCTTCAAGCGGCTTATCCAGTAAATTAAAAACGCTTTCTGCGCCAGCTAAGCCCTGCTGAATCATACTATTTACTGTTGAGAGGTTCTTTAGCGGTTTTATCAGCTGTAACATCGCAGCAATAATCGATAAAAAGCCACCTGCTGTAATGACGATGACCGATGATAAATGAATGGCGGCTAAAATGATTAAGCCAATGCCAAAGGCGATGGTGACCTGCACCCCAACCATGTTAATCACTTTGATTTTGGCAACTTTCATATCAAAGCGAAACGCTTCTTCGGTGGCTTTATTAAACTTTCCAGTTTCATAGGACTGTCCGCCAAAAATTCGCACCACTTGATGACCATCGATCGCTTCAGAGGCAATTTCAGTCACAGAGCCCATCGACTTTTGCACAGAATGAGACACTCGGCGAGTTCGTTTATTCGTGTAATGAACAATTTTAGCGACCACCGGCACAGTCAGGAGAAAAAGCAGAGATAGCTGCCAACTTATCACAAACATTACGATTAAAAGACCAATGACCAAACAGAGCGATTGTACAAAGGTGGTCAAAGCATCTGCGGAGACTTGCGCAATTTGCTCTACATCGTAGAGAATTTTTGACAATAAGTGCCCAGAAGGCGCTTTTGCATACTCACTCATTGGCAAGTGTACGATGTGTTGGAACACTTTTTGCCGAAAGTTCCGCACAACCTTGCGTGCAACATAGGTCATGCAGTAGCCGCCAAGAGAGCCTATTAGCCCTCTTAGGCTAATCCCGATGATAATGATCGCAGGTACGTACTGAATAAAGGAGAGATCTTTGTCAATAAAGCCTTTGTTCATAAAGGGCTTTAACAGGTAAGTAAAGCCTGCATCAATGCCTGAGAAGCCAACATTGGCTAACACCCCTAACATCAAGACAAACCAGAAGGGCATGATGTCTTTTAGGAGACGTCGGTAGAGTACTATTGTGTTTTTAGGAGACATAGGAGGATTCAAGTGTGTTATCAGATCTGTAAGAACAAATGCTTATTTTACCAGGATTTGAACAAAAAAACGAAATTTTGCAGTTAGGATTTCGCATTCTTGTTAATATTGGGTATAGTTCGGGGATTTTATGTGATCATCGTAGGAGATAGAATGACTGCAAAAACTGCTGTCTTAACCATAGGCGATAAAACCATTGAGCTTCCAATCACCCACCCGACTCTCGGCAAACCAACCATTGATGTCAGCCGATTAGGAGCTTCGGGATACTTCACTTTGGATGAAGGTTTTGCCGCAACGGCCTCCTGCTACTCGAAAATCACCTACATTGATGGCGAAAATGGCACTCTGCTATACAGAGGTTACCCTATTGAAGAATTGGCGGTAAAAAAAGACTACCTCGATGTTTGCTACTTACTACTAAACAGTGAGCTCCCTAACCCGGATGAAAAAAAGGCTTTTGTCGGCGACATTAACCGACACTCCATGGTTCATGAACAAATGTACCATTTTCTTCGAGGCTTTCGACGAGATGCTCACCCCATGGCCATCATGGTTGGTATGGTCGGCGCCTTATCAGCCTTCTACCATGAAGCACTAGACATTGCTAACAAAGAGCACCGCACCAATGCTGCTGTAAGACTGATTGCTAAAATGCCAACGCTTGCCGCCATGGCTTATAAATACTCGCTAGGTCAGCCTTTTGTCTACCCCACCAACAGCATGGGCTATGCTGAGAACTTCCTGCACATGATGTTCTCTGTGCCTTGTGAAAAATACACGCCTAATCCCATCTTGGTTAAAGCGATGGATACCATCTTTACCTTGCATGCTGATCATGAACAAAATGCATCAACGTCAACGGTTCGGTTAGCAGGCTCTACCGGCGCAAACCCATTTGCTTGTATTTCTGCAGGTATTGGCGCTCTTTGGGGGCCGGCTCATGGTGGTGCCAATGAAGCCTGCCTCAACATGCTAAAAGAAATTGGTGATGTTGCAAACATTCCTGAGTACATCGAAAAAGCAAAAGACAAGAACGATCCATTTCGCCTAATGGGCTTTGGCCACCGAGTTTATAAGAGCTATGATCCTAGAGCCAAAGTGATGAGAGAGACTTGCCATCAAGTACTAGAAGCCGTTGGCGCTCAAGATGAGCCTTTATTTAAACTGGCCATGGAGCTTGAGAAAATTGCCTTAGAAGATGACTACTTCATTGAGAAAAAGCTCTATCCGAATGTCGACTTCTATTCTGGTATTACCTTAAGTGCCATTGGGATCCCAACCAATATGTTTACCGTTATCTTCGCGCTTGCCCGCACCGTCGGCTGGACTGTGCAGTGGAAAGAAATGATTGGTAATAAATCAAGAATTGGTCGTCCTCGTCAAAATTACATTGGCCACGATTTACGACACTTAGACTAACCCCCCATTCCCCCACTTTATACCTGTGTCTAGCTTATTTGGCTTCTTGGAGACAGGTATGCGGCGGGGGCATGATGAGGCAGGTCGAGTATATTTATAAATTAAGGGAAATCATTCTCTCAACAATGTTCAACCATTTTTGATAATTCTCTTCTTCAAGCCCCTCTTTTTCTGGCTGAAAATGTTGCTCTTCTAATTGAAACGACCTAATCGCCTCAAGGTTACTAATTTCATTGGCTCCAAATGACGCAAGCATGGCAACTCCCCAAGCCGTCACATCTGAGACACTGCGTCTAGCAACCTTCATAGACAAACAATTGGCAAGTGTTTGCATCAACCAGTTATTCACCGTCATGCCACCATCGACCTTAAGCTTAATAAACGAGCCATTGAAATCTTTCTTTTTGGCTTCCATTAATGCTCGAACCTGATAACAGATTGATTCAAGCACGGCACGAACCATCACTTTTTTGTCACTGGCAAGCTGTAAACCAACAAACGACGCACGCATAGATGGTTGCCAAAACGGAGCGCCTAAGCCAGTAAAGGCCGGAATAAAAAACACGCCTTGATTATCTTCAAGCGCTTTGGCAAAGGCTTCGCTTTGCTCTGCATTCTCAATGAGCCCTAACTCATCTCGCAACCATTTTATAGACGTTCCTGCATTAAAAAGGCTCCCTTCTAAAGCATAGGTTCGTTTGCCATTTAACTGATAAAGAATGGTCGATAGCAGTTGGTGACTGGATGAAACAGGCTCATTGCCTGTGTTTAACATTGAAAAGCAGCCCGTGCCAAAGGTCGTCTTTCCCTCTCCTTTGCTAAAACAACATTGTCCAACGGTTGCGGCCTGCTGATCGCCTAAAATACCAGTAATTGGAATTGCACTGCCAACAAAAGACGAATCAATTTCTCCAAAATGGGCATTGGAATCACAAATTTCAGGCAACACACTTTCAGGAATATCAAATAGATTTAATAAGTCCGTGTCCCACTGTCCAGACTGTAAATTAACCAGCATGGTCCGAGAGGCATTACTTGCCTCGGTCCGATGAGCCTGCCCGCGAGTTAAGCGCCAAAGTATGAACGTATCGACCGTGCCAAAGAGACAGTGACCTTTGGACATCGCATCAAGTACTGTATGATTGTTTTGTTTTAACCATAGAAGTTTGCTGGCTGAGAAATATGGATCGAGAATTAACCCGGTTTTTTGATGTATAAGCTCTTTACACTCTCTCATTTGTTTACAAAGGCTGCTGGTTCGTCGGTCTTGCCAAACAATGGCAGGTGCCAAAACCTTTCCAGTTTTAGCATGCCAAACGATGGTGGTTTCCCGCTGATTGGTAATGCCACAGGCCTTTATTTTTTTGGCAGGAGTCCCACTCTTTTCTATGGCCTGAGAGAGCACCTCTAAAGTTTTAGTCCATATTTCCTCGGGACATTGCTCGACCCAACCATTATGCGGGTAGAACGTTTGCAGTGGAAGATGTGCTTCGCTGATGACAGAGCCTGACTTATTATAAACAATTGCTCTTGTACTACTGGTACCAACATCAATTGCAAGTAACATCCAATCCCCCACTTTTTTTGCAAAATTTGAAAGCCGGCATTATGAACTAGGATGAGGATATTATCCAATCATGATAAAAATACGAAAAGTCCTTGCTTTTTTTCAGTTGATTTCTTATAAATTCTTGAAAAACTTTTTTTTTTTAATACACTTAATACTGAACGTTCGCGACAAATCACAAGGAGAGGAGAATGGCGACAGCAAAGAAGAAGACTTCACCGGCTCAAAACATGAGAGTGAAACTACGTGAAGTTAACTCAAAACTTCAACTTTTGAAGAAAGACTCTAAGAGCAAAATTGATTCTTTAAAAAAAGAATCTAAGTCAAAAATCGATGCGCTTAAAGCTGAAATTAAAGCGAAAGTAGAGGAAGCCTCTGCTAAGGCTTATGAAAAAGGGCGTGCCGACCAAGCAAAAGAGCAAGATAGTTACCTAGCAGGTCGCGACAAAGCAATCAACGCAGCCATTGCTAAGTTTGAAAAAGCAAACAGCAAAAAGAAAAAAGTCCCTGCTAAGAAAAAGGCCACTGCTAAGAAAAAAGCAGTCGCTAAGAAAGCAGCGCCTAAAAAAGCCGTTGCTAAAAAAGCCGCTCCTAAAAAGAAGGCCGTTGCTAAAAAAGCGGCGCCTAAAAAAGTTGCAGCTAAGAAAAAGTAACCGACGGTGTATAGAAAAAAGGGGACCAGGGGTCCCCTTTTTTTATTCCTCGATTACCGCCGTTTCTGCCTGCTGTACTAACTCTTTAATGGTTGATAAAGACTGTATGCCTGCCTGAGAGTATATAATCACTCCCTGTTTCATCACCATCAAATGTGGTACCGACATTACCTTAAAGCTCGTGGTAATTTCAGATTCCTGATCCACATTCACTTTCGCAAAAATCACGTTCGGATAGAGTGTTGATGCTTGCTCAATGATCTCAAAGAAATGCTTACAGGGTGCACACCACTCCGCCCAAAAATCAAGAAAGACAATTTCTTTACTATCGAGGATCTCATCAAAGTTTTTTTCACTTAACTCAACTATTGGCATTAGGCTGTCCTTTCTGCTCCATTTAATTTTTCCATGATCGCCAACGCAATGGCTTTTGCATCACCAACACCAGCAATACTATAAAAAGCTGGAGCGTTATCTTCTGACTTTTTCAACTCTTGATAATACTCAACCACCGGTTTGGTTTGTTGATGGTAGACTTGCAAACGTTTGCGAACGGTCTCTTCTTTATCATCCTCTCTTAAAACTAAAGGCTCTCCTGTCTCATCGTCTAGTCCTTCTTTTTGTGGGGGACAATGCTGCACGTGATAAACGCGACCACTGGCAGGATGAACACGACGACCACTAACACGCTGAATAATCTCACAGTCCGGCACCGATATTTCAATCACCCCATCCAATGAAACCTTAGCATCTGTCAGCGCTTTTGCTTGGGCCAGCGTTCTAGGGAAGCCATCTAATAAGAAACCATTGTTAACATCGTCTTGCTTGAGCCGCTCTTGTACCAACCCAATCATGACATCATCTGGGACAAGTAAGCCTTTGTCCATGAACGATTTAGCCAAGTTTCCTAATTCTGTCTGCTCTGAAATCGCGCGTCTTAACATGTCTCCGGTTGAAATTTGCACAATTTCAAACTGATCCATTAGAAACTTAGCCTGAGTTCCTTTACCAGCACCTGGCGCTCCCAAGAGCATTAATTTCATTGTTATCCCCTAAAACGTATTCAAATTCCGAGTGTGTCGTTTTCTTAATCAGAAAGCAACCCCGAACTACCAAAAGCGGTACCAAGGCTTGCGCTCCAGCGAGGTTCGACAACTAGCAAGCTGTTTGTCATACAGCGTTGATTGGCGACTAACCTTATGGGCCACTTTTACCAGCCATGGCTTAGATAGATAGGTCTTTCTTTGATAACCACCCACGCCTTCATGATAAGCAAGATACAAGCGATAGGCATCATTTCTTGAGATCCCTGCTCGCTTATGTGCTTTGTAGGCATACCAACCGATAAAATCGACTGAGTCTTTAAAAGAGGAGCGACTCGCAAGGTAATTGCCACTAGATTTAACATAAGACTCCCAAGTGCCATCGAGTGCTTGAGTATAGCCATAGGCACTCGATGGCCGCTTCCAAGGGATCACCCAAAGTAGTTTGGTTCTGGGCGGTTTGGCAATTGGATGGAACTTGGATTCTTGATAAATAATGGCCATTTGCACAGAAATGGGCACTCGCCAGCGTGTGTAGACATCTTCGGTATCCCAATACCAGCCTGGGTATTGCTTAAAAATTTGGCAAATATTGTTCACATCAGATGGCTGCTGCAGCATACATGATTGTAAAAAAAGCAACGATAAAAAAAAGCAAGCACTTCTTTTTTTCAATGGAAAACCCTCTTTGACCTTCTAACCTCGATGGTATAGCTTAACATTAATTCCCTGATTTTTAAGAACAGTCTGATGAGCTTTTCGTTACTTTTTAATCAATTTATTAGTCTTGCCACCCTGCTCTTTCTTGAAGTGGTCTTAAGCATCGATAACTTGGTGTTTTTAAGCATTGTCACCTCCAAGTTGCCCGAGAGCGAACAAAAAAGCACACAGCGCTTTGGTCTGATGCTTGCCTTAGTCACCCGGCTCTTATTCTTAAGCTTGGCAAGCTTTCTTGCCAGCCTCCACCAGGTATTGTTTAGCATTGCAGACGTTGACTTTAGTATCCGAAACTTTATTTTTTTACTCGGCGGGCTCTTTCTAATCTACAAAGCCAGCGATGAAATTCATTGTGAAATGACGCCACACAAAGCACTCTCTGCCTCCAAGCTAAAAAGCAGCAGAATAAAAGTCATTATTCAAATTGCCATACTTGATATTGTGTTCTCCTTTGATAGCGTCATTACCGCCATCGGTATGACGCCCCACTTTGAAATTATGGCCATTGCCATTTGTGTGTCTGTTGGTTTGATGATGATTGCAAGTTACCCGATTACCTGTTTCATTAAGGAAAACCCTTCCATCAAAATGCTGGCCATTAGTTTTATTCTAATGTTGGGCATGGTGTTAGTGGCCGATGGGCTCAATACTCATGTCCCTAGAGGGTATGTCTACTTTTCAATCATCTTCTCGCTACTGGTTGAAACGCTCAACATTCTGGTACGAAAAAAAAGAGAGGCGTATAAAAAAACAAAAGCTGATACTCGTCCTACCTCGTAATAATAGTATGGCCCCCGAATAACGGGGGCTAAGCAGGCTAAGACAAAGCGAGTACTGCCGGCGCTTGCGTCATTTCTTCATCCATTAACGCTCGAACCCAGCGACTGGCGAGAAACAATAAGAAGCTGGCAAACAGTGCGCCCCAACCAAGAAAGTTAAACACCTGTGAAAAACTCTGATCCATTGCAATACTGCTGGCACTCTCAGGTAACACCATCAAATGTGAAAAGCGATTGGAAAAAGTCGCTGCCACACCTGTGACCATCATCCAAGTGCCCATCATCACCCCTTGTAAGTTAGCAGGCGCCAATCGTCCAACCATAGCATAGCCAACTGGCGAGATTAGTAACTCTCCAATACTCTGTAAGACATAACAGGCAATCACCCAATAAAGAGACACAAGACCACCTTTTGCCTGAAAAATACCAACTGGCAAAATAACATAGCCAAGCCCTATGCAAAAAAGAGCCGCAGTAAATTGTCTAGGAATGGAAATATTGACCCCTTTTTCTCTAAGATTTAGAAAAAACGCACTGACCATCGGACCACCAAACACGATCACTAAGGTATTAATGTTTTGGATCCATTGCGGTGCAATGGCCATGCCCCAAAACTCCGTATTCACTTTCTTAACAATGAAGAGCGTTAAACCCATCGGCACCATTTGATAGAGCGTCCAGAAGATAAGGCCTGCAAACATTAACACAATGAACGCAAGCATCTTATTTCTAGCCTTAAAGCTCTCTTGGTTAAAGGTTAACAACAAAAGAAACACGCAAGCAACCGCACCCAGCACCATCATAAAGTCATTTGCCCCTTCAGATTTTATCGCCAGCTGATGAAGCAATGGCAGAAATGAAAAGGTCAGAATGGTCCCTAAAATTACATAAAATCGTCGCTTTGATTTAGACTCTTTTGCAAGACTCGTCTTAACATCCTTTAGAGGTGACCAATAGTAAAAAAGGAGCATGAGTGCTATAAAATTTCCTAGGCTGCTTATCAAAAATAAATTTTTAAAGCCTGCTATTAATTGAAAATAACCGCTTAATGAGAACCCTATAAAAAAGCCAATGTTCATACCGCTGTAGTTCCAGAAAAAAGCAGCTTCTCGTCGATTATCACTGGGTTCATAGCGCTGAGTTAACATGCAGTTAATGCAAGTAACATTAAGCCCACTGCCTGTCAAAAAGGCTGCAAGCCCCCAATAGAGGTAATACAAGGATAACTGCGCCAGCATCACACAACCAATGATTTGTAAAAACATGCCTAGGGCAAATAAGAAGCGATTACTCAAGATCTTGCCGCCTATGTAACCACCAAGAAGGTGAAGCCCATAGTTGAAGGCAATGAAAAAACCAGTGATGCTGCTTGCTTTGGCGTCATCAATCGCCAGCTCGCCTCGCATGAATAAAAAAAGTGATGAATATAAAACACTAAAACTTAAGGTTGAAAAAATTTGTATAAAGAATAAAGGACCTGCGCCTTCTGGCATCAGCTTCAAGATTCTTTGTAGCAGAGATTGTCTTACGACTTTTGCATTCCCTGTCATAGGTTCTCCTCAGTTCATTCTAAAGACATTAATCCTTATCAAACGACCCTAAATTCCAAAAGCAAAGTCATAACGCATTGATAGTTGTTTTGATGTATCCCAAACTGCTCCTTTAAAAATCAAATTAACACATACGGTGGTTTATCACTATGCCACTAGTGAAAGTGACATGTCCAGCCCCACCTTAAACCCTGAGAAAAAAAGTCCTGATAGACTCAAGGTACTTCGAAATAATAGTATGGCCTCCGCTCAAGGGAAGATTTTAATTCAAAAGGGACCAAAAGGATCCCGAACTAGATAAGAATCGATTACTCAGGGTATAAGCTCTTGTTTTCCTTACTAGTACCGTTTCCATTTAGTTTTGACGATTAACGTCAAACTAAATGGAAACGGTACTAGCTCACAAAATCAGTTCAATTTTAGTGCATTTCGCCACTGTTGGTCTATATTTAAATTAGATGTTTTAGTTTTACGCAAGGAGAAGAAATGAACCGTCGTACTGAGAGTGATTTTGAGACACACGATGATTTTGATTACATAGAGAATTTGGACAGAGGCGATCTTAATGCTCGTAAAAAGGCCATCGCAAACAAGCGCCGCATCGATGAAATTCTAGAAACGCGACAATTGAAAGAAGACATTGGCGACATCGAATACCTACTATCACACCGTAACCGCAATAAAATACACAGAAAAGACAGAAAACGACGCGAGTAACCCGACCCACAAACCACCTAAGAGCTCTCACACCCAACAATAAATTGCGGCAGCAAGAGCTCTTACACCTTCAACATCTTGATGGATAGCTCTCAGATCTTCCTGATAGAAAAGACTTTAGCTACACGAGCATTGCTCATCTAACCGATGACATTGCAGCAAAAGTAAACGATAGATTTAAAATCAATTTAAAGAAGAGTCTTCAAGACAGGACTTTCTTTGCAAGCTCCTAAGCAAAGCCCATCACGATTCACACAGCCAAGCATGATAAGTTAGTGAATGCAGAAAGTTTGCTGCAAGCAGCCAGACAAAACAAGTATGCAAATGTCACGGTGAAACAAGAGATGGGCAATCATCACTTTCACATGATGCTAAAGCAGTAATGGGTTGTCCTTTGACGTTCTGATGAAGTCAAAGCTTCGCATAATGAGCTAGTTTGGGTATAGTCACTCTTTTTCATTGGAAGAGTGAACCATGAGATTCGAAACCATTTTAGAGGCTATTGGCCAAACCCCGTGTGTAAAACTAAATCGGATTGGACAAGAGCTTTCTTGCAATCTGTATGTTAAATGCGAATTCTTAAACCCAGGAGGCTCGGTTAAAGACAGAATCGGTTATCGTATGGTAATAGAAGCTGAGAAAGAAGGTCGTATTAAAAAAGGCGATACCTTAATTGAACCAACCAGCGGGAATGCCGGTATTGGTATTGCGCTAGCAGCTGCTGTGCTTGGCTATAAGATGATCATTACCATGCCTGAGAAGATGAGTCATGAAAAGCAAGTGGTATTAGAGTCACTGGGAGCCACCATTTATCGCACCCCAACTGAAGCCGCTTGGGATGATGAAGACTCACACATAGAACTTGCAAAAAGACTCAATGCTGACATTCCCAACTCACACATCCTAGATCAATATCAAAATGGCAACAATCCAGGCGCTCACTACTTTGGCACCGCCAATGAGATCATCGAAGACTTCGGCCAAGATCTTAGCATGGTGGTTGCAGGTGTTGGCACCGGTGGCACCATCACAGGCATAGCCAAGCGTTTAAAAGAACATAACCCTGCGCTTAAAATTGTTGGCGCCGATCCAGTTGGCTCCATTTTAGGCGGTGGTAACGAAGTGTCCCCCTACTTAGTAGAGGGCATTGGCTACGACTTCTTTCCAGACGTACTCGACAATACCTTAGTCGATCAGTACATAAAGACCAATGATCAAGACGCCTTTATCATGGCGAGACGGTTAATTCGTGAAGAAGGCTTGTTAGTTGGAGGCTCATCCGGCAGTGCTGTTTGGGCGGCCCTTCAAGCTGCCAGCGCGTTGAAAGAAGGTGAAAACTGCTTAATTATTTTGCCTGATTCTATTAGAAACTACTTAACGAAGTTTCCAGACAATCAATGGATGCAAGACAATAATTTTGTTTTGAAGTAATAAAATCCATCTTCCCGCACGGTTTGTGCGGGAAGATGACGCGTTATTTTTTAGCGAGCTTCTCTTTCGCCATTTCAACAAGCTTGGCAAGTAGCTCTTTGAGCTTCTCAAACAGCAGGTGCAAGTATTCTTTTGCCTTGATGACCAGCGCATTCTCTGGGTTATTTTTACCATAATAAACAGCCCCGCCAACCACTGCGATGAATAAAATTAATTTCGCAAAGAAGCCAAACCAACTTGGCAAAGACCCCGTTCGTAGGTAGTAGGCGGTCGCATCCATCCCATCGATTATGCCTTCGGCCACTTTATGCTCATCCATTTTTGGCATGAAATACTTAGACACTAGCGTGTCAATATTAGCTTCATTTTCTTTTTGCCAGTCAGCAGGTCCATTAATAACCACGTGATTATCTTTCTGGTTATAACTGACTAAGATCCGAAGATCTGAGCCTGCTGCCATGATGTTCCATTGACTATAAGAAGCTGCTGCATACTTTTCAAACGAGTTATTATCGGCATGGACTGATTTTAAATCTTTGATGGTTGAGAGCTTTAGATTAACTTCTTTTTCCTGATACAAACTAAACAGCATTTTATTTAATTGAAGGGCCTGAGGAGGGCTTAAAATTTGAGCATCATCCACCACACTGTAGGAATTATCAGTCAAGGTTGGGTACTTAACGGCCTTACCTGCCAAGCGCTCTGAGGCCGCCTTCTCTGCTGCGCTTGGCTTTGCTAAAGCGTCTTGAGCGTCTTGAGCCCCTTCATCGGCGGCATAAGCAGTCATTAAAAAAAGTGAAAGAGTGATACTTAGAAAGTAGCGCATGTCGATAGTCCCTATTAAAGATCCCTGACGGATAATCACCAATAAATCTAAGTATAACCCAAATTATTAAAAATGCCCTGAAGGAGCAGACTGTTCTGAGCATCACAGTCTTATTAGCTCAAAATTAAGAAAAGCTTAATTGTAACTCATCCAAGTCTTTTTTTAAGCTTAAAAACGGCTTGTCACCACGAGCAGTGCCACAGCTTAGTAGGTTTAAGCGACGAGCATTTTGCCGTGATGAATGGTCGCTATAGAGCTCAAAAAATCTCTCTCGAAACAGATTTTCATCAATCTTATGTGTCACGTATTCTTCGCCTAGCTTAGAGAGCTTATCAGAATTGTCTCTAAAAAACCGCGGCTGATGGCTCGAAACAAGGCCTTGAATTCGAGCTTTTTTTCCACACTCGAGCAATTGGCAGTTGGCGTTTTTTAAACGGACAGAACAAACTGAAAGCGTCTGAAAATTATCTTGGTAGCGAGAATAAGGCTGGAGCTCTCTTGGTATTTTCAACAAGACTTCTAGTTCATTAAGATGTTTTGAGTAAGCCTTAACAAACTGTGGCAGGCTAATCTCTAGTTCCTCAAATTGTCTCTTTATCAGCTCAAGACTTGCAAACGGTGTCTCTTTGATGATGTTTAACTTCTTTGCAGAGCAGAGCAACTCTTTTATTGAACAAAGAGCTCTAGATAAGATAAACGCATTATTACCAGCAAGACACACGAGCAGAATATGTGGGCGACATGCGAGCACCTCCTCACTTGTTGCTTGATGAGACAAAGGCGGTGAGTTGTAATCGATAAGATTAAAAAAAGCTTGCTTACCTTTAGCAAGATCATCAAAGTTTTTTAATAAGCGCTCTCGTTCATCATTATTGGCTTGGTCATAGGATTTGCTTGAGGCCCAGTCAGAAACAATTTGCAAGCACCCCTCATCAAAGATGTTTAGAAATCTACCATACTCGCAGCTAATCTGAATGTGTTCTCTAAAAAGAAAACGGTTTGTCACACAAATCTCGCCTAAATCTTCGGCTTTTATCCCGACTCTTAGGTCAGGTTGTCCGACTAACGAGACGCCGCGGGAAGCAAAAAGCTGACTGAGAAAATGACCAAACGCAATCAATACTTCCCCAAGCTTGAAAACATCCAAAGTCTCATCTTCCAGAGCTTTTCGAAGAATTGCATCAATGCTCCGACAAAAGGCACTTATCGGCTCTTTATTCGTTAAAATGATTAAGTGAGATTCAGCCGTTTTTCTAGATTCTTTACACAGATTGACGGTTTCAAGGCTTGCTTGAGCCGTCACTTTCAAAGCCTTCAATAACAATAGGAACGGCGCCAATTCAATGGGGGTGAGAAAATTAGAACGCACTAAAATGTGGTAAAGACTCTCGACTTTCTTCCAGTTTGAAAGAGCACTCTCTGCCCGTAAGGCCGCTTTCTTCTCTGAGCTTAGTAAAATCTGCAGACACTCTTTCGCACTCTCTACCTCTTTCACACCCATCATCCATGAGTTGGCTATAAAAAAGCATGTCATTACCAGCAATTTTTCGCAAGTTAGAGTTTTAGCGTTTTATGAGCTTTATCAGGCTCTTCTACTACCCACCTTGGCAAAAGATAGCCTGGAACTAACGTTTGTAAGCTCTGATAAACCCTACGAGCATGAGACTCCTCGAGATAAAAAGGCTCTGCACCTTCAACTTTATCGAGTTGATGGAGGTAATAAGGCATAACACCAAACTCAAAGAGGCGAAAACTTAGCTTGCTTAAGACATCTGGGCAATCATTAACCCCTTGCAACAACACCGATTGATTAAGCACTAAATCAAACCCCTCGTTTAGCATCAAGCACGCTTCTTTCACTTCCTGATTGAGCTCGTTGGGGTGATTGGAGTGCATTACCATCACAGACTGCAAGCGACTGTTTTGAAAAAGTCTTATGAACGGTTTCTCGATGCGAGAAGGCAGTACGATGGGCAGTCTAGAATGCAGCCGGACGGTCTTAATGTGCGAAATTTTTTCAAGTTCAAGAATTAGCTGTTCTAAGCGTTGGTTGGAACTAAGCAGAGGATCGCCCCCGCTTAAAATGACTTCATTGACCTTGGGTTGACTTTGAAGGTACTGAAGAATTTCTGCAAGTTGTTTCGAGCTTGCCAGCCCACTGGCGTAAGGATAGTGTCGACGAAAGCAATAACGGCAATTAATCGCACATGTACCAGTAAAAATTAATAGAACCCTGCTTTGATACTTATGAAGCACACCTTTACTCGGACTTGCGTCTTTCTCAATGAGAGGGTCACGGCTAAACCCTGGTAAGGGTTGTAGCTCATTTTTTATAGGTAAAACTTGCTTTAACAAGGGGCAGTTGGGGTTTCCTTTTTGCATGCGGTTGGCAAAGCTCTTAGGCACCAGCATGGAAAAAAGCTCACTCGCCTTCTCTGAATAATTTAAGCCCTCTAATTGAAGAAACTCTAAGAGCTCAGGAGGAGAACGAAAGGCAGTCTGTAGGTCACCTTGCCAAGTCATTTACAAGCCTTTGTGCAAAAATAAGGCATTATAAAGGATTGCAGGGGTTCTAACAAACCCTTGAGGCTACTCCACCGCAAAATCATGGGCGAGCAAACGTCGATTGGCTCGAAAGAAGGTCATGGGTGAACACTCTAGCAGATCCGTTAACTTTTCCATGTAGATGCACGCAAAACGGTTGACCTGATAGGCAAAATAACTCTCTTCTGCGCCCGCACGAAAGACCCTGTCCCAGTGAGGATTAAACACTTTTTGTTGTTTTACAATCAACTCTGCAATCTTGCCATCGATGCTCATTAACTCATTTGAAAGCAACTCTAGTTCTGTCTTATAACATTTCGTCTCTTCTTCGATGCTTTTTGTAAGGAGCGAAACATGCTCTGCTTCTAAGGAAATTTTTTCATTCATTAGAGCGACTATTTTTTTCTCTAATGGCTGGGTTTTTATCTGTGAGACTATCTCTTGCCCCAGCTCTTCCACCACCAAGGCTGTGCGCCAATTGCAATCTTTTTTCAAGCGCAGGATGTCGCCATAGATGTGATCGCCCACATATAGGATTTGATCACCTGTTAAATTTAAATCGTCGGTAAATTTCTTCGCATTGCCCCCTTGGTAAATTCCTGGTTGCAACTTGCCAGTAAAATTAGTCATCAAACCTGTGTCTGGATCTATTTTTAAATAGCGATCTCGCTCGTAGAAAAATCGGGGTTTGGCGGCAAAGGTAATCACATACTCAAATAAGTCTTGCCAAGTCTTGCCATTATTGAGGTATGGATTCACCGCATAATCGAGCAGTAACTTCGTGTAAAAATAGTCAGAGTTGGTGACGATGAAGATTTTTTTACCGTGCTTTAAAAAGCGCTGCAGTCCTTTCACCGTTGCTTCATCTTTTTTTATGTAGCGACTTAAGTCTTTGGCCACCTGCTCTTTTAAACTACCATCCGCATGAATCGCATCCACCGCATGCGCCACATCTTCTGCAATCTGGGCATAGTTGGGTAGTTCTTTTGGCTTCTCATCTTTAAAATCCACCAACTGAGCATATAAAACACAAAAAGCAATTGAAAACGCCGTATCAATCACTTGGTAGCGGGGATCCCCTAAATCAACGTAGGTACTTTGATAGATTTTTTTTTGCTCTTTGTAGTCGATTAAACGGGTGCCATGATGACTAACCCGGATGGCGCCATAGCGACTCAACTTCAAAATATTTCCTTTATGGGAGTCGATCACCAACCCTCGAATGGCACTAGCAAAGTTAAATTTAAGCTTGGAAATCGCAACTGGGTAGGACTCATCCTTGATTAAACGCTCGACAACCATTTGATAGACTAAACCTTCAAAGGCTTCGGTGTGATAGCGAATGAGGGTGTGATCCATGTCAAGACCAATGGTCTTAATTCGCTTCATGTTTAATATGCGATTAACAAACACTCGTTTTTGCATTCACTACCTCTCTCTCAGATCTGATTTATCAGACTATAGCATTGTTTTATGAGCTGAGTCAGCGCCGATTGAAAAACCAGAAAGACTCAAGGCGCCGCCTGAATGAACCAAGAGCTTAGCACCTTCCAACTGCCTTGCTTGAATCAAAGAACGAGCGTTTAAAAAAAGTTTGGCGCTGTAGATGGGATCGAGAATAATGCCTTCTTCTTTGGCAACCTGAGTTATCTGATTTTTGACGGTTTTATTGACCGCCCCAAACGATTTTGCACTGATGGACTCAAACACTTCAATATTTGATAAAGACAGACCAACCTCTTTTTCTAACTTGCTTAGAAAAACCTCTTTCGAATCAGCGAGCGTTAACACATAAACCCGGGCAGGATGCGTTAGCTCTTTAAGCCTTGCAATCAATCCCATTGCAGATAAGCCGGTACCAGCATCAACAAAAATATGTTGAAAAGACGTGCTTAGTTCTTTTTCATTTTGGATAAGACTATCTGCAAGCGTTTTAGCGCCTATGAGTGCTGGTTGACAAAAAGCCCCTTCTGGTAACAGAAAGGTTTTTTTGCTCTGTGAACTTAAAAAGTCACGAGCAAGCTCATTAACCTTGCCCCAGTTAGCCCTAGGTACCCAGTGAATGACCTCTGGCTGCAAAAAAAGATTACTGTATAAATAGTTTCCTTTTAAAGAGAGCTGGTGAGGCTCTAACAAGAATGGGATGACGGAAATACCAAACTCAGCCCCCATTTGCAAAGCCGCTAATAAATTATTGCTTGCAGCACTGGCAATAACTAATAGCTGCCGAATTCCCTTCTGCTTCAAATAGGGCATTAAGCTTGCATATTTTCGGTATTTGCAACCACTAATGCCAAAACTAAGTTCATCGTCTCGTTTGACAAAACAGTCTTGCATCGGGAAGTTGTTTAATTGATGCACTCGTGAGTGTAATAAAAAATTGCTGTGCTCGGTCGTCATTGCCACTCTAACTATAAAAATGTATGGGATCAAACTTCACTTTATCACCTCCTGTTGATATATATACCCAATTGGATAATAGAGATGGAATTTATTAATGCGCTCTTCTAAGGCACGACTGTTACCCCAAAAGCAAAAAGCCGCACTGATTATCGGCCACCCTAGCCATGAGCTTCGAGTGTTTAAGTGGATGAAAACTCTAAACCCCAGTGTTTACATACTGACACGCCAATCAAAGGACATTAACTGTAAAAAAAACGACCGCCTAAAAGCAAGTCTTGCTACCATCGAGTCTCTTTCTCTTTCGCTCGCCCCCCAAGTCGCAGAGGTCGTGGAATCAACACTCTTTCAGGCCTTGCTCCAGCACGATAAGGACTTTTTCTTTAGTCTAGCCAATAATCTCTACCGCTGGGTTAAAAACAATGAGTTTAATTATTTAGTTGGTGATGCTTATGAGGGCTATAACGTCACTCATGACATTTGTCGCTTATTAATCAATGCTGTGGTGAAAAAGCGCCAAAGAGATGGTTTTGAAATAAAAAACTATGAATTCTTTTTGCAAAAAAGCGTTGCCCGCAACATCGAAAAAACGACAAACGATCTAAGCATCGAACTAAGCGATGACGACTTTACTGAAAAAAAGATGGTTGCCAATAATTATTCCGGTCTTTATGAAATGTTAGAAGACGAGTTTCCCAGCCACTACGTAGCAAATTGCAATGCTGAATTTTTACAACACGTGCCTTACTCTCCCCTATACCCAGATTTTGAAACACAAACCCCATTCTATGAAATCCATGGTAAGCGACGCCAACAAGAGGGAAAATATACGGATGTTATCTACTACCAAGATCATATAAAACCCATCAAAGAGACTCTGGAGAGCTGGTGTGAACAATAAACCTCTGACCATTTTAATTACCAACAACACTCTTGATGCACTTGCCGGTAGTGAGACCTATGTGATTGATTTAGCCAAAGGCTTGCTTGCAGCCGGTCACCGTCCTATTTGTTTTAGTCTTAAGCATGGCCAGACGGCAGAGATTTTAAAGCAACACACCATTGCCTGTATTGATGATTTTAAACAGCTTGGCATTAAGCCTGATGTCATTCATGCACAACACTGCCTTGAAACCTTGATGGCCTTGTCCTACTTCGAGGATGTGCCGGTAATTAACATGTGTCATGGCTGGCTGCCCTGGCAAGAGATCCCAGCGGTGCACCCTAACATTCAGTCCTACATTGCAGTTGATGAGTTGTGTAAAGAGCGCTTAATGCTACAACATGCCATTTCAGAAGACAAAATAACCGTTGTGCAAAACTTTTTAGACATTGACACCTATCAACCAAGAGACCCTTTACCGAAGACCCCCCAAAAAGCACTCTATTTTGCAAATTCCCTCCCTGAATACGATAAAATTCTAATTGAGCAAGTCTGTAAAAAACTAAAGATGAGCCTTACTTTTCTTGGCAAAAAAACCAGTGGCTCTCACCCAAACCCCAAAGCCATTCTTGGCGACTTTGATCTCGTTTTTGCCAAGGGTCGCTCGGCAATGGAGGCTCTAAGCCTTGGCTGTGCGGTTATTGTCACTCATAATTCAAAGCTTGCAGGCATGGTATCATCCCAAACGCTTTCCTACTTTAAGCCTTTAAACTTTGGGGTAAGAACCATGAGTCGCGCCTTAAATGAAGAAAACTTAAGTAACGAGATAAAACGATATTGTGCAAAGGATGCGGCGATTGTGATGAAAGAGCTTCGTCCTTGGCTTGCTAGAGAGCCTCGGATCCATAAGTTACTTGAATGCTATCAGCAAGCAATAATAAGTTTCAACCAACAGACAATCTCTTCATCAAAAGCCAACCAAGCCTTTAGTGACACTCTAAAATCGATGAAACATTTAGATGAAACCAACCGTCATTTAGTCATACGAAATCGTAACCTAAAACAGCAAGTTAAAGCCTCAAATAGACTGCTTAAAAAAAGTGACGCCAACCCTCTTTGGCAAGCAGCTGAACTGCTGGAAAAGCACGATCTCTCCCTTGCTTGCAAATTAATGGCGCTGGCAAAAAGAGCAAAAGCCTAGAAAGGCCTCAGGCAATCAGCTAAACAACTACTTGCTTTTAAACACTCTACAGGCAGAAAATTGCCAGACCTAAAAAAGGGAATTTCCAAGTATTCTGAGTATAGCAACGGTTACCACAACCCTTCTCAATCTAAGCATGCGACCCATCAAACAACCCCTTTGGCAAAGCCAAAGGTTTAAAAAGGTGTCGCATCCATTAACGTAACACCAATAAAGCGTAACCGTTGATGTTCATTGCCTTATTTATGGAACTCAAGCGCAGCAAAGCGAGCCATTCCGTAAATAAGGTAATGGATAGCAACGGTTACCACAACCTTTTACCAATGCTCACTAGTAAAACGAAACGGGCACTCATCGCGATGAAAGCTCTCACAACCAAAGGGATGCCCCTGCCACTCGGGAATAATCGTGCGACTGGTGATAAGGCCAATGCTTAACCAATTATCCAATTGGCCTGTATTACCCGCCCATTGATAGTAACAATACAAACGCTCCGTCGTTCGTTTAATTTGAAAAAAACGGATCAGGTCGGGATTGTTTGGCGGCATCATGCCAGGTTGTAATTCAATCAACCAAGGAAGGGTCTGATTAAAATATTTTATGATGGGTGAAAAAGCTGTTTGCACAGACTCTGTTTTTTCATTGGCACGTTTGACCATTTCTTTTTCTTTGGCAATGGCCTTAAGAATGGACGATTCGCTTGGGCACTGATAAGCAAACAGCGCCGTTGAAAAAATGCTTAAGAGCAACAGTAGAGCCCGGATCATTTAGGTCCCTTTTACAAAACTAACAGCATGCTAAAGAATTCAGGCTTTGTCAAAAGCACACTTGCCTTTTATTACTAACTCTCTAATATAGTTAGGTCATTACGCGTCCTTAACAGTGGCCTTTTCCGTTCTTTGCCTTGCTTTTTCTGCGCATTTTCGCTACTGTTCGTCCAAAAAAACAGTGAGTTAAACATGGATTCAGTTACCGATTTTGATCGCATTGATTTCTCGTCTCTTTCAAAAGAGGAGGCTGATTCAATGTGCAAACGCTTAAACCTCCAGCTCACCCACCAAGAATTACGCCACATCCAAGACACTATTTTAAAACGCCCACCAACCCTAGCAGAATGCCTGCTTTGGTCGATTGAAGGCTCAGAACACTGCTCCTACAAAAGCTCAAAACAACATCTAAAAAAGTTGCCCGTTCAAGCACCCAACCTCTTATTGGGTGTTGGTGAAGATGCTGGCATCGTCCGTATTGCTAAAGATAACGCCGGCGAAGAATATGGCATCGCCATTAGCCACGAATCGCACAATCACCCCTCCCAAATTGTACCCTTTGAAGGGGCTGCCACAGGCGTTGGCGGAAATGTGCGAGACATTTCCTGCATGGGGGCTACCGTGATTGCCGTTGCTGATAGTTTGCGCTTTGGGCTAGCGCATGCATTGCACACCCAATGGTTACAAAACGGGGTGGTCAGTGGCATTGCAAGCTATGGCAACGCTCTTGGGATCCCAAACATTGCGGGGGACTGCTATTACCACCAAGGGTATGAAAGCAACTGTCTGGTCACAGTGGTGAGCCTCGGGGTGGTTAAAAAAAGTGGCATCATTCATTCTCACACCCCCAAAGACAGCGCAGGCTATCAGCTCATTTTAGTTGGCAAGCCAACTGATAATAGTGGCTTTGGTGGGGCAAGCTTTGCCTCGGCCGATCTAAACACTGAAAAAGCCAATCGAGGGGCTGTGCAAGAGCCCAATGCCTTTTTGGAGCGACACCTACTTAAAGCCAATGAAGCCTTGTTTGAAAAGCTAATTGAGCACGATTTAATCGACAAGGTTGGCTTTAAAGACTTAGGCGCTGGCGGCATTGCTTGTGCGTCTGTTGAGCTTGCCGCTGGCAGCGAGCTTGGTGCAACCGTTTGGCTTGATAGGGTTCACTGCTCAATGGAGGGGCTTGCCCCCAGTGTCATTTTATGCGCAGAAACACAAGAACGTTTCATGTGGTCTGTACCAAAAGAGCTAAGCGAGATGATTTTAGAGCACTACAATCAATGCTTTGATTTACCAAATGTTTCAAATGGTGCCATGGCAAACATCATCGGTGAAATCAGCAGCAGGCCTCAATTTAGCGTTTTATTTGAAGGAAAAACCATTGTTGATGCCCCGGCAGAAGCAGTCGTCAGCGGCCTTGAAATTAACCGCCCTGCTCATGCAAGAGAAGAAAAGCCCCAGAGATCTGAGCAGGTTGAGCACACCACACTTGCAAACCAAGTTGCCACCATATTAGAGGCAGATAACTTAAAGAGTCATCAAGCCATTTATGAACATTATGACAAGCAAGTACAAGGTCGTACTGTGATTGAACGCGGGGAGGCAGCCGCTGGTGTTCTAACCCCTTTTAACAGTGACGACTACCCCTTAGAAATACAAGAAGTGGGGGTTGCTCTAAGCGTGAGTCAAAACCCCTTTATATGCCAACAGTCACCTGAGCTTGGCGCGATGGTTGCGGTCATTCAAGCGCTTGAGAAGGTCGCAAGTGTGGGAGCAAGCCCACAGGCAATCACCGATTGTCTCTGCTTTGGCTCCCCCGAAAACCCTCATCACATGAATGATTTTGTCAAAGCCGTCGATGGCATTGCCAAAGCCTGTCATGCCTATGAGTTAATCGAACACCCTGGTCACCATCTGCCAGTTGCAGCAGGCAATGTCTCGTTCTACAACCAAACAAAAGGCTCGGCCATTCCAGCAAGCCCCATGATAAGCTGCCTAGGCCGAATGGACAAAGCAACTAAGGCAATTACCCCAAGCTTTAAGGGCACTCAAAATCTTCTCTATACGTTCCGAGGCGACTATAAGAGCTTTGCCGGCAGTCAGTTTGCTGAGCAACTGCAAAGCAAGCAACATTTTTTGCCGCCCTCGATTAACCTTGAAGCGTTTAAGAATCGCATTCACTTCCTCCATCAAGCCATTGAACAAGAGCTTTTATTATCAGCGGCCCCCATCCACGATGGCGGATTAATTAAAGCACTCACCACCATGGCGCAAACAACAACGTTTGGCGCAGAATTAAGCCCCCAACCAACACTAGAGCAAGACGCGTTTTTATTTATGGAGACCTTAGGGTTTGTCGTTGAAGTCTCTCAAAGAAAACAACAAGACTTACTGTTACTGGCTGAAACATTCAAGCAAGAAGGCACCTTCATTGGCCATACGACGAGCTCACCCGTCTTAAGGTTCACACAAGGTCCGACACTTTCAACGCTATTAAAGGACATCGCATGAACACAACCAGTTACCGAGACGCCGGAGTTGACATTGAAAAAGGTGAACAATTGGTTCATCGAATCAAACAATCCGTTGAAAAAACTTATTCTAGTGCGGTGCTCTCTCCCTTGGGAGGTTTTGCCGGGCTCTATGATTTAAGTAGCCTGCTAAACGACTACAAAAACCCAGCCCTGGCTCAAAGCATCGATGGGGTTGGCACCAAAACGGTGATTGCGAACATGGCAAAAGACTACAGCACGCTTGGTCAAGACTTAGTCTCAGCCACCGCCAACGATATTTTAGTCATGGGGGCAAAACCTCTGACCTTACTTGATTACGTTGCCGCCAGTCACTTACAAGCAGACGCCGTTGCAAGCTTGGTCGAGGGACTAGCAAGTGCTTGCCAACTTGATAACATTTCTCTAGTTGGTGGCGAGACGGCTGAAATGCCTGATGTCTATCACACAGGTGAGCTAGATGTGGTTGGCATCATTACAGGTGTGGTCGATCGAGAGAAAATCATTGATGGTCGTGCCGTTAAAGAAGGAGACCAAATCATTGCCCTGCCCTCATCAGGGCTACACACCAACGGCTTTTCACTCGCACGTCACGTTTTTTTTAAAAAACATCAGATTGATCTTGAGCGTTATTTTGAGGCGCTCTCATGCTCTCTCGCAGAAGCACTACTAACCCCTCATCTTAGCTATAATCAAGCGGTGCATTCGCTGCTTGCTAACAAGATCCCTATTCATGGCATGGCTCATATTACAGGGGGGGGCATCATTAATAATTTAGTGCGAATACTGCCCTTTAATACCCACGCACAAATTAAAAAATCAAGCATTCCAGTGCCTGCTATTTTTCCACTCATCCAAGAGCTTGGCGATATTGCAGAGCCAGAAATGTATCAAACCTTTAACATGGGCGCAGGCTTTTTAATAGTGGTGCCAGAGAGTGCACTGCAAGAGAGCCTTATTCTCCTTAATCAACACAACCAAAGTGGTGCCTACCACGTTGGGGAAATTATTGCAAAATCGCAGGGAGTGAGCCTTTTATGAACATTGCCGTCATTCAATTTCCAGGTTCAAACTGTGAGCGAGAAACCAAGCTTGCCCTAAAGCGATCAGGCCTCACCCCTGTCGATTTTTTTTGGAATTCTGAAATAGAAACCCTAGAGCACTACCAAGGCTTTGTCATTGTCGGAGGCTTTTCTTTTGAAGATCGCATTCGCTCAGGCTTAATTGCCTCTAAAAACCCCTTAATAAAAGCCTTAAAGAAAGAAAGTTTAAAGGGTAAACCCATACTCGGCATTTGTAATGGCGCGCAAATCCTAGTGGAATCTGGTTTGGTCCCTGGCAATGACGAGCTAAGTCCATCGGCGGCTCTCACCCACAACATCCGCCAGCAAAACGGCGACTTGTTGAAAGAGGGCTTTCACAACGCATACTGCCGATTAAAACCCTTTGCCTTGAAAGAGAGTCATGCCTTTACCAACCAGTTTAAACCAGGCGAGAGCATTCGCATCCCCTTTGCCAACGCAGAAGGCCGCTTTGTGTTAGATGATGAATTGCTCGATGAGCTCATTCACTCTGAGAGTCAACTCTTACAATATTGTGATTCGACGGGCACTACCTGCAAAGACTATCCAGTAAACCCCAATGGCTCAACCTTTAATCTTGCCGCAATTAGCAATAAGCAAGGCAACGTCATGGCAATCATGCCGCACCCAGAACGGACTGAAGACGGTCAAATTATTTTTGACTCGATGAGGCGCTACCTAGAGACCTTCGCCCCCCCCTCTGAGCAAATTGCCTTTCGACACAAATTAGCGAGCAAACCCTTAAGTCCTTGGCAGGATAACCCAGCTCAACCCACCCTTTTAATTGATGCGGTCATTGAAGACAATGCCGCCAAGACCCTAGAGCTATTATTAAAAAATGAGGGCTTTCAAGCCTCGGTTAAACGCTATGGCTACTACCAATTAGAGAGCAGCGCCCCCCTTAATTCTTTCTACAAAAAATTAGAAGAGAGTGAGGTGTTATGGAACGCTAATAAAGAATTCGGTGTTAAGCTACCCCCCTCAAACTCGATTCGAGTCTTGGTTGCCCGCAAAGAAAAAAGTCGAGACAAGGCCCTCTTAAAGAGCCTACAGACGCATTTTCATTTAAAAGAAATTAGCAAGCTCTTTCAAGGCACGCTCTATGACATAGAAGCACTCGATGGTCAGTCAGAACGTTTAAAAAATTATTTAATTTCAGAACAACTCTTATTTAACCCCTTGGTTGAGGATGGCTATGACTACTCTTTCAAATGACGATGAGCTAAATGCTTGCATTAAAGAAACACACTTTTCAAAGTTTCCTAAGACTGCTGGCAAAGTGCGCGATCTCTACGATTTTGGAAAGAGGCTTTTAATTGTCAGCACGGATAGGTTAAGTGCCTTTGACAGGTTTATTACCACCATCCCCTACAAGGGACAAGTTCTAAACAGCATTAGCCGCTTCTGGTTTGAACAAACCCGCCACCTGGTTAAAAACCATCTAATTGCTTGTCCTTATGACAACAGCATGATGGTCAAGAAGCTTTCCGTCTTCCCAGTCGAATTCATCGTTCGTGGCTATCTAACAGGCTCAACCAACACCTCTATCTGGACGCTCTATCAAAAAGGACAACGACAATTTGGTGAGATCACCCTACCAGATGGCATGAAAAAAAATGATCCACTGCCACACCCTATTTTGACCCCTACCAGTAAAGACGCCTTACACGATAAACCACTAGAGAAAGATGAAATTATCGGACTTGGCTTAATAAGTGAAGAAGATTACTTAAAAACAGAATCAACCGTGCTCTCACTGTTTGACTTTGCAAGCAGCCTGCTCATTGAACGAGATTTAATCCTAGTTGACACCAAGTTTGAGCTTGCCAAAGACTCCGAAGGTTCACTGGTCTTAGTTGACGAAGTGCTAACGCCAGATTCCAGCCGCTATTGGCGAAACAGCAACTACATGAGTCTGCATGAAAAAGAGGATGAACCGGATAATTTTGATAAAGAGCGAATTCGACTCTGGTTGAATGAGCACTGCAACCCTTATCAGGACAAAGATCTTCCCCACATTCCTGATGAGCTTCGCATGGAGCTCTCGAAAGTTTATGTCGATCTCTATGAAATGATAACCGGTCACCCACTTGATAAAGGCGCACCTTTATTTGGTGCAAAACCTCAGCTCATGGCAGAGATATAACTATGTGCGGCATTGTTGGGATCAAGAGTAATAGCGAGGTTAATCGCGAACTAATTGACAGTCTCATTCATCTACAGCACCGAGGTCAGGATGCAAGTGGTCTAATTACCACCGATGATCGCTTTCACATTAAACGCCAATTTGGTTTAGTGCGAGAAGCCTTTAATAATCTAGATCCTAAACTATTACCAGGTACCATGGGCCTTGGGCATGTGCGCTACCCCACCAGCGGCATGCAAGATGAAAATGAAATCCAGCCCTTTTGGAGTGGCGCCCCATATGGCCTATCGATTGCACACAATGGCAATTTAACCGAAACCGACAAACTAAAAGAACGACTCGCAAAGCATCATAACTATCACTTAAACACCAAGAGTGATTCAGAGTTGTTACTGCACTTTTTCGCCGCTCAACTGGCGCTTAAGAATCATCTAGAATGCCCTTTTTTCGAGAAACTCGCTCTTAGCATTCAAGAGCTTTTTAGCATTTTAAGTGGTGCGTATTCGGTGGTCTCTTGCATCATTGGCCAAGGCTTGGCAGCCTTTCGAGACCCCAATGGCATACGGCCCTTGGTCATTGGCCGAAGAGCCCACAGCCAAAACCGCTTTGATTACATCTTCGCCTCTGAGAATACCATGTTCTATCAACTAGGCTTTGAAGAGATGGGTGATGTGGCCCCTGGTGAATTAGTGTTTGTTGATAACGACCAACAATTACACCGACGACAACTTATTAAAGCAGAGTTTAACCCTTGTATTTTTGAATACGTTTACTTTGCACGGCCCGATGCACGATTAAATGATGTCAGTGTCTACCGTTCTCGTCTTCGCATGGGACAAAACCTAGCGCTAAAGTGGCAATCTAGCTACCCAGAGATAACCCCAGATGTGGTGATTCCTGTGCCCTTTTCATCAAACACCGCCGCACTCTCGTTTGCCAGCACTTTAGGCATTCGCTACACCGAGGGGCTTTATAAAAACCCCTTCATTGGCCGCACCTTTATTATGAAAAACCAAAAGACTCGCCAGAGTTCGGTGCGCTACAAACTCTCGCCGCAAGAAACAGAAATTCGCAATAAAAAAGTGTTACTGCTCGATGACAGCATCGTGCGCGGCACAACCAGCAAAGAAATTGTGCGCATGGTAAAAGAATTTGGTGCCCGTGAAGTCTATTTTGCCAGCGCCTGCCCTCCCGTTGCCCACCCTTGTTTCTATGGCATAAATCTGCCAAGCCAAGATGAACTAATTGCAGCAAAACTCTCTAAAGAGGCAATCAAAGAGTACCTCGGCGTTGATGCCCTACTCTATCAAACGGAGCAAGATTTAATTGAAGCCGTGACTCGCAAAGGCTCGCATCAGATTCAAAAACCATGCATTGCCTGCTTAAACGGCAAACTGCCAACCAGCGAGCTAAAAACAAACCTTTGCAGCAAAAAACACTCAACCCCCATGGAGAACGCATGACTCACTCAATTTTATTAATTGGTGCCGGTGCCAGAGAAGTTGCACTCGCGCGTGCCATCCGAAAGAGCAAAAAAGAAACGACTTTAACTACTCTAGCACCTTATAAGAACCCTCAGTTAGCGGCCTTAAGTGATGCCTATATACTGGCAGCGATTGACGACATCGAGGCCATAGGGCCTGCGCTTGCAAACGCATCCTTTGACAAGGTTGTCATCGGTCCAGAAGCCCCACTTGCTGCAGGCCTTGCAGATTACTTTGAAGAGCGAGGCATCGCCTGCTTTGGTCCTAAGAAAGCCTTAGCAAGATTAGAATCTTCAAAAATCTACGCCCGCAATTTACTCAGTCAGCATTTAAGACCCCACCTGCCTGATTATCAAAGTTTCAGCGAGCAAGAAGCACTTAATGAGTTTTTAAAAAGTTATGGTTCCCCTTTTGTGATTAAAGCCAATGGGCTGATGGGGGGCAAAGGGGTGTTTGTCGAAGGAGAGCATTTTCATACTTTTGCAGAAGCTCTGGCAATCTGCAAAAACATCCAAGAAAAACAAGTTAATGTCTTAATTGAAGAAAAGTTAGTGGGTGAGGAGTTCTCACTGCTTAGCTTTTGTGATGGCAAAACGCTTAAACACATGCCACTGGTGCAAGATAACAAACGCGCGTTTGTCGAAGACAAGGGCCCCAATACTGGCGGCATGGGAAGCATTTCCTACCCAGATCATGGCCTGCCTTTTCTGTGCTCAGATGAAATTAGCACTGCACAAAGAATTAATGAGCAAGCAATTAAAGCCTTGCAAGCGGATACCGGGCTTAGCTATCGAGGCGTCCTATACGGTGGCTACATGAAAACCCCAAATGGCATTAAGCTCATTGAATTTAACTGCCGCTTTGGCTGCCCGGAAGCGGTGAACCTTTTGCCTTTGCTTGAAACCGATTTTATTGACATTCTAGAGGCCATCGAAACACAGTCGCTTGCAGGCCTTTCTCTTACCTTTTCCAAACAAGCAACGGTTTGCAAATACGTGGTGCCAGAGGGCTACCCTGATAAACCGGTTAAGGGTGAGAAAATCTCAGCCGATCTGTCATCCTCGGCCCTTTATTTTGCCTCCATCGATCAAGACTGTCATTTAATGGGCTCACGCGCTGTTGCGACCTTGGGGACTGCCGAGACACTCGCAGAGGCTGAAAAAATCGCTGAAGTGGAAGCAAAAAAAATTGACGGCCCCGTTTTTCATCGAAGCGACATTGGAAGTCAAGAGCTCATTCAAAAACGCTTAGACCGCATAAAAGTGCTTTGCCATGACAACTCTTAAGCTTGCCTTTTTAGGCTCAACTAAAGGCACAACCTTTAAGGCCCTCTGGCCACAATTAAAAAAAGATCCCAACCTTTGTGTGTCTTTAGTGATTGCGAATCGCCCTTGTGGCTTTTTAGAGTTTGCAATCGATGAGGGCTTGCCGCATCACTTAATTACCAGCAAAGGGCGAACAAGGGCGGAGTTTGAAGAAGAACTAATGCGCACACTTAACGCACAAAACATCGATTTAGTGGTTTTAACTGGCTTTATGAGACTGCTCTCTAGAGACTTTACTGACAAGTGGCAAGAGAGAACTATCAATGTCCACCCTTCACTCTTGCCCAAACACAAAGGCTTAATGGATCTCTTTGTCCATCAAGCCGTCCTTAATCAGCAAGAAACTCTCACTGGCTGCAGTGTTCATCTAGTGACAGAGAACGTCGATGGCGGCAAAGTGCTCCAACAAGAAACCTGTAAGGTCTACCCAGGCGATCGCGCTGAAGACTTAAAAAAACGCGTACAAGCGCTAGAGCCAATAGCGCTTTTAAAAGCCATCCACACCATTTTTGAAACCTGCCAAGAGGAACTGATATGAGCCTTAACATTTTTCCCAAAAGAGCCTTACTCTCTGTGAGTGACAAAGAGGGACTCGTGCCTTTTGCTAGGCGCTTAACAGAACTTGGCGTTGAAATTTACTCAACAGGCGGCACCTTACAAGCCTTAGAAAAAGCAGCCATTAAGGCGCGCTCTGTTAGCGACATCACAAACTTTCCTGAGATGATGCAAGGACGAATAAAAACCTTACACCCAATGTTACTCGGAGCTATTTTAGGCTGTCGGCAACGAGATGAGCAGGATGCAAAGACACACAACATCCAGTGGATAGACTTAGTGGTTTGCAACCTCTACCCCTTTGAGAAAGTAAGTCGTGCGCCACAAGCAACTCTAATGGATAAGATTGAAAACATTGACGTTGGCGGACCAACCATGCTGCGAGCGGCAGCTAAAAATTATCACGCGGTGAGCGTTGTGAGCAGCCCCGATGATTATGAGATGATCTTAAACAAACTTGAAAACGAGCAAGGCATTGATTTAGCAACCAGAGAGCGTTTAAGCATCAAAGCCTTTGCAAAAACCGCCGCCTATGATGCGGCCATTGCCAACCACCTAGAGCCAGAGACCTTCCCACAAACTCTCAATCTAAGCTATCAAAAGGTGAGCGCACCACGCTATGGCGAAAATCCGCATCAAGGTGCGGCCATTTATCAAAGCAGTGATGATAACTTGAGCGTGCTTAGCGGCGTGCAGCATCAAGGCAAAACCATGTCTTATAATAACTACGTTGATGCCGATGCAAGCCTGCAAGCCGTGCAAGGCTTTCACAAACCCTCCTGCGTGATAGTCAAACATGCCTGCCCTTGTGGCATAAGCTCAGATGAGACCTTACAGAGCGCTTTTTTAGCCGCCCACTCATCCGATCCAGTCTCGGCCTTTGGAGGAGTGGTCGCCTTCAATGGGGAAATTGATGAGCCCTTGGCAGAAGAGCTAAGTAAGCACTTTTTTGAAATTGTACTAGCAAGCGCGCTAACCGATAAAGCCAAAGCGTGTTTGGCCGCTAAAAAAAATCTACGAGTGATTACAGTTGATTTTAGCAAGCCACGCTCTTTTCATCTTGCTAAACCAATTGCAGGCGGTCTGCTGCTGCAAGAGCGAGACTCTTTTGAAATTAGTGAAGACACTCTTAAAATCATGACTGGCAACCCACTCTCAAGTCTTGAAATCAAGCACATTTCGTTTGCTTGGCAAGCCCTAAAAAGCGTTAAATCCAATGCCATTGTCATTAGCAAGAGTCTCGCCACTCTTGGCATATCAGGTGGACAAGTCTCACGAATTGATGCAACAAAACTCGCCTTAGAGAAAGCCGGTGACAAGACCCAAGGGGCGATGTTATGTTCTGATGCCTTTTTCCCGTTTCGAGACTGCATTGATTTAGCCGCCGCGCATGGCATTAAAACCATCGTACAGCCTGGGGGCTCGATTAAAGATAATGAGGTGATTGCCGCCTGTGCTGAGCATGGGATTCGGTTGGTGTTTACGGGTCACAGAGCCTTCTT
>JASBUC010000072.1 GCA_030148065.1 Legionellaceae bacterium | reverse complement strand
AAGGGAGGATTTTGAGTTCATTTTGGATTTAAATTGTAAGGGAAAAGCGCAGTGTACTGCTGTCCATGAGCACTTTCCCGAGCAATTTTAATTCAAAAGGGACCAAAAGGATCCCGAACTAGATATGAGTCGATTACTCAGACCTAATCCCGTTGCCTACGTGCTTCAAACAAAGAAACCCCGCAGGCAACGGAGACATTGAGGCTCGAGACATGCCCAAGCATCGGTATTTTAAAAAGCCCGTCGCAATGATCGCGCGTAAGACGGCGCAACCCTTTTTCCTCTGAGCCCATGACCAAGGCAAGCGGCCCTTTTAAGTCGGTGTCATAAAGCGTTTTCTCAGCCTCTCCTGCAGCCCCATACACCCAAATGCCCCGTGCTTTTAAGGCGTCTATGGTTCGAGAAAGATTGGTCACTTGCATAAAGGGCACGTATTCAGCAGCCCCACAGGCAACTTTGGCCACCGCCTCTGTTAAACCCACACTTTTGTCCTTGGGAGCTATGACCAAATCAACTCCTGCAGCATCGGCCGAACGAAGACAGGCACCAAGATTATGGGGGCTTGTTATCGCATCAAGCAACAAGATAAAAGGCACCTCTGTTTTATCAAGCAAGGCACCCAACTCAGCTTCCGGCATCGCCTTTAATCCCACTTCTGTATTTAAGCGCGCCACAAAGCCTTGCGCCTCATTGGGAAACGCCGCTTTGAAAGCTTTTTTATCCAAAAGACGAACCGCGACATTTTGCTGCTTGGCCAAATTAAAGATTTTCTTAAACCGCTTATCCTCGCGTGAACTTAGTAACATTAATTCTAAAATCGTACAGTGAGGGTTCTCTAAGGCGCCAATCACGGCGTGAAACCCATAAATTACAGTGCTCATATGGACATTTAACAATGAATTTGTGACCATTGTAACATTTTTTGACATCCATGGAGTAAGGTATGAGACTCGCTCAGAAAGTTGCTTTGATTACCGGCAGTGCCCAGGGCATTGGCGAGGCGATGGCTCGACGCTTTCACAAAGAAGGCGCCTTTGTCATCATCTCTGACGTCAACGACTCAAAAGGCCTGGCCTTAAAAGAAGAGTTTAGTGAACGCATTGACTATCTCCACCTTGATGTCAGCAAAGAATCCGATTGGCAGGCTGCCTACCAAAGCATTCAACAACAACACCAACGCTTAGACATATTAGTGAATAACGCAAGCATTACAGGAGCTGAGACCACAGGCTTGCACAACCCAGAACGACTCGAGCTTGAGAGTTGGCACCAAGTGCATGCAATTAACTCTGATGGCATGGCCCTTGGTTGCAAATACGGCATTAAACTTCTAAAAATGAGCCCGGCTGCAAGCCTTATAAACCTTTCATCGCGGGCAGGCCTTATTGGAGTCTCACGCATGAGCTCTTATGCTGCGAGCAAAGCCCTAGTGCGCAATCACTCTAAATCAGTGGCACTCTATTGTGCAGAAAAAGGCTACCCCATCCGGGTAAACTGCCTCTTCCCCGGTGCCATCTTAACACCCATTTGGGATCCAATGCTTGGTGAGGGAGAGGATCGCCAAAAAGGCATTGACGCTCTTGCTCAAGACATTCCTTTAAAGCGGATGGGTTTACCAGAAGAAGTCGCCAGTGCAGCCCTCTTTCTGGCAAGTGATGATGCCTCCTACATAAGCGGTAGTGAACTCAACATTGATGGGGGCTTATCTTGTCAGTCTTAAGTCAGCACCCTAAAAAAATTCTGATTGTTGCGCCAAATTGGGTGGGCGATCTGGTCATGTCTCAAAGCCTCTATCAGCTGATAAAAGCACGCACACCTAATGCCGAGCTTCATCTGCTTGCCCCAGACTGGTGCTTAGATGTGGCCTCTCGCATGCCGGAAATTGACAAAACCATCTCACTGCCTGGCGAGCACGGTAAACTGCAGCTATTGATGCGCTACCGCTTTGCTAAAGACTTAAAGAAAGAGGGCTACACTGATGCCTATGTACTGCCAAACTCCTTAAAGTCTTCTCTCATCCCTTGGTTTGCTAACATCCCTAAACGCATCGGTTTTAAAGGAGAAATGCGCTACGGGTTTCTAAACGATTTAAGACCCTTGAATAAACGTCTTTTACCACTGATGGTACAGCGCTTTGCAGCCTTGGCTTTTGAAAAAGAGGAGCCTTGGCAGCCAAAAGACTTCCCAGCGCCAAGTTTAAAAGCCAATACTCAGGCGCTCACACCCTTGTTAGAGCGCTTTGCCTTAACCCTAAGTAAGCCTATTTTAGCCTTGGCGCCAGGGGCCGCCTTTGGTGGCAGTAAATGCTGGCCACTAGAAAATTATGCCGTCCTTGCCAATCACTACCTCGATAAAGGCTCAGAGGTTTGGCTTTTTGCCTCCCCCAAGGAGGCCGCGGCCTTAGAGACGATTAATCGCCTTTGTGCTACGCGCTGCAAAGTCTTAACAGAGCCTCGTTTGGGTGAGAAGGTTGACTTACTCTCGCAGGCTTTGTGCTTAGTGAGCAATGATTCTGGCTTAATGCACATAGGGGCGGCCCTTAAGGTGCCGACCATTGGCATTTATGGCTCAACCACCCCGGCCTTCACACCCCCTTTGGGTGAGAAGAGTCGAGTCATTGAACAGCAACACCTTGCCTGTCGCCCCTGCTTTAAGCGCCAATGCCCTAAATCCGGAGACCTGCACTTAAAGTGTTTAAAAGACATAACCCCCAACACGCTTATTCACGCCGTAGAAGAATTTATCCAATGAAAGTTTTAATCATCAAAATGTCTTCAATGGGAGACGTTATTCATGCCATGCCAGCACTCATGGACGCGGCTTTAAAGACACCTGATGTTTGCTTTCACTGGTTGGTGGAAGAGAGCTTTGCTGAACTACCACGCTTGCACAAACAGGTTGCCAGAACGCAGGTGGTACGGCTGCGCGCCTGGCGGAAAAATTGGCTTAAAGCCTTTCAATCTAGGGAGCCACAAAGGTTAATCCGTCGCTTACGAAATGAGCGCTATGATTTGATTATTGATGCTCAAGGCTTGTTAAAAAGTGCGATTCTTGCAAAGCTTATCAAAGCTCCCATTCATGGCTTGGATCTAAAAAGCGCAAGAGAACCGCTTGCGGCACGCTTTTATCACCACCGTTATTTGGTGCCTAAGAACCTGCATGCGGTCGAGCGAGTGCGCGCCCTCTTTGCCAAAGTCTTCGCCTATCAACAACCGGTCAGTCCGCCTGACTATGGGCTTTTGTTAACAAAACTTAATACAAGCTATGCTCCCCCAAGCTCACCTTTTTTGGTGTTTTTACACAACACCACCTGGGAGAGCAAGCTCTGGCCGGAGCCCTACTGGCAAGAATTAACTAGCATAGCGGTGGCCGCAGGCTTTCGCGTGATGCTAACCAGCGGCAATGAGCAAGAATATGAAAGAGCGCTTCGAATAAAAGGCCAACACCAACAAGCACAGGCCCTAAAACGTCTAAGCATTTCTGAAGTCATTCAATTACTAAGTGCGGCCTCTGGGGTCGTCTCGGTTGACACAGGCTTTGCTCAATTAGCAGGCGCGCTGCAAAAACCGAATTTAAGCCTCTTTGGCCCAACCAACCCAAGCCTTTCGCGCCCTTATGGCCTAAATCAAACCCCTGTACACGCAACACTGCCCTGCGCCCCCTGCCTAAAGCGCCACTGCCGTATTGAAAACAGCAACTCACAACTCAACCCTCCCTGCTTCCAAGAGATGCCTCCTCGGCAAATTTGGGCTAAATTAGAAATGCTTCTAAACTGACAAAACTTTGATTTTTGGTCTATTATTAAACAGATAAGGTTCTTATGGAGTTGTGATGCCTGAAAATAACGCCTATTTATTTATTACTCATCATCAAGCAGGCCGTATAAAAATGGCTGCCAAACTCTGTGAGCGACGAGATGCAGGCGCGACCTTATTGCTTTTTACTTATAAAGATAATCTCTTTAGCCCTGTGCCAGAGCGCAAGGAACAACTTGCAGCAGAGGGCAGCACCCTTTCTGAAGGGCAAGAGCGTTTTCAAGGGGTCGCGCCTCTTTTTTCACATCTAGAGCCACTAATAAGCGGTAAAAAACTTGCGGTTATCTGCGAAGCCAATTTAGGTTATGGCAGCGCCTCTGAGCTAAAAAACATCCAAGAGGCCGAAGAGAGCCTGCGCGAGCACTTAGAGAAGCGAGCAAGAGGGGTTGTCGTAGAACCTGTTGTTAGAGAAATTGCAGCAAGACCTGAAGTTAATAGTATGAGTCTCTTTACTCAAAATGATGACTTTTTAAAAGATGAGAGCCCCTACCCCATTCATAAAATGACCAATGATGCCGCCTTAGCCGCCATTTCAGCCAGTACCAATGACGTCGAACGATCGCCTGTGCCAAGCTTAAATCTGAGCGGATTAACGCACGCATCAGCAGCCGGCAAGAAAGACGCTACTCGCTCGCAAGCTTACTCTCCAAACTATTGGAAAAACAAGAGAGTAGAAGACGATGAAACACATGATCGAGAAATAAAAAGAACTCCAGGCTCATCACAATTTTTTGAGGATGAGCCCGAGAGTACCCATGCCGACGCTAAAAGCGAGGAAAAAGGAACCTCGACGCGCTTTGATAAAAAATAAGCAAGGCCTAGTCTAGAGGGCTTGGTGTCGGTGGCCAGGTGTTCGGCCTCTTCTCTGCTTGTTCCTCAGCTGCTTGTTGCTCAGCGACTTGTTGTTCATTCTGTAACTCTTGAACGCTCACTTTCATGTCGCGTATGGCCTCGGCTGTTTCACGTCTTTCTTCTTGTCGTTCTTGCCTATTTTGCAAACCAACCTCGTTGCTGTGCTCTAAGTTTTCAGCTTTTACAATGGCTCTTTCTAGTCGCGCATCAGTTCTTTGGTCTTTCATAAACCAAGCGGCTTTACTGGGGTTATTTTGCATCAGCTCACCAGCAATGTAACCATAGACTGGCAGCACCATACGAGTACCTCCGGCCCACATGCTAAGTCCACAAAGGGCCGCCATCACATCCAAGTTTTTATTAGGATTCGGAGTGGATTCCATCTCCTGTTGCGCTTGATCTTGTTGCATCTCTTGCTCATAAGCAATCGCTGCTTCATCTAACAATGCCACTTCTTTTGGTGACAAGGTTGGTTCTAATTGCTTGTTGTTTAAGAGTTCCGCCGCAACAGGTTTTAGCCGTTCCACTAATTCCTCTTTTGAGGCGGTGGCTTGCCGCTCCTGTCGTAGGGCCAGCATCAATGGCTTTAACCACTCATCTTGTCCCTCTGTTTCATTGCTGTCTTCTTTCCAGGTTTGAAAGCGGGAAAACCGTCCTTCGAACTCACTGTCAGTGTCTTCCTCGACGATCTTTTGGAAAATCGTTGCGGTTTCTTTAATGCCAGGGGCTTGTTCTCTTGCGAGTTCTGCCTGATTATGAACTCCAAGCTTTTCTATCATGACTTGATAGGAGTTGGCAAAAGGCATTTGCTCAGGTTTAGGTTGAAGACCTTTTTGATGCAAAAGACGCTCTTCTAGCACATCGTCTTGCAAAGTATTTAGCGCCACTGTCTGCGTGCCATCTTTCTTTATAGCCATCTCTCTCTCCAAACCATTCCAGTGAACTTAAAAAAAAACAATATATGTATAATATTTTACCACAAAACCCAAGATAAAGAAAATTAGCCCTCTTTATACCCTGAGCCTTTCAGAACAAAATTCAAAAAATTTACGCAATCTCCCCAAGAAAATCAAGACCAAACCTCGCATCCCTTAGCGTACCCGCTACAATCCATATCTTACCCCCCCTACGTCCCTCGGCTTGTCCGAGGGACCCAGACTATTCTTAACCATGGATTCCGCGGACAAGCCGCGGAACGTAGAGTAGGAGGCGGGAGGCCGACG
>JASBUC010000065.1 GCA_030148065.1 Legionellaceae bacterium | reverse complement strand
ATCATGATAACGCTGTAGTGATTAAACGTGGGCTCTACAGACGAAATCTTAGGGGTTGTTGTGGGAGACGAAATTTAATCCTCAGAAAACCTGTCAAGTAGATATTAAATATTTTTTTAGTTAACAGGGAGAGTAGTTACCTAAGAAGTTGAATTAAATCTTCTGGCAATAAGACATAGGATTGCTTATCCAGCGCGATTAATTCAGTAATGCTTAGGCCTCGTCCTTCTTTTTGTGCTTGATAGAGGTGATAGAGCCAGCGAAGGGCATGGGCCATTGGCTCGTATTGGCCCTTACGATTTACGTGGGTATAACTTGATAAGGCGTGAGTGATTTCAGCACAGAGCAGTGTAATAACCCATAACCAATAAATCCAAATAAAGAAAATAGGCACCAAGGAAAAGGCGCCATAGATAAGTTCGTAAGTATTGAAACTTTCGAGATAAAAGGTAAAGCATTTCTTGGCAAGTTCAAACATCAAGGTCGCTATAAAAGCGCCACTTAGGGCATGTCGCAACCGGATAGGGCAGTTTGGCACGATTGTGTAGAGTAAGGTAAAACCAATAAAGGCAATCACAGCTGGTGCCAGTGAGAGTAAAAACGTCGTTGAATCTGGTGCCCACATTGGCAGCGATAATAAGTAGGAACTAGCAAGCACGCTCAGTGCTAATAACAAAGGGGTGAGGGATAAACACGCCCAGTAAAGTAAAAAAGCCCCAGGCCCACTGCGACTCTCCGGCACTCGCCAAATCTTATTCATTGCGCGCTCTATGGTTAGCATTAACAAGATGGTCGTGACAAACAGCACCGACAAGCCAAAGAGTGAGAGTTTGCTTGCTTGACTCGTAAAGGCCATTAAATATTTCTGTAGAGTTTGGCCGGTAGAGGGGACAAAGTTTGCGAAAATAAAATCCTGCAGAGGCACCAGGAGTTTGTTAAAAGCAGGAAAGATAGAAAAAAGGGTAATGGTTACAGACATCAACGGCACAATGGCCAATAGTGAGGTAAAGGTCAGTGCTGATGCTCGGTACATGCCATTGTTACGTAAAAAATTGCTAAGCACGTATTGGCCAAAATTAAGTAGGTGTCGGACTTTTCTATTAAGCATTGCCACTAAGCAGTAATGTTAAGATCTCATGGACTCTTCCCTGCAAAAAACTTGCCAAGTGCGCAAAATCTCAATCGACTGCTATAGTTAATTTAAGGCTGATTTTAGCCAACTCCGAATTACCAAGGGGGAAACTTATGAAAATCATAGTGCAACCCACAGAATTAGCTCATTGGCACGCCGTTGTTAATGAGGCACAAGTGGCCGTTGATTGTCAGCTAGAAGAGTCAGTAGAGAGTTATCTAGTCTATCTATTAATGCGCTTTAATACCTTTGCAGCGCTAAGTGACAGCGTACTGGCTAAAGATTTCTTTAAAGCCTCACAAGCAAGCGGACGTCACAGGGTAGAAATCCTACAGGGGCTTGGTGATAAGAGCCTTATTTTCTCAGGCTTTTTCCCAGAGCAAGCCGAGCAGCGCAACGTTAAACTTAACTATTTTATTGATATGGGAAAAAGTGCCTACCAGTCTGTTGCTCTTTTTAAAGAAAACGAAAAAGCACTGTTTCTTGCGTTGAGCGATGGCTTCGTCTCAATGATTACAGTGCTCAATTTAGTGAAAGGGAATGTGCCGGTTACATTACAAAAAAATTAAGAAGGCTGTAGTAAGACTCCTTTATCGAGCTGCTTTCTAACTTTATTCAGCAATCTTTTCTGATTTTTATTAATAAGCTTTAATGAAAGCTTACCATGTCTGTTTTGCATAATAGTTGGCAAAAAGGAGACTTTGCTTATTATGGTTTGTCTCTTTTCTTTAACAAAGGAAACAGAAAGAAGACCACTTAGCCGATTATTCAGACTGCCTTGGTTGCTGACAAAATTTCCAAGCGAATAGGCAATGAGTGTTTTTCGTTTGTCTTGGGTGGTGTAGAACCGAATGGGCTGCAAGACATGAGGGTGATTGCCAATAATCAGAGTTGCGCCAGCCTCCAACCATTTTTTTGCCAACGTTTTTTGTGTTTTATTAGGCTTTAATTGATATTGCACGCCCCAGTGGGGTGTCACCACGATAAAGTCCACTTTATCTTTGTAATCCTTAATGGTTTTAAGAATAAAATTGGCGTGTGCTTTCTTGTGGCAAAACAACACTTGGTCTTTTTTATCCTCGATGCCATTGGTGTCTTGGGTGCAAGCAATCCATAAAGAACGAAAGCCATTTTGGGTAATGAGCCGACTAAATCCTGCCTCAAGCTCACTTTTCCTAGAACCAACGTAATGAATTTTGTGCTCATTAAGAATATTGATAGTTTTCTCAACGCCAATGCCATATCGATCAAGTGAATGATTGTTAGCAGTCGAGACAATGTCAAACCCACTTCTTTGTAAGTCAGTTGCAAGCTTAGGCGGGTAATTAAACATCGGAAAACTTGTGTAGATTTTACCAACCGAGGTTGTTGGACTTGCCTCTAGGCCACGCTGTGTGATGTTTCTTGCAATGGGCCCTTCCAGGTTGGCATAAGCAATGTCGGCTTGCTGCAGGTAAGGGGAAGCACTTTTCCAGAGTGCACTAAAGCTCTGCTGCATGCCATGGCGCTGTAACTTTTTATGCAGCAGCACATCCCCAACGGCCACAAGGTGTAAATTATCTGCAGAGGCTAAAAGCGGCATCAGCAGAGTGATTAAAAGCAAGGTTGAAGGTTTCATAGCAGTATTGGTGCAAAATTAATGCCAGAATTTTAAGGGTGATTGTTTTTTGTGTATAATAATTTAACACCAACTTTTCTTGAGACTCGATGTTTTCACCGCTTTCTATTGGCGCTTTGCAATTGCCAAGTAACCTTATCCAAGGACCACTTGCTGGCGTTAGCTGTGCGCCGTTTCGGACGCGTTTTTATGAGTACACGCCACCAGCTTATTGCGTGACAGAGATGATTTCAGCTTTAGAGGTGGTAAAGAGTCGGCATCGTCTAAGACGTTATTTAGCGCGCAACCCTATTGAAACATGGCTTTGCTACCAACTCTCAGGCACCGACCCAATGATCTTGGCAGAAGCTTGTCGCATTCTACAAGACCTGGGAGCCGACTTAATTGATTTAAATTGTGGTTGTCCCAAAGCGAAAATTCGTAAAAAAGGCGCAGGCTCAAAGCTTGTTGAGTCCGAAGTGCAATTATCAGAGCTCATTAGTGCGATGAGAGGGGCAACCTCATTGCCTTTAACCGTTAAAATTCGCTTGCATCCAGAATGTGCCGACAAAGAACTAAGGCTTGCTAAAAGCATAGAAGAGAGTGGGGCGGATGCGTTAATTGTGCATGGGCGAAGCTATTTAGATGATTATGATAAGGCCGTTAACCATCAGCGCATACGAGCAATCAAAGAGGTTCTTTTAATTCCGTTAATTGCCAATGGGGATGTTAAAGACTTAGGCTCTTTTAAAGAGCTTGTTAAAAACACACAGGCCGATGGGGTAATGGTAGGGCGAGCAGGGTGTGGTAGGCCATGGCTTTATCATTCCTTGACCAACAGCACTTTTAAGCCAAATTTGGACACTCAAGTACGATTATTCCAAGCTCATCTTAAAGAGCTTGCAGAGCTAGAAAGTGACTACTCTGCCTTTTTACAAGCAAAGAACTTGGTCAAATATTACTTCCGAGACTTTGTTCCTGATTCTTTCATTCAAGCGTTCAGGCAAGCAAAGAGCTTTCAAGAGCAGGCTCAGTTTCTCTATCAACTATGATTAGTTTTAATATGATAAATATTCTTTAGTAGTATCCTTCATTGGCTTAAGAAGCTTTTGTTGGAGGGCTTTGTCGAAGAGCCCTTAGTGGAATCGGTCGAAGAACAAGGCACGAATAATGCCTTATTCTGATGATTTTATAAGATACGGCCGCCTTCCACTGGGAGGTCAATGCCTGTTAGATAATCATTTTCAATCAATGAGAGAACGGCAAGTGCAATGTTTTTGGCATTGCCTTGTCGTTTAAGAGCTGTTTTATTAATTAAACGTGTTTGCAGTGTTGGATTAATTTCATTAGCGTGCTCTGGCCAGGCAATTAGACCAGGTGAGACTGCATTTACTCGAATGTTTGGCGCAAGCTCTTTGGCAAGGCTTTTTGTTTGCATCAAGAGGGCGGCTTTACTCATGCTGTAGAGGCTATAGTCTTTCAAAGGTTTTGAGGCATGCACATCCGCAATGTTAATGACAGAGCCTTTGCTTTTCTCTAAGAAAGATTTTGCTGCCATGGTTAGGGCAAACGGTGCTTTTACATTACAGCGAAAAAGATCATTAAAGTCCTCATCGAACTGTTCTAAATTTGTTTTCAAAAAGATGGATGCGTTATTAACAAGCACATCTAAGCGTCCTTGCCAGGCAATGACTCGTTTAATTAGAGCAAAAGCGCTAGGTAAGTCGTCTAAGTCTGCGTAAAAGGCTTTAGCAGAATCAGCTCTTATGTGATTTAAGCGATCAGCAAGTGTGCATGCCTCCTGGCGCCCTGAACGATGGCAAATAGCAACACAAAACCCCTTTGCATGGAGTATTTCACTAATGCTTGCACCGATTCGTTTGTGACCAGCGGTAATTAACACGACGTTATTTGCAGTCATTTTGAAGTTCTCGAATAATAGTTAAGACTCGTTTTTTATTTACGCCAAAATCGGAGTAGCCAAACAGCGCATGACTGTAGATTGCAAGCGTTGCTTTGTTCTCGGCTAAAGAATAGAACTGAACGTCAATTAAGTCTGGAAAGTGAAAGATGCGTGATAGGGCATAAAAGCGCGCTTTGTGAACCCCTGAGTCTAACAGAGTTAACTGCTGGTTTTTGACGATTTGTTGCCAACGATGGATTAAGGCATCCTGGCTGCAGTTAAAAATGGGGCTATTTGCATCGGGGTTAGGGCAGGTGTCTTTCGGGCAGCTTAAGTAAAAGTTTGGCGAGCTAGGCGTTTTTAAGCGCTTAAAGTCAATTAAGTGCTTTTGTCCCTGCAGGGTTTTAGGCACCACCTCTAACCGGAAATACATAAGGCCAAGCAAACATAAGACAGCAGCAAGAACTGTAAAAAATTTAATCGTCATCTCTTTCAATTAGGGTTTTTGCACAAAATTGGATACAATAGTGTTTTTTAAGCCAACAAGACGTTCCATGGTAGCAGACTCTCAAACTAGAGAACAGGTGAGCGTACACCAAGCACAAAAAACGCTTTTAAAAGAGAGACTTCAAAAGGAAGGGCGGCTTTCTTTTTTGCAATTCATGCAACAAGCTTTGTATCATCCAAGGCTCGGCTACTATAGTGCTCAAGACCGTCAGTTTGGCATAGAGGGGGATTTTATCACAGCCCCTGAGATGACCCCGCTCTTTGGCTATACTCTGGCAAACTACATTGCCAAGGTCTTTCAAACGCTGGATCACCCGGTTTTATTTGAGTTTGGTGCTGGCAGTGGCAAATTAATGATAAGCCTCTTAAAAGCATTGGAAGAAAAAGGCGCGCTGCCTGAGACCTATTACGTCTTAGAGGTCTCAGGGGCTCTTAAGTCTCGCCAACAAGATGCGCTTGGGCGTGAATTACCGCATTTGAAAGACAAGGTTGTCTTTTTAGACACGCTGCCATCAGAACCGATTAATGGTGTGATTGTCGCAAATGAAATTCTGGATGCTATGCCCTGTGGGCGCTTTTCTTTGACTGAGGACGGCTTATTTGATGTTGGCTTAATCTTAGATGAACACGGAGAGATGAGTGAGACTTTGATGGCGCCATGCGAGGACTTACAAGCATTAATGCCTGTACTTAGCGAGCAGCAACCCCCCTACAATTCAGAATACCACCCACTGGTTGAGCCTTGGATAAAGAGTCTTTCAACCTTATTAAATCAGGGGGAGGTTTTATTGTTTGACTATGGGTTCTTGCAAGATGAGTATTACCATCCTGCTCGTCACATGGGAACACTTATGTGCCACCATCGTCATAAGTCGCATCCAAACCCCTATCAAAACATTGGTGAGCAAGACATTACCAGTCATGTAAACTTTTGTCGGGTGGGAGAAAGTGCAGAAGAGGCGGGCTTTACGGTGCTCGATTTTCTAACGCAGGCCGATTTTCTACTAGACAATGGCCTGTTAAATCACTTGAATGGAATGTCGCCTCAATCGACAGAGTATTATAGGCACTCACAAGCAATAAAAAAATTAACGCACCCTGAAGAGATGGGTGAACTCTTTAAAGTCATGATTTTAGGTAAAAGTAACAATGAACAGTAAACACATGTCAGTTATTGAATTACAAAAAGAGAGCATGAAGTTCTCAGCAGGCCACACGACCATTTTTTCCAAAACAGACAGAGAGCCTTTGCACGGCCATACTTATAATGTCTATCTTGCTCTGACCACCGAAGTGGGTGAAAACGGTTTAATGTTTGACTACCGTTTTTATAAACAGCGCATTCATCAGCTTTGCCGAGAACTTAATCAAATTTTTCTAATGCCAATGCATTCGCCTTATATGACGTACCGAGAAGAAGGGGAGTATTATTATTTTCTCTTTAACGGTAAGGAAATGCCATTTTTAAAAGAAGACGTAAAGCTCTTGCCCGTTCGGAACATCACAGTTGAAGAGCTGTCAAAATGGATGGTTGATGCCTTAGCTGAAGACAAAGAAGAGCTTGAGAAAAATAAAATTACAAACGTTACAGTGAAAGTATTCTCAGCCCCTGGTCAATCAGGATCTTATTGTTGGAGCAAGGAGTGAGACTGGTTCAAGTCTCTATTCCTGGAACCTTTAGCAATGGCTATGATTATCAAATAGCCGACACACTCTCCCTTGAACTTGGCATGAGAGTCAAAGTCCCTTTTAGGGGACAGATGAAAATCGGGCTGGTTAGCAAACTCGAGTGCCAAGCAAAACCTAACATCAATTACAAAGAAGTAGAAGAAGCACTCGAAGAACAATCAATTGTCAGCACACAGCAGCTAGAGTTTTTTAAGTTCATCGCCCATTACTACCATGTTCCTTTAAGTGAGGTTTTAAAACTTGCACTCCCTAAAGAAATCCGTCTAGGAAAAGAGCTATTTTATGACAAGATGGTTTTTTATAAACGAACGGAGGAGACAACACCACCGACTGGCAATAAACAGAAAGCCCTTTTTGAGTATATGGATGATAGAGGCTGGGTAAGTGAGTCTGACCTTAAAAGAGAAGGCTTTGCCAAAGCACAACTAAAGGCACTTCTTGCAAAAAACTTACTTTCTATTGAGGAGCAAGAGTGCAAAAAATTCTCAAAAAACCAAGAGTTTCTGCAATCGGTGCAGCTAAGTGAGCAGCAATTAGAGGTGGTGGCAAGCGTTAAAAAGGCACTTGGTAACTATCAGGCTTTTTTACTCGATGGCGTGACTGGAAGTGGTAAAACAGAAGTCTATCTTGAGCTTGCGAAAGAGACATTAATGGGTAATAAGCAGGTACTGATTTTAATTCCTGAGATTGGCTTAACGCCTCATTTTTTTGAGCGGGTTAGAAAAAGAATTGCTGAGCCAACGTTGCTGGTTCATTCAGGTCTTAGTGAAAAAGAAAGACGCCATGCTTTTATTGCCTGTCTTCGAGAGGAGGTTCGGGTTGTCATTGGCACTCGCACAGCACTTTTTTTGCCACTGGAACAGTTAGGATTAGTCATTGTCGATGAAGAGCATGATTTATCGTTTAAACAGCAAGAAGGCGTGCGTTACTCAGCAAGAGACATGGCTGTATACCTTGCAAAGCAACGCAAAATTCCCATTCTTTTAGGAAGTGCTACACCCTCTCTTGAAAGTCTAAACAATGTGCAAACTAACAAGTACCAGTTACTTAAATTAACTAAGAAAGCGCTAAGCCAAACCCCGTTGTATTTTCAAATCATTGATTTACGAAATAAGCGCTTGCAAGCAGGTTTAAGTGATGAGGCCATATCAAAAATAGCTGAACACATTGGGCGGGGTGAGCAAGTATTAGTGTTTTTAAATCGTCGAGGGTTTGCACCTGTTTACATGTGTCATCAGTGTGGTAAAGCAAAAGGGTGTGCAAATTGCAGCAGCAATCTTATTCTACATCAGGGCATACAAAAACTCTGCTGCCATCACTGTGGCTTTAAACGGCAGGTTTCGCCTTATTGTGAAACCTGTAAAACCCAGTCGATGATTTCTCTCGGGGTTGGTACGGAGCAGGTAAGTGAGTTTTTGCAAGAAACGTTTGATGACTACAAAGTATTGCGCATTGACAGAGACATTATAAAAAACAAGAAAGCCTTTGATGATGCTCTTATAAAGATAAACCAAGGAGACGCTGATATATTAGTGGGGACTCAGATGCTTGCTAAGGGGCATCACTTTAAACACCTAACATTAGTAGTAATGTTAGAGCTTGATCTTGGTTTTCACTCCCCAGATTTCCGAGCCATTGAACGGTTGGGTCAATTAATTACGCAGGTAGCGGGCCGAGCTGGTCGCGAGAGTCTTAATGGAACGGTGCTCTTGCAAACCCATTTGCCACAACAAGAATCCTTATTAAAACTAATAAAATCAGGCTATGGGGCGTTTTCAAAAGAGCTTCTACAAGCAAGAAATGATGCCATGTTGCCGCCTTTTACCTTTCAAGCGTTGGTGAAAGTGGTTCATCGGCGTGCTCATCAAGCAGAAGAAATGACAAGTAGGCTTGCAAAAGTACTGTGTTCCCATTCTCCTTATTTGATGGTGTTAGGGCCTGCCCCTTCATTAATGGAAAAAAAGGCAGGTTTTTTTCAGTGGCATTTGGCTTTAATTTCACCTTATCGAAGAGTCTTATCACAAGCGCTAGAGCTGACAGATAAAACCTTTCTCAGTCAAAAAAAAGATTTTGGCAGTATTCGTTTGTTTATTGACGTTGATCCTCTAGTTCTTGATTAGTAGTTCAATGGTAACGGATAAGCCGCCATTTTTTCGTAGGCTGGCATGAATTTTTCCTTGGTGCATTTCGATGATTTCTTTGGCAATGGCAAGCCCAAGGCCATAGCCTTTTTGTTTGTTTTTTTGTTTACTCTCTAGGCGATGAAAAGGATGAAACATGAGTTCTAACTCTTCTTTACTAACCCCTGGCCCTTTGTCTTTAATCTGGATGACAATGTGCTTGTTGCTTTGTGAGAGTAGAACGCATATCTCTTTCTCTTTGCCTGAATATTTAACCGCGTTTCGAATGATGTTTTCAAAAGCTCGGTAGAGTAGTCCAGGATCGCCGTCAAGGCTTATTGGTTGACAATCTTTCTGAACAATGGCATTTGTTTGAAACTCGAAATTGGTTTTTTTAACAACCTCAGCCAATAACGCATTTAATTGAATGGGTTCAAGAATAAGCTCCTTGTTTCGGTTGGTTTTAGAGTACTCAAGGAGCTCTGAGACAAGTTGTTCAAGTTTTATGTTTTCTTCTTCAATTCTTTCTAAGTGAGAGCGCTCTAAGCTCATACACTTTCTTTTGGCGATGGCAATGGCAGTGAGCTGCCTTGCTAGTGGGGAGCGAAATTCGTGGGAAATGTCTTGTAACAGTCGATTTTTTGATTGAATTAATTGTTCGATGGTGATGGACATTTCAAAGACTTCATTAAAGAGTAAAGAGAGCTCATCTTGTTTGTTTTTGGATTTTTCAATGCTTCTAAAATTCCCTTTTTTTATTTCTCTAATGGAACGTCGGATAACCCTTATTTTTCGATAGATGATCCTTGTGATCGCATAGCAAAGTATCAATGAGAGGATAAGCCCAATAAAGATTCGTACTCCTAAAATTGGAATTTTTTTGATGTGTTGACTATAGAGGGTATCTCGATGGGCGACGAGACGAAGAGACTCATCATGGCTAAGAGAGGGGCTTATTATGTATGGGCCATCTAAGTAGGAGGCATCAAGTTTTACACCTTCTATTGAGAGAGTCCCTGTGCTTGGCCTTGATTGATGGTTTGTGTCCATTAAGGATTTGCTTTTTTCACTAAAGAGGTAAAAGCGAATTTTTTTTTCAGACTCTAAATTTTTAAGCCATTGGATTAACCCTTTTTTTCCAAAAGATAAGTAGACATTTCTAGCTAAATCCCGATAGGTGTCGACGACTAGTGTTTCTTGTATAGTAATATAAAAAGGCGTCTTACTTTGTTTAAATATGATGGATGAAACAATGATTAGCACAAAGAAAGAAAACCATATGGGAAAAAGTAGCTTTAAGAAGGCGCGGTCAATCTTAAACATGCTGCTCTAGTTTATAGCCATAGCCATAAACGGTTTGAAGATTAAGGTTGGACTCGGGGACGTTCTCAATTTTTTTACGGAGTTTGTAAATATGAGCATCCAGACTGCGATCAAACTCTGTGTTTTTTCGACCGAGTGCATGCAGTGAAAGCTCGTTTTTGGTGAAGCCTTTGCCTGGCTGTTTAGCAAGCATTTCTAAAATTTTAAACTCAGTGACGGTGAGTTTAATTTCTACCTGGTTGAGTAGGACTCTACGGGTATGAGGGCTTATTTCTAAATCCCCAACCCTTATCTCTTCCTGTGTCTCATTGTGTTTTAGAAGTTTTCTTCTCATTAGTACTTTTTTGATTCGCGAAATCAATACTTGAGGGTTGCAGGGTTTGTCTAGGTAGTCTTCTGCACCAATTTCTAAAGAGGTGATATGGTCAAGATCACTGCCTTGGGCGGTGAGTAACAACACAGGGATGTCATTCGAGTCAACAATTTTTTTTAAGATGGTGAGCCCACTTATTTCTGGAAGAGATAAATCAAGAATCACTGCATCATAAGAGTGACGTTTCAAAAGCACAGGCCATGTTTTGCCGGTGTAGCAAAAATCAAGATGAATGTCTTCTAGCTCAAAATACTCTTGCATCATCTTACAGAGGGCTTGATCATCATCTATCATTAATACTTTCATAGTATTATGGTTGGTTTTGTTCGCATTGATAAAATTATAGACCAACTGCTTTTAAAAATCACTTTGCCTTTCTAGATTGCCTCAAAATGGATGTCATGATTTTCTTCCACTAAAATGAGCTCATGATTGGTAATTGGGTGCCACTCAATTTGTGTTTCAGTCAACTTCTCTGAGGTAATCATCACACATTTTTTAGTACTTGGCTTTGATAATTGGCATTGCCCATTTTCAATTTGAACTTGACCACCGCTGGTGTAATAAAGGCTGCGGGCAGGATCATTTTCGTCATTTGTGTATCGACAAGCAACCATTTTCTTTCCATCGGTTAAACAGAGGTTTAAAAATGAGCTCTCAGGCACTTTGGTTTTAGCGGCTAGCTCACTTAAAAGCTTGATGGTATTTCTAAGTGCATTAGCCATGCCTTTACAGCTTGCAGGTTTTGGCTCTTTTTTTAGATGTTGTAGGACTAGGGCGAAGATGTGCTCTGAATCAGTACTGCCTTTTAGCCCACGAAAGAGTTGATCATCTAATAGGTTTTGGATCTCTCTTTTTAGTTCATCAAAATTTCCAACCAGGCCATTGTGCATAAACATCCATTCATTAGAGATGAATGGATGACAATTAAGTTGGGTTACCTCGCCTTGGTTGGCTGCTCGCACATGCGCAAAAAAGCAAGGCGATTTAATTTTTTGACAGAGGCTTATTAGATTTAGATCGTTCCAAGCAGGTAAGGTAGAGGTATAGAGTCCAGGACTGGTATTAATCTCAGGTGTATACCAGCCAATGCCGAAACCATCACCATTAGTACGAATGTCGGCTTCTTTGGCTTCAATGCTTTGCATTAGCAATGAGTTGCTGGGTGTTAGAACTAAGTTTTCAATGATAATGGGTTGGCCTAGGTAGGCAATAAAACGACACATGGCATTCCTTATACTGTTTTTAACTGTTTAGTCTATTTTTTTCCGTTTTTAACTTAAATATAGGTTATCATCTTAACTTCTGGTGAATCTTTTTGTGGTGTGATGTTAGCGATTGGGATTATTTATTTATTAACAGGTGTTGGCTCAGGGCTGTTGGCAGGCCTTTTAGGCGTCGGGGGCGGCATCATTATTGTGCCGATATTATACGCTATTTTTGCGCATGTATTTGACGGCAACCTCTCGATGCACATGGCCATCGGTACCTCACTAGGTTTTATGATGTTTAATGGTCCGTATGCAGTGTATCAGCATCATAAGCAGTGTAACGTCGATTGGCAGGACTTTAAACGCTTCAGTCCAGGTGCGCTGCTGGGCTCATTTTGTGGAGCGATGTTGGCAGACAGTTTAGAAGGGGGGGTGCTTAAGTCCTTTTTTGGCTTATTTTGCTTCTTTTCAGCGGGCCTTCTTTTGCAAAAACTCATTTTTGGCTCTGAGCATCACACGAGTGCACCCTCTCATCAAAAGCCTTATAAAGATCGCTTGTTTTCTGTATTAGTGGGCTTTGTCTCTGCCATTGTTGGCATTGGTGGTTCTACCTTGATGGTGCCCTATCTTTTATGGCGTGGTCGCCAAATGCGTGTTGCGGTTGGCACTGCTGCGAGTCTAACACCCGTTATATCGGGCTTAGGTGCCATTATCTACATTCTAGCAGGCCTAGATAGAAAGGGGTTGCCTGCTGGGAGTCTTGGCTATGTCTCCTTAATTGCGCTCGTTAGCCTTCTTATTGGCGGGTTGCCTGGTAGTTATGTTGGTGCGCGTTTGGCTAAGCGCTTTCCGGCTAAAGTGTTGAAAGGAATTTTTATCGTGGTATTACTCATCACAGCCTATAAAATGTTTCACTAGCGACGTTTTTTCTTTCTTATGCTCTAAAGCTCACGGATCTCTATGGGCCTAAAGAGATGGTGTCTTTTGTCGATAGAATCACTATTAGAAAAATATTCCTTGGGATAATTATGAAAAGTGTGATTCTTTTGTTTGCCTTACTTTCTGCAACACTTGCTTACTCGGCCGATGAAAAAAGTGCAGAGGTTGACCCGTTTAATGCTCTAATCCATCAAATTGCCACCTCCAAGGAAGAGATAGGGCCAGAGACGGTGACAAAGTTTCAGAAAGTGTTCAATGAGTCTTGTTTGGCGGGCGCGAAACAAAAAGAAAAAGAAATTTTTTCAGAAAGTAAATTAAAGTACAACGAGAAAGAAAAAAAGCGCATTTGGGCAACCATCAAAGGGCATTGCCAGTGCATCTCAACAGACAGCAAACTTGGAAAGGCATTTGTGGCTCTGGCAAAATCAACCAAAGATAAGGATAGCTCGCAAAAAAGTTACCAAGATGGCTTAATGAAGGCCTTGAAGGGTGCGCAAACCCGGTGTTTGCAATCACAAACAACGAGTGACTCTACTAGCTGAGTAATCGACTCTAGTTCGGGATCCTTTTGGTCCCTTGAGCGGGGTTCATATACTCAAGATACTTTAATGTTTTTGACAGGCGGTTTCAGCTTGCTCTTTGCAAATCTCTTGGCAATTGGGCGACTCACTGATACTGCTTTTTAGAGAGCACATCTGAAAATTACAGTGATTGTATTTTTCACTGACGCACTCTTCTTTGGCAATGTCTTGTGGAGCACTCGGATCTATAATTACCTTGGTAAGCTGGTCGTTGGTGGCAAAGCATAAACAGCTGACAAAGAGTAGAAGTAGGGGGCTTAATCGATTCATGAATGCTCTCATAAGAAGGTAATCTATCAATTATAGCTCAATGATTAAACAATGTTCGCAAATGTCTATTTAACTGCTATAGTCTCAATATCGACCTATTAGGATCTGTTGCCATGATCTTTGGTGTTCAATTAGCGGCTTGTTTTGTGACGTTGGCCATTTTGGCCCTTATGCATTTTGTCTTAACCATCGCGGCCATCAAAGCCCGAAAGGAAAGTGGTGATCACTACGTTCTACCCAAAGAAAAAAGTCAACTGGCCATTATTCGCGCGCATGGAAACTTTTGTGAAATGGTGCCAATAAGCTTATTACTGCTTTTTGTCTTAGCCTTTTTAGAAGCCGCCCCAGTTCTCCAGATTGTGTTGTGTCTCTTACTGATTTTAGCTCGCGCCTTGCATGCCTATAGCATGGTCTATCGGGAGCAGTCGAGTAATCCTAGCTATAAATTTCGTCGTTATGGCATGGCCATTAATCTCTTTCTCAATTTGGCCGCGGCGATTTACATCTTAGAGTTGATTATAAAAGCCATTGTTGCTTAAATTTTGACTTTGTTTAATTAAGCGCTACCATGCAAGCTTTTGTGTGCGGTTGTTGTTGTGAAGCTCATTTTATCAGTTCCTGGAATTCATTGTATCTCTTGTGTTAACAGCATTGAAAATTCGCTAAATGAACAGTTTTCAAGCGATCCATCGTTTAGAATTAAAGCGCATGCCACCAGTAAGATGGTGACCGTTACGGCCAATAAGCTTGAAAAGGATGAGATTATTAAAGCCTTAGATGAGGTTGGCTTTGAGGCTGATGTTTTTTCTTTTTCAAACCATGATGAGGTGCTTATTGAGGAGCGCGAACAAGAAATCAGTAATGAGGCCTACCTGCTTCGTCAGAAAAAAGCAAAACTAAGCAAAAAAAATATCAAAAAAGAACAAAGAGGTCATCTTTTGGCAAGCTTGCTACTGCTGCCACTAGGTTTGACTCTCTTTGTTTTAACCTTTGTTAGTACTCCTTTGACTTGGCCTTGGTTGCTGAGCATTAGCTTAAGTTCAATCTCTGCTTGCCTCTTAAGCAGCTTTGAAATGTATAAAACGGCCTGGCGTCGCTTAAGAAAGAAGCAAACCTCAATGGATCTGCTCTTTAGTATTAGCACTTTGAGTGCGCTTTTAGTGTCGCTGTTGGCGTTGGTCAATCCCATGGTGAGTATGGAGTTTCATACCGCGCTTTTAATTCTCGGGGCTCACAGGTTAGGGCAATATCTAAAAAGTAAGATGCAAGAAAACTTTGAAATTAGTGAGCGTTTTAGCGAACGCTTGCCTCAAAAAGTTAGTCGTCTAAAGCCATTCCCATTGAAAGTCGGCGTCTTAAAACCTGAAGTGGTTGCAAGAGACGAGGTTTTGCTGGGTGATGAAATTATTGTATACCCTGGGGAGGTGATTCCTCTTGATGGCATCGTACTAAACACTCAGGCAGAGATTATAACCACCATGCAAGATGGCGACTTGAATGCAAAGCCTGCAAGTCCTGGCATGGGGGTGCTGGCTGGAATGCGGGTTCAATCTGGCTCATTAAGACTCAAAGTCTGCAAACGCGCACATGAGTGTTATGCCGTAAAAGTTGAAGAGGCCTTAGAAGTACTCGATGAGCATAAATCCAGTCTTGAGAGTGTGGCTGATAAAATAATGAATTATTTCATCCCCTCTATTTTACTAATGACGGCTGTGTGTGCCTTAATGACCTTTGCCATTGCTGGCCCCTTAATGGCATTGCACACAGCTCTTGCCATGTTGGTTTCTGCTTGCCCTTGTACCTTAGGTTTAATTGTGCCATTTGCGGTTCGAGCAGGTGCTTCCCGAATTGCCAGAGAAGGGGTGATTACTAATAATGTGCAAGCCATGGAGAAAGCCGCCAACATTAAGACCGTCGCTTTTGATTTAAATGGCACCTTAACGAAGGGCCAACTGAGTGTTAAAGAATTGCAAGTCAGTGAAGGTGCTCAGTATCAAACCATTATGAACTTACTCTATACTTTAGAAAATCATGCACAAAAAGAGAGTAATCACCCCATTGCCAACACAGTTGCGGCCTTTGCCAAAGAGAAAGGGGGCGTATTAATAGAAGAAGCCAATGGCTTTGATCTAACCAGCAATACGGGACTTCATGCCTCTATCCTTGGCAAGCGTTACTATCTTGGAAACAATGATTTTGCCAAAGAGCATGGCTTGAAAGGGGTTAGGGCAAAATCCAACCAGCTCTATTTATTTGATGAGCAGAAAACATTGCTTGCTCGTCTTAAGATGCAAGATCCCCTAAAACCAGAAGCAAAGCCTGCAATTCGAGCCTTAAAAAAGGAAGGCTACCGAGTGATTGTCATAACAGGCGCTGATAAACTTTCTGCTTTGTCCTTGACCGCACAGCTTGGTCTTGATGAAAAAGACGTTTATGCCTCCGTACTTGGTGCTACGGCAAAAGGTGCACTTCTTAGTCAGCTCGAGCGCTCTCACGGCCCCATTGCGATGGTTGGCGATGGCGCAAATGATTTGTTGGCTCTAAAGCAAGCAAGGCTCGGGGTTAGTTTTGACAATGGTGATCGGGCGACCAAATCCAATGCAGACTTCATCATTAAAAACGAGTCGTTGTATTCGGTTGGCAATTTATTAAAACTCTCAAAAGGCGCGCTGTCTATTATCAAGCTCTGCCTGGGAGCAAGTCTTGCTTATAATGTGTTAGCAATTGTTTTAACCTGCTGTTTGGCCGTCTCGATAGGGGCGATGAGTCCTGTGGTGATGGCCTCAATGATGGCCGTGCAAGCCTTAATGGTGTTAGGCTTTGCCACTCGAATTAAGTCGCTACCTGGGGTAACAAAGAGGACTGCATCGCAGGAGTCACTTACTCAAGCGATGGCAAGTATTAAGCAAATCAGGCCGAGATTTCTTTGTTGCACTAAAAAAAGGCCAGAGCCAACAGCCCAAGAGGGGTGTGTGGTGGCGCCTACTCTCAGGATGAGGGGGTCTTAAATGGCCTGTCTTTCCATTATTGGCCAAAATCAATGTTGGCCAATCGGTTGTGTTGAAAGCTTAAGCTTAAGTGCTTCAAGCGCATGGGATCACTTCCTTTCTTATAGGTAAAGGCATAGTCTACCCGCTCTTTATCGAAGGTTGAGGAAAGCAGGCTGCTGCCTAAAATGGTTTCAACCTGTGCTTTACTCATGCCAACCTTTAGTTGTTTCACTTTGCTCTCTGGTAGGTAGGTACCCTGTTGCACAATTCGGTCTGGGAATAAGGTAAAATGACACTGGCTAAGCAGTGGCAAGCTAATTAATAGTAAGAAAGGTTTTAGGTTCATTTTTTGACTTAAGTCTCTAAATTTAGCGATAATAACCACTTATTTCATTCATCACAACACTAGTTTGGTACCAATCATGAGCAATAATGAAGAACGTCTAAATACCCAACAATTAAAAGACGCCGGTCTAAAAGTGACGCTTCCTAGAATGAAAGTGTTGCACATCCTAGAAAGCGGGGAAAATCAGCACTACAGCGCTGAAATGATTTATAAGACTCTAATTGCTCAAGGAGAAGAGGTAGGCTTAGCCACCATTTACCGAGTATTGACACAGTTTGAATCAGCCAACATTGTGAAACGACATAATTTTGAAGGCGGGCATGCTGTTTATGAGATTGCTGCTGCTGAACATCATGATCATTTAGTTTGTGTAAAATGCAATAAAGTTGAAGAGTTTTTAGATGAAACCATTGAAGCGCAACAAGAAGTTGTGGCGAAAAATGCGAACTTCAAAATAATTGATCACAGTTTGAACCTCTATGGCGTCTGTGGCGAGTGTCAAACCAACAAGCAATCGTAAAGAGAATGGTTTGAAGCATCGTAATAGACTGGATAATGCTATAATTTTAATCAATACTAGTATTTATTAGGTGTGATATTTAAGCTTTATGCGGAATTTTTCCAAAATTACCTTAACTAGCAAAGGCTTAAAGGCCGCAAGAGAGCGCTTAGAGCAGGAAATGGCAACGTTTGACAGTAAAACTAAGCCAGAGTGCTTTTTAGATAAGAGTCGTAAAGAGGTGCTAAGTGCCTATTTTTCTGGTGCTGCAGAAGAGCGTTTTGCCGTCGCTTATTATGTACTCTCGAGTCCTAAATACGTTTCGCTGAACGCAAAAGCCGCAAAAGAGTTACAGGGCTTGTTTGCTGGCTGTGAAACGGCTGCAAAACTTGCAGAAGACTATAGTCATTGCGAGGAGGCGTTTAAGAATAACTTTATCCGTCTAGCACTTGAGCACCCCAGCGCCCTTTGCCTTTTTTGCGCCGATCTTTGTTATGATTTTCTACAACGTTTTCAAAACGAGTATAAGATAGACATCAACCGGGAAGATTTGGTCAAGAAACGTTTTAAACAAGATTTCAAATTTTGTCAATTTGAGAGAATTCTAACGCCTGCACTTGCCCAATCGTTTCTTAAGTTTTGTCTTTTACATGTAAAGCGCTTGAGTCAGGTGGTCAATGGTGAAGTGGGGTGTTTTGATTTAGAGAGAAGTCTGGGGACGTTCACAGAGACGGCTTCTTTTAAAGACATGCAAAGGCTTTGTCAGGTTCAAGTAAGCAAGGCGCCAAAGCCTTGACTAGGGATCCCTTTACAAGAACCCCTAGTCCAAAGGACTAGTTAAGAGCTGCTTGTTGGCTCGATGTTGCCGTGGCGTCTTTTGCCAGCAATTGTTCGGTGAGTGTTTCAATAATGGTAAGGCCTATTTTATTGACGCCTTCAATGAGCTGCTGCGTTGCAGTTAAGTTATAAAAGACTGCATAGAGAGCGGCAGAGCGTGCGAAATTCTCAGCAGAGAACGGCGCCATACCTCGTTGACTGTTTGTCACCATCTCAATAATGCGTCCCCAGATCTGAAAGTCTTTCAATGGGTGTCTGATAAGACTCCAGTCCGCGCCCTCTGGTATTTGTCCTAGCAACATGAAGGTTGAAAAATCAGAGAGCTTCATGCTTTTTAGAAACTCATAGCTTGGGTGGTTGTTCACAAACTTTAAGAAAAGAGCCTTTGGAGAAAGTGTAATCGTATCCTTGTTAAGCTCTTTTTCAAACAGCGTTCTGATTAGCTGGACTCTGTCTAGTTGGGCACCAACTTCTGCGCCAGAAAAGAGCTTTTTCTGTCGGTGGTAGCCAGCTAATCTCTCTGGATCAAGTGTTGTCAGCATTTTGCTTAAGGTTTCTCTTGAAAAGGGCAGCTCTGCTTGCGGTAGGCCTGCTAACCAAAGTCGGATTGGAAAAACGTGTTCGACGGCGCGCTCCTCGCAATGGCCAGGGCCATTCATAATTGGCATGCGCTTAGTAACATCATAGTTATCATCTGGCATTATGCGTTCGTGATCGATGCTATAAAGGCGTGTTGTTTTGTCACCTTTATCAAGTGTTTTGGTTTCAAACAACGTATTGCCAGGGTTGGCATCGGCAGAGCCTAAGATGAGTTGCAATAAAAAAGCCTCTTCAAAAGAGTGCTGATCGATGCTCTCTAACAATTCTTTGGCTTTGAGGCGCTCTTCTGCTCGTCGTGTTTTCTCAGCACTGGTTGTTGGAAAGGGGGCAGCACCGGGTGGGTAGTATGGAACATTATAGAGCTCTTTAAACCAGCTTAGGCCATCTTTGGCATTGGGTAGAAGCGTTTGGAGCAGAGAGAGCTTTTGTAGTTTTCCTTCTTCTGCTTGCCGGCGATAGTGTGACGTCTTTAACTTACTAATAAAGGTTGCCACCGCATCTTGCACCTTAGCGGTGTTTTTAACCTCTTTTCTTGTTGCAATCAGTGCGGCTATTTTCTCTCGAGATAAGAGCAGCTCATCAGAGTTTGTCTCTTCGCTGGTTTGATGCGAGCTGACAAAGTCCTGCATGCTTTTATTTGAGACGGCACTTGGTAGTACGCAGTCTTCTAAACCACACAGTGCGGCCATTTCGATGGCTGCGATTTCACAGAGTCCATCTCGTGCTTCCACGCTCTTAATAAAGAGTTCTGCCTTGTCATCACTGTAGGCCTTATTACGGTTAAAATTAAGGTTGGGTCGCTCTTTGGGGTCAAGCTTCTGGCTTGTCTCTAGAGTCAGTGGTGAGCGAGAGGTTAGTGTTGACTTAAGATTGGTGATGGTAATTTTCTCGCCATTTAACAATTCACTCGGGCAAACTATGTGGCGAGTGAGGTAGTAATCAACTTGCTCTTTGTAGAGCTCATCCGTTGAGGCCTGCTTTAACTGCTCTAGGGTATCACTCTGTTTTTGATAAAAAAAGTTAGAAGCTTTTTTAAAAAGTCTCATGACGCCAGCTGTTAGTAAGGCGGGCACAATCGATGATAGGGCAAAGAGTACGGGAACTGCCCAAACAACAGGAAACGCAACGCCCACTGCGACTAAAAAGAGTGCGGCAGTAATCATCGCTGCACGTGCGTAGTAACGATTGTCCAGACGGTGCCAGAAGTGCCAAAAACGGTTATAAGAAAACATTGCTTCTCCCTTATGAGATTGAAAAAGTTAATTGTCTAACAGAGATATCTAAGCGTATTGATGCAAGATAACCAGTTGTTAATTGGTGGTTGATAAGATTCTGGAGTCTGGGTTTGAAACATTAAGGCTTTATTAAGTAATTGGCGTTAAACCTTAGCTTTTATTGTTAATCAACTCTTTTGCATGAAGAATGGTCTGCTTGGTTATTTCTAACCCACTAATCATGCGGGCAATCTCATTGACTTGATGTTTTTTATCGAGCTGTTCAATCTTGGAAAAGGTTTGACCATTCCTATTCGTCTTGCTGACTTGGTAGTGATGGTGGGCGTAGGCGGCCACTTGTGCTTGGTGAGTGATGCAAAAGACTTGGGTATGAGCGCCAAGCCGTCTTAGTAGTTTGCCAACGGTTGCGGCCGTTTTACCACCGATGCCGGTGTCAACTTCGTCAAATATCAGAGTGGGGTAAGCTTTTTTCTCGGCGGTGAGTACTTGAATGGCTAGGCTAATGCGTGAGAGTTCGCCACCACTTGCAATCTTTGCTAAGGGCTGGAAGGTTTGTCCAGGGTTTGGTAAGACTAAGTAGTCGACTTTGTCTTGGCCGGTTGCATTAAAGGCCTCTTGTTTAGAGAGCGAAATGGTTAGTTGCCCTTGTGGCATGCCAAGTTGTTTAATGAGATCACTGATTTCTTGCTGCAACAGTTTTGCACTCTTGTCTCTTTTCTTGCTCAAGGCCTTAGCAACCTTTAAGCAGGCCTCTTCATCGTCATTTAGCAATTTTTCCAGTGCATTAATCTCAGCGCCTGCCTTTTCCAGCTCATTCCAAGACGCTTGCAAACGTTGATGGTGATCGTAAAGATTCATCGCTTGCACTTGGTGTTTACGGGCAAGCGCGTAAATTAAGTCCATACGTGCGTCAATTTCTTGTGCTTTTTGAGGCTCAATCGACAGCGACTCTAAAAAGGCTTCCAATTCATGGGTGGCTTCTTCGCATTGAATCAGCGCCGAATTTAACAATTCTTTGGCATTTTTGATGTGTGGGTAATCATCGGGTAGTGGACTTAAGGATTGAATTAGGCCTGAGAGTGTTGAACTAAGGTTTACAGACATTGAGCCATTGAGTTCATTAACCGCTCGATCGGTGAGATCTTTTAACTCTTTTGCTTGACTGATGGTCTTGTGCTCTAAATGCAAGGACTCATATTCGCCCTCACTGAGGGACAAGTCATCTAGTTCTTTTATTTGGTAACTAAGAAGGTCTCGCTTATCGCTGTGCTCTAGGCTTTGTTTCAGGGTTTTTAGCGACTTTTGATGCTCAAGGTAGGTGCGGTAGAGGGCTTTTAGTTCATTAAGAAGTGGTTCTAATTCGGCATAGGCATCTAGTTGTTCGCGTTGTACGTCGGACTTTAAAAGGTGATGCTGTTGATGTTGGCCGTGAATGTGGATGAGCTTTTCACCAAGCTCTTTGACTCTTGCAATGGGAAAGAGTACGCCATTAATAAAACTTTTGTGGCGGCCAGTGGTGGTTAACACTCTTCGAATAATCAGAAGATTGTCTGCACTAATGGCTTGTTCATCAAGCCACATTTGCACCTCAGGGTTTTTGGCAACTTCAAATTCAGCAAGGAGCTCACAGCTCGTTTCGCCAGTACGAATAACGTTGCTCGGTGCTCTTGCTCCTAAAAGTATGCTTAAGGCATCGAGTAAGATTGATTTTCCAGCGCCAGTTTCACCGGTAAGGGCAATTAAGCCGTGCTCAAAATCAACACAGAGTGACTCAACAATGGTGAAGTTCTTGATCTGTAGGCTAGTCAGCATCTTAAATTAGGTTTAGAGTTGTGATTAGCTGAGTATAACATCAACAAAGGATTGTTGGAGTGACAAAAGTAATTGTAGGCGCCAATCGAAAAAAAATAGAAGATTTTCTTTTTGCAAAAGAGTTGCTAGAACTCGATTTTAGAGCCTTGAAGCGGCGTTTGTGGGGTTTTACTAGCGACTATGACCAGCGTCGTTGGTTGATAAAAGGGCTGAATGTTTTTGCGTTTTGCGCCATCCTTAATCATTGGCAAACAGAGCCAACTTGTCAATCCAAAGAGGTCATGCCGGACTTGTTGTTTTTTAGCTTACAATTGCTCATTACCGAGAACTCCTGGTTTTCAACTAGAAGCCTGGTGGCGTTTTTAAACGCTCATGCCATTGTTAGCAAAGGAGAAAAACTGCTATTTTGGCAGGATGGCACTCTCTCAGCTAGCAGTTTGGCTCTAAATTCGGCTTTAAACCTAGCAAATGTTGTGGATGTGGTAGATACTTGGGTCGGCCCAAGATAGTCTAAGTAGGAAGTAGTATGCAGGTTGTAGAAGAAAAGACAAAAGAGCTAGAGTGGTCTGATGTGTTGACCACTGAGAAACAGGCGGCTTATTTTAAAGAGCTGATTGCCAGAGTTAAGAAAGAACGAACGCTAGGAAAAACCATTTACCCGCCGGCACCAGATGTGTTTAAGGCCTTTTCACTAACACCTTTCTCAAGGGTGAAAGTGGTCATTCTAGGACAAGATCCTTACCATGGCCCCAAGCAAGCAATGGGGCTTAGTTTTTCTGTTAATAAAGGCGTGCCTTTTCCGCCTTCACTGCGAAACATCTTTAAAGAGCTTAAAAGTGACTTAGGGCTAGAGCCGCCTGAGAGTGGTGACTTAAGCCCGTGGGCAAGAGAGGGCGTGCTACTTTTAAATTCGACTCTTACGGTTGAGGAAGGATTGGCAGGCTCCCATGCAAGCTTTGGTTGGCAGCAGTTTACAGACAGAGTTATCCAAGCGCTGAACCATCATCCACAAGGAGTGGTGTACGTGCTTTGGGGGGCTTATGCCAAGAAAAAAATAGAATTAATTGATAAGAATAAGCACGGTATTATTGCCTCGGCTCATCCCTCGCCCTTATCAGCCTCACGAGGGTTTCTAGGATCAAAACCGTTTTCACAAGCCAATGAGTGGTTAGCTCGACACAACCGAGGGAAGGTTAACTGGGAACTATCCCCTCAGTAGCAAATATGGCTTTTCGATGAAAGGTGTTGAATAGTTAAAAATTAACAGGGAATGATAAAGGAGTATAAGAAGGACAATGCAAACCTGGAAGGATGCCGTTAATTTATCGATTCGACGATGTTTGTTAAGACTAATCTTAAATGATCAACGAAAGCTTGATTCAATTAAGATAAATGAAATTAAAAATCAAGTAGACCATGACTTGCGGCGATTTCATCAGCTGCATACCGATGATACAGGACTTCGCCCTGAAGAATATGTGCGTTATTTAGAGCGTTTTTTTAGAAATTTTTCTGAGGGATTTCGAATCATCGAGCTGGATGCTCAAAAAAGTGAAGAAGAGAGACTTCTTTTTGATCCCAAAGTAAGAACGGGGAACGCCGATGTCTTCATGCCCAATGAACTCAGTAACTCTTCTATTAATCGTCTCTTGCAAGAAGTGTTAAATGTCATTGATAGCGCAGAAGGAATTAAACCTCTTCTGGGGATAACAGAACTAATAGGGCACAAGCAGCAAGAAATAGAAGGGGACTTGCAAATGGCTACTCCATTCTATTTGTTTTTCCTAGAGGGTGAAAACTTTACAGGTCTTGATTGTGATCTCAAGAAAGAACAAGCAAAAGCCATTAATTTTCTCCGTTCAAACATCGCTCATATTCTAAAAAGACACCATGATTATCAACCTGATCCTAAACGGCACTTTCTTTCTGTCAATAAGAAAGAGCGTCTGCTAGAAGAAATAGAAGAAGAAAGCGTTCGAAGGTTTTATTGTTTTACGGTCACGTTCTTATCAAATTTATTGTGGCATGTCATCTACCCTCATCGCCTTGATGGCCAGCCTGTTCTCGCACAAGAAGTTCGGAAAAAGTTTAAGGATGCTCGTCAGTTTCTAGAGAGTGTGCAAGAAATTTTTGACAAAGATGATTATCAAGCGTTTTATTTCAAAGATGAGTTGAGTAATCTTATCTTTTACATAGACACCTGCCTTAAAAATCTAACCAGTGTTTATGAGCGAGAGAAAATTTCAAACTTATCACTGCGCAGCATTGCCACTAACTTTCAGGTATTAAGCCGAAAATTGTGTGAGCTTGTGTTCTTTTTTATATATGAAGATCCTAGTCTCGCATCTGCACTGGGTGCGGACATTCTTAAACTAAATGGCTTAATGGCGCAAGACCCTCGTATTTTATCTGTTTTTGACAAAAGACTGCCGTATGAAAAGTCCCTTCTGGTTAATCAAAATACTGAAACCATCTTTGATGTACTTATTTTGTTTGCAAATGCCACGTCCCCTCAGAAAAAAAAGCTATTAGAAGCCTTAGAGAAAAGTTCTGCTAGTCAGGTTTCAAAACGATTTTCTAAAGCTCTTGCAAGCTTTAAGACCGACTATCTAACAGCAATTAAAGAAAAAATGAGAGTTGTGGAAGGTTGGAGTTATCTTAATCGGAAACGAAAGAAAATCGCCAGAGAAGTTGCACGTCGGTTATTGCCACTTAGTGTTTTGTCGATGCTTGAATATGGTTACACAATTAAGAGTGCGCAGGATGAGGTAGGGACTGATGAGGACTCCAGTGATGACTCCTACAGTGCTGAAGAGCAAATAAAAGAAATTACTCAAAGCTTTTTAAAAGATCGAGAATATCATTTTGACATTTTACATTTTGTCGATACTGACAATCATGAAGCGTTAAACCATGATCTTAAACAATTACCCAATATTCAGTTTCACTGCCATAAACTGGCGGATTTTTTAATTTTTGCTAACCATATATTAGACTCTCACCGAGTATACTTAAAATACCGTGAGTTTCGAGATTACTGTAAAAAATATTTTGAAGCAACGTATCAAAAGGCGGTCGACATTGATGAATACATTTTGCGAACTGCCGATCTTCTTGAAGATAAAAATTTAATTAATCCTGAAGATGCGACCCTGTTAAGAAGTTCGGTACAAAGCATACGTGCACACTTTGAGGAGTTTAATCGCTATTATCAAGAGTTAACTGCTATTGCTGATTCACCCAATCCAAGTGACGAAGAGTTTCAGCACATCAAAGTGATTGGTGAGCGTTTTGCTAATAAGTTTGAACAGTGTTTTGAGTCGTCCATAGAGCGAGAAGAACTTACTTCGCAAACAAACTCTAAAACGAACCCAAAAAGACTGGGTGGGAGGCTTGGCTCGTCACCCGATCTATCAAAAGTCACCCTACAAATGGTACAACTTTCAAGCTTAATTGGTAGCTGTTTTAGTTCTTTGACCTGGTTAAGTCAAAATGGCTATAAGGGCGGGTATTTAAAACAGCTCTATGAACCTTTATTAATCCCCCCTTTTTGTGAACAGAAAGCTAAAAAAATTGTCTGGGAATTGGCAAGAATTGCCTGTACTTACCGTAAAGGGGCTTTAGGCTTTCACGCGGATTATGCAAATTCTCGCTCGGCGAACACGCTCATTGAAGCGATTATGAACGCAGAGCATCTCTATCCTGATCTTCGTTTGGCTTATTGGTTATTTGGCGAGACGGTGGCGCTTGAAATTGAGAGTTCGGATAATCCAAGAGCGCGCATAAGACAAGCGCTAATTTCCTTGAAAGAAGATTTTTCCTGGGCAGATGAAGACAGAAATCTTTCCGCACCCAGAGTGGTCTTTAGTTCGTCGTTTGAGAAAAAGGAGAGTCATTCACCGTGGAGTGGCAGTAGTGACGACACCGATGAGACCGTGTCTGAGGCAGGTTCATCTCTAAGTCTATAACAGAGTTATCCACAGTCCATAACCAGTGACTGTTAATAGAAAAAAATAAAACTTAAATAAATTCAATGGGTTATATTAGGCGATGGGCTTAGTCATGTCCGATTTGTGTAAAGGTAAAAAACTTATCCACAGGAAAAAGAGGCTAAGTTTTTTTGACCAAGAACCTATTATACAGAAGGAAAGGACTTTGTCCATTGGTTTTTTGTATTCTGGAGAAGCGGCTTTGGCACTTATCATACGCTTGCTTTTGGCTCTAAAAATAGTTAGAAAATCACTGTTCAAATCCCCTTCGTTTTTCTAAGGAGAGGATGTCGCTGGTAATATTGCGGTAAAAATAATATCATATTGCTACCTTAAAAAACAAAGTTTCGAATACTCATCATTCTAAATGACTTTGAAAAAATATAGCAACATTCCTTCGCAAAGCCCGATTAACGCCACGGGTCTCATATGAGAGAACTTAATCCAAATTTAGTGGCCTTAGTTAAATTGCTTAACGATAGAAAATACCATGATGGCACTTCCATCGGTCATGAGTTAAATATTTCACGCGCAGCGATATGTAAGTCTATTAAGAAGCTAAAACAATATCATGTGCCTTTAACGTCCACTAAAGGTAAAGGCTATCAACTAAACACAGAACTGCTATTGCTTGATAAGCCTGAACTACAATCGGCACTTCGGCATCACTCAATTAAGGTAGAAGTGTTGGAAAAAATTGCGTCTACCAATGATTATTTAAAATCTCTTTCCGAAGGCAACCAGGATGTTATCGCCTGTTTGGCTGAAGCTCAAACTGCTGGAAGAGGCAGGCTACAACGTCAGTGGCATTCCCCATTTGCAGAAAATATTTACCTTTCTTTGCTCTGTCCTTTTGAAAAGGACATTAGTGAATTTGGTGGCTTGAGTTTAGTAGTTGGCCTGGCTGTCTGTCATGCTATTGAGTCAGTTATAGATATTTCGAGTGAATTCTTGAAGATAAAATGGCCTAACGATATCTTACTCAAAGGAAAAAAACTTGCAGGGACATTAATTGAGCTTCAAGCAGAATCTAATGGTTATTGCCAGGCCATTATTGGGGTTGGTATCAATGTTAATATGAAAAAAATAGTTCAGGCTGACATTGTTAAAAATTGGGGGGCCCTAGGCAATTCAATAAACAAGTATATTGATAGAAACCAGCTCGCTCCTGAAATCATTGATACAGTCATTGATTATTTAGATAAGTTCTCATCACAAAGCTTTAAAGCTTTTCAAAATGAATGGCAACAACGAGATTACCTGATTAACTCACGGATATCACTTACGTCTGGTAAGAAAATTTTTAAAGGCTTGTATTCAGGAGTCAACCAACACGGGCACCTAAAGCTAACTAATGACTCTGGGCAAATGGTTACCTTTTCTTCTGGAGATGCATCTGTTTTAACAAAGCCAATCACGGATTGACTCTATATTAATGCTAGCTGTTAATTTATTGCTATAGGGTACAATGCTAAGACAGGGTTCAGCGATCCACTGCCTCAATGCCTTGATGTTTTCCTGTATTGATAGCGCATGAGGGTCGAGACAATTTGCTACCCATCCCAGTATAGGCACATTTTTTTCCTTGATGTTTTGATAGGTTAATAGCGCGTGATTGAGGCAGCCCAATTTAACACCAACAACCAGAATAACAGGAATCGCTAGTTCTATAACGACATCAGAGAATAATTCAGTATGATTAAGTGGGACAGACCAGCCACCAACACCTTCAATCAAAATAAGTTCGGCTAAATCACATCTTATACTTTTTATCGCCTCACTGATTTGCCGTGTTGAAAGAGTTATCCCTAAATTTTGAGCAGCTATATGTGGAGCAATAGGTGGCTCAAATGCAAGGGGGTTAATGCTTGAGTAAGGTAGTTTAATGCTAGCATGTTGTTGTAACTGCACCGCATCATCATTTCTCAAATCTCCTTGTTTATTCTTGTAACACCCGGAAGCAACCGGCTTTAATGCTAGGGTATTTGCTCCAGCTTTATTGAATGCTTTTAGTAGCATGCAGGCTACGAAGGTTTTTCCGATATTAGTGTCAGTTCCCGTAATGAATATGGTGTTTTTCATTAGATTTTTCTCGCAAGATAAATACCGATATGATAAGTAAGATTTGCTTCAGTCGAGCTAGTAAATACATGATTAATTTTCATTGTTGATAAGCCAGATCTTTCATAGGTGCCTTTGCTATAGTTTGTTCCTGTTGCTTTAAGTGATCGTAATGCGAGAAGGGGACAATCAAAGGACTGGGTTATTTCAATAGTATCTGTCAGCATTAAATCCCATTTATGTTTGCAGAATAGTTTAATAGTGTTCTGATGCGCCATGAACGTTGGTTTATATCTAGGATCCAGTTCTTTAAAATTGTTTGAAGTTGGCATCGAAAATAGCAATAGCCCTCTATCATTTAAATATGCATGCCATAGGTTGAGTGTTTTTGCGATATCATCAGACCACTGTAATCCCATATTACAAAAAATGAAATCAAGTTGGTTTGAAATAGGTAATGGTTGCTCATAGTTTGCTTCTATTATTTGGATATTGTTGTATTTTAAAAGCTTGTTATGAGCCACAGTGAGTAGTTGTTTTGCAAAATCAAGTGCATAGCAGTGCTTAAAATTAATAGATTGCATCAGTCTTAAGGTGCTCTCACCTGTACCACAAGCAAAATCAGCAATATGATCAAAGTCAGATCCAAACTCACGTAAACACTTTAACGAATAGGTACATATTTGGTTTTGCACGGTGCAATGCGCATCATAAGTTTTAGCCGCTTTATTAAAGTGCTGACGGATTTTTTTCTTAATTTGATCAGTCACAGTTAATGAACTCTTTTATCAAAGCAGTACTACTACTAAGTGGTACTAAAAAATCTGCATGTCCTGCGTGTTTAAAGATGATTGTTTGGGTTCTATGATTAAGTTTCTCTAACTGATTATCACTTTGCGGTAACACAGCATCTTGTCCATAAATGATGTGGAGGATATCAACATTCAGCGTGCGATAGTCTTTTCTTAAATCTTCACGAAACAACTTCTTTAAATGCAAGGTTAGCTCCTTTGTGGCGTCATTTATTAGGTGCTTTTGTATGATTTGGCGTAATCTTGGCGATCGAGATGGATAACACACCAGTCGCGCAAAATATTCAATCTGTTGCTTTGGCGATTTTTCAAACTGCTCTATAAATTGGCTTGCATCGGGTTGCCTTATGCCCATCCATTCACCTTCAGCGCACAACTTCGGTTGGCTGGATAAGAGAATTAACTGACGTACTTTGGTTGGGTATTGTGCTGCTAATTTGATTGCGAGAATTCCACCAAAAGACCAGCCTAGTAGGATAGAATTAACGGGGAGTTTTGTTGCGATTAATGCAGTCATTTCATCAATGGAAGATGTTTGCCCTCCTGTATAATCAATGCCAAAGAAATTTAGTTTCTGTTCATTTATTTCATTGAATATACTTGCAGAAAACCCCCAGCCAGGGAGAGCGTAAATCTTTTTTGGCATTTCTATCATCGCACTAACCCCATATGGATATGATCAACCAATTGAATAATTTGCTCCCGTGTATGTAGCGCATTGACGGATATGCGCAAACGAGCTTTGTCTTTTGGGACGGTTGGCGGGCGAATGGCAGCAACATAGAATTCTTTTGAGCTTAGATAGTTCTGTAACCTTATTAACTTGTGACTACAACCGATTATAATTGGTTTTATTGGGGTGATGCTTTTGTCAATTAAATCTAACCCTCTATCAGATGCATAGTCGATAAAACAACGAATATTGCTATGTAACTGGTCACGACGCCATTTTTCATCTTGGATAATCTCTAGTGCTTTTTTTATTGCAACACAAAGTGCTGGTGAAAGTGCGGTGCTATACGTATAACTTTTGGCAAATTGAAGGATCCCATTGATAACTTCTTGCCGACCTGCAACTATTGCACCCATTACCCCAAACGCCTTTCCCAGTGGCGCGACTAAGCAACCAAGATCATGCTGTGTTAATCCATCATGCTCAACAATTCCTCTGCCCCTCTCACCAAGAACACCAATACCATGGGCATCATCAACAATGACCTCAGAACCATAGCGCTTGGCCAAACTGGATAACCTTGTAATTGAAGCAATATCGCCATCCATACTGAAGATACTTTCAGTCACAATTAGATTAGGCTTTTGTTTCGCTGCTAACCAATTTAAGTGTGCCAAATCATTGTGGTGATAACGTTGATGCTTAGTTCTGGATAGTTGAATACCATCTAATAAAGAAGCATGACATGATTTATCTGAAAAAATGGTATCAGTTCGTCGGCTGAGTGCTCTTAGAATACTGATATTTGCTGTATAGCCCGAATTAAAAAGTAGTGTTTTATCAACGTTGAGCCATTTAGCAAAAGACACTTCAACTTCTTGATGAGCTTTTGAGTAGCCTGAAACGAGTGGTGAGGCACCACTGCCTACCCCGTACTCTTTAGCACCTTCTTGTAGTGAGTTTATAAGCTTTGGGTGCATCCTAAGCCCTAGGTAATCATTGTTAGAAAAGTCAACACAGATTTGCCCATCAACAGTGATACGATTCATACTTTTTGATGCAATCACCTTCCGAGTTCGTTTGAGCTGTTTAGTACTATGGTCTGATAGCCTATGAGCTAATAACTTAGTCAACATGAGCTACTTTTTTGGCAATAGTTGGAACGTTTAATCCTAAGCGACTAAATAGATGGATATCCCGATTTTTCCCAGGGTTTTTTGTGGTAAATAGTTTATCTCCGATAAATATTGAGTTAGCTCCCGCCATAAAACACCAAGCTTGCATTTCATCTGACATCTTTTCTCGACCAGCAGATAGCCTAACTTTGGATTTAGGAAATAAAATCCTTGTGATTGCAATCGTTCTGATGAATTCAAACGTATCGACGCTTTTCTGCTTTGCCAATGGTGTGCCAGGGATGGGTATCAATTCATTAATTGGTATACTTTGAGGTGCTGAAGGTAGCTCTGTTAGTGCTAACAAAAATTTAATACGATCTTCTCGCGTTTCTCCCAAGCCAATAATTCCGCCACAACAGACATTGATGCCAGCTTCAGCGACGGTATTTAACGTATCAAGGCGATCTTGGTAGGTTCTGCTCTGAATAATTGAAGGGTAATAATCAGGTGATGTATCAAGATTATGATTATAATAATCTAAGCCTGAGGCCTTTAATTCACTGGCCTGCGCTTTATCGAGGCTCCCTAGCGTTACACAGGTCTCTAGACCTAGGGCCTTAACAGACTTAATCATTTCAAGCACTTTAGGGAAATCTTTTGTTGGTGGATTTCTCCAAGCGGCCCCCATACAGAAACGCGTTGCGCCATTCGCTTTTGCTTGCTTAGCCTGATGCAAAACATCCTTAATAGATAGGAGCGTTTCTTTTTTCAGACCAGTTTTATAGCGCCCACTTTGCGGACAATAAGCACAATCCTCCGGGCACGCACCTGTTTTGATACTGCATAGGACGCAAAGCTCAATATCACCAGGTTCAAAGTGTGCAATGTGGCATTGATAGGCTTGATTAATTAACTCACAGAAAGGCTTTTGATATAGCTCGTTGATGTAATCTTTGGTTGTAGAAGAATGATTCATATTTGGTTTATTACTTTTCTTGTGTCAGCGCATGGTAGGTGGTAATCTTCACTTAGTCAACCAATAAAAAAAAACGGTTTACAGAAATGATTGACACCTCGCTACAACAGCTAGATTTAAAATATAATTGGCACCCATGCTCACAGATGAAAGATTACGAACAGTTCAAGCCTTTAGTGATACAGAGCGCTTATGGCAGCTATCTTGAGCTTTCTAATGGCAACAAAATAATTGATGCCATCTCAAGCTGGTGGTGCAAGTCATTAGGGCACAATCATCCACAACTTAAGCAGGCGCTACTTAATCAAGTAGAGAAATTTGAGCATGTTATTTTTGCTAATACTACGCATGAGAACATAACGAAACTTTCTGAAAAACTAACAACACTCATGCCTCATTTAGGGAAGGTATTTTATGCTGGTGATGGCTCCTGTGCAGTTGAAATCGCGATGAAGATGAGCTTGCACTATCGTGTTTTAGAAGGTAGCACTAGGAAGAGAAAATTTATTGCATTGAAAAATGGCTATCATGGTGAAACAAGTGGCGCACTAAGTGTGAGTGATCTTGGGTTATACCGTGCCCCATATCGAGCCATGTTATTTGAACCTATTCTTGTTGAACCACTGTATGTCAGTGGTGCTGACGATCCTGCTTGGCACAATAGTGAATGCCATTGGCATAAAGTTGAAAAAAAACTAACGAAGTACTGCGATCAGGCGACAGCCATTATTGTTGAGCCTATTTTACAAGGTGCTGGCGGGATGAGTGTTTACAGCCAAGACTTTTTACATCGGTTAGCAAGTTTTGCTAAGAAACATGATACCCATCTAATTGCTGATGAAATTATGACAGGCATTGGTCGCACTGGAAAAATGCTAGCCTGTGAGCATGCATCTATTAAACCAGACTTTGTTTGTTTATCTAAAGGATTAACTTCTGGCTGGATCCCATTTAGTGCTGTATTGACGACAAACGAGATTTACAATGCATTTTATAATGATTATGAGTTAGGTAAGTCTTTTTTACATTCACACACCTATTCTGGTAATGCCCTCGGTGTTAGTCTTGCTCTAGCAACACTTGAAGTTATTGAACAAGAGGAGCTCCTTAGTCAAGCAGCTGAACGCCAAACCATGATGAGGCAAGAATTTGAAAAGATTGCAGACAAAACCGGCCAGTTAACCAACATTCGTGGCATCGGTTCAGTCGTTGCAGCTGATCTCATTAATGAGAATTTACCAAGTCGTGCAGGTTCTCGATTATACCAAGAGGCAGTACGCCAAGGCGCGCTACTACGACCACTTGGCAATACGATATATTGGCTTCCGCCTTTAAATATTAGCCTTGAAACCTTATCCAGGTTAGCAGAGATAACCCTAAGTTCCCTCCAATCAGTTCAGCAGATCCCAAAGCGTAAAACCTAAACTTTCAGCAAATTCACAAAACCGCTAAATTTCATAATATGTATAGAATATGAGCAGTCCCGAAAAACAAGTCAATTAGCATATCACTGAAACTAATTTGATTAGATTATTTACATTTGTTGCACTTAAGACTTGAATTCAGGATTAGGTGGAACCTATGAAGTTTGAATAAATGAATTCTTTTGAAAATTCTGGAGTCTATTAAATGAAACGTGTTGTAACAATCTTACTGCACAACGACACAAGTATGGTTTGAACCACTTGCAGCTGTCGATATTGCTGTGAGCCCTGTTCCTAAGTTAATGGGAGAAAGGTTATCACCCATTTCACCGGGCTGATTTCCAATGGTTGTGGTATTGCCTTGTACTAACTGGCCATATTCATTCCGACCCCAGCACTTCATTGTCACGTTATCTAGTATCGCACAGGTGTGAAAATTACCAGCCGTTATTGCTATAGCGGTTCTACCTGTACCTAAGTCAATGGGGGGAAGGTTATCTCCCATTTCACCAGGAGCATTTCCAAGGTTTGTGGTAGAGCCTTGCCCCAACTGCCCATAGTCATTCCGACCCCAGCACTTCATTGTCGCGTTATCTAGTATTGCACAGGTGTGATAATTACCTGCAGTTATTGCTCTAGCGGTTCTACCTGTGCCTAAGTCAATGGGGTCAAGGTTATTGCCCATTTCACCAGACTGATCTCCAATGGTAGAATTAATGCCTTGCCCCAACTGCCCATAAGCATTCTGGCCCCAACATTTTACTGTCCCATCATCTAATAATGCACAATTGTGAGCGTACCCTGAGGTTATTGCAGTAGCGCTTCTTCCTGTACCTAAGTCAATAGCTGCAAGTCTGTCTCCCATTTGACCGGGCTTATTTCCAACAGGCTTAGTATTCCCGCGCCCTAACTGCCCCCAGTTGTTTTGTCCCCAGCACTTCATTGACTGATCATCTAGTAGTGCACAAGTATTTGCAAAACCTGCTGAGATTTTTGTTGCGGTTCTGCTTGTGCCTAAGTCAATAGCAGCAAGGTAATCTCCCATTTCACCAGGAGCATTTCCAATGGTTGTGGTATTGCCTTGCCCCAGTTGACCCCAGACATTTCCTCCCCAGCACTTCATTGTCGCGTCATCTAGTATTGCACAGCTGTGCTCGATGCCCTCAGTCGTTGCAGTTGCGGTTCTACCTGTGCCTAAGTCAATGGGGGGAAGGTCATCTCCCATTTGACCAGACTGATTTCCAATGGTTTCTGTACTGCCTTGCCCCAACTGCCCATTGTTACCGCGTCCCCAGCACTTCATCGAGCCATTGTCTAGTACTGCGCAGCTATTATAAAGATTAGTGGAGACGGCTGTAGCGGTTCTGCCTGTACCTAACTCAATGGGAGGGGGGTTATCGCCTACTCGAGTAGGCGTAGTTCCATAGGTAACAGTATTTCCTTGCCCCAACTGGCCATATTGATTCCGACCCCAGCACTTTAGATTTGAAGTTGTCGCGCAGCTAATGGAAACATCAGTGACATCAGCCGTTACATTTGAGCCAGTGCCATTACTCACCGTACAGGATAGACCAGTTGGCTGAGAACTAACGGTCACTGAGTAACTCCCTCCATAGGCAACCTCGGTTGAAAACTGAAAACTGGTTGCCCCACTCGAAACTGATAGATCATCGCTTGCATTATTTTGCAAAACCAACCCACTAGCTGTTAATCCTGAGATGGTGCCTCCTACAGTATAAGTGTTGGTGCTGCAGGTAATTGAAACGTTTGAGACAGTGCTTGTGACGTTTGAGCCTGAGCCATTGCTCACTGTACAGGTTTGTCCGGTGGGTTGGGTTGCAACGGTTACTGAGTAACTGCCACCTGAGGCAACAGGTGTTGAAAATTGAAAACTGGTTGAACCACTAGAGAGCGCTAAATCATCGCTGCCGTTATTTTGTAGCACAAGGCCGCTTGTCGTTAAGCCTGAAATGGTTCCTGAAATTGCATAGCCTTCAGAGACGACACTAACGCTGACATTTGATTTAGAGCCAATGGTGCCATTAAAGGCGTAGACCCATACGTTTAAGCTGTCTGTGCCAATCGAGCTTCCACTTAGCTCAATGGTCTCAGTACATGAAGCGTTATTAGCAAGCGTTGTGTTAGTGCAATTATTTGTGGTCATGGTGGCAGAGGCACTCGAGCCATTGTATTTTGGCGTTACTTGACTAATGGGAAGTGATGCTCCTGAGACATTATGAATGGTGAAGTTTACGTTTGCCGTTGAGCCAAGTGGTACCAAGACTTGGCTAGTGGAAGATGTAACTTGCAGAATGGGGGCTGCAAGTACTGCCGTGCAAACCACACAAAAAAAAACTAATCCAAGGCAAATTTTTTCCATCAGCTTAATGTGATTCATTCGAAGTTCCTTTTAGATGCTAACGCTAACCGTTATTAATTGGTAACCTAAATCAGAGTAAGATAAGTGGTGGGTTGTCCCTTGTGTGGCGCTGGTGCCAAGGGCTCCCGTTCCTGTATACAAGTACTTATAGCCAACTGAAACTTCCGAACGACTTGCAACTTTATGGGTAACCCCAAGCCCAATACTAAAGGCTAACTCTTCAGTCATTCTTCGATGAAAAGGCGAGGCCATTGGAATTGCTGTTGAGCCCGTTGGAATAGATTCTATATAATTTGAAAAGCCATTAAAACTCGCTCCAAAACCAAAGTCAGCATACCCCGCCCAACGGTTAAGGAGATTATCTCGGTTTAAGGTTGCTTTGGCGAGTAGGAGTAGGCTATTGACTGAAAAAGAGTAATTTAGTTTATCAAAGTTAGGGCCTACATTGATTAAGGGCCTCACAATGCCTTTTACCGAATCATTTAGGTAGAGTGCTTCCATCCCCGCTGATAACGTTGTCTGAAACTTTATAGCTTTAAGATTCTTTCTCGCCCCTAGGCCAACAAGTGCAGTATAGTTTGATGGGTCTTTGCTCTCAAATTGATTCTCGACACCAGGCGATGGTGTGTTCTGTAGGGTAATATTTTGAGTTTTATAGGTATTGGCGCATCCTAAACCTGTAATAGCATAGGGGTGCCAATTACCGCTTAGTGCCGGTAAAGCATTAAGCGGTAATGTGCCTCCTATAATCAAGCTGATAAGCTTTTTCAATAAAGTCCTTTTTGTCAAACCTATAACACAATTATCATTTATCATGAGCATGTTATTACAAAAGATAAATAACAGAAAGACTAATCTCCCAAAAAGTAGGCATTTTCAAGTATAAAAATTCTGAGGTTTCTACAGCAGCGTAAAACCCTTAAAAAGGTTACTTGATTGTGTTATATAATTTATTTTCCCTGACCTTTTTCATAGCACTGATTTGGCTATGGCTGGCATCAAGCTCTATGTTTTAAGCCTTCTATTAGAGTGATTATTAAAGGCAACCAAATGGGGATAGCTCACCGTTATACTGTTAAAAGGTGAGTGCGCCAGGATAAACCGGTATAGAGTAGAGAATGTGCGTTAAAAAGCTCATTGTGTCTTATCACTCAGCCGTTGGCTATAAATGGCCACCTTAAAAACACCAATTTATTTACAGGTGTATTATGTTTGGTAGGATTCAAGTCGCATCACCATCAGTTTTTCAAAACTAAGCGCTTTCATGGAGCTAACAATGCCGCCTACCCCAGTACCTGAATGTTTTCGACCACCATAAGGCATCCAATCGACGTGAAAGGCGCTGTGATCATTGACCATCACACAAGTGGCATTAAGGCGTTTGACTGTGTCCATGGCGATGTTAAGGTCATCACTCATGACTGCTGCATGAAAGCAAAAAGGTAAGCTATTGGCT
>JASBUC010000045.1 GCA_030148065.1 Legionellaceae bacterium | reverse complement strand
CGTTAATAGAAATGCCAGTTACTCTTGCACCAAGGCTTATGAGCCACAATGAAAGCCAAGAGCCCTTAAAGCCCGTGTGCCCTGTAACCACTACCGATTTGTTATTAAATGTTTCTCTCAAATTCATACTATTTCTCATGTCTCATGTCTGTGTCTGTGTTAGTGTCAACCATTCACTATTTACTATTTACGTGTACCTTGGAACTTTACACAATAACCAAATTTTCTTTGAAAATTTTTCAAGGTGTCAAGCACCAAAGGTGCTTGTATCTCGTACTTATTCTATTTCTTTCAAGATCTGATTCCACTTAGTAAGGGCTGGATCTCTATAGAAAAAATCCTGTGCTGCTGTTTCTTTTTTCTGATCTGGTTTGAGGATAGCCAACCCTTCACTTAATTCCTTTGTTGAGCGAACAAACTGAACGCCTTGTTGTTGGCGCAATGGACTAAAGTTAAGCTCTGTATTGTCCATTAGCACAAATACTTTGAGTCCAGCAAGATAAGCATCAACGGCGGCTGAGGTTAGAAAACTTGCAATGGCCACATCGTAGTCGCTAATAATAGTATCAAGTGGCTGATTACTGACTGTGAACTGAGCGTTCGGGAAGTCTTCTTCTTTAACTGGCGAATTTGGATGCGGCTTGATGCACACCGTGATTTCTTGCGCCTGCTGGCTTATCGCCTCTAGACTTTTGGCAACCAAGTCCTTTGTAATACTTGCGACAAAGTCCCCTAGCACTATCACCTTTAACATCGGCAATGACTCCATTGTCTGATGTGACTTTAAAGAAGGCGCTAAAAATCGTAGCGCTTCTGCGGCAACTAGTCGCTTACTGGGATAGTTCATCGCCTGAAAATGATGGAGAGCGGCCTCTCCATTGATAAGCGTAAAGTCCGCTTGAGGGCAAGCGTCTTTTGTCTCATCTTTGGTGGTTTTATGCGACAAAAAGAGTCGCAAATCCCAAAAGCGCACGCTTGCATGCAGTACCGCATAGAGTGGGCTCTTTTGATGCGTCTTCCAAGCGCTGATGAGTGCTCGCTCCCACCCCTGGTTCTCACAGAGGTAGAAGCCCGCTTTTTGAGGAGGCAAAGCACTAATGGCTGAATCAAACAAGTAACACCAAAAAAGATTATCGATGCATGCTGGCCCAAAAAGGGAGCTTTGCCAGTCCTCTTTTAACAACGGCCACAGATTTAACCCTTTTATGGGGTAGTTAAACATTGCTTGGCTGCCAATTAAACCAATCCGCCTTCCTTGTAAGGTAAGCCAGTCTCTTAAGACCTTGACAGCCATTCCTAGTGAGAAAAAAGCATCTAAAAACTGATGTTTGCTCTGAAGGCTTTTATTAAGGCTTAAAAAAGCCTTTTCTGATTCTTTGATGCTTGGATTTTTGGGTGAATTAACAGGCAGTTGCAGCCAATTGCTGCGATATCCTTTTTCCAAAACCTTTACAGGCAGCTCTCCCCAGTAGCTTGATTCAAATCTCCCCTGCTCTAGCGCACCTTTATTGAAATTAAAAAAGTACGAACAAAAAAAGAGCTGCGATTCGTCTTTAAAAGACCGCCCTCTTTGCTTGGCACTTTTATCAAACTTTAATCGAGTTTTAACAAGACGAGCAAAACTAAGAAGAGCACGAAGACTTACGGGCAAGCGTTTATAAGAAAAAGCGCCTCGATGACCTTTATCTCGCTGGGGCTTTTTACAAATAAGGGAAATCCCCTGCTGCTTACAGAACCCCTTAAGTATTTTTTTAAGCCATGTTTTATGACTTACTAAGACTAGCGTTGTAGGCTTTTCCCGCTCTAGAATTTCACAAAGTGCGATCACTCGTAATAAGTCCGACAGCGGTGATTTATAGACGCTACTCTCAATTAATAGCGACATCCACCAAAGGTTTATGGAGGGTGATGGTTTAAAATAGTCTCTTAAGCGTTGGCCTCGATGATTGTTCTCTGCAAAATCGTGCAACCATGAAAGATAGTCCTCTCGAAGTCTTAGTGCATTTTCTTCCACATAATCAAGAAGCGAATGTGTTTTATCATCGATGTGATCCCAGCTTATCGACGTTGCGTCATCATCCAGTGCTTTTTTGCCATCTAGCAAATATAAGCTTGTCACAGTAATTCCTGAAGACTCTGACAGCTAGCAAAATTAAGCGTTGTTTGATGCTCTTGCCAATCAGTGACTTCCGTCCACTGACTAAGAAAAACAAAATCAAGCCCCACACTGCGGGCAGCCTTAAAATCATACAAACTATCGCCAATATAGAGTGCTTTTCCACGAATGTTTCCCTTGGCAAGCTCACGAGCCAAAATCACATCCTTCTTATCAGGACTGCCAAAGATTCCACCTTGAAACATGGGTTCAAGTTGCCGCCTAGCAAACACATGGCGTAAATCATTTTGATCACCACCTGAGGCCACTAACCAATGGGAGTCTTTTAAGGACTCTCGCAGCAATTTAACATCTTGGTTAAATTCACAGCTTAAAAGACCATTCACTGTTTCTTCAGAATATCGTTTTGCAAGGGCAGCAACCGAGGGTTTTTGAGGGTGGTCATTTAGGTAATGATTAATGAAATAGTCAAATTTCACATATCGTGAAATCCCTCCATGCTTTTGATGGTAATCTCGAAGAGCGGTTGCTTTCTCTTTGCCATACTCAATCACGCTTTGGAAAAAAGCCTCTGACTTCAGCGCGTTTGAGTCTAAAATCACCCCATCGCAATCAAAGACCAAGGTTTGGTACTCACTAAGAGATGGTAAGTTTTTCTTCATTAAGCGCACTCTCTACTTTAGCGACATCTTCTATTACATCGACGGCGATTGATTTTGAACTTAAATGGATCATTTTTACCTTAAAGCCAAGCTCTAGAAACCGTAAAATCTCAATGTCTTCTAGGGCCTCTAGTGGTGTTTTTTGTTTGACTCGACTAAAGGCTTGTAGGGCGTCCTTGGGAAAAGCATAAGCACACACTTGTCGCCAAGCTTTGACAAATTGCTGTTCTTTATTTGCAGGAATTGGGCCTCTAGACATGTATAAAAGAGTTCCATCGGGGCAGGCCACCACCTTAGGAATCATTGGGCTGTAAAAATCTTCCCTCTTAGCTATTTCACACATGCCATTGATAATCGCCTTTGGTGAGGCGCTTGCCGCCGTCATTATGGCTTTTAGATCGTCTGGATTAAACAGTGGCTCATCACCTTGAACGTTTATATAAACATCGGCTTCAATTTGTTGTGAACATTCTGCGACTCTATCGGTACCGGTTAGACACTCATCACTGGTTCTTAAGACTTGAATGTTGTGTTCACGGCACTCTTTTTCAATTCTATCGTCTTCTGTTGCCACATAAATGTCTTCTTCTTTGCAAGCTTTGGCGCACTGTCTAAAGGTGCGCACAATCATAGATGTACCCGCAAGCTTAATCAGTGGTTTACCGGGCAGACGACTTGATTTAAATCTAGCTGGAATAATAATGACACTCTTCATAACATCGCATACACCGATTGTAGTTTAAGCGGATAGCGAGTAGGTGTAATTGAAAAAATCTTCAAGCTAGGCACCTTATCTGAAAAAGCCTTAAAGAGCTTTTCAACTTCTAGGTTTCGGATGTCTCCTGCAGGATAACCATCAAAGCCCGAGAGTGAAATCTGAGATGCCTTGCCACTAATGGCAACAGACAGTGCGTAAGCTATTACCAGTGAGCTAGGCAAGGTACAAGAAGTTGTTGTAAAATCGTATTGCTCCGTTGCAATGTTTAGCCCAAAGTCGTGAACTTCTTTCTCACTAAGAGCTAATTTTAACTCTTCTGGAAGTGACGCCATCGGTGTAATTAAAGGTTGCGACAACTTTAAGTGCTCTTCAAAGTCAGCAAGTAAACGCACGGGGTGACTCGCTGCTCGTAAGTCAATTAAGCTTTCATTAATTGATTTATGGGTGTTTAGCGCAATCACTATAGGCTTATGAGTGTCAACGTAAGCCTCTATTGCCTTTTTATAATGAGTAGAGCCAGGACCAGGGCCAATGATTAATACTTCTTTATTCTCGATGAGATCTTTTGGCTGCCAGCATCCTTTTGAAAACTGACTACTAAAAAAATGTCGTCCTTGCTCTAGCTCTTGTAAATTAAATTTAGTCCCCCCGACCTTCTTTAAGTGTTCAATCACCGAGACGATGTCTTCATCATTGTAGCGTTCATCTGAGAGCATCTCTTGAATATAGGATGGATGAATGCCATTTTGCCCAGCCAGATAATAGAAGACATTAGTTCCCCACTGATATTGCTGTTGTAGTGGGTTAAAATATTTTCGAATCACAGATAAGAGCGGCGCCATATTTATTTTGTGCTCTTTTAAGGCTTCTAGTTGAAGAGCAAGATATTCAGTCTTACTGTTGCCGGGTCCCCGTCCCATACCCATCACCGTTGAATCAAGCCAACTAACGCCTTGTTCAAGCGCTTGCATGGTATTTGATAAGGCAAGTCCTAGATTATCATGGGCGTGAATGCCTAAAGGTTTAGAGCACTCCTCGGTAAGCTTAATTAGAATCTCGCTTAAACTCTCTTTAGTTAAACTACCCGTGCTGTCTGCGATGTAGAATGACTCAATCTCTAATTTGTTGGCTAATTGACAAGCTTTGCTTAACTCCTCAAAACTTCTATCAGAGATTTGCATTAAATTAAGTGCTACCTTGTAGCCCTGATTTTTTAGCCAACGTACAACCGGGGCTATTTTTAATAACTCTTGATAATGGCAAGCAATGCGTACCAAGCCAACTCTTGAGTCACTGCTTGGGTTAAAAAGCTGTTGTAAACCTTCTTCCTGACCATTTTCATAATTAAGTACGTCTTTGGCATTAATCATCACCGCCAATTGAAGGTTTTCTGGAATACTTAAGCGCTTAATAAAACTATCCCGAGTATAAGCACAAGGGCCTCGAAAGAGACCAGACTCAAAAAAACGAAACCCAATTTCGACAAAATCAACCGAAATGGCGGCCATCGCCTTTAAATAGTCATTAATTAATGTTTCATCAAAATCCCAAGCATTGTAATAACCACCGTCTCGTAAAGTGCAGTCTAAATGAATGGGGTTAGTAGGCATGTTCATTAGCCTCTCCTAGTTTATCAGTCATTAATTCTTCAGCCAGGGTTCGTGTTTTTGCGTCTCGAATCTCAATGGATGAGAGTGGGTTCTTGACTTCAAACAAGCCAACTTTGTTACCAAACAGCTCTCCTCGCCGAATAAACTCAGGGTGTGAAACAAGACACAGTCCCTTTATGCCAAGATATGATTTCTCCTTTAAGGCTCTTGGCGCATCCCCACTGTCAAGGCGTTTAAAAGAGCCCCCCTTTTCTTCTTGCCAAAATGAGCCATTCTCTGGCCTTGCTGCTATTACCGTGTCAAAGCCACCCTTAAGTGTTTTTTCTATCATTTTATCCAATAGATCCCGCTCTCGAAATGGAAAGGTCGCCTCTAACATCACCAACAGATCAGGATAAATTTTTTCTGCTTCTAGTTCATCCAGTGTTTGCTGATACACCGCCTCTAACCCGACGAATTCTTCTGATAAGTGCTTTGGCCTGAGTGCTGGACAATGTGCACCAAGCCCCAATGCTACCTCTCTAACCGCACGATTATCTGTGCTCACAATGGTTTTTTTAACGTAGCGTGCATTTAAGGATGCTTCTACTGTGTAGGTAAGTTGTGACTGGCCATTTAGGAGCTCATTCTTTCCGCGCCAGGGGATGATGGCGACCACATTTAACTCTTCGATGCGAAATTCTCCGCACTTTGAATTTTCTTGCATGGTTTCAATGATGCGCACTACATTTGCACAGCGCTCCTCATTACCATTTTGATGTATGCCATGATAGTGATAGACACTGGCTTCTGGCTGATAGGCAATCTTCAAGCCAAGATTCAGCATCGCTTGCGCCCATACCCTGTCTTCAATGTTGGTTAACTGCTTATCAAAGGGCACCTGCTGCCAGAGAGAGCGTTTTATGATTGAGTTTGCGTTGTGAAAAAAGCTGTCTTTGACTTGTACTTTTTTATCTAAACCAAAGACCAGTAAGAGATCGCGTTTATCAGCCGCCGTTGAAAAAGACATTGGCTCTTGCCGACCATAGACACCTGCGTAATTATCATCTTCTTCCAAAGCTGAGACTAAGTTTTCCAGCCAATGCTGATTAACTGGAATGCAATGAGCCGACAAACAAACAATGTACTCACCACTTGAGGCCTCAATACCAATATTTAAAGACTTACCTGGTAGGTAATACTCTATGCAAACAATTTTTTCTATAGGGAATTGGCGGGCTTTCTCAAGCGTTCTATCACTGCTTTGATTGTCAACAATAATAACTTCCAAATTCTTATAGGTTTGATTAAAGACCGCATTTAAACAAGAGCTTATCCAGCGCTCTTCATTTTTTGTGCGAATGATTAGGGAACATTTCTTATCTTGTTTCATAGTGCTTCTAAGCCTCTTAGTAGCGTTCTTGAACTGCGAGTAACGAAGTTTTTAATGCTAGTGAAGTCTTTTTCGACAGCCATTAAGTGCTCTATGACTGGGCTTTTGCCTTTCTGTTTATTGTTAATTTGATACGGCTTGCCTTGGTTAATTGCAAAATTTGGCTTAAAGATGGCGCGTACCCACTCATCTTGGCGCTCGCAATCGAAGCCCTCTCTCTGCCAGAAATGTACTAGGTGCTGCTTATCAAAGTGATAGTTATGTTGATACTGAAGATAGCCTAAGAAGTCATTGCCACTGGCAAGCTTCATTTCATTCTGCCACTCTGACTTTTTACGATTGAGCCCTTTGATACCAGGAATTTCAACGTACACTTTTGTCTTTTCATGACACAGAGACTTAACTGTCTTGACCATTTTGGCTAAGTCGACCACATGTTCAAAAGAGTGAATCAACATAATAAGATCAAATTTTTCCTCAGTAGCCAATTCATCTGCGCTGCATGATCGCAGATCCATGCCTCGTTCTTGGCCAGGCGCTAGAAAACGCTCATCGAAATCCACGCCAGTCACGTTCTTTCCTATCAGGTGATAAGGATAGAGATTTGCCCCATCCCCACAGCCAATTTCAAGAACCCTCTGAACTTGTGGCAAATAAGTGTTTAATGCCTTTCCTAAAAAAGCAAAACGCGCCCAAGCATAAGACTCTTCTTTGGTCCTTTTTAAAAAGCTTTTTTCTGGCTGTTGCCAGCGATTTTCAGCCCAGTGATTTCGGTAGAGGGCTTCAAAGTTACTGACAAACTGATCATTAAAGACAAAGTCACATTGCTTGCAAACCACCGTTTGGCAAGGAAAGTGCTCTCGGTCAATTTCAGCGATTAACCACGCCTGCTCATGCCCACAGCAAGGGCATTGATTGTGTTCCTCGAATTTTGCGCCCTCGAAAAAAGCCTTAAGCTTTCTTTTATTTAACCAGCTGTTTTTTTGATAACGAGCCCCAAGCAGTTTCTTCTCTTGTTTCATTTATAGTTTCTCGGCTAATTTATCATAGCTTAAAGGGCTCTGTCCGATTGCTTGTAAGCCTCTTGCAACCGCATCAACTAGCCTTAAGTCTTCTTCTGTCTTGATGATGAGAGAGCTTAACTTACTAACGGCAAAGGTTCCAAATTTGCCAGCAAAGAGGGCTGAGCCTCTCTCTTGGTAATCGGATAGAAAGGTGCTACTTCGCCACATCATGATGGAATAGACAAAAGGGTAGAGAGCATGTAAGTCTTGTGTCTTAGCAAACTGATCATCAATCGAAAAATTAAGTGGACGTCCCTCATACAGGCAATGCACTTGCTTTTTCTCAACAGTAATTAGTGAATCCAAGCCTTCTTTTAGAAAATAGTCGACTACTGATAATATTTCAGCCCCTGTTTGTAACGGGGAGGTTGGATTTACCCAGGCAACCAGTTCGGCATCGGAGTGAGCCTTGATAAAGTCTGCAACCACATCATCACTTTTGGTCTCACTAGAACCTAATGCTTTAGGGCGATGATAAAATTCAGCTCCATACTCTCTAGCAATCTCTCGAAAAGCTTCATCTTCAGAATTAACAATCACTCTGTCGAACTGTTTTGATTCTAGGGCCGCATTTATGGCATAAGAAACCATAGGCCGGCCATTAATCAAGGCAAGGTTTTTTTTCTTTAAGCGGTTACTGCCCATTCTGGCAGGAATCATGGCATAAATTTTTGCTCGACTCATACTATTACCCATTCACTGTTTCGTTCTAAACTGCGGTTTGCTGCTTCCACCACGGCAGTGGAAATCAAGGCTTCCTGAAAGGTTGGTCGCTCTTTTTCTAGTTTCGAGAGAGAGGTTTGATTCTCATTAAGAGCACATACATCACTTAGGAAACTTTTTATGCTATCAATGCCATAGCCCTGCCACTCGGTAGCACCAATTTTGCCAAAGGGCATGCAAAAGTCTGGGTTTGGCTGCTCTAGCTGTTTATTATCACAATTAATCGTTAGGCCACGATTTTTTTGATCAGACTCAAAGCGCCCAAGGCTTCCAATTAAATTAATCTTTTGATTCGACATGGCACTGGAGGTGTTTGGGTCTATCCAATTAGTAATGAGTGTCTGATTAAAGCAAACACCATTATCAAGCTGCCACTCAATCATGCATTGAATGGCGTCATAAGTGTCTATTCCTTCTGCCTGCAACCAACTTTTTTGCCCAGTTGCCATCACTCTTTTAGGCTTTGCCCCGGTGACAAAGCGAAGAACATCAACATAGTGCACACCTAAATATTGAAAGATATTGCTCTTGTCTGACCAACCTTTAAAAAGTTTGCTTGGCACAATTTTTCGTTGGCTGTATTCGACCAAGGAAGACAAAGGCACCCCTAGCTCACCACTTTGAAAGCGGTCTCTTAGCAGGCGGTTGGCCTTATCCCAACGCTTATGAAACTCAACCATGCCATAGAGCCCTCGGCTTTTCGCAATCTCAGTTAAATCTAAGGCCTCTTTAAGAGTAGGGGTTAATGGTTTAACCACCAACGAGTGACAATTACTTTCTAAACACTGACGGGTGACCTCATAGTGCAAATGATCTGGCACACAAACAATGGCACAGGGTGGTGTGTCCGCTTTTTGAAGCAGGGCTTGATAGTCCATCTGCCCACTCTCGGTATTTGGGTAAACCTGAACGGCTAGGTTTACCCCCATACGCGTTTGTAGCTCTTGAACTTTCTCGTTTGCCTCAAGACTACGAGCTTCATTGGTACCCACCAAATGAACCTCGGAAAGTTGACCTGTTTGGCGCTGCCACTCTAAAAGTGCCGGCATAATCGTGCCAAAGCCATCTGTGCCTCGCCCCGTCACATACATCCCAGTGCCAATCACCACCACTGACAATTTTTTCATCTCACTTCTCGCATCTAGCATCTAGCATCTCGTATCTCGTAACTATCAAACACTACATCCCATATCTTACCCCCCCTACGTCCCATATCTTACCCCCCCCTACGTCCCTCGGCTTGTCCGAGGGAACCAGACTATTCTTAACCATGGGTTCCGCGGACAAGCCGCGGAACGTAGGATTGGGGGATTTCCGCGGAACGTAGGGTTGGGGGATTTCCGCGGAACGTAGAATAGTGGGGTGTCCACAGAGTGTGGGTTAGAGTATGTTAGTGTCACCTATTTCAAAGGCTATGCCTTTGTGGGTTCCTTGGATCTTGGATCTTAAAACAATCTCCAACCAATCTTCAGCATGCTCATTAAAATTCTGATACTGCTGCCACATAGGCTCGCATTTTTCAGTTAACTCTTCGCTTAATAGCTCTTTTAACTTCTCTTTAGAGTTTGCAAAGGGTAGCTCTTTTACATGATGGTACTTACCATCTGGATCATACTGAAGCACAGGAACTTGATTACACAGCGCTTCTTCAATAGTGGTTGATGAGTAGCTCACCAACAAATCAGAACTTAGTAAATACTCATCAAACGACCCTGTGCTGTAGACCAAGTAGTGTTCCCCCGGCTTTAGCAACGTTTTAAAATCCTCTTCTGTCAGACCTGGTAGAGCTCGAAAGCGGATGGCTAGATGAGTGTTTTCTATGTGACTTGTAACCTCGATTAGATCATTAATGTTTCGGATGTATTCATCAACCGTTTCATAAACCCAAGGACGAATGCTGCTCTCATCTTTTGGTGTTCCCGCATGAAGAATAATTTTTTTCCTTGAGTGCTCCTTATAGAGCCGCGTACGAAGTGCGTCTCTTTCCTCAGTAAGAGTTGATTTTCCTGCAAAAATAATAGGGCCTGATAAAACAATCTGTGATTGCAAATCCTCACTGTCTCTTAAAAAGGTTTGGCACAGTGGCGTTTGTGCTGCCACATGCGAAAAATTAGCATTCACTAAGGTTCGTGCGTGTTCTTGCCATTCAATGTCAGCAGTTTCTTGTTGGTGAGAGACGTGAGAGCCATGAGTAATCAAAAGAGCAGGAATCTTTTTTTGTTGGCAGAGCTCACCTAAAGCATGTCCTTCTGCAAGCGCATGTTGTGCAAAACACGCTTTTGGCTCATGAGCCTCTAAAATATCATTGATTGCAGACACTCGTTGGTTTAGTTCCATTAATTTTGAGCTTATGCGTTCCTTTAGTATGCGCTCTAATAGGGATTGAAGGTTGATGCCATGAAATGCCACGAGTTCTTTATCTAGTACTGCGCACTGCATGCGCTTAATACATTTGGTTAACTCAAATTCAAAAGACTCTTTCTTCTTTTTACTCTGCCTTTTTAAGATGTCTGGAAAATAAAAAGTCTTTCCTGTTAGTAACTCTCGAGTTCGATGTTTATTCTTATAACTTAAAAAAATTGACTTGTTACCTTGGCCTTTTGCTTCAATCTTTTTTGATAGCCTTGCAAAGTTATTAGCACTACTTAGCAATAGAAACGTCGAATGCTTGTTATATCTTCGTTTATAGTGATTTAAGAACAGTGGGAACAGATGTTCTTTTATTGATCTTGAGAGTGCTTTTATACCTTTCCGACTTTCTTTTTTATTGGTTATGACCTTCAGAAAGTTTTTCTGATAATGCCTAGCAAAGTCACTGCAAAGCAGAACTAAAAGTTCTGCGTTTGAGTATGTAACATGATCCCTTCTATCTGCAAAGAGAACCAACTCTTCAAATGGCGTTTTCTGGCAGGCATTCTGCAAAATCTCAAGATGCTGTAAGACATAATGCAAATGAAAGCGAAAATAAAAGAAAAAAGTTCGCTCGTAGCTCTCATGAACACCCAACTCATCAGAGAGAAAAAAGCTGTCACGTAGGCGTCCTACAATTTTCTTACTCATCTCCAATAACAATTGATGAGAGTCTTTTGTAAAGAACTTAATCGTTGTCTCAAAAGGAACGCTAAACTTCTTTAATCTTGCTTGCACAGAGGCACTCAAAGCAAGAATGACACAGTCACGCCCTCTGGCCTGATAATAATCCAGAAGCTCATCATGCCAATCATGTACAAGCAATAAACTTCTCACCCTCTAATTAACCTTTTCAATTTACCATTTACTATTTACTAGCATCTCGCACCTCCTAACTAATAAATCCTACGTCCCATATCTTAACTAACACCCCTACGTCCCTCGGCTTGTCCGAGGGAACCATACTATTCTGAATCATGGATTCCGCGGACAAGCCGCGGAACGTAGAATAGGGGGGATGTTCACAGAACGTAGAGTTGAGAGATGTTAGTGTCAACTGTTTCAAAGGCCACGCCTTTGTGGGTTGCTCGCATCTATAATGTTTTTTCTTCTTCACGAAAGTTCAAAGGAACCCCATAGTTTTTCGCGAGCTCCTCAAAAGCGATGACAGTTGCCTTATCAAGTGGAATGCCCTTTTCTAAGCGCTCTTTAGCCGTTTTGATTTCTTTATCCCCTGGAAGAAAAATATCTTTCTCTCCAGATTTTGGTTCCGCTTTCACTTGCATACTCATTTCTCGCATGCGGCTCATAAAATCGATTGAGTCAATGCAACCATTTGTTCTCATCACCATATAAAACTGGCCCAAATTTCGCGTTTCATTCATCGGTGCTTTATACATGGCAGGAATGTCTCGCCCAAAAGCCATGCCGGTATAGACACCACATAACACTTCCACCATAGAGGCAATGCCATAACCTTTATAACCACCAATTGGTAAGAGCATGGCCGCTTTCTCTGGATCGGTGGTCATCTGCCCATGTTCATCGGCTACAATGTTTTCAGGCAAGGGCTCACCACTGGCGCGGTGGGCTAATACCTTATTCCATGAAATGGGGCTAGGCGCCATGTCAAGACAATAAGGATCCATGCCCTCACGGGGAGCCGCCATGCAAATAGGATTAGTGCCAAAGTATGCTCGGCTAGAGCCATAAGATTGAACCAAAGCATCGGCATGAGTAAAAGCAAAGGCAATGTAGCCTTCACGAGCAGCACGAAGGGCCATGCTGGCCATAGAGCCACAATGACTGGAGTTACTAACAGCCACCACACCCATGCCAAATTGATGGGCAAGCTCTATGCCATAATCAATCGCTTTCATGCCTGCTGCCAACCCAAAAGCATTATCAGCTTCGAGATGGGCAATGGTTGGAAAATTATTTTTAAACTCAAAGTTGGGCGTTGGGTTTTTACGACCAGTGCAGGCAGAGTTGACATAATGTGGCAATAGCCGAACGCCATGAGAGTCCACCCCTCGAAGAGATGCTTCACACAAGCCACGAGTAACAGACTCATTAGAGAAAGACTCTAACCCCACCTTATCCAAAAGGCTTGAAGTAAATTTTGTTAAGTCCAAATAATTAATGCGCATTAATAACACCCTCACATTCTTGCTTTTCAGCCTTGCCAACATTTTTGACAATGTCTAACTGGTAATATTTTTGATTCGCGTTTTGAACACGTTCACTAACTGACAACCCCTCACCCTCACATAAAAACTCTATGTATTTTTGCATGCGCTCTTTGGCTTTATAATCATTAAAATGATTCACTGTTTTTAGTAACATCTTACTTGGTCTTGGGATGCTTTCAGGGTTTTCAATGTACTTCGACAAGCGCTCTTTTGCTTCTTCTATTGAATAGAAAACAGCCTCATCAAAACCATTTTTCTCCCAATAATGTTCCCGAAGTCCTGTAAGATTTAAATGAAAGGACGGCACACCCGCTATCATGGTTTCTGTTGCAGCCGTACTAATCGGATACCCTAATACCAAATCAACTTTGTCAGCCAGCTCAACTGGCATATGGTCATAGCTCTTTTCACCGGTTAATACTTTAAATCGTCCTTTCTTGATATAAGGCGTAATTAAGTCACGAACATTAGCTTTGTCGATCTCTATAAAATCCCCACTTTTTGGCTTATAAGTCACCTTTAGCTTTTTGTGTTTTTCTAATAGCTCAACGATCAGCATAAAACATAATTTAATCACCGCAGGATCATTACTTACATCAAAACCATTAGCATTATCAAAAAATAACATCGTTGTCCACTCAGTCTCTGCACTACTTTGACACTGTTTAATAAATGCACCATCAATGTAACCACACTCAATAATATTAGAAATTCTGTTTGAGGATTTTCGATATGGGTAAGAAGTAGCCTTTCCCCAACTAAACAATACGTCAGCCAACAATGTTATATGAGTGTGGGGACGCATATGGGTTGACCAGGTGCCCCTTGTATAAACAACATTGCTCATTTCACAGGCAAACAGTGCGCCATCATTGAAGTATTCTTTGTTTGAAATAAAAACTTTGGTCTGATTTGCATCAAACACCGCTTTATATAAATACAAATCATTTAACCAGAAAACTATCGTTGAGCGCTTTTTAGACCGCAGGGACAGGAAAATCATCCGCAAGTAATGAGTAAACGTTTTTAAATAACACTTTGAAACCTTTGCGTTTAGTAAATAATGGTTTTTAGTTTTATAATGCTTCAGCACATTTTTGCTTATGTTGATAAAAGCTAATTTCTTAGCCTTGTTTATTAACTCACAATTACCACTAGCTATTAAAAGGGTCTGGTTATGTAAGTCATCATTATTAGCCCAGAACAAATCACTTTTTGCCAAAGGGTTAACCTTGTTTCTTATCACTTGTACGGCTATGTCTTTTTGCTCTATCTTGTTTTGTGGGACATTTTTCACAAAGATAGCCACAATTAACGCTACTACGTAGTTTGTAAGGTGTGCCGCAATTGGCAATAACAAATTTTTGGTTTCAAAGGCAGAGTCAAGTAAGTACCCCTTTCTAGGAATTACTTTACTGATGTCTATTGTTCTTTGGTAAAAATATACATTTATATTCCACTCATTTGACATTGGCTCTAATGAAGAGCACAAAACATCGGCGTTAAAATACCTTGCCCAAACAACTGCCTCAGAAGGGTATCTAAAAAAATTCCAAGAGTAGGCCTTAAAGGAATCCTCTAACTTTTGCTCAGATGTATTTAGCAACTTACTAAACTTTGTCTTCGCATGCAGAGTGCTGTTTTTCATAAGTTCATCGAGTAACTGATGATGAATAATGGACAAAGAAAGATTATCGATAAAGGTCGAGTTCATCGAGGATGTGATTTGATTTAGCCTAGTTCGTGCTTTGTTAGGCAAAAATACAATTGCTTTTTTTGCAAGTGCTGTAATCCTGCAGTATTTAACCTCATCATATCTCTTAAAGGCTCGCTTTGTGATTAGCCTAAAGAGTGAATCTAAGCAGAGTGTATCAACGATTAGTTTTTTCTTAGCTGTCATGATGTGATTTTTTTAAACGCATCCAGCTGCAAGCTTGCTACTCTTGAATGAGGGAAGCTTAAAACAGTCATAACGATTTAACCAAAAATTTTGCAACCCTTCATTATAACCGGGTAAGGTGGTAAATCCACCTTGATAGCCCCTTTCAAGAAGAATGGGCTTTAGTTCTGTAATCATTTTCTTATATTCCGTGCCACCACCAAATGCTGGCGTATACCAAGTAGGCTTTAAGCCTAGCTCCTTTTTAATGAAGTCCTCACAAGGCTTAATCTCTCTTTTATAAAAGTGCCAAGGATCACCACAGTAAGGACGATGATCTACACAGTGAACGCCAAGAGTCATCCCATTGTCTCTCATCACACTAAACTCAGTCTTGGTTATGTAAAACTCCTCAATAAAGCACTTCATGCTACCAAAATGGTCAATAACATAGGGTTCAAGAAAGGTTCTACTCTGACTTTCATCAAGTAAGAAATTTAGAACATATTTATTGCAACGCCTTGTAACATCAGTCTCATAATGGTAGCAAGACAAGCTTTTGGATTCGACCTCAATCAATGTGTGCTGCTTATTTAAACTAGCCCAGATCTCCTTATCTGAGTACAAAGAGAGTACGGTGTGAACCAAGTGCATGACAGGAACTTTCTTATCCGTTAGATATCCTGACATTACCGTAAAGTAAGCAGGAAGGCCTTTCTTTTTTAGAACATCAAACGCATTTGTGTACTGATCTTTAGTTGCATCATCAAAGCTTAATACACATCTTGCTTTGCTTGACTTCCTATTGAAGTCCTCTGGGGACACAATATCATAGTGCATAGCAATTTTATCTATTTGCTTCTCAAAATCGCTTACGCTAATTGGGACAATACCTTTCCAGTCAGGGCGCTCACCCACGTAGTGGTACATTATTACTAAATCATTCATCACTTAAATCACACTGTGACATCATATTTTTTTAAAATCTCTTTCCCTTTTTCAAAAGAACTTAAATCAATGATGTCATCAACATCAACAGTGATATCAAATTTTTCTTCCAATGCTGCAATCAAGGTCATGTGACCAGCGCTGTCCCACTCCTCAATACCATTATATTTAAGCTCTGGCAGTATTGACTTTTCAATTTCAAAGGTTTCAATAAAGGCATTTTCATATGATGTAATGTTATCCATAGTTTGCTCCAAAATAGGTTTTCAAATTATACAAGGTCCGAATCACAAATTAATGTGTCATAAGAAATATTGTGTTTTATAGTACGCCCAACCATTTGTTGAATGTTTAACGGCGATATTCCATTACCTGGACGCTTTGCTGTAAGATCAGATTCCTTAATAATTTCACCTTCAACCAAGTCCCGAGTTGCCACAACACTTCTTCGCATTTTATCTCGTTGAGCTAATTCAGCATTTGACAAAATCCGTTCTTTCCCTCCCATAGCCATATAAACCTCATGACAACCTTGCACCATTTCTGCAAGCTCTTCAGGCTCTGTAGCCATTTGGTTATCCATTCCCACCACACTACTATCCAGTGTAAAATGCTTCTCTACTAGAGCAGCACCCAATGCAACTGATGCCGTTGCTAGTGATCTGCCTATCGAATGATCAGAAAAGCCTATTGGAATTTCAGGAAACTCTTCTCTTAGACCCACTATGTTATTAAGTCGTATATTGGTCGCTTCTGTCGGGTACACAGACACACAATGCAAGAGGCAAAGCTCTTGGTTACCAGCCTGTTTAATAACCTCTACAGCTTTCTTGATTTCTCCAAGTTCGCCCATTCCGGTTGACAGAACAATAGGAGTACCTGTCTCGGCAATATATTTTAAAAAGGAATGATAATTTAATTCCATTGATGCAATTTTGATAAATGGCACATCACACTTTTCAAGCAAAAAGTCCACTTCTTGAAAGGAGTATGGTGTTGAGGCAAATGCCATCTTTTGCTCTTTGCAAAACTTTGATATTTCAAAAAGCTCATCCTCCGTAAAGGAAAACTTACCGACAATCCTCTTTGCTATAGGGTTTTGTTTATAATATCCCTCACAATATAGAGTCTCAGCACTCCAGGATTGAAATTTGACGCAATTAACTTTTGCGTCTTTGGCTTTCAAAATCATTTCAAAAGCTGTTTCGATACTGCCGTTGTGGCTAGAGTTAACTTCCGCAACAAGATATGGTTCTAAGTAGTCACCAACCATGCTGCCATTTTTAAATTTGCAAACTGCCATAATATCCTCTTATTACTGATCGATAGGCTCTACTACCATTTCAGAGAGAAATGTCTCACGCGGAAGGAAAGGAGATTGGTCCTCTAAAGGTCGTCTAACAATCCTTTTTTTCGCATTTCTAGTATAAGCGCTATGTAGATACCTTTGATCTTCTACACACATTACTTCACAAAGAACAGGGCCATCCATTTCATACACACAATGAAGTTGTTTGGTCAACATCTCTTTTTTAGTGATTTTCACATACCCTAACTTAAAGCATTCAGCCACTGTTTTAAAATCTGGGCAGCTAACCCCATTACTGGGGTCGGTACCAATTGTTCTCGAACGAAATTGATCTTCTTGCCTAGTTCTTATAACAGAATAGACGTTGTTATTAATTACAAAAATTTTAATGGGTAAATTATGGTGACTAATCGTTTGAAGTTCCTGAATATTCATCATGATGGAGCCGTCTCCAACAATAACTACAACTGGCTTTCGTCTACCATAGTAGGCGCCGATGGCACCAGCAAGAGCATAACCCATAGAGCCCTGAGAAGAGGGATGAATGCATCGTTGTTCTTTTTTGAATTCTATAACTGACGGCGCTATTAGCTCGCATAAACCTGAGTCTGTTATAACAGTATTATCAGCACCTAGAGATTCTGATATACCTTGGGAAAAATGATGTAAATCAATTTTGTCACCTTTTTGAAATTGCTCTTCACACTTTGGGAAGGTCTTTTTCCAATGGCAACATTTATTTAACCACTGAGAATTTGTTGCAGGGAGTTCTAACCGATTGAGAGCTGATAAAAACGTTTTTGCATCTGAATGAATAAACTTGTCTATCTGGATGGTGTTTTTAGAGTGCTCAACTTGGTCGATGTCAACTACTATTACTTTGGCACAACGAGCAAATTTATCAAATTCAGAACTAGTTAGAAATGGCGACAGCCTACAACCAATAACTAAGACCAAATCAGAATTTTGAATAACAAAATTTCCACAACGAGTTCCACCAATACTTGCCACCATGCCCATCGAGTATTGATTATTAGCCCCGTACACATCCACGGCTGAGTTTGAAAAAGTTACTGGGAGAGGATTTTTTTCTATTAAGGATTCAAATTGTGAAACTGCTTTTGCACTTCTAACGCCACTTCCAATCAATATCGAAGGTCGTGTAGCATCGTTTAATGCTTTTAGTACATATCCTAAGTCCTCTTGAGCTGGTTCTATTCTTTTTTCTTGTTGCTCAAACCTCCGAAGCCTGTCTTCTTCAACTCTCATGTTCTGAACATCTAAAGGTACATCTAGCCAAACTGGCCCAGGTCTTCCCTCCCTTGCAAGGTAAAGTGCTTTATCTAGCTCGTAGGCTACATCCTGAGGATCACTAAGCATTTTAGAATACTTAGTTATAGGCTCTACCAAACTTATAATATCTGCTTCCTGGTTGCCAAACGTTCGAATCGGTAACTTTGTATGCCTTGTTGTTTCACTGAGCTTATTCTGACCTGAAATAACTATGCAAGGAATGTTATCCTGCCAAGCATTTAGGACGCCAGTAATAGCATTGGTTGAACCACAACCTGTTGATACCATACAGGCACCAAGACTATCGCTAGCTTCAGCATAAGCAGAAGCAGCAAATGTCGCTGACTGCTCATGATGGGTACAAACAACATTCATTTTTTCATGTTTTGCAACAGCATCTGTTAAAAACAAGAGTCCCCTACCTGTTACCAAGAATAGCTCTTGGATCCCTTCCTGATAGAGCCGCTCTACAATATAATCTGCTACACGTTTCATTTTTTATCTCTTACTCATTTATCAAAAGATCAAACTTTGGGTTTCAGCTTATTTAAAACATCTGGGATGGCTACAACCAAATCAACTGAACAGGCTAATTCATTTTTTAAATAGCCACTTACCGAACCTTTTGCTATTCCATATTTGTAAGAAAGAAGATTTGCAATCATATCCAAACGCATCCCTGGAATTATCTTCTTCTTGAACTTTGCATTATTGATTGAAAGAAAGGCTGTTTTTTTTCCTTTGTTTTCGGGTATGGTCAAAAAGGTCATTAAGAATAATTGTGTTAATGCTTCCACTTGAATAAAACCTGGTACATTAGGCTCATCTTCGAAGTGTGCTGGAAAAAACCATTCATTGTAAGTAAAGTTTTTATGACCAACCGCTTTTTCACCAGGTATAGCCTCTTCTACCTCATCTAAAAACAATAGAGGAAAGCGGTTACATTGATATTGTTGGATGTCCATTACAGACAGGTTTGTCAATCGTTCATATTTCATTTTAAAACCTTTGCGATCAGTTTGGTCTATCGGCATCTGCATCACCCTTAAAAAGGATCATGTCTTCACGTGACTTCTCACACCAAACATCAATATTTTCACGAACAAATGGCTGAAAGTAATTTGGGATAATAATTTCATCTTCATTTTTTAGTAAGAAGCCCGCTTTATTCATAGTGTTTTCATTTATGCCATGTAGTAGGAAGTCTATGTACTCATAACCGTTTTTTATAATGAGTTTTCTAAGCTCTTGTTGAATTAACCGTATACTTTCAATATTGCCTATAAAGTCCACCATTCTTAAAATAGTTGTCTTATTGGCTTCTACCTCGCGACCAACTAAAATAGCCTCTATTCTACCTCTGTTTGAAATCCCCCATACCTTATATCTAAAAATTGGGTGTTCAAAATAACGCTTTTTTATGTACCAACCCGCTTTAAATGGCAAATTAGAGAAAGGCTTGTTTAGTTCAAAGCTTTGAGACAGCATTTTAAAGGTCTTTAGTAATTGTAACTTTGCTTGAGCCACCTCCTTATAGGTACAAGGAACTTTGGGAGTATTACTTACTTTTGCTATCTTAAAGTCTGAAATTGATTCATTTAACATATAATAATGATCTAATTTTGCCGTGCTTCTACCAAAAACCGTCTTAACCAATGGCAACATTGTTTTTTCATTTGTGCCGATACCGCAATAGGACTGGTAGTTAGCTAAACTGATAAACTTCTTAATTAGCTCTACTCCTAAAAGTGGCATCACACCATCTTTTTTTACCATGGTCATAACCCCACACACATGGCGAAAATCAGGCTCATTTGAGTATGGGATAAACCCATGAATACCAACTAATCGATTACTTTCCTTCTCTATACAAAGAACAAAGTTTACTTGATCACCGTGACCATGCTCGTAGAGAAAAAACTCTTTATTTGTGCCTAGAACATGCCCAGATCTCCAGTGTTCTCTGATGAAAGCCATAATCAAATCGACATCGTTAATGCTTGCTATTTTAAAGTTATATTTTTCTTCGTATCGGTTCATTGCGTTGTTAACTAATAGAAATTATTCGAGTCATTTCTTTAATCAGATCCATCCCATCCCAAAAAGTACTCATAGCTAGTGCTTGTCCTACTGGCACAATTCGGTCAATTCCTTTAGCCCCACTTTTTATAATTGTCTCCTGGATCTCTTTAGCATTCACACCAATCTGAGTTAGCGTTTGATATTTTCGATTGGCATTTTCAATAATAGGAGCAAGGCTCGTGCCTGAGCATTCGGCAAAGAACCCTAAGGGAATTTTAAGTTTGTCATTAAATGAATGAATGTTTTCTTGCCAAGCTGTGATAATTGAATTTCCAAACTTTTCTATTGACCACTCTATCTCATATATTTCTAATTTTTTGAGAAGGGCAACTTGCTTATCTATGTAGCCTACCATTGACAGATGATAACGGCTGTCAACTATTTCTGCCAACATTGACCAGAATCTAAACCTTGCTTTTATTGCTTTGTCTGGCTTTCCATACCAATAAACCAAGCTAGGAGAGGAGCAAGCATTTTGATCAATTAAAAAAGTATCATTATAGAATTGGCCGCAAAGATGGCTCATTTGCTCACCATTCATATTAAGAATTGTATCGACATCAAAAATCGCTAGTGAATAACGATCAAAAAAGGCAATCTCTTTTGAAGAAGCAGTCCATGCATATTGTCGCATAGATTGAACCGTTTTATCCCCACCCCAGATAACTCTGAGATCAAAGCAACTAGCATTATTTCTTAGAAAAAGTGAATCCCTACTAAATGTCACTATTGAGTTAGATGCTGATATTTTTTGATACTTATCTAATTTTATTATCTCGTTATAAATTTCACAAAATAGTGAGACTTGCTTATAGTTTTCACTAGGCAATCGCACCAAATTACAATTGCCTGAAACTAATCCAAATATAAGAGAATAAGCAAAGTTCATTGGCACGTTAGAAGGAGCAATGTGTAATGCCAGCCCCCTTCCCATGGAGCCTACGGATCTCCCATGTTGCTCTTGAATTTTTTTTATGTTTCCTTTGCGACAGTAGAATGCAACCGTTATTAAATCAGAGAATGCCTTTGCAGAGCTGCTATTTAAAATTCTTTTGGAGAGTTCATCTAAAAACTCTATCACCAGCGGAGAAAACGGCTCTTTTGGAGGGCTCAAGAAGACCTGTTCATTACCAGCAATAAATGTAAGTTCATCTAGGTGCTCAATAGACATCACTGCAACCTCGAATTTCGGCAGCCTTAAGTCGGCCTTCTATAACAACAGTGGTACCATTGCGACCACATTTGCACAATTGGTCTTCTCGTATGTAACCCACATCCTCTGTTAAAACAGAGTGCCCTGGATAGCTTTCAGGAATTGATGAGAGAACCTGAATAACACCTTTTTGACCAGGTGGCAAAAGTTCGCGACTGCCTTCATCACGAATTAATACTTCTGAATATTTAGACGCATGTAAATGGCCATGCTCACACTCAACAAATAAAGATCCAGTTTGCTCGACCATGCCATAGTAATTGTGAACCTTTGTTAGGTTAGTAAGTCTTTTGAGATCGGCTTTAAATTCATCATTAGATATATTTAAATTTTGAAGCTTCTTCCATCCTCCTCCGTGAAATAAAATAGCATTATCCATAGAGAATTTTTGTGAGCTTACTTTTAATATAGTAATTAACTTTTGCCAAATAAGGTAAGTAAAGCCAAAAACTATAAATGGTTCCTGTCCATGTTTTTCTAAGAAAGAAGATACAACATCGTATTGCAACTCAAGCTCTTCATTTAAAGCATAGGAGACCATTGATGCCATTCCTACAAATCCTAATACACCAGCCTTTCTTGCATTAAAATTTGGAGAGGCATGCCCCAAGCTTGGTGCATCAATCACTAATAACGGCAGCTTTTTCTTACCCATAAAGCTTGAAAGTATCTCTTTTAAAACCAGCGATTGCTTTAGCTTTGTTCTTGCATCTAGATAAATTTTTGATTGTAATCCCGAGGTTCCAGATGACAGTGCTGTCGAACTAATATTTTCACTTGGACTACTAACTAATTTTACTCCTTTAAAGGCTCTTGCCGGTAAAAAGGGAAGGTCTGAAATTTTATCAAATGTATCTTCGGTAGTATTCATGGCTGATAAGTACCTTGAATACAAGCGACAGTGTTGCCGATGATGCTTTGTTAAGGCATTCATCTTATCTAACACATAGTCTTTTTTTTCGTCAGAGCTTAACTCATACGGTGGCAAGGTATTCATCATCACTTATATACTGAGAGGTCATTTTTTTATAGTTTATTTTTCCAGAAGGCATTCTGAAAACTTGTTCTATTGTTTTAGCTGATAAAGCCATTGGTGCAAGACTTGTTTTCTTTAATATATATTTTCGGATATCTTCTGGCGCACTCGACTTGGTTAAAAGGACTATTTTGTTGTCTTGACCAATAATCACGCTATCTTTCTCAATAGAACAAGCAAGTGCTTCTAAATGATCCAAATTAATGTTATTACCAAAAACTTTTACAAATCGCTTTTTTCGTCCGGTTATATATAAAAAACCATCCTCATCTAAATAGCCAATGTCGCCTGTGCGTAAGAGCCCCTTTACTTTAGTTTGAAGCGCTAGATCTTTCCAGGTAAAGGCATATCCTAAATAGACATTATCCCCTTGATAAACTATCTCTCCAACACCATTTTTATCTGCGTCACTAATTGAGAGATGGCCACCGGGAATAGCGCTACCTACACTTTCTGATTTTTCCTCATAGTATTCTGGAGGCAAACAACTTATTCGAGGAGAGGCCTCTGTTTGTCCATACATAGTGTAGAAACTAAAATTCAACTCCTTACTTAGCTCGAAATAATACTCTTTCATTTCCTGAGAGAGCTTTCCTCCTGCTTGAGCAACTAAAGAAAGGCTATCTAGTTTCAAACGTTTTAAATTTAGTTTTTTTAGCATCTCCAGATGATAAGGCACACCGTAAAAACTAGTTAGCTGAGAGTCTTTTACCTCATGCCAAAACTCTCGCTGCATCATACTATTATTACTGACAACGATTGATGCGCCAGCACATAAATGAGAATTAATAACTGACAAGCCAAAGGAGTAATGAAGTGGCAATAAGGTAATAGCACGATGATTTTTGCTTATTTTAAGCGATTCTACAATTGCTTTAGAATTCGACTCCAAATTAGCATAAGAAAGTCTTACTAATTTAGGATGGGCCGTTGTTCCTGATGTGGTCAACAAAAGAGCAAGTTCATTAGCAAGCTGATAAGGCTCATTATCCAATTCAAATAATTGATAATCCATAAATCTAGTTTGTGGAAGTTCTTTTGCTGCAACGGGTAAATCTCTGTCTTTCCCCCAAATGTATTTAGGTTTATAACGCTCAATATAACTCTTTAAGTTATCTTGACTAATCTCCTCTGGCAAAAGCAAAGGTACAACTCTTTTTCTTAAAAAAGCTAGATAACCAATAATGGTGGCAACGTCTCTTCGACAAATTATTATTACAACTGATCGTTGACAATTAGTGAAGCACTCATTGGTGATATTGTTCAGATCACTGTATGAGTACTCCTTATCTGCTAATAAACAAGGGTTATCGTTATAATTGTTCATTGCTTGCCAAAAGCCACTCATACTAAATGCTCTCTCTAATGATAGCCTCTATGCCAAGATGGTTTACCATGGCATGGGCTAGATCATTTTTAGTATCGATGTCAACTGACTGTTCAGGGTCCATCACATAAGCTACTGCATTTTTTTCAGGGATAAAATTTTTTTCATTTTTTAATGTCTCTGTTTTAATGATGTAAATTGCACCATTTATGCGGTAGCTTTTCGGAAAGTCCTGACTTCGTTTGTTTTTATGCTCTGGCTTTATAAAACCATCCATCAGCATATTTTCTGGCAAAGTACTTGTCCACTCAATGGGATGCTCTAGAGGACTAACACTGATTACCCCACTTTTATCACCTAAGAGCTCTATGCTCTCGTCTATGTGTTTTTCTGTTCGCAGTGGTGAGGTTGGTTGTAATAAAGCCACATGTGTATAGTGCTCTTTTATCTCTTCTAAGACATTTAATACAACCGAGATTGAGCTGCTCTCATCTTGGCTCAACTCTTTCGCCCTGAGAAATGGCACTTCTGCGCCGTACTTTTTTGCTATTTCGGCAATTTCAACTGAATCAGTTGAAATGATGACTCTGGATACATTCTGGCTTTTTAGAGCCGCTTCAATTGTCCAAGCTATTAAAGGTTTGCCACAAAAATTAATAATATTTTTCCTCGGCAATCGTTTACTACCAGCTCTGGCAGGAATAATCGCTAATATTTTTTTCGAGGCCACTATGAAACAAACCCCTTAACATCTTCTTGGGCCTTTTCAAACTCTTCACGACGACCAATGTCTAGCCAGTATTCATGCACAGGAAACATGCTTATCTCTCGGCTATTTTTTATTTGTGTTCGTAATAAATCAGGCATGTTTAGAAAACTATAGCCACTAACTTCTGCAACCAACTCTGGCTCTACCACATAGATCCCTGCATTTACAAAAAACTTATGCATGGGCTTTTCAACAATGTCTTCAACCGATAGATCTTTTGCTTTAACCACGCCATAGGGCACTTGAAACTCATACTCTCTAACACACATTGTGGCAATGCTGGATTGATTTTGATGGTATAAAAGTAATTCTGAAAAGTTTATCTTAGTTAATAAGTCCCCGTTCATCACAATCAACGGACTCTCCTGAGGCTCTGGTATTAAACCTAGTGCACCAGCTGTTCCTAAGGGCTTTTCTTCATGAACATAGTCAATTTTCACATTCCATCGCTGCCCCTCTGCAAAATATTCTCGAACTAATTCTGCTTTGTAATGAGTTGAAATATAAAAGCGTTCAAAGCCTTGGGAGACAAAAGATTCTAAGATGGTTTCTAGAATTGGTTTTTCTCCAACTTTTAATAATGGCTTTGGCAACTCTTCTGTTAATGGTCGTAAACGAGTACCAAACCCACCAGCCATAAGAAATACGGCATTTTGTTTTTTGTTTCGTTTCAAAAGTTGATTGAGCGTCTCGAGACCAACAATTTGGCTTTTACTATTGACGACCGGTATCTGCAATAAATTAAACGCTTTCATTTGATTAAGAATGGCATCTTTACTATCTGTTTCTTTAGCCACTCTGGGGCGCTTAAACATGATGTCTTTTAAAGACATCTCAAATGATCCCTCCCTTAGAAGACTGCGTCGAATATCCCCATCGGTCACAGTGCCTGTGAGAGTATTATTTTCATCGACTACCAATACAATTCGCAGCGCCTCATTATTTAATACTTCGATGGCCGCTCTGACGGTATCCTTTTCTTTTAGTATTGTTCTACGCCAATCGTGCATTTTTAGCCTTCTTTTCTTTCCATCAACATTCTGCCTTGATGCTTAACCGTCGTGTGGCTTTCTACATTTTTATAAACACTGGCGCCTGCTGCAATCAAACAGTTTTGACCTATGCTTATTCCTTGAATAACATTGGCCCCAGTTCCAATATGAGTCTCCTTACCAACTCGAACGCCACCACTTAAAGTCACTGCTGGTGCCAGGTGACAACGTTCTTCTAGCACACAATCGTGATCAACAATACTGCCTGTATTAACAATCGTATCACTCATTATTTGGCACCCTGCTTGAATGATGCTACCTGCCATAATTTGCACACCTTCACCCATTTGCACGTCTTTTGAAATAATAGTGTTAGGATGAATGACGCTCTTAAAGTGATAGCCTTTATCTCTCATCATCTTTGCAAGTCTTCGGCGAATTGTACAGTTTGGCAGAGAGCCGACACCATTAACCAGCTCTATTTCTAAGGGGTTGTATCTATCAATGGTGTCGTCGTTTCCTAAAATCTTACCATTATTAAAAACCTCGCCAGGCACAAGTTCTGGTGTTAAATAGCCTAAAATCTCTTGATTGGTGAGTGTTAAAATCTCTGCCACAACCTTTGCATGGCCACCAGCGCCAAGAATAATAATGGGCATCATGTTAGATTAACTCTTCTTCCTGATATTGTTTATCAGTCTTCTTACCTAGCATCTGCCAATAGTTCATTGGGCTTATGCCACTACCAGGTCGCTTAATTGTCATATTATTATGACCTAAAGCCTCACCTTGTTGAATGGCTTGGCTCGCCACCAAGCTCTTACGAGCAATAGCTTTGTTTTTTAGCTCAGAACTTGTTGGCACTTTTATCCCTGAGCCTCGTGCTTGTTCGATGCTACGAATGCCCTTGACCATGTCTTTTAATTCTGCTGGATCGAGTGATGCTTGATGATCAGGCCCTGGCAAGCTCTTATCCAAAGTAAAGTGTTTTTCAATTACGTTTGCCCCCAAAGCACTCGCTGCAATCGGTATGACTATGCCTTTTGTATGATCTGAATAGCCTACCTCCAGTTTAAAACACTCACGCATTGTTTCAATGGCTCGTAAATTGACTTCGTCAATGGGGGCTGGGTACTCGCTGGTGCAATGTAATAGTGTTAGCTTTTCTTTTAGAATCTGTTGCCCCTTGTCTGATGCATACGCTTTAAAAAAAGCTTCTCTTGAGGGCTCTGAATGAAACGTTTCTTGCATTAAATAGCCATATGCAAGCACGCTCAAAGCTTCTTCTATTTCACCCATGGTTGCCATACCAGTTGAAAGAATTAAAGAGCAACCCGTATTTGCATGAGCTAATAAAAAAGGACCATTGGTTAGGTCCCCTGATGAAATCTTTAAAGTTTTTAGCCTTAAGTCATCTGTTAAAAACTTTAGGCTTTCAAAGTCAAAGGCGGTTGATAAGAACTCTATGCCACTATTTTCACAGTATTTTTTTAACTCGATGTGGGTTTCAAAAGACAACTCTAGTTTTTTAAGCATCTCTTGCTGTGATTCATCAGCACTTGTTGATTTTTTCTGATAACCTGCTTTTTCTGCTTTTTTTGTAACTAGTTTAGTTGCTTTAAAAGTTTGAAATTTTATCGCATTAACACCAGCGTCAACCGCCGCATCCACGAGTTCAAATGCTTTGCTCACATCACCATTATGATTAACGCCCGCCTCTGCAATAATATAAATAGAATCAGTCATCTTCTATGCTTCTACTCTGTTATGAATTACTTGATCTCGAAACCGTTTTAATACAATGTCTTTAAGTTGGGTGCTCTTTAAGACATCAACGATTTTTTCTGCGACTTTTCCTGAACCATGAGGATTTTTAACTCTCATTAACCCTTCTTGAAATTCCGTAGAGTAGAGTCTTTCTATCGCTTTTTGGATAGCACTTGTGGATGAGCCACAGTCAATAATTGAGGCAGCTCTCTCTCGACCTTGTTGGCGAAGACCTATATTAACGGTTCCTATCTTAAAGGAAGGAACTTCTATGATGCCACTCGACGAATTTCCAACCACACCATCGACATACTGTAAGGTCGATAAATACCTAAGCTGCCCCATGGAGGTAAATGCAATGCTTTTATCCGTATTGTTAGATACGAATTGATCAATCATCTGGTTGATTATCCGGCCATCGGTATCAGCATTTGCTTTAGTAAAAATGATTTTTGTATCGACTAGGCTATCAAGAACCGTCAATAAATTTGAAAAGTGCTCTTTTGAGCTGCTTTCTTCCAACGTTACTGAATGAAAGGTTACTAGTAGATTTTTAGATCCAAAGACAAAGCCTAACTCTTCTTCGAGCGATTTTTTCGTATATAAGGGCAGCTTATAAATGTTATCAATGCCAGGTGCGCCGGTGTTAAAGACCCGATCAGGCTCCTCACCTAACTGAATCACTCTCTCTCGATAAGACTCTGTTGCCGTAAAGTGCAAATGTGACATTTTAGACACCGCATGTCGAAAACCTTCATCAAACGCCCCTTCGGTGAGCTCGCCACCATGAAGGTGAGCAACCGGTATTCTAAAGACTGCAGCTGAGCTAACCGCTGATAATATTTCAAAACGGTCTCCAAGTACCACAATTAAATCAGGACGTAACTCCTCATAAGCCTCACTAAAACTTATCATGGCAAGCCCCATTGACTTGCTAATAGAGACTGGTGTATCAGATGAAAGTAAAATTTCAATTTTTTTATCGATGCTTAAGCCATCTTTTTCAATTTGCTTAAAAGTTAAACCAAATTCATATGATAAATGCATGCCGGTAACAATAAGTTGTAACTCTAGATCTTCATCTTGTTTAATTTCTTTAATCAGCCAAAAAAGAAGACCATACTCGGCTCGAGACCCAGTAATCACACAAATTTTACGTCTTTTCATCATGACATAACCACGCTACTAGGTACGTTCACCACTCGCTGATAGAGTGATTCGGTATTACTTAAGTCTACTCGGCAACACTCTTTATACATGGTAAGAGTATGCATCGGTTGCCAAAGAGGACGCATCATAACCTTTTCGTCTTTTGCGATTTTAAGTAGTTCATCTCGCTCTTTTTTAGTCTCTAGCAATAAAGCATTTAACCAATAGTTGGCAGAAGTGTGCGCAGGCTCTTTAATGAAATGAAAACCATTTTTCTCTCCCCACTCCAGATAGCTTTGAGCCAGCGCTCGTTTGGACTCTAAAAAAAATGGCAATGACTCAAGCTGTGCTACCCCAAGGGCCGCGTTTAGATTTGGCATGCGATAATTAAACGCTATCTCATCGTGAATGAACTCATAATCGTGAGGAACCTTAGCGGTGGTGGTTAAATGTTTAGCACGTTTTGCAAGCTTTTCATCATTGGTTAAAATCATGCCACCACCACCGGTGGTCATGACCTTATTGCCGTTAAAACTTAAAATGCCAAGCGTTGCTAGAGTTCCTGTGTGCTTATTTTTATAAACACTACCAAGTGATTCTGCCGCATCTTCAATGACTGGAATATGATAATGCTCACACAATGCAATTATCTCATCGAGTTCGACGGGGAAACCAAAGGTGTGCATGGGAAGACAGGCACTAATTTTTCTATTGGTCTTTTTGTTCCAGGCACTATTGCCTCTAACTTCCACTGAGTGCTCTAGAAAGTGTTGTAAACTTTGTGGGCACAGCCCCAATGTTTTAGTACTTACATCAACAAAGACAGGGCTCGCCCCACAATAAGAAATGGCATTTGCACTTGCTACAAAGGTTAAAGACTGCGTGATGACTTCTGTGCCTTTTTGCACGCCAAGTAAGCTTAGAGCCGTGTGAAGAGCTGAGGTGCCATTGACGGTGGCAATGGCATATTTTGCATCGGTATAGTTTGCAATTTTCTCTTCAAACTCTGTTACAAAGCTGCCAACACTAGAGACAAAGGTTGACTCTATGGTCTCACACACATATTTTTTTTCATTTCCTCTAAAGACTGGGGCATGTAAAGGAATGAACTCATCCGTTTGATAAGACTCTCGAATGAAATCAATTAAAGGCTTAAACATAACGCTTCTAATTTTTCGGTATATTAAAGTATTTCTGATTATCCGGTTCTTGTATAAACCTATCACTTATGACTTGATATATTTCATTAATTCCATCAGCGACACGTGCCGAAATTTCAAATCCAAGTGTTTTTTGAATTTTGCTAAAGTTCACCCGGTAATCCCGTGGATCTTCATTCTTTTCAACATATTTTATCTTCGCTGCAGGAATCACTTTGATAATTTCATCAACAAGCATCTTTTTCGTATAATTTTCAGTCGTTTCACCAACATTAAAAACCTCTCCAGAAATGAGATCAATATCAGACTCAATAATAGTTAAAAAGGCTCTAGCAAAATCTCGAACATGACAGTAAGGTCGCCAGAACTGCTCACCAAACACTACAAGTTCTCTTCCAAGTGCCAGTTCTTTGGTAAACTCATTAACTGTTAAATCAAAGCGCATTCTGTTTGACAAACCATAAACAGTTGAGAAACGAAGGGCTGTTGGTGCAATGCTATTAATATAGTTCATTTTTTCCAACATATATTTTTCGAACTGAACTTTTAGTTCTGCATACAAAGAAACTGGCGCAAGTGGAGATTCTTCATTAACATAGGAATCTGAGTTTTTCATTTTTCCATAATTGCTACAAGTTGATGCAAATACAAAACGTTCTATGCCGTGACTTTTTGCTGTTTCAAATAAGTTGACTGATGCATGCCAATTTGTCTTAGTTGCCTCGTTTGAAAACATTGCGCAAGCTGGATCACCAACAATTGCCGCCAAATGCATCACTGCATACAGTGAATGACTTTTAAAAATTCCTTCCACTTTTTCATAATCATTGAGGTCACAGTTGTAAAATTGAAAATTATCATGACTCAATAAGTCGATGATAGATTCGCCGCCAAATAATAATTTATCCACACACACTACTTTATAATTCATTGCAAGCAGTGCTCTTACTACACCAGAACCAACATATCCAGCTCCACCGGTGACAAGTACTTCTTTCATCAATATTTCCTTTAGTTTGAATTCATTCTACTTCTTCTGCGGCTCTTGTCATTTGCTTAAAAGAGTCGCTTTTAGCTTGCAACTCTTGATAATTTCCTGCTGCAACGACTGAACCCTTCTCTAGTACAAAAATTAGATCGTAGTGCTTAATGGTACTTAGTCTGTGTGCAATGGAGATAATGGTTTTATCCCCTCTGATATTATCTAGGGCTTTGGTTATCTCGCGCTCTGTTTGGTTATCAAGGGCAGCGGTTGCCTCATCCATTACTAAAATATCAGGGTTGTGATATAGCGCTCTGGCAATGCCGAGTCGTTGACGCTGACCGCCGGATAAGCGTATGCCATTTTCACCAACGATGGTCTCTAATCCCTCAGCACATTGCCCTCTTACAAAGACATCGAGTTGAGCTTGACGCAAACATTCCCAAACACGCTCCTCATCAATGGCTTCTTTTTTTAGGCCAAAAGCGATGTTTTCTTTTAAAGAATAATCATAGATATAAATCATCTGAGGAATGTAGCCAAACTTTTTCTGCCAGAGCTCTCGATTCTCGCTGGTAATTTCTCGACCATCGACCAACAGCTTGCCACTTTTTGGTAGTAACACCCCTAAAATGATGTCTACTAGGGTAGTCTTTCCAGCACCAGATGAGCCAACAAAAGCAATTCGTCTGGCCTTAGGGAGCCTTAAAGTAATGTTGTTTAGAACCGCTTCAGAATCATAAGAGTAACTTACCTTGTTTAAAGTGATTTCTTTTTCAAAAGAAAGTGTTGCATTCTCTGCTTTATCATTCTCGTTTCGCTGAACGTTTTTTTCTAAACTCTTTAATTCTTGATAGACGTTATCGAGTGCAACTTTGCCATATGAAATGCCAGTAAGGGCTTGGGTTAGCCGGTTCATCCCTGGTAGAAATTGCACAGCGGTCGCCCCAAAGACAGAAATTAAAATCATGATTTGCTCGCCGCTGTAGCCGGTAGCAATGAAGATAAAGATAAGGCTTAGCACCACACTCATCGAAATGTACTCGAGAAGAAAACGTGGCACTTGGGTGTATAAGTTTGCAAAGGCCTGAGTACTTGATAAATTATCAGAGTATTCTGCGACCTGTTCACAGAAGTATGGCTCTTTGTGATAAAGCTTGGTCTCTTTAATGCCGCCCAAACCATGATTAATGGTTTTAATGAGCTCTCGACTGCTTTTTGCACGAAGCTTGCTATAGCCATCTGCTTTTTGTTGCATCTTTCGCATAAAGAGCTTCACGGTGATTAAAATACTGCCAATGATGATGGTGGTAAAGAGCACATTCATCCACAAGAGAAAACACAAGACAAAGACAGAGGTTAAGATTTCATTTAATAAGCAGCCCAACTGGCAAATGACTTGATTTGAAACAAGATTGACTTCAACCGTGATGTTATTAATTAGGGTTGCTGAATTTCGCTTAACGTGCAGTTGATAGGGGGTATGGATATAAGCCTCAAAGAGCTTTCGTCTGAGCTTAGTTGCCATTTGATTTAAGAATGTTTGCTGCTTTTTTAAGACAAAATAGGCCATCCAGTTTTTTAGACCAAAGACGCTCACCAAGCCAACGGTTGATAAACCCACTGCCTGAACATAGCTAAATTGATTAAGAAACGGAATGACTTCTAATTTTTCTGGTGCAATCAGTAAATAAATTAGAGGAATGACCATGCCAACTCCTAACATATTGACAATGCCACCTATCATTAAGTACGCAATAAAGTAAACAAAGCTCTTCTTATCTTCTAGCTCCATTAAGTAATAAAATTTTCGAAAAACGTCTTTCATAATTTTAACGTGTAACTGCAGTTAATAGTTAATAGTTAATAGTTAATAGTTAATTGTTAATTGTTAATTGTTAATTGTTAATTGTTAATTGTTAATTGTTAATTGTTAATTGTTAATTGTTAATAGACAGTAAATGCTTAATAGTGAACTGTTAATGGTTTTCACACCATTTACTATTTTCCATTTACCATTGACTAGTATCTCGCATCTTTGAAAGCCACACCTTGCTGATCCCTAGGGGATACAATTGGTTCTACATTTTTTCCGATGGGCCATTCAATATTTAAGTCTTTATCATTCCAGAGGATGGTGTGTTCGTGCTCTGGTGCGTAGAACTCCGTGCATTTGTATTGAAAATCAGCAAGCTCACTGGTTACTAAAAAACCGTGGGCAAATCCTGCGGGGATCCAAAGCATGCGTTTATTTTCTTCGGATAGATAGACGCCCGTCCACTGTCCAAAGGTTTGTGAGTCTTCTCGCAAGTCTACTGCCACATCGAAGACTTCGCCTTTGCTCACTCGTACTAACTTCCCTTGAGCCATCGGACTTTGATAATGCAGCCCCCGCAGAGTATTTTTTTGCGAGCGACTGTGATTGTCTTGCACAAACTCACCCTGTATCCCGACATCACTAAAAATTTTTTTATTCCAAGATTCCATAAAGAAGCCCCGCTCATCACTAAACACTCGAGGCTCTAGAATCAACACATCTTTTAACGCGGTTTCTATAAATTCCATTTATGAAATCATTCCTTTCACATGGCGCCCTATTTCTAAGGCGCAGGTCAATCCAGGCGACTCAATGCCAAATAGGTTGATAATGTTTTTCATGCCCTTTGGTGACTCAATAATAAAGTCTTTAAAGCCATCCTCAGGACCTTGTAACTTTGGTCGAATGGAAACAAAGTCAGGGCTTAAGGCACACTCTGAAATTTGAGGAAAATAGCTTGCAATGTTTTCTCTAAACAATGCTTCTTTCTCAGGCTTAGGGGTAAGCGAATACTCATTCACGTATTCTGCATCAGGTCCAAACCGAATACAGCCGTCTAAATCCAGCGTTGAATGAATGCCTAGTCCCTTTGAGTCTTTATTGGCCAAAGGGTAAATAAGCCTCTTAAAGACATTTTTCTTATTTAGCTTAAAATACTCACCGCGACATAAATGAAGCTTCGGGATTTCCTTTTCTGGGATGTTTTCTATTCTTTCAGCAAGGCTCGGTGCACCCAATCCCGCAGCATTAATAAGTGTTTTCGCCCTAAAACTAAACCTGCTGCTGTCTGTTAAAGAGACGCTTTCAAGGTCTACCCCATCGTGAGTATGGCGTATGCTGCAGACTTCGGTTAAAGGTACAAACATTGCACCTTTTTTTTCTGCTTCGGCTAATAAACTTGCCATGAAGGCATGCGAATCAATGATTCCTGTGCTTGGCACGAGCAGGGCACTCCCTGCCCTAACATTAGGTTCGAATTTTTTAATGCGCTCTTTCGAAAGTCGTCTTAAATCACTGACCCCATTATTAATAGCATTTTGGTAGAGTGACTCTAAGGCTTCTTCATCATCGCTGTTTGCAACGACGAGCTTTCCCAAACGCTTGTGAGGAATGTTAAAAGCATCGCAATACTCATAAAGTCGTTGATTGCTGGCAACGCAGAACTTAGCTTTTAGAGAGTCTTTAGGGTAGTAGAGACCCGCATGAATGACTTCGCTGTTGCGGCTGCTGATCCCTTCCCCAAATTTTTGGTTCTTTTCAAGAATAAAAACGCTTTTATCTTTCTCGGCTAACTCTCTTGCAATGGCAAGACCAATGACCCCACCACCAATGATGCAAACATCACACTGTTCCATCAGGAAGGCTCACGGGTATAGCCTACCAGAAACTGAAAAACTCCGTCTTGCCAACTGGGTATTGCAACCCCAAAAGACTTTGAAAATTTCTCTGTACTAAGCCTAGAATTTAAAGGCCTAGTTGCTTTGACTGGGTATTCACAACTCTTAATCGGTTTGATGGTTTTAAGATTAAGTGTTTCTCCACGCTGACGAGCGCTCTGCGTGATTAGGCTTGCAAACTCATACCATGAGGTCTCCCCACTCGGCACTAGGTTATACAAACCAAGAAGGCGTTCATTGTTGATTACTTTTTCAATGGCAATAAGACTCATTTTACTTAAAAAATCCACGGAACTTGGCACGCCAATTTGATCATCGATAATTGCTAATTCTTCTCTCTCTTTGGCAAGCCTTAAAATGGTGTTGGCAAAATTCTGACCCTTTACGCCATACACCCAGCTGGTTCTAAAAATTAAATGCTTACAACCACTTCCAAGAATGGCTTCTTCTCCTCTTCGTTTACTCGCGCCATAAACGTTAAGTGGACTAGTTTCATCCTCTTCCAGCCAAGGCTTCTCACCACTACCATCAAACACATAGTCTGTTGAGTAATGTATCAACAGCGCATTTAGTGCTTTCGCCTCATTGGCAATTACAGAGACACTTTCAGCATTGACTAAGTTTGCAAGTTCCGGCTCATCTTCTGCCTTATCGACCTGGGTATAGGCTGCTGCATTGACAATTACATCAGGCTTAATCGTCTGAATGGTCTTTTGAATTTCTTGAGGTTTACTTAAATCACCACTTACCTCGTCAAGACCTCGCCGGTTTAGTGCGATCACCTCCCCTAACGCCGGTAGTGCCTTAGCTAGCACTTGCCCTAACTGACCATCTTTACCAAATAAAAGTATTTTCATATAAATTCAGATGCGAGATGCGAGAAACCCACAAAAACAGTTGACACTAACATCCCCTTACCTACGTTCCGCGGCTTGTCCGCGGAATCCATGAATCAGAATAACCTGGGTCCCTCGGCCAAGCCGAGGGACGTAGGGTTTGTTAGTTAGAAGATGCGACAGGCTGACATTGCGAGCAAAGCAATGCAATGTTTTATGCTTTTGCTTTTTCTAGTCTCTCGCATCTAGTATCTCGTATCTTGCTTCTTGTAACTGATGTTCTACCGTCTTTCGCATGCCGGTTTCAAAAGTCTCAACGGGCACCCAACCTAATTCATTCTTGATAAGGCTTGCATCGATGGCGTAGCGGGCATCGTGTCCGGGCCTGTCTGTTACATAGTTAATTAAATCACGGTAGGGTTTTCGTGATTGTCGTGTCTCGCTGGTTAATTCTTCAAGTAACTCACAAATGACATGGACGACTTCGATGTTTTGTTTCTCGTTATGGCCGCCAATGTTGTAGATGCTATTAACTTTAGCTTCTTTTAGCACTAGATAGAGAGCTCTTGCATGATCATCCACATACAGCCAGTCTCTTATTTGTTCGCCTTGGCCGTAAATTGGAAGCGGTTTGCCTGCTAGGGCATTTTTTATAACCAGAGGAATTAATTTCTCAGGGTATTGATAAGGACCATAATTATTTGAACAATTGGTCAAAAGTGTTGGCAAACCATACGTCCTTGCCCAGGCTCTAACTAAATGATCAGAGCTTGCCTTACTCGCTGAGTAGGGGGAGCTTGGCGCATAAGGTGTTGTCTCTACAAAATAATCCTCACTGCCTTCTAAATCTCCATAGACTTCATCGGTGCTGATGTGATGAAAGCGAAAGGCTTCTTTTTCACTTGCGCTCAACCCCTGCCAGTAACTTCTAGCAACTTCAAGCAACGTAAAGGTGCCAACAATGTTGCTTTGTATAAAAGGTACGGCACTGACTATTGATCGATCAACGTGCGTTTCCGCGGCAAGATGCATCACCGCATCTGGTTGATGTTTGGCAAAAATCGTCTCTAGCTGATCGCGATTACAAATGTCAACTTGATAGAATTGGTAGCGCGGGCTTTGTTCAACCTCTTTTAAGTTTTCTAAATTGCCAGCATAACTAAGCTTATCAACGTTAATCACTGAATCATTGGTGTGATTAATCAAATATCGAATCAAAGCAGACCCAATGAAGCCCGCACCTCCTGTGATTAAAATCTTCATCCATATTCCTTTATAACTACCTAGATGCTAGATGCTAGATGCTAGATGCTAGATGCTAGATGCTAGATGCTAGATGCTAGATGCTAGATGCTAGACAAATTTTCTTTGAAAATTTTTCAAGGTGTCAAGCCCATGGGGCTTGTATCTCCTAACTAACAAACCCTACGTCCCATATCTTAACGCCCCCCCTACGTCCCTCGGCTTGTCCGAGGGACCCAGACTATTCTTAACCATGGATTCCGCGGACAAGCCGCGGAACGTAGAAAAGGGGGGCTGTCTGCGGAACGTAGAATAGAAGGATATCCACAGAACTTAGGTTAGGGGATGTTAGTGTCAACTGTTTCAAAGGCCACGCCTTTGTGGGTTTCTCCTTGCTCGCATCTCGAATCTCGTATCTTTGACTTGTGACTGTCGTTAAGATACCAATCGACGAAGTTCTTTACGCCGACCTCTACAGGGGTGCTTGGTTTGTAACCAACCGCTCGCTCCAATTTAGAACTGTCGGCATAAGTATCTGGCACGTCACCTGCTTGTAGAGGCAGTAAGTCTTTAATCGCACTTTTACCTAGTGCCTTTTCAATGGCTTCAATGTAGGTGCTTAGTTTAACTGGCTGATTATTGCCGATGTTAAAAATTCGAAAGGGTGCGTTACTCTGACCCAAGGTTGGCATATCACTACTCCAAGTATCATCAACGCAAGCAATGTTATCGCTAGAGCGAATGACGCCTTCGACGATGTCATCGACATACGTAAAATCACGAGTATGATTGCCGTGATTAAACACTTGAATGGGCTTGTCTTCTAAAATGTTTTTAGTGAACTTAAAGAGCGCCATATCAGGTCGACCCCAAGGGCCATAGACGGTAAAAAACCGTAACCCTGTGGTTGGTAGCTTATATAGATGACTATAGCTGTGCGCCATCAATTCATTGGCGCGCTTGGTTGCAGCATAAAACTGCAAAGGATGATCGACACTGTGCTCTTCGCTAAAAGGCATGGTGGTGTTTGCCCCATACACGCTGCTGGTACTAGCATAGGTTAAATGGGGAACCTGATTATGACGACACGCTTCAAGCACATTGGTAAAAGCAATTAAGTTACTCTCAACATAACTGTGTGGATTCTCTATCGAGTAACGAACCCCTGCTTGCGCTGCTAAATGAATGACTCTATCAAACTCATGCTCCCTAAAGCATTGGTTAACCGCGTCAAGGTTCGCAAGATTTTCTCGAATAAACGTAAAAGATTGGCCACTCTCATTTGCGAGTTCTTCTAAAAGCAGAAGGCGCTTTTCCTTGAGAGCCGTGTCATAATAGTCGTTAACACTGTCAAAGCCAACGACCGAATCCCCTCGTAAAAGCAGTGCTTTAGCTGTATGAAAGCCAATAAATCCCGCACATCCTGTCACCAATACTTTCATCATTTAATCCTTACGTTTACAAACTTACTCAGCTCCAAGATCCAATCAACCCACAAAGGCATGGCCTTTGAAACAGTTGACACTAACATCCCCTAACCTACGTTCCACGGACAGCCCCCTTCTCTACGTTCCGCGGCTTGTCCGCGGAGTCCATGGTTAAGAATAGTCTGGATCCCTCGGACAAGCCGAGGGACGTAGGGTTTGCTAGTTACAAGATCCAAGATTTAAAAATACCCTACACAAAGCATAACCGCGAGTCTTTGGAGCACACTTACTTTGAATTACGGTAGAAGGTTGATTTTGATTTGCGACTTGTATCTTGGATCTTGTAACTGCCTTATAGTTCTCAGCCTCGCTGAGCCATTAACTTAACCCTACAGAAAGCGTAACCGTGAGTCTTCCTTAACTCTTTCAAGGAAATAAAGCGCAGGAGGCGGGAGGCCGACGAGCCATTCCATGAAAGAGTTAAGGAAGACTTACGGTTATCTCCACATACGCTACCGCCCTTGGGTTGACTAGGCCTATCCCAAAAAGCAATTTTGTTTTCCAAATTGTGCTATAAAAAAACGAAATTAAACCGTTCTTACATCACTGGCAGAAAATTCTAATTCGTGCTCTTTATTTAACATACTAAGCAGCAATAACACGCGATCTTCTTCTTTATTTGCAGTCACCACTGCTTCAATGTCTTTGAAAGGACCATTGTTGATTAAAACTTTTTCACCCTTTTTAAACATTGGTGCCGGCGCAAGACCGTTTAACTTATCGCAGTGGTATTTAAGATCTTGGATGATTTGTGGATCAACCGTTGCCGGCGCACCATTAAAGCGCACCACTTGTCTGACGCCTCGAGTTGAACGAATTTTTGAAAAATTTTCTAAGGTGGCTAAGTAGACGAACAAGTAAAAAGGAAAGAGAGGTGCTTCGACCGTTTTCAACACGCCAAAGGATTTCTTTTTAACTCGGTGGGTTGGGTGAAAACATTCGAACCCTTGGTTTTCTAAGTTCCATTGTGCTCGAAAACTTTCCTGAGCTTTGCATTGAACTAAATACCAATAACCCGCTTCACTCATACCTGCCCTAGTACCTCGCACCGTGTTTTTTATTGCGAGTGACTATAACGGCTTTGCTCTCTCAAGTAAATAAAGCATTGTCTTTATGATCAACAATCAATCAATCTGTTGGTCATTTTCCGCGACCAATGGCAAAGTATTGCAGATCATTTTCTGACAAATTTTTCGGATGATACAAATTGCGTCCATCAAAAATAACTTTGTCTTTGACTCTTGCTCGTATCAAATTAAAGTCAGGTGAGCGAAACTCCATCCACTCAGTTAACACACACAGCGCGTCTGAATTATTAAGTGCCTCATAAGCACTGTCATAAAGACGATAATCTTCTCTAATGCCATAGGCTTCTTGAAAATTATCTGCCGCTTCTGGATCGTAGGCCTGCACTCGTGCCCCTCTTTCCCATAAGGCTTCAACTAAAACTCTCGAGGAAGCTTCCCGAATGTCATCGGTATTCGGTTTAAATGCAAGTCCCCACACACAAATGGTTTTATCTTGTAAATCCCCATGATAGAAATCAAGCAACTTGTTAAATAACACCTTCTTTTGATTGCTGTTGACACGATCAACAGAGGCGAGTAACTCAGCCTTATAAGAGACTTGCTCTGCCATTTTGTTGAGCGCACGAATGTCTTTTGGAAAACATGAGCCGCCATAACCACAGCCTGGATAGATAAAATGTGGGCCAATACGACTGTCACTGCCTATCCCAATTCGCACCTTATCAATGTCTGCACCCACCCGCTCAGCAATCTGACTCATCTCATTCATAAAACTAATTTTGGTCGCAAGCATGGCGTTGGAAACGTATTTAGTAAGCTCGGCAGAACGAGGGTCCATCACCATCACTCGCTCGTTGTTGCGGTTAAAGGGTTGATAGAGTTCACGCATTAAGGTTTCTGCTTTTTCAGAGTCCGTGCCAATGATGATTCTATCGGGTTTCATGCAATCTGAAATGGCCGCACCCTCTTTTAAGAACTCAGGGTTTGAAACCACATCAAAAGAAACATGCCGATTTAACCTATCTTGTACTTCTTGAATTTTTTGACGGACTTTGTCACAAGTGCCCACCGGAACGGTGGATTTATTAACCACAACTTTGTAATCACTCAAGTTTTCGCCAATGGTCTCGGCAACCTTTAGTACGTATTTTAGATCGGCTGAGCCATCCTGATCAGAGGGCGTGCCTACAGCAATAAATAAAAGCTCCGATTGCTCTATGGCCTCTTTTGCATCACTCGTAAAACTGAGATACTGTTTTTTTAAGTTTTTCGCCAACAATTCTTCTAGGCCTGGCTCATAAATAGGAGAGTGTCCTTGATTCAGTTTGGCAATTTTTTCTTCATCGACGTCCACGCAGGTAACGTGGTTACCCATTTCAGCAAAACAGGCACCAGTGATAAGACCGACGTACCCCGTCCCAAAAATTCCAATCCTCATATAGGGTCTTTCCTTCTATTCTTATTCAAAAATTGATACGTAATTCTCTGGGCAAAGCTTCAGAACATCTGACTCAAAGTAATGTTCCGTCTTACTCTTAATAATTAAATTTGGCGACTGCCCGAACACCAAGCTATTACTACCTACCGACTGATCCTTAATTTGTGCTCCCATGCCAACTACAACATTATCTCCAATCTCACAGTCGCCAACAATCGCACTTCCCGGCCACATTTTTACATTATTTCCTATCCGTGGCGACTTCTTATTACTCTGTCCAATCGTGCAGTTTTGGTAAAAAGAAAAGTAATTACCAAATGTTGCCCGGCCGATAACACTTCCAACTGGGTGATCTAAGAAAAAGATGTCTGGCATTTTTACTTGATGATACAGATCTAGGCCATTTAGCACTTTGTTCAAATAATAGACTCTGTCAGCTAAACACTTAGTTTTTACATCTTTTCCAAGCTCATACCCTAAAAAGTATAAAAAAATACAATACTGTGAAGCATGATAAGGATTAAAATAGACTGAATTATTTTGTGTGAAATACTTGCACTTATTGAAAGAAAACGCATATGAGAGTCTACCTAGAGCATTTAACAGAGCTAGTTTAAGCCCTTTAGCATCAGAACGATGGAAATGAAATAAGTTTGCTAACTGCTTCTTTAGGGTCTCAAATAAATGAAGTTCACCTCTTTCAATAAATAAATCTGGCATAATTAAATCGCGCTCCCCATAATCGAACGCTTGTTTTTATATCGAGTAAATGCGGAAAAGTCTATTTGGATTTGGTTTACACTTCAACGATTTATTTATGCGTGTTATGTTCTGTAAAACAGTCATTGGAACACTCTCGTGGATAAAACTCCTTTAATAAAGCCGCTAACTGGTTACTATTTAAGCGATAATGCTAACGTGTTAGCACCACCTTATGACGTGTTAAGTGGGGATGAGGTTAGGCATTATAGCGAGCAAGACTCACTTAACCTTGCTCACATCACCCGTGCTGAAACTTGTCTTGGCAAGAGTGAATTAGATGATGACGCGCTTGCGTACGCTCAACATAAGCTAAATGATCTAAAGGAGGCGCCTTTTGTGAAAGCATTTAGTGAGCCAAGTATTGCGCTCTATCAAATAAAAAAAGGTGACCATTCACAAACTGGCTTTATAAGCCTCACTCATGTCAATAAAATAAAAAAGCACGAACACACCCGTCAGAAGAAAATTGCAGAACAAAAATTGTTAACTGGCCACTTAAAGTCTCAAATTAGCCCTATCTTAGTGTGCTACCAAGACCATGATGAATTAACGACCCTGTTAGATGAACTTTGTTGTACTCTCTCTCCAGTAATAACCACTCACGATCAGCAAGGCTATGAGCATGCCCTGTTTATCCCTTTTGACAAAGAGACCCAAGAAAGACTACTTACTCTGGCTCAGCAGTTACCCCACTTATACATTGCAGACGGCCATCACAGGCATCAAACATTAGAAGAGCTTAGCCAAACTGCACCCGATGACTTTGTGCCCTATGTGCTCTCTGTTGCTTTTTGCGAAAAGCAACTAAACATTTTGGGCTATCACCGACTCTTTAAAGCGAAGAACTCACAAGAGTGTGAGGCTATTATCCATGCCCTCAAACATGATTTCTCACTGCAAAAACAAAACGCCCCCATCTCTCCCACAAGGTTAAATCAAGTTGGCGTTTGCCATAAGGGTGACTGGTATTTGTTGACGATAAAAAACCCTAAACTTACGGAGGACTCAACGGGTGCTGGCCTCTTACAAGCGCATATTTTTGAGCCTCTACTGAACGTCACTGATCTACGCGCCGATCCGCGCCTATCATTTATCGGTGGTGAGACGGCTTTACTCGAGCTTGAAAAGCAAAGCCTGGAGGAGACAGTGTTAGGCTTTAGTGTTTGCCCAGTAAGCGCCAAGACGCTCATTAGCATTGCTGATAACATGCTCGTAATGCCCCCCAAATCAACCTGGTTCGAGCCAAAGTTACTCGATGGTTTTATCCTCGAATAGTTTTCTTCAAAATGGATTGAGAGCGTATGGTCAACTCGCTTTATTTGGGTGCAGGGAAACAAAATAATGTCTATAGACACGGCAATGGTTGAGAAGCTCACTATTTGGGTATATTAGACTAAACTGAACTTATAACTCTGTATAAATTATGAGCTAATAATGACTGTTATCCGACGTCTCTTCCTGCCGCTACTGCTTGCTCTTGCAAGTTTTTCGATCTCGGCAAACGAGCAATCTCCGCTTCTAGAAAATAATGACTCGCCACTTGAGTGGCTCTTTATTATTACCACCCAAAATGCTGAAATTAAGAAAAATTCGCAAGAGAAGCTCTCACTGCTGCTGCCTCATGCCAACATCAACAAAGTCCTAACCTTCTCAAAAAAGCCCAATCGAATTTCAAAAATTCTGAGTGCCCAGCAATTTAATGCTCTATGGCAAAGCAGCGATCTAATAAGAAAAGCCCCACCCAATGCCGCTCTTGTCTTTGGTAACAAGATGATCACCGTTAAAATCACTGATATATCAACCACTAAAGAGACAACCACGCTGATTATTGATAGTGATGATGACTGGGTGCAAGAAATGGTGCTTGGCAATGCCCTCATTTTTATCGACCCCATTGCCCTACCAGAAGGCAACAACACCATTTTGCAAGGAAAATCCCCAAACAGCACCATCAACACTAACATGATGTAGGAAAAATGAAATTATTGTATTTTTGCTATACTGTATGTATTCAGACAAACCAAGAAAGGAACCATGTCCACCCCTATCAACTCTAGCTCAAGGTATGCACCTATTGCCATTGTAGGAACCAGCCCTATATCTGACTACAGCTGTCTACAAAAACTTATTAAGAGTAACACCACAATCGTGCCTCCAAACGAGAATAAGGCTAAACTCCTACTTGGTCCAATTTTGACACCCAGAAATATTGAAAAGGCAGAAAGTCCTCTTCAAGGACTCTCTCTAGAGAGAATTGATTCTGAATATAAGTATCGTCAACGATATTATGCTTCTGTTCCCATCTTTATACTTACTGCCAGTATGGGTATTCATCATCAAAAGACCTTTGATGAAGAACTCAAAACACTAAGAAAACTTAAAGACGAGATTAAAGCGGCACGACCTGATGCCAAAATATTTTTATACACCCCTCACATAATCACTGCCGAGAATCAAGCGACTGTTCGCCAAGCTCTTAATTTAAACGAAGAAGATGTATTTCATGATACGGAGGGGTATGGTCACGATCCTGGCCATGAGTTAGCCGATCTTGAAAAAACTCTTAGCAAACAGCCCATTATTGCCCGCCAAATAACTCAACTAAACGCGGCTAAATCAGATTCTTTGAGAGAGCAAAAAGACCTCCGTACACGCTCTGAAGACACCCATCCGTCAGCCTCATTATTTACATTTTTCAGTCAACCAAGCTCTCATCCAAAAAAATTACAATTAAAAGTCAGCCAAATTATGCTTGAGACCAATCAAAAAGTCAGTGATTGCAAACCAGATGAAAAAGAAGACACTAAAGAGAAAAAAATTAAAACCTTAGAACAGCTGAAAGGGAATTACGAAACGACCCCTGGTGATGAAAACTTAAAGGCTTATGTGTTAGAGCTGGTTAGACCTCGCAGACTGTATGGATTTGGCGGCAACCCTAAGGGGAAAACAGCTTCCTTTCAAGCCTTTGTCGACAAAATCTGTCAAACAGGGGAATTAAGTACAAACGACAAAAATGATCTTTTAGAAAAGGTAGGTTCTATTCTCAAGAAGAACCAAAAAGATTCCACGCCTGCGAATCCTAAAAACCCCAAAGACTACACTAAAGGCATCGCGTTTATCGAGGTGAAACAAGCGCAGCTCTCACAAAGCCGTCGTATGGGTCTATAATCACATCAATAAAACACAATGGCACAATTGTGGGCAGTTATGCCGGCTCTCTTTCTTTTTTACAATCAAAGCCTCTCCACTCGCAAGGCTTGCTGTGGTAGGATTTTGAAACTTTGAACAGACAGGGCACTCTAATGGCAATTGTAGCAATGAACGATCTTGATTTAAGAGATCAACGAGTATTAATCCGAGAGGACTTCAATGTGCCCATTCGAGACGGCTTAATCACCAGTGATAAGCGTTTACTAGCAGCATTACCAACCATCGAGTTGGCTCTGGAAAAGGGTGCCGCTCTTATTTTGATGTCTCATCTAGGTCGCCCGAAAGAAGGCCATTTTGATAAACGTTTAAGTCTAGCACCGGTTGCAGACTACCTAGAGAAAGCCCTAAACCGACCGGTTCGACTCGAAAGTCACTATTTAGAGACCTTCCAAACCCCGAGCCCTGGCGAGATTGTGTTACTTGAGAACGTTCGCTTTAATCCTGGCGAAAAAGCAAACGAGGACACTCTCTCTAAACAACTGGCCGCTCTTTGTGATGTCTTTGTGATGGATGCCTTTGGCTCGGCCCACAGAGCGCACGCCTCCACCGTTGGTGTTGCAAAATATGCGCCAAAGGCTTGTGCGGGGCCTTTGCTCATGCAAGAGCTAAAAGCCCTCAAGAACGTGTTTAAGTCACCAGAACGGCCGGTGCTTGCCATTGTTGGTGGCTCAAAAGTCTCTGGCAAATTAAAATTGTTAAAAGAGCTTTTAAACCACGTCGACACCTTGATAGTTGGAGGCGGCATTACCAATACTTTTCTAAAAGCTCAAGGCCATGAAATTGGCAATTCGCTCTATGAAGAAGATCTACTCGATGAAGCCAAAGAACTGCTAAGCTCTGGTAAAACCATTCCCATGCCAAGTGACGTAGTGGTTGCCAAACAGCTTAGTGAAACGGCTCCCGCTTACACCAAGGCCCTCGCTGATATTGCCGAAGACGACATGATTTTGGACATGGGCCCTTCGACTGTTGCTCATTTTAAAACCTTAATTGAACAAGCCAAAACCATCATCTGGAATGGGCCAATTGGCGTCTTTGAGTACGCCCCCTTTTCTTATGGCACCAAAGAGATGGCCTTTGCTGTTGCCGAGAGTGATGCCTATTCACTAGCAGGCGGAGGCGACACCTTAGCCGCCATCGACAAATGTGGCCTGCAAAACAACATCTCCTACATTTCAACCGGAGGCGGCGCCTTCTTAGAGTACTTAGAAGGAAAAGCCCTACCAGGGGTTGCCGCACTCGGCTAACTATACTAGTAAAATCCAGGTCCCGTGTCGAAGGCGCTCCAAAGCAGGTGAAAATCCTCCATCTCTTTGCTCCCTTGACTGGAGGCCTCCTTTGGCGTCAACAAGAATTGCTCAAACCAAAAAGAGCTTTTTGTTTGACTCGCAGGCTGAGGGCTTACAACTCGCCAGTTGCCTGAGTCCTGCGAGGAGTCTAATGCTGTTAACTCATCACACTCCTCTTCAGATGAAAAGCCTGCTTTATTGGCAAGCCTTAAAAGATCCTCTCTGTTGGGCTGATGTAATGCGTCTTGCCGCCGTCTTGCACTTTTTGACGCCGTCTTTGCTTGATGGGCAAGCTCTAGCGCCTGATAGAGCTCTTTTTCTTTCTCTTGGTCAACCACTATCCGAAGACCAGTGCTTAGAAAGGAAAGCCGCGCTTCTGCTTCTAAACTTGCTAAGTTGGCCTCTCTAAGTGCTAACAACTGTAGAGATGGGTGTTTAGACAGTGATAAATACCACCGCTTAAAACTTAGCTCTCCCTCCTCTGCTGAAAAGGCGCTTAAATCATTTTCACTTAAGTCCACGCGTTGCAGCGTTTTAATCTCAAGCAGCCCTTTTGCTAAGGCCTCAAACTCTGCAGGGCTTGCACTTTTACCTTCAAACAAATAAGCCGCTCGTAAGTCAACCAGCTGACTACTTGCAAAGGTGGCAAAAAGTGTTTCTAGCTCGGTCGCAGTTAACTTGTCAAACATGGCATCACCAATGTCTAAACGCTGTAGACGGCTAGCTGCAATCATTTCAAAAAATATTTTTAAATCCTCAAACGAATACTTACCCAGATCAATGCCATTTAAAGACAGTGATTCAAGCGCTACTGCTGAGAGCATGGCAAACATGGTAATCAAGCCTAGCGCCGGTAAGTCTGCCAACTCTGGGTTTAAGCCAAGATTTAAGTGGCGCAATGGTCTATTGAGAAACGGCTTAATTAAATTAAGCACCCGCCCTCTTTCTTTATCCTGCTCTTGCCAAACGAACTGATTATCCATTAAAGAAAGCTCATTGAGTGTGCTCATCACTGCAACCTTTGCTAAGAAAGATTCAAGCTCATCAGCCAAACAGCTGCCTAGTTGATTGCCATCTAAACAAAGAGAGTTAAGCTGGCAAGTTGAGAGCGACTCTGCAACTTCCATTAAGCGGCCATTGCCAGCGAACAGTCCAAGCCCAGTGTTGCTTAGGTTTAGCGTTGTTAGTTCACCCTCTGAAATTAACTGAAAAAAACGCACGCTTGGGAAGTCATGGCTTTCTGCCTGAAAGAACGCATTTCCCGACACATTAAGGCTTACAAGATTTGACGACGCAATTGGTAAGAGCAGAGTCATTAGCTTCTCAGCTGGGAGCATCTCTAAGCCTTGCATGGATAAATCAAGGCTGCGCGCATTCGACTGACAAACCTGTTCAATCATGACACAAGCCTCCTCAAAGGGTCGCTGACTTAAGCTCTTTTCTCCAGTTAATGCTGAAAAAGAAACGCTTGTAATCGCTTGTTGCGATAGGAGCTCTGTCTCTAATTCCTCGGGGCTAGTGCTGTTTGTAACCGTTAATAATTCCGTCATCCTTGACCTCTCTTTAAGAAATAAAAAAAGGATACCTAAGAATGTTAAATTTCTCTAGAGGCGCGGTTTGTCGACCGCAAAAATGAGGATTAAGAGTGCCACCGCCGTAAAGCCGCACATAATAAAGGAGAGTGTGATTTGGGTAGTGGTGTGCAATGAAGCCATTAAGCTACTGGAAATGACGCCACCTAAGATTTGTATGAAGGTAAAAATTGCACAACCAAGTCCCGCACTGTCAGAGAATTCATCCAGCGCGTAGGCAAAGCCATTGCTAAAGACAAAACTTGCTGCAAATAAAAACAAAGCGACTGGGAAAATAAGAGCGGGAATGCTAAGCCCCATCTTCCAATAGAGCAGACTAAGCAAAAGACCTGAGACCATCATCAACGATAAACCAATGGCAATCATGCGAAACAGACCGACCTCTGAGACCTTCTTAGCATTCAAGAACGAGCCTAGCGCAAAAATAATGCCAAGTAGCAGTGCAAACCAGCCTAAGTCTTGGGGCCGAAAGCCAAGCTCTAGCTCAAGTAGGGCAGGTGCTACCGTTAACCAGGCAATGATGCCGCCGTAGACTAAGGCGGTAATCAAACTAAAGGAGACAAATTTTCGCGACTTTATAAGCAGGCAAACATTTTGTCTAATGTCTTTAAAGGTTAGATGGCCCTTTAGCCGATTGGTCTCTGGTAAGGCGCGAAAAATTGCAATAAAGAGCAGCAAATCATAAAGCACTAAGGTACTAAACACCCCTCGCCAGCCAACAAAATGCTGAATGTAGCCACCAACAAACGGAGCGGCTGCAAGAATTGCCACATGACCAATGCCTAAGTAGGAGGCCCAACGCGCTAATTTATCGCCTGAATATCTGTCTCTTAAGATGGCTCTTGATAAAGAGTCCCCAACGCCAGCCCCTAGCCCTTGAATAAAACGCGAGGCCAGCAGCTGCAAGCTATGAGTGGCGCTCAGACAACCAATGGTGCCAATTAAGCAAATGATAATGCCACACAGGACCGGTCTTCTGCGACCGTACACATCCGATAGAGGTGCGTAGATTAACTGAGCAATCGAAAAACCCATCAGAAAGGTTGAAAAGCTTAACTGCACCATGTTGATGGTCATGTTAAGTGATTCACTGATCGCCGGCATCGAGGGTAAATAAAGATCCGAACTAACTTGACCTAGGGCACCCAACACAAGAAGCAAGAAAAAGAAATGCACGCAAACACTCTATCGGTAAAAACTAAATTGTACGCCGAAGCATCAAAACCGTACAGTGAAAACAGCTCTGGCTTAGTGTCACGCAATTTTGAGAGCCTACTGGGTTAAAAGGAGCACCTTTT
>JASBUC010000054.1 GCA_030148065.1 Legionellaceae bacterium | reverse complement strand
GCTCTGAAGTTTATGCTAAAGCTTATTGCCGAATCTCTAGTTATTTGCAAACGATGGCTAACAAAGGTATCAACCCATTGGTGGCTATTCAAATGGCTCTTAATGGCAATATCGATGCTGAGGGGTAGAAGTAGTTACCTTCTTAGAGATCGCAAACTGGTCTTTGTGAGTAACAATAAGTTCATGCTCTCATTTAATTTAGAAAACATTAGTTTCCAAGATTTAAACAAGCGCGTCTCGCTCCCTTATCCTCAAAACTTTGACAAAACCTCTGATAAGCTTGATGAGGCCATTAGTCGCTATTGCCGAGAACGTCATAAGCGTTTAGAAACGCTGGATGGGAGGACGTTAGCTAACTGGTTCAACAACATTTTATAGTTATATACATCTTTTGAGATCGGGATTTACGTCTTGAGCATTTTTTCTGTATACATCTTTTGAGATCGGGAGGCTTTTGGTCCCTTGAGCGAGATTTATGGCTTGAGTATTTATCATGTATACATCCTTTAAGATCAGGATTTACGTATTGTGTATATTTATCAAGTAAATCATGCTAGAGTCCGCGCATTTTAAACGCTGTCCGACCTCAAATATGTCTTCTTGTTTTTTTAAAGACGAAAAACCTCAAGAAAAGTGTACAAAGATAGTCTGTTCAGACATGGGCTTAATGCTCTCTAACATTGCTAAACACTCGCTTTTAATCTTAGACATTGATGATACCATTGGGCGGGTATCACAAACAATTGGTCTTGCTGTTTGGTTTCATTTCAGAATGCAGCAATTTATAGAAGAGGGAAGCTCACCAAAAAACGCAAAAGTAAAAACCATCACTTTGTATCAACTAGTGCAGTTGGTAACGGAAACGCTCGTTCCGGTAGATCCTAGCTGTGAAATAGCAAAACGACTCAAGCAACTACAAACTAAAGGTGTTAAGGTAATCGCTCTTACTTCACGAAGCACTTTTTTTATCGACAAGACCCTGAAACAATTATCAGATTTAAACGTCGCTTTTAGCAAAGAAGTTCTTAAAGACTGTACTCTCCTTTTAAATGATGAACAAGTTGTCATAAAAGAAGGGGTTATTTTTGCCAATGGTAATGATAAAGGTGCTTGCCTAAAACTATTGAAAAGTAATCATGTCTTTTTGAAGACATTACATTCCTTCCCTGAAATTCATTTTATTGATGACAGTGATCAAAATTGTGACTCAGTCGTAAATTTTTTTACTGAACAAAGATTAAACAAGGCAACTGTTTGCAATTATGACTATATGAAAAAGAATTATATTTTTGATTCAAACACTATGCGACGGGCCAACATGCAAGAGTTATTCTTATTAAAGAAGAATACATTACTAAGCGACAACGAAGCGGATGTGCTATTAGAAGCCCACACCAGTTCATTAAACACCCTTTTGAATTAATATACCCAAACCAGTTCATTCTGCGAAGCTTTGACTTAATCAGAGCTCCGAGGTTCGTCCCTCTCTCAATCTTAATAGAGTAAGCTATTCATCAATCGAGAGAAACAAACCTCAGAGCTCTGCTGTTGTCAAAGTTGTGCTGAGAGTAAGTCAAATAACGTTATTTCAGACCCTATCTGAGCAAAGAGAAAGTTGCCGCATTAATGCTTTGAGACGCAGGCATGTTTGTTACCTGTCAAGGAGCAAAGTATTAATGAAGCGACTTTATCGAAGTTCAGACTTCGCATAATGAACTAGGATGGGTATATTGGGTTACCTCTTTAGCGTTGGGGATGTGTCCCGAGGTGCTGGTTTGCTACCTTCAATCACCAAGCGACGTCTTGAGCGAAACCTTGGCTCGAACATGCATCTTAATAGTAAGACATACAGGTCAAGCATTAATAGTTCGGATGAGAGCTGCGGTCTAACTCGGTCACGAAAGCCATAAATGCGATTATTTCTTCCAGAGAAATAATTACGATGAGCAGGTCTTTCAAAAAAGGCCGATCTTCTGTTTGGTTGATAGCTCGTTTGATGAGCGAGCAGTGTGCTGCTCACTTCATTTTTAAAGGGTTCACTAATCTCTGCAAATTGTGGGCAATGCTGAGATAGAAGCCGAAGCAGTTGTTCAAATTGATTATATTCACTGCCACCAAAGCGAAAGTAAATTCGATTAATATACTCGTTAAACTCAAGTTTTAACCCACTTTTCTTTAGCGCTTTCTTTAAATTCTCTGCGCCTGGCGATGGTGCAATGGAGAGCATGTAAGTGTTGTCTTTGTAACCCATTAAGCTAAATTCGCTGATTAAGGACGTCTTTTGACCCGTTACAAAGCGAAGGCTTCGGTTTGCAAAAGCGCCACTGTCATAAAGACTGTTAAAATTGCCAGTCTTGGTCCAAGTTGCAAGTGCGGCTCGATCATCAACAGGCTTAATATCTAATAGCTTGCTCACATCCTCTTCGATTAAATTAAGCGATGGCTCTGCTTTTTTAAGAGAACGCACGAAAATGCCCATGGTGCTTTTGTCAGACGTTGTTAATCGAATTGTTTTTAACATCTCATCTGAATAACAAGGCTCAGGAAAGCCTGCCTTAACCACTTCTTCTTTCAGTTTGTTAAAGGCATCACTACTAATGCCTTTGGCACTGATTTGGTAATCCCCATCATCATAGTTTCCAATGAAGAGCTCTTTAATCAAGCCAAGGCCTGCCAATTGTTGATACTCACAAGAACGCCTTAGAGGTGTGTCGTTGTTATGAGTGAGAGAAAAATTACCGACTTTATTCCATGTTGCGAGAGCCTCAGTCTGATTGAGGGAGTTGATTGACAGTGCCCTGCAAATCTCTTCTTCGATGGCATCAATAGTAGGCTCAGCCTCTTTAAGAGACCTTAAGAAAAGACTCATCGTATTTCGAACGGAGGTCCTAATCCTCACCGTTTTTAAGTCTTTATCAATAAAATCTGGTTCAGGAAAGCCATGCTTTTTAAGCGCATCGATGAGTATTTGGTGAGCATCAGCACTACTGGCTGTAGCACTAATTTGATAGCCGCCCCCTTTATAACCACCAATAAAGAGTGAGTTAATCACCGCCCCCGAGGCCGTATTATGATATTCACTCATTCGATTTAGAGGCGCGCCTGAATCAAAGAACCGACTAAAGTCCCCATCTTTTTGCCACATAAACTTCTCCTACATCACTCATCCTGAGAAGTCTCACACTCATCCATCTAATCACAAAAAAGTGGTCACATAATACACAAGAAGTAGGATTAAGTAAACATTCTGACTTTTCCAAGCGCTGCTGCCCGACTTCGGATTCAATGTTTCCCCCAAGACCCTACTTCCCACGCTTTATGCGCGGGATTTTGTTTATTGGGCTTCTTGGATGCCGCGCATAAAGCGTGGCACGTTGGCGTAGACAGGGTGTGTGACTCATTAGTTTCGACTTCGGATTCACATACATGGCGGTGCCTAGCTAGATGTAAAGATCTCAAAAGAAAGAAGTGCCAGGCCCCTCAGCCATCTTCAAGCCGTCAGATTTTGCCCTGGTTGGGAGAACTTTTTTATAAAAGAAGCGCAGCGTACATCAGTACGTGAGCACCCTTTTAAAAAAAGTTCTCCCAACCAGGGCTAAATATGCCGGTGCCTAGCTAGATGTAAAGATCTCTAAAGAATGTAGCGGGCGAGATCTTCATCCTCGACCAAATTCGCAAGCTGCGAATTCACATAGGCTTTGTCAATGACAACCTTAGCGTCAAAGCACTCAAACGACACCGTCTCTAACAAACGCTCCATCACCGTATACAAGCGCCTTGCCCCGATGTTCTCAGTCCGTTCATTGACCTGCCAAGCCACTTCTGCCAAGCGTTGAATGCCATCTTCTTTGAAGTCGATGTCGACTTTCTCGACCCCAAGCAGGGCTTGATATTGCTCGGTTAGGGAAGCGTTGGGCTCTGTTAAGATCCGAGTAAAGTCTTCGGTGGTCAAGGCTTTTAATTCCACACGAATTGGCAGTCGCCCTTGTAATTCTGCTATTAAATCAGAGGGTTTTGCCACGTGGAACGCACCAGAGGCGATAAATAAAATGTGATCGGTCTTAATCATGCCGTATTTTGTGGAGACGGTTGAGCCTTCCACCAAAGGCAGTAAGTCTCGTTGCACCCCTTCGCGGGATACATCACCGCCAGAGGAGCCATCACGCTTGGTCACTTTATCAATTTCATCGATAAAGACAATGCCATGCTGCTCGACTCGCTCTAAGGCCTTGGTTTTAATTTCATCTTCATTGATGAGTTTTGCCGCCTCTTCTTCTTGCAGGAGCTTCATCGCCTTCTTAATTTTCATTTTACGGGCTTTCTTTTTTTCACCACCCATGTTTTGAAACAGGCCTTGTAATTGTGAGGTCATCTCTTCCATGCCAGGAGGCGCCATAATCTCAACGCCAATAGAGGTTTGCGAGAGCTCTATTTCGATTTCTTTGTCATCGAGCTTACCTTCTCTTAGCTGTACTCTGAAGGTTTGGCGAGCTTTGGAATCTTTTTCTTTCTCATTGGATTCTTTGTTATCAAACACCCCGCGAACCGGCGGCAATAAGACATCAAGTACCCGCTCTTCGGCTGCATCATAAGCACGATGCTTGACTTTCTCGACTTCCTTTTCACGCATTTCTTTGACGGAAATGTCGGCTAAGTCTTTGATTATTGAGTCAACCTCTCGGCCAACATAGCCAACTTCGGTGAACTTGGTTGCTTCAACTTTAATAAAGGGGGCATCGGCAAGGCGTGCCAAACGTCGAGCAATTTCTGTTTTACCGACCCCTGTAGGGCCAATCATTAAAATGTTTTTTGGCATGATTTCTGAACGAAGCTCAGGATCTTCAATCATCATCCGGCGCCAGCGGTTCCGTAGGGCAATGGCGACCGCTCGTTTAGCCTCACTCTGACCGATAATATGTTTGTCTAATTCTTGAACGATTTCTCTTGGTGTCATGGTCATAATAATTCTCTCAGCACTTAGGCAACAATTTCTTCGATGGTCAGGTTGTTGTTGGTGTAGATGCAAATGTCGGCTGCAATCTTTAAACCATGCTCAACAATCTTGCGAGGCTCTAGTTTGGTTTTATCCAACAAGGCACGAGCCGCAGCTTGAGCAAAAGGCCCTCCAGAACCAATGGCAATGAGGCCATCTTCTGGCTCAATCACGTCCCCATTTCCGGTGATGATTAGCGATGATTGACTGTCGGCAACGGCAAGAAGAGCTTCTAAGCGCCGTAGCATTTTATCCATCCGCCAATCTTTTGCCAACTCAACGGCTGCCCGCACCAAATGCCCTTGGTGCATTTCGAGCTTGGCTTCAAACTTTTCAAATAAGGTAAAAGCATCCGCGGTACCGCCGGCAAAGCCTGCAATCACTCGGTTTTTGTACAGTCTTCTGACTTTCTTGGCATTGCCCTTCATCACGGTATTACCAAGACTAACCTGGCCATCACCGCCAATGACAACCTTGTTGCCACGGCGCACCGATAGGATGGTTGTTCCTCTGTATTGTTCCACAATCTAACCCTATAGCTAATTCATCGATTGATTAATTAGTCCAGATTGGGGTTATTTTTTAAATTTCAACTGTTGTCTTGACCGACGGAGTTTTGTAATCTTGGGCACATGGACTTCATTTAGCACCCTGTTTGGGGTTTTGTTTAGGGGGTACGTGCTATTTTTAAGGTCCCAAAATCAATAAAAAGATTGATTCCATTGCGTCGAAAGAAATCAGTGATTTCCCGAGACGACGCCTGGCACTGGCAAGAACTAGGGCATGGTACCTACAATCAGGTCTTTAAATCCTCCATTCCCCTAAAGTTGCTGGCAGACTCTGAATACAGCGGTTTTTGGGTTAAAAAAATCCCACAAGCCGATGAGAGCAATCTCAATTCGCCAGCAAGAGCTGAGCGCATTTACAAGCTGATTAACCCAGACTTACCAACGGCTGTTTTAAAAGACGATGATGGCAATGCCTACTGGGTGAGCCCCTTCTTAGAAGGAGAAGCACCCAATGATACCGAGGCACGAGCCTGTTTGTTAAACATTTACCGGGAAACAAGACGCACCATCTTCGATGGTTGTGGCCGTGGCAATTTAATAAAATCCCAAGGAAAAGTCGTTTGTGTTGACGTTGATGTTGCCATTAAAACCTCGACCCCTCACTCGCCAAGAAGTGCCGCCTACGTTAAAAGGCTGCCCCTCTTTTTTGAAGCCAAGTGGTGGCATGATCACAAACAAAAATTACCAAAGACTTGTGAGCTAATCGAGACACTTTACTTCCTCGATCAAAATGTGCCTGCTAAAACCGTTTCACAACGCCACATTACAGACGAGGTCATGGGCTCGCTCTATAAAGTAAAACAGATTAGTGAGCAAAAACCGCATCTAGCGTTTGATTGCAAATTTTTAGACTATTTATTGCATTATCATCAACAAGTTGGGGTACCAAGCAAGGCTGAATTAACCCGCGTCTTAGAAACCCCTAGAGAAATTGATAAATTTTTAAAAGCCGCCGAGAATGGCACCCCACCAAGTTCACAAGAAGACTCCTTTCCTCTCTTTAGAGAAATCTCAGCTTTAATGGTTCAGCACCTTGCAGAAAACCGCCTCTCCTGCCGCCCCTTGCTCCGAGAGCAATCGTTACGTGACAAACAAGATAAGATGACGTCCTTAGTGTCACAAATAGAGGACGCACGTTGCGTTGAAGACATTAGAGACGTCTTTATTGAGTTTATTGAAATTAGTAAAGAACATCGCAACCCACTGCGGCAACAACTCTCCTTTTTTAGTGAGCGCTTTAGTCACTCAACCAGTACTCACTCCTGTCAGAGTTTAATTAAGCTCTTAAGCAATGAACACGATGAGCACAAGGCCTTTACTAATTTTTTAAAACAAAAAAACAAACTTGAACTCTTGCAACTCTACAACCTTAGGACCTATTCTTGCGCTCTGTTTGACAGCGCCTTGCCCATTGATGAGCAAGAGCTCCAAACCCGGTGCCAAGATCCAAGACTTCTAATGACATGAGAAAAATCATCCACATCGACATGGACTGCTTCTATGCGGCGGTTGAAATGCGTGATTTTCCAGATCTTGCCGACAAGCCCATTGCGGTTGGAGGAGAGCAAGATCGCCGCGGGGTGCTAACAACCTGTAACTACCAAGCCCGTCGCTATGGCCTTCGCTCCGCCATGCCCACTCATCAAGCTAAAAAGCTCTGCCCACAGTTAATACTACGGCCGGTGCGAATGGCTGTGTACAAAGAAGAAAGCAAAGAGATTCATAAAATCTTTCGCCAGTACACTGATGTCATTGAACCACTTTCTTTAGATGAAGCCTACCTAGATGTGAGTAACTGCCAAGAGCAACAAGGCAGCGCTACCTGGATTGCAGCAGCCATTCGGAAGCAAATTTCTAAACAACGCGGTTTAACCGCAAGTGCAGGCATTGCCCCGAATAAGAGTCTTGCCAAAATCGCCAGTGACTGGCACAAACCCAACGGGCAAAAAGTCATCCAACCTTCGGACATTGACGCGTTCATGAAAGACTTATCGGTGCGAAAGCTCTTTGGGGTTGGTCCAAAGATGGCTGACAAATTAAAAGCATTGAACGTTGAGACCTGTGGCCAATTACAAACGCTGCCTCTTAATGAGTTACAAATGCGTTTTGGCAAACAAGGCAAGCTCTTATACCAATTATCAAGAGGCATCGACCACCGCCCTGTTGAAAGTCATCGAGTGCGAAAGTCAATCAGCGTTGAACAAACCTTCCCCAAAGACATTCATTCACTGCCTGAGCTGCAAAGCATGATGCCGGTACTACTAGAGCGATTAAAGAGCCGACAGAAAATCGCAGATAACCCTCTGATTCAAGGGGTGTTTGTCAAAGTAAAATTTTCGGATTTTAAACAAACAACGGTGGAAAAAGCAGGCTCGCAGCTCAGTCTTGAGCTTTTTACGCAATTATTGGCCGAGGGCTTAACCCGTCATTTAAAGCCTGTTCGCCTGCTGGGACTTGGCCTTCGTTGCGAAAAAAGTGGCTCACAAGAGCGCCAACAGCTCGAACTTCCCCTCTCACCAACTGACTGATTTTATGCTTTTTTTATCACACTGTGGTCATTTAATGTTCTCTTAATCTTTTTTTTGATATACTCGCCAGTTGAACTTACTGCTAACTTATAGCTTGCAAAATCTAGTATTGGAGTCCCGCATGCCAAAACAAACCACTGTATCCCTAAACACTGATGCAGCCGCCATTTACCAAGCCCACGAAGAACGACAAGCCACTGAGGCGATGCCTTATGCACTAAAACTTGCAGCCCTTGCTAAATCAAACCACGAATTAGCCGTGCGATTAATGAAGACCGCCATAGATGGTTCTCAAAACGACACACACATTGCCATACTTGAAAATAACGTCAATTTATTAGACCAACACTTAGCAGGATTAAGCGAAGTGGTTGAAGACAGTCGAGTAAGAGATGCTCGTACAAGTGCTAGAAATACAAACAGCGGGCTTAGTAAAATCATCGGGCTAACCAAGTCTAATAACAGACTAATTAAAAATTTCAAAGAAAGTATCAAACCAATTCTTAATGAATTAACTGCGGAACAACGTCAGACCTTAGAGCAACTAGTCCGTTATGACCAACAAGAATTTTTTAAGCTTAATGCGCAATTAAGAACCCTAGAGGAACCTGTTGCTTTTTACTGGCCTAGTGCCTGGGATAACTGGAGTGGTGGCCGTATTAAGGGACTCGCCGACCAATACAGTTGGCTACACCGCCCACTTGGCTTTAGAGAGCAAGCCCCTAAAGATAAGAGTAAAGCGCTAAGTCTGCAAGCACACGCTCAAACACAAAAGCTTGAGCAAAACTATTTTACTGCGCTTAAGAATTCTAGTGCCTACGCGGTCCTAGGAGCTTTTAAACTCACAGCGAAGCAACAAGCTGATTATAAAGCTGAGCTTGATAAAAAAACCCATGAATATGGACAGGATTTAAGTAAAGCCGTCTTTGTTAACCAAATAATCTTAGCTCGTGAAGACAAACCAGTTCTCGATAATATAGGTAAAGAAGTAGAAGATCGTGCGCAGTTTGATGGTGTTTTCGAAGACTTTGATGCGGCACAAAAGCGTTTGGCTGAGACTGATCTAGATGCCTCTCTTGAGCAATGGCTGCAAAGCAACATCACCTTGTTAACTAAGCTTTCCGAAGCCTGCGAACAGGGAGTCTGCACCGAAGAACAATTTCAATTTATGGAAGACAGCAGTTTACTGCTTAGTAAAATTCTTGTGCACCAAGTCTCTCTTTTCCAAAATCAAAGCTACATCCAAATGTTAGAGAATGACTTAGCCGTCAGATCGACTCTTCCTGATAGCACTCCCTCGGAACGACTGCTAAGAATTCAACAATTAAATGAATTCAGTCTTAATCAAGTGCAGGAAATCCTGGGCCAAGGTGACAATAAATCCCAGGTACAACGGTTAAACGAACAAGCCCGTATTAATCAAATACAAGACAAAATTGCCCCACAATCAGCAATCATCGAACGTCTGAAACAATCAGAGCAACCCAAGCCATCATTGATGTCTACAACCGTTAAGGCGGTTTCTGATATCTGGAACTACCGACAAGGACCACAAAAGGCTGAACAGCCATTAGGAAAAGGCTTTAGCTTTAACGACACGGTTATAAGTGATTACATTGAGAGTTTTACAGACTCTGTGGCAACATTTCAACAAGGGCTACGCGAGGTTGCCGCACTTGAAAAACCAGCTGGATGGAATAAGCTCAAACAAAACGTTCGAACCAAAGACACCCCTAGTGCTGCTGCACAGCAAAAACGCATTGAAGTAACTAAACGATTTACAGAGCAGTGCAATGAAATATGCCGTCCAGCCCTTTTCTACAGCAGTATACAGCACAAAGAAATGGATTTATTACTTGCTGAAAAAAGAGAAGCTGACAAGAAAGAAAAGGCGAAGTGGGGCTTGAGTAAGCTATTTTCACGCGCTGCTGAGACACCAACGCCTCCCCCCAGCACCGATCCAAGATCCCACTTTGAACAAATGGATGTACTGCCTACTGTTCAAGGTCCTATGCCCGTGATGCGTTCAATGAGTGCTCAACACACCCAAGGCAGCCTACGAGTGGCGGCCCAAAAGGCAGAGGCCAAGCAACAAAAAGAGCACGAGGCTGCCATGAAGAGACGAGCAAATATTTTCAATGTTCAAGTTCAGCAGACTCCTTCGTCAGAAAGTAGTTCCTCCAAGCGCAATTCTACGCAACGAGCAATGGATGGTTTGCGCGGTGTGAACGCCTTCCAATCACCGCCAAGAAAAACTACTCGAGTGGAAGAGCAGCCGTCTATCAATCTATATGATGAATTTGATGAGGCAGAATTACTTGATGGTTTACCTCTTGCTCCAACTGGCTCAATGCCAAGAACGCCATCTTCTTTAATGCTCGTAGATACGAGCGGACAGATGCATTTGCCAGAAGAAGGCAACCAATCTGATTACAGCGATGGCGACGACAGTATCGATGATGAAGAGTTGGCTAAAGTATTAGGAAATTCACTTTCTAAATAAAAACTAAACCAATAATTGCCTAAAGCCTTGCTGGTGTTAAACCTGCAAGGCTTTTTTTTTGCCACGAACTAGCTCTCTGCTCCCCTTGAGAGCCCCAAGCAAAGCCAGAGCCAAAAACAGAGGCCTTAAGAGCTTAAGACTGTCTAGACTTTTCTTCTTCAACGTCAGAAATAGCTTGGTTTAAGCCTTCTATCATACTCTTAGCGTTTGCCACCACCTTGGGATCGGTGGCGTTTTTTTCAAGGTTCATTTGCTGATGTAATTGTTTTTTTAACCGTTGAAGCTGATTCTCACAACGAACCAGTTCAAGATTATTTGAGTGAGCCGCCGCCTCTTTTCTAGCTCTTAGTAGCTCTAAGCCTGTTTTACCACTGTGTTTGCTCTCTTGCACCAACTCTTCTAATAGGCTCGTTTGGCGAGCTTTCTGTTTATGGCTTTTGGCTGTGTTGATTAACACATTAATTTGTTGTGCGATTCTCTGCAGGGAAAACTGCTTTTCAAATGAAGAGTAATTTTTTTCTAACAGCTCTTGCAGCTTGCCATCAATTTCAGAGAGATAGGTTGAAATCTCGAAGCGCTCTTTGCTGCTTTGAGCTCGAAATAAATTTTTTGGGTATTTATGAGGCTCGGCACGAAGCCGTTTTCGCTTAAAGTAATCGTCAATTTCTGGCAAGCGACTTCGCAAGCTTTGCACATCTAGGTTCATGATGTTACCTGTGCCTTAAGCACTAGCGAGTGGCTCTATTGGGTAATTGGAGAGTTTCCAAGCAGTAAAGCCCCCTTTTAGCGAGTAGACTTCCTCATAGCCCATTTGCTTTAATGAGGCGCCAGCAATTAAAGAGCGATTGCCACTGCGACAATAAAGGACGATGGTCTCATCACCTGTTGGGGCCACGTCTTCGATTTGACACTCAAGCACCCCTTTGCTGATGGCCAAGGCCTTAACAATCTTGCCCTGTTGAACCAGCTCGTCTTTTTCGCGCACATCAATTAACAACAGTGGCTCGTTTGCTTCGAGCTTTGCTTGCAACTCGTTGACTGTTAACTCTTCAACCTCAAGTCGTAATTCATTAAGTAACGTCGCTAACCTCATAGGGTCTCTCCTTTGTTGTTCTTGCCAGTAATGAATAATGCATTAACCAATAAATAAACGCCGTCATCACCCCACCAATTAAGGTGGCAAAGGCCCAGACTGAGCCCGAAACCAGCTGTGGTTTAATGCCTAATTGATAGAGCTTACCGACGTCTTTGGCAATGGCGCCGGCAAAAAAGAGATGAATGATGGCGTTGACCATCATCATCAACATGCTAAAGGAGTGCAGCTGCCCACCGCCTCCTTGCAGAATGTTTGCTAATTCCATTTACTTCTCCTATCCATTTACCACATTCATGGGATTAAAACAGCATTTTAAAGTGTCGCAAACACTCTGGCGGCTGCCTCAATGGTTGCATCCAAGTCCTCACTGCTGTGCGCACTTGATACAAAGCCTGCTTCAAAAGCAGACGGTGCTAAATAAATCCCTTCTTGTAACATACCATGAAAAAAGGCCTTAAAGCGCTCAATGTTACTTTGCTTAATTTCAGCAAAACTGCTAATTGGCCTGTCACTAAAGGCAAGACCAAACATCCCGCCCGCCATGCTGGTGGTAAAGGGAATGTTTGAGGCTTTGGCTACTTCTTCTAAGCCCTTAAGCAAGTAGGCGGTTTTGTCAGTTAAGGCCTGATAAAAGCCAGGTTTGGCAATTTCTTTGAGATTGGCAAGCCCTGCGGCCATCGCAACCGGGTTTCCTGAGAGCGTACCTGCTTGATAGACAGGCCCCAAGGGTGCTAGATGATCCATATAGCGTGCCGCTCCTGCAATGGCGCCAACGGGCATGCCACCGCCAATGACTTTACCAAAGGTGCTTAAATCAGGCCTTATACCATAAAAACCAGCAGCTCCCGTTAAGCCAACCCTAAACCCTGTCATCACCTCATCAAAAATAAGCAAGGCTCCATGTTGGCTACAAAGGGTGCGAAGGCGCTCGAGAAAGCCATCTTTGGGTAATATGCAGCCCATGTTACCAGCAACTGGCTCGATGATCACGGCAGCAAGCGTCTCACCGTGCACAGCCATTAACTCTTCCAAGCCATCAAGATCATTGAAGCTTGCGGTCAGGGTCAGCTCTGCATTGGCCTTTGGCACCCCAGGACAGCTCGGTAGGCCTAGGGTTAGCACCCCACTGCCGGCATTTGATAATAAACTGTCACTGTGACCGTGATAGCACCCATCAAACTTTAAGATTTTCTCTCGGCCGGTAATCCCTCTTGCCAATCTAAGTGCTGTCATGGTCGCTTCTGTGCCAGAATTTACCATACGAACTTTATCAACGTCTGGGAGTAGGCTGCAGAGTAATTCTGCCAAGACGACTTCCAGCTTGGTGGGCGCACCAAAACTTAAACCTTTGCGCACCGTTTGTTGTACAGCCTCAATGACAGAGGGGTGGGCATGACCTAAGATAAGCGGCCCCCAAGAACCAACATAGTCGATGTATTCTTGCCCATTCTCGGCAATCAATTTAGAGCCCCGCCCTTCTTTAAAAAAGATGGGCTCGCCCCCTACCCCATTGAAGGCACGCACGGGTGAATTAACCCCACCAGGGATCACCTCATTTGCTCGCTCCAACAATCGCTCATCGCCCATGCTAACTCCTAACTTGTGTAAAATAATGGGCCAGTTTAGCGGAAAATAAGAACAAGATCCAAGATCTGAAATGGTTTACAGCAAGACAAATAATCGGTAGATTAGCGCCTCTTGCAATTTAGTGATTATCTTAATTTATGAGTGAGTATAAGAAATACATCTGTACCGTCTGTGGCTTTATTTACGACGAAGAAAAAGGCTGGCCAGAAGATGGCATTGCACCTGGCACGAAATGGGAAGAGGTCGATGAAGACTGGTACTGTCCAGACTGTGGAGTCAGTAAAGAAGATTTTGAATTATACGAGGAAAACTAGTTAAGAGCTCGTTAACACGCTCTAGTCGATGTCCATCATTTTGGCAGAATAAAGAGGTGTAACCTTGGCAGGGCTCTCCGCTTTGCCCTTGGGAAGCAATAAACTGATATGATATTGCAAACGTTCTCTGTGCTTTTTAGTCCCCTCACTACTTTCTCTTTTGGGCAGGTCGAGTTTTTTTAAGGTCTCGTCCGATAAGCCTGTGAGCTCATCAAGGATTGACTGCATGGAATGGGTTTTGCTGCTGTGGTAATCCGCCCAAAAATAATCTCTTCTCTTCGATGAACGCATGCAAAGGGCTTTAAAGGCCGTTTGGGCCTCTGCGGCACTTCCATGGTTTAAGTGTTGATTCAATTGCCTAAGATCACTTTTTAAACCATTTATCTTCAAACTGGGATCAAGTAAGAAATAGAAGTTGGAGAGTTGCACCGCTTTAAACGTTTGACTCTTACATTTTTTAATTAAAGACTCTTCCTTTACGGCACTTGCTGAGTCACTTCCCGTTTGCTCTTGAATAAAGTTATTTAGCTTCTGAGTTAAAGCTTTTATCGCGTCTTCCTGCAAAACTATTTTGTTAGTGCAATCTTTGCTCAAAGTCAGGCTGCTAAACACTTTGAGTAAGGCATCCTCCACATCAAATGGTTCGCTCTCACCTTTCATGTAATGTCGAAATAGCAACTCAAAGAAATCGGCAACAAGAGACTGATCGCACTTTTTCAGAAAGGCCTCTTGCAAGTCGTTGAACTTTCTCATTATTACAACAATCTCAGCACGCCGCCTTTTAATCTTTTCTAAGCAACCCATCCCCCAAGAGACTTCTCGATTTAACAAAGGCTCTAGTCTTTTAAGATCATCTTCAAAAAGCTTAGGTAGAAAGTGTTCCAGCGCCACTACAGGATTTTGGTTAGCACTCTCTGGAAACCCTTTGCAGAGCGCTGGAAATAAACTTTTTAAGGCCGAGACAAACGTCTTTTTTTCTTCATCTTCACGCCGCCTTTTAATTTTGTCTAAGCAATCCATCCCCCAATTGTGTTCTCGATTTAACAAAAGCTCTAGTCTTTTAAGATCAGCATCAAAGAGCTTAGGTAGAAAGTGGTCTAGGGCCGCCACAGGATTTTGGTTAGCACTCTCTGGGAACCCTTTACAGAGCGCTGGAAAAAAGCTTTTTAGGGTTGAGATAAACGCCTTTTTTTCTTCATCACTTAGCACTTTTTTACGCGCTTTAATTTCGCTAAGCAATGCAGAAAAATAGCGTTTTTTTGTCACTTGACAAGGCAACAAGCTTTCCATCAACCTCAGATTAACTCTGTTTAGTTTGGAGACGGATTCTCGCAGCACAGACGTTAGATCATCGGAGACATTTTCAATCTGTAGAGTTAGAGTAGGGCTCAATAATATTGGCTCACCGCTTAAAAAGCCAATTAGATTTATTAACTCCTGAAAATAATGCGCAAAGATTTTATTATATAGTTTGCTAACATTGAGCTTTCTAGTATTGAGTGTGCTCTTTATTTCCTCAGCACTTGGTAGCCCATCCCCTATTATTTTAAAATGACAGGTAATAACATTGGCACCGAAGGTATCCTTTAGTTTGGAAAAATTAGCCCGGGCTCGAAAACCATCAAAAAACGCTTCATACAACGCTTCTTGCTCTTCACTCACCTTACAATGCTCTTTGATTTTATCTAGCACCAAATGAATGATGCGCAGGTTCATTTCATCAGTTGCGGTCTTAGCATAACTTTTATATGTCTCACAACTGGCAAAAATTTCATTTAAGTTGATTAGTTCATCAAAACTTAGCTCAGAACAGACTGCACTGATTAAATCAGAGCTCAAAGCTATTCTGCGAATGAGTTCTAGTGTCTCTTGCAACCTAAAACTTTGGACGTCTGTTACCCTATTAATAATGGCAACAAACAATGTCCTATCCAAAACAGCGTCATTGACCCCCGGATAAAGGGCACTACCCTGATCATCGTAGAGTGTAAGCTTGGTTAATAGCTCAATAATGTCGGCAACCCTAAGAGACCTTAAATTTGGCACTGCTTCGCCCAACAGCACCTCATCAGTAAAAATGTTACAAAGTTTACTTTGCAAGCTAGAGAAGATTATTGAATCGCTAAAACCATTAAAGAGTCCTTTGCGCACCCGGTTGCCATTGGCAAGGTGGGGTCGAAACGCTGCTTGTCTTTCTGTGTCAACGTCGGTGCCTTCAGAGCGGTTATTGGTTTCTGACTCGTTACTTGCGCGCGAGGACTTAAAGCGAAAGGCGTGAGTCAACGATGACTTAAAACGAGACCAAGGATTTTTTTTCTTTGGGGCGGCGGTTTCAGGAATTATTGTAACGGGTTCCGAGGAAGGGCTTGGTTTGCTCACAGCTTCTTCGGCTGGCTGGTTAGCTGCTTCTTTTGAGGCCTTATAGGCTGAGAGTATGTCGCTTAAAAGCTTTATTTTAGGCTGCAATTCTTGGAATGTTTCAGCACCATCGTTATTTTTATCGGTATGCAGCCTGTTATATAGCCTTTTTACCTTGAGCGTGGTTAGCTCTCCTGTTAAGCACTCATTACCAAGTTTTGCTTTGATTGCTCTTAAAGTGTCGTCAATTCCCGCAGCAGGAAATCTGCCTAGCTCCTTACAGATATCTTGCTCTTGCTCACTTTTTACAGGGCTTTGCTGAAGTTGCTGACAAAATTGTTTAAGTTCGCTAACAGTTGGCATAAGGCCAAAACTCACTACTGGAACACATACTGTTCTTCAGTATACCTCACTAAGCTTAACAGACAATTAGAGGGGTTTAACCACCACTAAACACACGATGGATATGAGCAAAAAAGTTGGTAATTCATTGAATACTCTAAAAAATTTAGAGCTTTTTTGATTCTCATCTCGCACAAAAGCACGTCTGAAATGACCACAGCTTAAATGATAGCCCCAAAGAAGCACCACTAAGGCCAATTTTGCGTGCATCCAGCCAGCTTTTTGATAAATAATCCAGCCATTTACCAGTAACACGCCCCCTAAGAGGGTTGTTAGAATTGCAGCAGGCCACATGATCCCGAAATAGAGCCGTCGTGCCATCACTTTAAAGCGCTTTATGCTAATTAAGTCCTGCGCCTCGGCATGATAGACATAGAGTCGTGGTAAGTAGAAAAGACCTGCAAACCAGGCCACCATGGCCACAATGTGAAACGCTTTAATCCACAACACGCTCTAACTCCTCTGTCCACAATTGAGATTTTTTATTTACCATTGTCCTTTAGCCCTTTATGATCGACTGACATTTAAGAGCCTTGGCTCGAGCAAATAGTAAAAGGAATGACGTATGAATACAATAAGACTTGTTTTTTTAGCCCTGCTTTTTACCCTCAATCTTAGTTTTGCAGCCCTGCCCTTTAGCCAGCGCAGTGATGTACAAGCCTTTATTAATCAGATGGTTAATAAATACAACTTCAACCGGGCAAAGCTAACAGACGTGATGAATCAAGTCACCGTGCAAGATAAAATCATCGAGTCGATGAACAAGCCTTATGAGAAAAAGCCCTGGTCTAATTACTACCAGCTCTTTATGACCTCCAAGCGCATTAACGAAGGTGTTGCCTTTTGGCAGCAAAATGCCGACACACTCAAAAAGGCTGAAAAAAAGTACGGCGTTCCAGCTGACATTATTGTAGCAGTCCTTGGGGTGGAAACTTTTTATGGTCGCATACAGGGCAACCATAAAGTACTCGATGCCCTCTCTACCCTAGCCTTTAACTACCCTGCTCGCTCTAAATTTTTCAAAAAAGAGCTGCGAGAGTATTTAATCCTCTGTCGAGAGCTTAACGTTAACCCAGACAGCGTCCAAGGCTCTTATGCAGGTGCTATTGGCAAACCACAGTTTATGCCTTCTAGTTATCGGGCTTATGCAGTCAATGCTAATGGCAAAGGCCCATCGGACTTGCGCGCTGACAACCAAGACGTCATCTACAGCATTGCTAATTATTTAAAAACCCATGGCTGGCGAGACTCTGAGGATGTGGCTGTACAAGCGTCCTTAACCGGTAAGAACTATAAGAAACTAAAAACCAACCCTCGACGCGCAACCTACAGCTTGAGCAAATTAGAAAAATATGGGGTGAAGCCGAAAAAAGCTGCCAAAGCGAAAAAAGCAGGCTTGGTGGTCCTCGATGATCTCGATAAGAAGGAATACTGGCTGGGCTTTAATAATTTCTTTGTGATCACCCGCTACAACACCTCCAAGCAATACGCAACGGTGGTGTACTTACTAGCAGAAGAGCTCAAGCGACAAAAGAATTCAAAAAATAGCGCAACGGCTTAACCATTCTCAGCGGTTGACAGTGTGTGCTTTGCGAGTTCTAAGGGTGTGAAGGCTTGAGAGGGTCTTCACACCTAAATTTTAGGAGCAACTCAAACTGCGTGGACGATCCGTCATCGCCATGTCGTCTTTAACTAAATAGCTCTGAGCAATTAAAAGGCCACCAATTGATAGAAAAAAAGTGCCGACCATTAAGCCAAACACCAAACCAAGATTACTTTGTGAGTCCGTTGAGAATCTCAAGGCACACTTAGAAAGCCAGATAAAACCAAGCAATGCAGGCACACAGCCCGCCTTAAAAAATTTGTCCTTCATTTTATCCCAGAAGGCAGAAGAGTCAGGATCATTTTCCACAACTTGCTGTACAAAACGAACAGCGTCCTCTGAATTCCAGTCGTCATCACTGTCGTTACGCTCCACTCCTTTGCTTTGCTTTTGGGCTTCTTTATTGGGGTTTTGGGGGTATTTTGTCCAAAACATAGCATTCTTCTCCAAAAGAAGTACATTACTTAACTGAATTGGGCGATTATACCCCCATTGAATGCTTTATTAAAGAGCAAACTGAACGGGATTAAGATGGCAGGCCATCACGCCCGACTTGAGTGGCGACTGGAAAGACGCCGGTTTTTGAATCTATGCCAGCATCTTCTAAGATTTTAAGTAAATTATTACCACGCATGGTTAATTTTTTAACACAAAAAACAGAAAGATAGCTCTGGAGCACGTAATGAAACTCAGGCAACATTAAGATTTTTAAAATTTTCTCGGCTCGGACCATGTGGGGTTTAATCCCATAATCACAGGCTTGAAACAACACAGCCCCCAGAGTGGCCGCTTTTGAAGCTTGTCTTGGTGTACTTGCTTCTGGGAAGCTCATTAAACATTCATCCAGGGCTCGATCTTTATCCCAGGTAAGCCATTGCTGATAAAAAGAAAAAGCAACACGACCCACGTCTTTTAAATCGGTTTTTGAGCCTGTCTCTGCGATGTGCTGTAAAACAAAGGCCGTTGGCACCACCGCTTCTATGTTGGCAAAGGAGCAATTGCCGGTAATTTGGGCTGAAACAGGGAGCTTCAGAATCGGTTGTAAGGCTAGCACTCGGTTAATCTCATGGTGGACAAAGGCCTCACTTTGGCGGGTAAAGAGTAGCTCTCGAATAAAGCCTGCGCTAAAGGCAGCAGGATTGCCCATTTTATAAAGGTTAACCGTTCCCTCTGTTAGCGAGTTCTCCCCTCGATCAATCTTGGCAAAATACTCACCACAACGTACAAAGGCTATGGCATGACCTCTATAGGCAACTGGTAGCACTAAGACATGCTGCTGCTGGAAAAAAGCAATTTTCTTTTCTAGCTCGAGCGCCTCAAGCCGTTGGTGCTGAAGCTTTAAAAGCTGCTCGGCCGTTTGGTAGCCATCGATGATTTCACAGATCTCTGCAAAATATTCGCGAAGATTTCTGGCTGAAAAGTTATTACGAAAGCGACTCAAGGAATCTTGAATGCTCGCGAGAGAAAACTCAAGAAAGAAGCCTTCGTAATCAAGCTCTATGTATTCACCGCTGCCGGAGAGAATGTCAACATCCCCTTTTAATTCATAGCGATGACCAATTAATTTGGCGTTGATAAAATCAAGGGCAAAATCAAGGCTGGCGCCTGCTTGATAGAGCACCTGCTTTAACATCCATTGATCTCGCAACAGTGGAAACACTAAAACAGGCTGCCCACCCCGGTTGTACGCATTAGGGTTAGCCCCACTTGCAAGTAGTAGTTTAACCAGAGGTTCGTTGTTGTTATCCACGGCCCAATGAAGCGCTGTGCGCCCTGTGACATCCGGCTTATCAATGTCAACCCCAAGGTGCATCAGCTCTTTGGCAATATTGACCCGACCGACAATGGCACATTCTATCAAGGGGGTAAAACCGTATTCATCAATGTCATCTAAGCTCTCACCTTGACTCACATGGGCTTGATAGTCTGGGGTTTGTCCGTAGATGATTTGATCAGCCAAGCTTCTCATGGCAAGCACTCCTTGACTGTTTTAAAGTAGACTGCTCTTAACATTGTCAATGCTGTTACCATTGTCTGAAATCCTTAGCGTGGCTTCATGGTTGGGGCACTGCTTGGCCTTGCCTGATACTCATTTTTATTTTGCAGTTGATTGCCCAAACGCAGTTGCTTTTCTTTGTCTTGTTCACGTTTTTCGTTATCAAATTCTCGTCTTGCTTCGGTGCCTATCTCAGGTGCCGGACTCACGTTTGGATCGACCCCATCAAACCGTTGTGATTGGAGAAAAGGGTGGTCTTTGGGACCTTCCTGCATGGACAGCTCATTACCTTGACTATTATCAGGCTCATCAACCCGGTCTCGGGTGATGGTGCGAGCAAATTTACGATGGCCTCGCTGTTCTTGCAGTCGCCGCTCATTTTCCATCGCCTTAGTCTCATCGACTAAGAACGTCTCTCGTCCATCCGGAATGGTCGGAAAACCAGGCTCACCATAGCCCCCCCCCCAAATGGCACGGTAATCCCCCTGATGGGCGCTTCCACCTGATTGCGAGCCTTGGCCTCCCTCATCTTCATCAACCAACTGAAGAGTTGTGTCTTTTTCAGGCTTTTTTCTCGCCATATGTTCTCCAAAAATACCTTATCTCTATAATTATAGAACAAAAAGCGCTCAGAGGTTTCTTCTGAACTTTAACCTTTACAGTCTAATCACATTCCCGACTAGGACTCAAGTTTTGCGTTTGGGAGGACATTGTAAGTTGTTAATTCTTTTTACCATTTGGCGTAAATCCCTCTTTGGAGGTTTTAAGAGCACTTTCTAAGTGTTCAAGCTCTGTCGTTTTTGTATGCTGAAACCAACCAAAAAAACCCCTATCAAACTTAGACGCTTGCGTTTCAGCCAGAGAGATTGTCTTTTCAATTTTAGTTGCCTGAAGTGTGCTATCCTGCTTGATTAACTCAGTAAGCTCTGTTGAGAGCTTATCTATCGCTCGATGGCATCGGGCTTTTTGCATTAAGCCATTAGAAATAAAACAATATTTAAAATGTGACTTGGACTCTACAAGGCTTTGTACCTCTGGGTCATTTTCTAATTGTTTTTTTAGGCTTTTTAATAATTCAATGGTGTATTCCACTTTTCGTGTAAGATGGATGGTTCCAATAAGGAGGCTACTGAGATTATCTAGAGGACAGGTCTTTAAATCGTCCAAATTCGTGTCTTTCTCTTCATCACTCCTAATCTCATTAATGGAGGCCTCTATTTTGTTTTCTATTTTGCTTTTCGCATCCCTTAATCGCAACTCTGCTACTGTGTCTTGATGTTCTATAATATTGCATGCCACAAAGGCCGCTTTTCCAAACTCAATTAAACCATAGACCGCCCAGGAAACCAGCTCTGTTATCACATAGCCATCCCTTTCTTCTGCCTCTTCGGGTGGCGCTGCATCAGGAAAAAGCTGATAATTCGGTAAATCATCTCTGATAAACTGTTCACGTAGATCTATAAACTCATGACAGGCATTAAGTGCTCTTAGTTTTTCTATCAAGTCTTCTTGCGACTGAATAGTCTCTAATGACTCTTCTGTCTTTAGTAATTGTTCACAGCATCTTAAAAAAAATAATGTTGCTATTTTTGGCAACGCGTCATCTAATTCTTGAACTCTCGTTTTATAGCTCTTTATCAATTCATCGATTTGCTTATGTTCATGCTCTACACCTAAAGGCGTATACTCTAGAAAGTAGCTAAGCATCACATCTGGATCCATGGCTGCTTCATCTACGCTTTGTACTTCTTGCAAGTCGGATTCAAGAGGTTCTTGCTTAACCAAGATCTCTGCTAAAATGCTCCTTGCTTTCTCTACCATTTCCTGGTTGTCTTCATTTAGACAAAATTTGTTTATTTCCGTCTCTAGCGCCTCAATATTGTTATCAAGGATATTCCTTTCCGGAATTAAAAAGAAATCAGCTATGCTACTTAAAGCACTGAAAATGTCCTTCTCAAAGGTTGTTTTCATTCCTCTCATTTTTTTCAAATGTCTCAGGTATAAAATACTGAGCATTAAACTCTCGGTATCCAGCGGCTTTACAAACTTTCTTGATTTAAGTTTCTCTTCTTCTCGCTTGTTCCGATTTTTTTCTGCGTCATCTGGGTTTTCGACACTAAAGGTCTTATCATCCTCTGCGATATTTACAGCAACTTTTTTTACGATGTCACCAAGTTTTTTTGATTGCTTAATAGTCCCTTCTTCAATCCTAGAGGAGAGTTGAATCATTCTTCTCATCGTCTGAAAAAAAGAGAGTGGCTCCCCAACCATCTCATCTAATGCTTGCTCAAGACTTAAATCTTTTTTGTGATAGGTGAGGCTCAACTGATGTTTAGGTGAGAAAACATTTAATAACTCTTGTTCGAATTCTAGCCACCACTGCTTCATACTACGTCTGTCATCCGCATTCGAGGGAGAGCCCACCTCATTCCACCATGGGTTTACTATTTGTTCTGCTTCTGTATCAAGCTCTGTGCTTTTATCATTCATCCACTGACTAATCGACCACAATAAAGCCTACCTGTTTATTATTTTAGCACATTAGATTGTCAGATTTTGACTTAGACAGTCGGTAGAGTCCCCGCCTTTAAGCAGGGATCCTTGGCGTTTAGAGGTAATCGCTAGCGAGGATTTCAGCGATTTGCACGGCATTGGTGGCCGCGCCTTTTCGAATATTATCGGCAACCACCCAGAGATTAACCGCCTTGGGGTTAGCAAGATCTTGTCTGATTCTTCCAACAAACACCTCATTTTTACCGGTTGCGGCATTAATCGGGGTTGGGTATTTACTCTTAGTCGGGTTATCGATGACTTTAATGCCAGGTGCTTTTTTTAGTAGTTTTCTTACTTCGTCGGCACTAATTTCATAGTTGCAGGTAACATGTACCGCTTCACTGTGGCCATAGAGCACCGGTACCCGTACGGCGGTTGCATTAACCGAGATTCGCTCATCTCCTAAGATTTTTTGAGTCTCCCACATCATTTTCATTTCTTCTTTGGTGTAGCCATTGTCTTGAAAGACGTCGATGTGTGGTAAGACATTAAAGGCAATCTGCTCTGGATAAACCTCGGCCTTGACCGGCCGGCCATTCAGAAGCTCGCCACTTTGAGAAATTAACTCCGACACCGCCGATTTCCCACTGCCGGAAACCGCTTGATAAGTGGCAACATTAATCGCAGCAATGCCAACTTCGTCGTGAATGGGCTTTAGAGCCACCAGCATTTGAATGGTGGAGCAATTTGGGTTGGCAATGATCCCACGAGCTTGATAATCAGCAATTTTCTCTCGGTTAACTTCTGGCACCACTAAAGGCACATCTGGCTCATAGCGAAAATGAGAGGTGTTATCAATCACCACCGCACCAGCCTCTGCCGCTTTTGGGGCAAAGTCTTCTGAAATACTGCCGCCAGCTGAAAACAACGCAAGATCGCAGCCAGTAAAATCAAAGGTTGCCAAATCTTGTACTTCCAGCGATTCATCCTTAAACCGTACAAAACTGCCAGCCGAACGCGCACTGGCTAAAGGGTAGAGTGTTGCAATGGGAAAGTTTCTCTCTGCCAACACCTCTAAAATGGTCTCACCAACGGCCCCCGTTGCGCCAACCACCGCCACATTAAATTCTCTATTCACCATTGTCTCCGAAATAACTAATTAACTGGGCTCGGCGTAACATGAAAACACCATAACCACCGTTTTCAAACTCTAACCACTGAAAGGGAAGCTCGGGATAGCGCTCTTCTAACAACGCCCAGCTGTTGCCAACTTCTACGATTAAAATCCCTTCTGGTTTTAAATAACTAGCCGCCTTTCTTAAAATTTCTTCTGTTAAGCTTAGCCCATTATTGTCACAGGCAAGTGCGTGCTCTGGCTCGTGCAAAAACTCTTCAGGCAAGCTCTGCATTTCGTCTTCTCCCACATAGGGCGGATTACTGACAATTAAAGAAAACTGTTGTTTGGGCAGAATGTTCTTAAAGAGGTTACTCTCGATTAGACTTACCTGTTCATCCAAGCCAAGGTTAACCGCGTTCATGTCAGCCACCTCTAGGGCCTCTGGATCAATGTCACTTAGGCTCACGCGAGCACCTTCAAGAGAGAGTGCTGTTGCAAGTCCAATACAGCCACTGCCACAACAAAGATCTAAAATCTCTGGTGAGGCCTCATCTTGCGGCAAAAAGGGTGCAAACTGTTGAGCAATCAGTTCCGCAATGGGAGAACGAGGCACTAAGACTCGTTCATCGCAGTAAAACTCAAAACCAGCAAACAAGGCTTTATTAATCAAGTACGGCACAGGCTTTCCTGTCTGAACACGCTGTTCAAACAAGGCAAGACAATGTTCTTTTTCAGACCGTAAAAGCTTCGCGTTTAGAATGAGCGGTGAGTCATAGTCCATAGGCAAATGCAGCACCTCTCGAATAAGCGCCATCGCCTCATCCCAGCCATTATCAGTGCCATGACCATAAAATACATCGGATGCATTAAAGTAACTCATGCCAAAACGGGCAAAATCAGTTACCGTGCTAAGTTCTTGTAACACGGCCTCTTTTTCAAATTGCAAAACAACCTCGTTGTGCGTAAAAAGAACACATTATAGCGCGAAAGTCTGGCCGCTAGAAGCCTCATTGGGTATTGGGGCACAGGTCTTAGATAAGGGCATGGACAGCACAAAGGGGTTTGCTTTATCACGAGTGAGTTGCCGTCCTTTAATGGCGTTGACAAATGCGCAGGTTAAATCGCCTCCTTCTAGCATTAAATCGAGTAAATCCTCACAAAGCTCATCGGATAATTCATAGCCCTGCCAATTGGCAAAGTAGTGCTTATTGGCATGGTTTTCTTGCCAAATGGGTGAGTTAAAAGCATAGGCAAGCTTGGTCATTCGGGCACCGTTTTTATCTATTGACTCGATTGACACATCGCTCATCGCCCATTTGAGTAGATAAACCAAAAGATGCGTTGGGCCCTCTTGCTTATCCAAAAGAGCGCTTAGGCGTTGACAGGCTCGGATTGGTGCATCAATGCTTAAGCTGTTTCGGATCTCTTTTAATTGTTCGACAAAAGCCTCCAGCCCTTGGTTTTGTAGGCGCTCACGAGACTTTTTCTTAGGCAAAATGGCTGTCCAATCTTGTGCTAATACCGGAAAGAGCATTTGAAAGAGTTTTAAGGGATAGAGCCTACTTTTCTCAGTTCTTTGCAACCACTTATTACAATATTTTTGAACGTTATTCTTAGAGGGCCACACGCTCCGTCGCGCGTCTTTTTTGATCACCTCGGTCAGTCGAGACCGCTCTTCATTTTGAATGGTTTTTATAAGCGTTAACAGCGCCTCTCTTTGAGGCAAGGCTTTGTCATTTTTAATGCTTGTTTCTAATTTAGACATTAGCGAAAAATGCCGACGGCGTTTGGCATAGAGAATAAGCTCTTCTAAGTTCTCAAACGTTTGATACATTGCCTCGTCTCGATGATAGACACCATCTTTTTCACTAAAGTGTGCTTTGATGTAATCATTGGACGCTTGCCTGCCGCGGCGCATCATGTAATCACTGGTTTCTTTATCCACATCAAAGCGACTCACCTTAACGCCTTCAACATCAATAATCACACTTTGTGAGGCATAACGACGTAAGTGACGTCGCTCTAACATCCAAGCGTCCGCAGGGTTGGCAACGCCTGTCAAAAAACTGTAGAGCGCATTTAAAAAATAGCCTTCACGAAACACGCGCCTAGCACTAAAAAGCACGTCGTGCTCACAGCCTGTATCAAACTGAAAGGCCATCACCTTAAAGTTTGCTCGAAGCTCATGCTCAAGTAAGGTACTCTCATCTTGTTGAAAATAATTAAGCGGTAGGTTATTCATCACCCCACCATCGATGTACTCCCCTCGAGGATGATAGACCACAGGCAAACTCGCTGAGGCCGTCACCGCTTCACTGACTTCATGCTTTGGCGATTCCTTATAAGAAAAATAGTGCGTCTGCTCTGTTTTCTTATGAGTGGCCGTTACGAGCAGAGAGCGCTTTAAACTACTTTTTGGACAAAACTCTTTGAATCGATGCAAGACTTCAAAGGTGATTTTATTCGGTGGGTAAATCCATTGTCTTAGAAAAGCTTTTCCTTCTTCGCTGTCAAATTGTTCCTTGAACCGCTCAATCTCGCACAGCAATTTATTGTATATGGCCCAGTCCAGTGCTTGCTTTAATTTGTTCGCGGTTGAAAGCCCTGAAAACTGCACCGAATACTCAAGCAAATTTTCCTGTCGAAACCATTGAAACAACATCTTAATTTCAGAAGGTGAGTAGCCAAGATAGAGCATCATGCCCATAATGGCCCCAGCTGAACTACCAGCAAAATTCTCAGCATGAATGTTGTGTTTAGCAAATTCTTCAATGGCCCCTAGATGCCCATAAATTCGTGCACCACCACCACACAAAACGTAGGTATCAAACTTAGGTCGCCTTTCTCGAACAAAGACCTCCCCTGTTCTTCTGTCTAATTCGACACAAAAATCCTTACCATCAACAAAAGGGCTGAAGTCTCGATAGGGTGCAGGCTCCTTGCTTGCTTTAAACAAGCTAAAGATCCAATGATCTTTCAAAAACCAACGCTTTAAAAGAGAGGCCCAGTGGCGGATAAAACTAACAAACGTTGAGCCTCTGTCATAACGATGATTGCCTCGATGATCTTTCATACGATCTTTTCTAAGACGAGGATTAAGCACCCGTATCGACATCGGATGCTTGCTTCGAACCGTTTTAGAAAAGTCAAAGGTCGTGAAATCTTTAAGTTTTTCGATGATGTCATTGTTTAGCAGCAGCCGTTTGACGCTTCGTTTTGAGTGACTGTTTTTATACTCTCGACAAACAGGACTTATGTCTTGATCGGTGAACTGGAACTTTTCTTTAAACTCAAAAAGAGCACCAATTCTTGCAATGCAATGTTCAATGCTCTGCAGCTCAAAGCGCGTCGATAATAAATCGTGCGGCAAAGACCAAGTATAATAACGACGTTTAAAGAAAGTACTATTGGTAAACCAGCCCCACCAACTCAAGCGAGACTCCTCCGGACGACCACTGGTTTCATCTATTCGCACAGGACCACTAAAGCGTGTCTTAACCGCACCATTTTGCTCAACAATCAACCAGCGCTTTAGCCGTCGCTGATTTTCAGGCGATAAGGCACTCCAATCGACCATTAAGCGATAGCCATCAACAAAGTAATCGCCCAGCAAATATTCTCGATTTGGCAATTGCCCATTAATGCGCAATTCGCCATGATGCATTAAGAAGAATAATTTCTTCAGTAAAATAACGCCGTCCTTGGACTGATGCTCTCGATCAGAAAATAACTTTTCTAAACAGTCCACGTGTTGCATCGTTCACTCACTCTTGTTGCTCAAATTTGTCTTTAATCACACTGGCCACACAAGCGGTTAATTTCTTCGCCATGTCAATGTGTAAAAATTCATTGGGACCATGGGCATTAGAGTTGGGGCCTAGAACGCCTGTTACCATAAATTCAGCCTTGGGAAATTTGTCAGCCAACATTCCCATAAAGGGAATGGTCCCTCCTTCTCCCATATAGACCGCATCACGACCAAAATAATCATTGGAGGCATCGTTGCAGGACTTTTCAAGCCATTGACTCAACACTGGCGCATTCCAACCACTTGCGCCCTCATCACTTTTAAACTCAACCTTAGCGTTTAAGGGAGGGGTCTCTGTTAAGGTGGCATGAAGAGCGCGAGTAGCCTTCTCTAGATCACAAATCGGCGGGGTTCTCATTGATAGTTTTAGCTTGGTTAGCGGCCTGGAAACATTCCCTGCATTCTCAATAGACGGTAGGCCATCGGCGCCAGTTACGGACAAAGCCGCCCGCCAAGTGCGGTTTAAAACGAGCTCTTGTCTATTAGTGTTAACGGGTTGAACCCCTTCTTGAAAAGGGAAGGCAGAAAAAACTTCATCGCCTAAAACCTCTGCACAAAATTCTGCTTGTTTTATGCGTTGCTCTGGAATGATGGTTTTTAATTCAGAGAGCAATACTTCACCTGTTTTTTCATCCTCGATGCGAGATAAAAGGTTGCGGGCAATGCGAAAACTATCTGCAACGATGCCACTAGCATTGCCAGAGTGCACACCCTCTTTAATTAAAGAGACGGACAGCTCACCAACAATGTTGCCCCGAAGAGACGTCGTCATCCAAAGCTGATCGTAATTTCCAGCCCCTGAATCAAGACAAATAACCAGTGATGGCTCCCCAATTTTTTCTTTTAAGGCTTGAATGTAGACCGGCAAATCAACACTACCACTTTCTTCGCTTGCTTCAATTATTAAGACAATTCGGTTGTGTGGGATTTTTTGCTCTTTTAGAGCCTTGATTGCAGCAATAGAGGCAAAGGCTGCATAACCATCGTCTGCCCCTCCGCGCCCGTAGAGTTTGCCATCTTCAAGCACAGGCTGCCAAGGCGATAACCCATCACGCCACCCTTCCATTTCTGGCTGCTTATCCAGATGACCATAGAGTAACACCGTCTCATCACTGTTTCCTGGAATGTCAAAGAATAATAAAGGCGTGCGATTTGGCAAACGAACTATCTCTGATTTCATCTCTTTAGGTCCGTGCTCGACACACCAATTAAAAATAAGCTCGGCTGCTTGTTCCATAAAACCATGCTCTTGCCAATTAGCATCGAAATCAGGAGACTTGTTAGGGATTTTAATGTAATCACACAGACATGGAATAATGGACTCATCCCACACTTGGTTAATCGATTGCACTAATGTCTCTTTATTCATCTTTTTACTCCTCGCCTCTAGCCTTTCGCCTCTAGCTCTCAAATCTCGTATCTCGTATCTCGTGACTAACAAATCCTACGTCCCATATCTTAACTCACGACCCTACGTCCCTCGGCTTGTCCGAGGGATCAAGGCTATTCTTAACCATGGATTCCGCGGACAAGCCGCGGAAGGTAGGGCTCGGGGATGTCCGCGGAAGGTAGGGCTCGGGGATGTCCGCGGAAGGTAGGGCAAGGGGATGTCCGCAGAACGTCGGTTATAGAATGTTAGGATCTTTTGTTTCAAAGGCCACACCTTTGTAGGTTGCTCGCCTCTCGACTCTAACATCTAGCCTCTCGGATCTGTTCTATTATCTTATCTGTTCCCGATCTAATATTCAGTTCACCCATTTTTTTGATGAGCGCCTCTTTGTTAGCAAACACCTCATCAATGCTTTGCAGTAACGCTTCTTTACTCAGAGTGTCTTCATCGAGCACCGTGCTAATGCCTTTCTCTTTGAAAAAGTTGGCATTATGAATTTGATCACCACGGGACGCTTTAAGGGACAAGGGAATAAAAATATGTGGTTTTTTTAAAGCTAGGATTTCATAAACACTGTTTGCCCCACTTCTTGCAATCACTAAATCTGCCAGTGCAAAACAATCGGGTAGCTCTTTACTAACGTACTCAAATTGTGCGTAATTTGGGATTGAAACAGAGGGATCAACTTTTCCTCTGCCACACAAATGAATGATGCAAAATTGTTTGGTTAACTCACTTAAAGACTCTCTAATCGCCTCATTAATAAAGACAGAGCCTTGCCCACCACCCATGATTAATAGCGTAGGTTTTGCCTCACTAAAACCACAAAAGGCACGGGCTTTCTCTTTGTTTCCTTTCAATAATTCGTCTCGAATGGGGGTACCGGTTACTCGCACTTTTTCTTTGTTCTTAAAATACTTATCCCCGCCGGGAAAGGTCACACAGATGGTTTTACTAAAAGGGTAACTCAGTTTATTGGCAAGTCCCGGGGTTAAATCAGATTCGTGCGCTACCACCGGAATGCGCTTTAAAAAAGCGGCCACCACCACAGGTACGGCGACAAACCCACCTTTTGAAAATACGACATCAGGCTTTAGTTTGCTTAAGTAAAAAAATGCTTGCACAACGCCTATTAAAATTTGAAAGGGTTCAAAGAGAGTCTTTAAACTAAAGTAACGTCTTAATTTACCACTTCGAACCCCCATAAAGGGAATGTCGGCAGGTGCAACCAACGCCTCTTCCAAACCACTGGTTGAACCAATGTAAGTGCACAGAACCCCTTGTCGTTTAAGGGGTTTAATTAGGGCAAGGTTCGGCGTCACATGGCCAGCCGTTCCCCCTCCGGTGAAGACCAATCGCTGTATTGTCATCGGAACTTAGGGCAAAGGTAAATGATAGGAAAAGTGTACCTATCTAGGCGACTAAAGGCCACTCTAAAAGGTTGATGTTTACAGATCATATTGGCAAATATGAGATCAATTTGAGCTAAAGTACCATAGACGCCTCATTTTGTAAAATGAGACAAGAAAATAGGAAAAACACCAATTGACCATAAAGATTTTTTTTAGTACTATTGACTCCTTGTTTTGTCAATGAGGTCGCTCATGAGCCTTTTGGTCCAATATCAATCCCGTTACCAAGCCCTTTTAGAAAACTTACAAGACCGACTAGACAAACTAAAATCTATCCAAGAGCAAACTGATAGCACTATTGAAGCAGAGTTGCTTATTTTGCAGTTTAATGCGCTGATTACCATCCTTAAAAACACGGACATCGAAAAGCACACAAGTCTAGAGCAAGACAAAATCGATTTTTTAGACTATAAAATCGCACTATTAACAGACGTGCTAAACCTTTGGAAAACACAGCGTTTTTGTTTGCAGCCATGGCAAAGTCGCTACCCTCTGCAATCAGAAGAGTCGGCTGTTTATTGGAAACATCATTTTCCACCTTATGCAGGAGCACTACTCTTTGACGCAGCAGTACTTGCTACCATTATCACCCTTTCGGTGATGGTAAACCCTGTCGTTATAGTATCCCTAATGGGCTTGCCTTTGCTTGTTCTTCCATTTGCAGCTGCAGAACACTGTGCCAACAACCATAAAAGCACAGATAAAACCAGAAAGTCAGTAAGACTAAACAACCAAAAGTTTGAAATTGCTCACACGGCAAACAGGCTTAATCAAGATCTAAAAAAAGTGCCAAACATTCGTTCTTTATTTTTTGCAAAAGACTCGCAACAAGAACAAACTATCTCATCATCTGAGCCCGTGGTTGCTGTTCCGCTTTCACCAAAGGGTAAAAATTAAGCTCATTCAAAACTCGAGCTTTTGACCCTTAACAGTAAATGACACCAGGCTCTAAATTTTTTTCACTTTCTATTTTACCTGATAAACTTTTTCAGGTATAAAGCTCGCCCGCTTTCATGAGGATGAAAAATAATGTTACAGACTCTATCCAAAAACAGAGCACCACTCATTGCGCTGTTCATTTTCGTACTGGGAAATGGCTTTTTTTCGACTTATATTGCAAGTGTTTTAATAAAACATCAAGAGTCGGCCGTCTACATTGGCTTAATGACAACAAGCCTCTATGCTGGACTAGTCATTGGTGCGTTCCACATCGAGCGCATTATTGCAAGTATTACTCACATTCGTGCCTATGCAGCCTTTGCTAGCATGATTTCTGTTGCAGCGCTACTTCATCCAATGTGGTTTAATCTATTCTTCTGGTTAGTCTTACGTTTTATCACTGGGCTTGCGACCGCCGGTGTTTTTGTTGTGATAGAGAGCTGGCTATTGTGCCAATCCACGCCTAAAAATAGAGGGCAAATGCTGGCACTCTACATGGTAACCTTTTATGCAGCACAAGCACTCGGGCAACTCATCTTAAATATTAACAGCAGCTCTGAATATTTTTTCTTTGCGCTTATTGCCATGTCTTGCTCACTGTCTGTCATCCCACTAACAGCCACCAAGAGTAAAACCCCCATCTATGAGGAACCTTCCTCCTTGAATGCCTTTTCCTTAATTAAAAAATGTGGATCTGGCTTTATGGCAAGTTTTGCCTCTGGCTGTGTGCTTGGGGCGCTCTATGCTCTGTTGCCTTCGACCTCCTATCAAGCCTTTCAGCATCATGAACTTATTTCTTGGACGATGTTTTGTTTAATTGCGGGTGGCATGGCATTGCAATACCCGATTGGTAAATGGTCAGATTTAGTTGCAAGGCGCCTAGTGCTGATTACTATTAGCTTAGCTGGTGCCGTAATATCCATTGCTTTATTCTTTAGCATCAGCCATGTTGCTCTTAGCCTCCTTTTAATTACCTTACTTGGGGCAGTGACCTTCTCTATTTATCCCGTCAGTATCAGTCACGCATGCGACAGTCTTGATCCTCATGAAATCGTTGCAGGTACTCAAACACTCCTTTTGACTTACAGCATCGGGGCAATGACTGGCCCCTTCATTGCCGGCGTTTTCATGCAATATACGCCAATGGGCTTGATGCTTTTTATAACCATGATGCTTTTAGCCTTGAGTCTTGCCCTAAGCGTACGCCGAGTGATCAAAGAAGAAGTTGCACAAGAAGAGCCCTTTGTTGGATACCCTCAAACAACACCGGTTATTGCTCAAGTGGACCCAAGAGCAGATGAAACACAAGAAGAGCAGACTTCAAAATAGAAAAGAGCCTGTCAGCGCTCCCCTGCCAGCTAAACGCTTAGGGGGGCTGCCTCTAATTCAAATAAGTAAACTGAGATCCAATGCTTGAATGTTTTTAGTGATCGCCCCAACAGAGATGTAATCAACGCCTGTTGCGGCGATGTCTGCGACCAAATCTAATGAGACATTGCCAGAGGCTTCAAGTGGTATGCGCTTATCACAAAGTGACACTGCCTGCTGCATTAAGGCTTTACTGAAATTATCGAGCATGATGCGGTGAGGCCCTGCTTTTATCGCCTCTTTTAATTCTTCCAGCGTTTCCACTTCAACTTCAATAAACGCCGCTTGAGTGTGCGCACGAGCAGCATCAATTGCTTTTTTAATTGAGCCAAAGGCTTTCAAATGATTTTCTTTAATCAAGAAAGCATCATACAATCCCATGCGATGGTTACGTGCACCTCCTATTCTGGTTGCATATTTTTGAGCATAACGCAAACCTGGAATGGTTTTACGCGTGTCTAAAATGTGGCAATCATAGTCTTTAATCGCTTCTACATAAGCATTTGTTATCGTTGCTGTTGCTGATAAGGTTTGCAGAAAATTAAGAGCGGTGCGCTCTGCAATTAATAAGTCTTTAACCGGCCCCTTAATCTTTACTAGCAGTTGGTTGCGCGTGAAAAGCTCGCCCTCCTCGCACTGCCAACTGAGAGAAACCTCAGGATTTTGAGCCTGAAAACTCTCATTAACCCAGGCTTGTCCACATAAAATGCCAGCCTCTTTTGCAATAATTTTGGCCTCAACAGGGTGATTATTTGGCAAAATAGCACTCGAGAGACAACCGGGCCCCACATCTTCTCTAAGGGCTGCGCTAACACACTGTTTTACTTCATTAAAATCTATGTTCATGGTTTGTTAATGCACACAAAATGTGACCGATTCTACCCTGACTTTAACTAAAATGCCTGCTTAATTAGCCATCTTTGCTTAAATTCGAGTGGCGCTGACTGTTTTTTTATCATAATGAGGTCGGACGAGTATAGGCCACTATTGATGAAATTAATCGCGGCCCGCGATAAATAAGGCCTGTATAGACTTGAATTAAATCTGCGCCACGCTTAAATTTTTCTAACCCATCTTCTGGCGAGAGGACACCACCCACCCCAATAATAGGCAGTCTGCTGCGAGTGCGAATAAAGCTTAACGTCTCGTCTGCTTTTTTAGATAAAGGCGCACCACTTAGACCACCTTGCTCCTTTTGTAAGACGGTCTCACTAAGACCACTTTTATCAACCGTAGTATTGGTGGCAATAATGCCATCGATGCCACTTTGGTTAATGATCTCGATGGTGTCTTTGAGTGTCTCATCTAATTCATCTGGGGAGAGCTTAATAAACAAAGGAATCTTTTTATTTAAGTCCTTGCTTACTTCATCACGCTTTTTAACCATTTGAGACAGTAGCGCCTGCAAATAGTCTTTGTTTTGCAGCCGTCGTAAATCAGGTGTATTGGGTGATGAAATGTTAATGGTTAGATAACTTGCATAGGGGCTTAAACGCTCTAGGCAATAAAGGTAATCGTCAGCCGCCTTCTCTAAGGGGGTGTCTTTATTCTTACCGATGTTGATCCCCAAGACCCCTTGAAAGTTTGCCTTTTTTAAATTTTCAACCACCTTGTCAAGACCCTCGTTATTAAACCCCATACGATTAACGATGGCTTTGTCTTTCACCGCTCTAAAGAGTCTTGGTTTGGGGTTTCCTGTTTGCGCCTTTGGGGTAACCGTGCCAATTTCTATAAAGCCCACCCCTAATTTTGAGAGGCCTTTTAGATACTCGCCATTTTTATCAAGGCCTGCGGCAATTCCCACCGGATTAGGAAAACAAATGCCACACACCTCTTTTGACGCGTTTAGCCTTTTTTGCTTAAAAGGCAACACGTTCAAACTTTTAAGCGCCAAATGATGCGCCGTTTCGGCTGGGAGTAAAAATAAAAAGAAGCGAATGAGTGAATACACTAGCTCTCCATTTCACACTTTAGGGTCCAGACTCTTAGCATGGCATTGCCTGTTGGTTGGATTTGTGAGGGCACTTCTTTCACTTCGGAGGCAACTTCATCTTCTTGCTGAAGTGCTAATAAAACGGGTCCCAATAAATTAGAGGTTTGACCGTATTTATCAATCAGTGGAAAAATTCGCACCTCACCTGCAACTCGAATCAACTCACGAATTAAATTTAAATGCTCTTCGAGTGTTTGCTCTTCGTGGTTAACAAACAAATGATGACACACCAGCGCTAAATTAAATTGATAATTTTCAAAAGGCAGCGGCAATTGTTGTAACCTTTGATAACGCCCCGCTTTCTTACCTTGCGAAACATCATTTAAAAAGAGCTCAACGCGTTTCTCTCGGTCTTTTTCTAATTGCTGAAGATCCCCAAAGGGTCGCAAATTAAAAGCGCTTTGATTGTCCTTAATGCTTGCAAGCGTTGCGCTAAAGGTTTCATTAACTTCCGTCTTTAGAACATCCTCTGCCTGCCCATAGAGCTCATCACAACTAACAACTTCGACCCCTTGTCTTGTTAATTCTGCATTCAAACTAGAGGCCCCAGCCCCAACTTCTAAGATGGGGCCTTTCAAGTCCTCATCACTTAACGAAAACATCTCCTTGTAGTCTGACAACCCGTGTCCCCACAAAACAAACTTCTTATCCTTAACCACAAATCCTCCTCTACAAGTTTGCACCACTTAGCAGGAGAGCCACTACAACACTCAAGATAACGACGCAGGTTCCCCTCTCCCATTCCCAAAAAATCTTCGCATTAATCAAATTCAGCTCCTTCTAGGAGGCGGCTTTTTGCAAAAAGTGTCCGTGCCATGGACGGCGCAAAGGTCAAGGGCAGGAAGCCCGTCTTTTTGCAAAGAGCCGCCTCCTAGAAGGAATCCTCCCCTCCACCTAATGCGAAAATTTTTTATTTAAGCTATTCTATCGGCAATTTAGCAACATAGGAAGTTTAACGATGATCACCGGCATCAACCCGTCTACTGATGAAACTTTGTCAATGTTAAGACAAAGTGTCTATGAATTCTGCCAAAAAGAAATCGCACCGCGTGCTGAAGAAATCGACCATAACAATGCCTTTCCCAACGAACTCTGGCCCAAGCTTGGTGAGATGGGTTTACTCGGCATGACCGCTCCTGAAAGCTATGGGGGTAGTGACCTTGGCTATTTAGCCCACACCATCGCCATGGAAGAAATCTCACGCGCCAGCGCCTCCGTGGGTCTTAGTTATGGCGCGCACTCAAATCTTTGTGTGAACCAGCTAAAATTAAACGGTAATGACGCGCAAAAAGATAAATTTTTGCCCAAATTAATCAGCGGTGACTACATCGGCGCACTCGCAATGAGTGAAACTGGCAGTGGCTCTGATGTGGTCAGCATGAAATTAACCGCAAGCAAGGTCGATGGAGGTTACCTCTTAAATGGCAACAAGATGTGGATCACCAATGGCCCGGATGCCGATGTTTTAATCGTCTATGCTAAAACCGACAAGGACAAAGGCCCTCATGGCATTAGCACTTTTTTAATTGAGAAAGGGTTTGATGGTTTTTCAACCGCACAAAAGCTCGATAAACTCGGCATGCGTGGCTCAAATACTTGCGAGCTGGTGTTTGACGACTGTTTTGTGCCAGAAGACAATTTGCTCGGTGAGCTAAACGGTGGGGTCAAAGTATTAATGTCAGGCCTTGATTTTGAGCGGGTGGTGCTAGCAGCAGGTCCTGTTGGCATCATGCAAGCCTGCCTCGATTTGGTAGTGCCCTACCTTCACGATCGAAAACAATTTGGAAAAGCCATTGGTGAATTTCAATTAATGCAAGGAAAACTTGCTGATTTATACACCACCTTGAATGCTTCACGAACCTACCTGCATGCCGTTGCCACTGCTTGTGACGAGGGTCGGGTTAATCGAAAAGATGCTGCCAGTGTGATTTTATTTACCGCTGAAAACGCCACCCAAATGGCACTGGAGGCCATTCAATGTTTAGGGGGTAACGGTTACATCAATGAGTTTCCAGCAGGACGCCTCCTTCGCGATGCCAAACTCTATGAAATTGGCGCAGGCACTTCCGAGATTAGACGCATGCTGATTGGACGCGAACTATTTAAAGAAACAAGCTAGCACGAACGATTAAGGATATTTAGATGAACGATGTAGTAATTGTTGCGGCAAAGAGAACGCCGCTTGGTGGGTTTGGTGGTGGTTTGAGTACGCTTAGCGCCCCAGAGCTTGCAGCTATTAGCAATCAAGCCCTCCTCGATGAAACAGGGCTTAGCAGTGACGCCATAGATGAAGTTATTTTTGGCTGCGTGCTGCAAGCAGGCCTTGGGCAAGCACCGGCACGGCAAGGCGCAAGGCTTGCAGGCATTAATGATAAAACGCCGGCCACAACCATCAATAAAATGTGTGGATCTGGCATGAAAGCACTGATGCTTGGCGTTGAAAGCATTAAAGCTGGTACAAATCAGGTGGTTCTCTGTGGTGGCATGGAGTCGATGAGTAATGCGCCCTACCTGTCTCCTAAGTCACGTTTTGGTGCGCGCATGGGACATGCCGAGTTTAAAGACAGCATGTTTTTAGATGGCTTAGAAGATGCTTATGATAAAGGCCAATTAATGGGCGTGTTTGCCGACAGAACTGCGGCTAAATTTAACTTTAGTCGACAAGAGCAAGACGCCTTTGCCAAAAGCTCACTTGAAAAAGCCTTAAAGGCACAAGAAACTGGTGCCTTTAACAATGAAATTGTCAACGTCACCGTAAAGAGTCGAAAAGGTGAGATAACCGTCAGCCTAGATGAAGGGCCAGATCCTGCAAAAATTGCTAAAATCTCAAAATTGAAAGCCGCCTTTGCCAAAGATGGCACGGTGACTGCTGCTAACTCCAGTAGCATATCCGATGGCGCGGCCTCCATTTTAATTATGAGCCGAGAAAAGGCTAATGAATTAGGTCTCACCCCTCTTGCCACCATCAAAGGACAAACCAGTTATGCGCAAGCACCAGAATGGTTTACGACCGCACCAGTTGGGGCGATGAACGCCTTGTTTGAAAAAACAGGTTGGCAAAGCAGTGACGTTGATTTGTATGAAATAAATGAAGCCTTCGCTGTGGTCACTATGGCTGCGATGCGAGAACTTGCGCTTGATGAGAGCAAAGTTAATGTTCATGGTGGTGCTTGTGCGCTTGGTCACCCGATTGGGGCAAGCGGCGCAAGAATTATTACAACACTTGTGCACGCGCTAAAAACTCATCACTTAAAACGTGGGATCGCCAGTCTTTGCATTGGCGGAGGTGAGGCAACTGCTCTTGCTATTGAGATGGACTGAGCATGAGTTGCTTAACAAAACTTTTAGTACCACCAGGCAATGGCGTCTTTACCGTCAATACCGCCAAAGAAAAAAAACAGTCTCTACAACAGAGGCTGTTTAATTCCATTGAGCCTGAAACAATTAATCAAACTTTTTACGCAACCCTACAAAGCATTGAGGAATTAGCTGACAATCAAGTCGGACTACTTGGGATCTGCTCTGACACAGGTGGCGGGATCCTTCGAGGTACTAATTGGGGCCCTATGTTTATTCGTGAAGCCCTCTATCAAACAGAGCAAGCCGTCGATCTCATTGATTTTGGGGACTGCAAAGTGATCCCTCACCTCTTGCATGATAAATACCTCAATAAAGAGACCATCAAGAGCTGTCAAAACGCACTCTATCATCAAGATTCAAGCTTACCGGTAAGCCCGCTATCGATTGCTGAAAAAGTCTGCGATGAACTCTATGGCTCTGTTAAAAACTTAAGGCTCTTATCACTAGGCGGTGATCATTCCGTTAGCTACCCACTGGTTAAATCCTTTCTTGCTCATAAGAAACAACAAGGAAAAAAAGTCGGCCTGATTCATTTTGATGCTCACACTGATTTACTAAGAGAACGTCTAGGCATTGATTTATGTTTTGGCTCTTGGTTAACCCACGTATTGCCTTACTTTGAAAGCCCACTGCAAGTAGCCCAAATAGGCATACGCTCTACTGGAAAGCCCAAAAAGCATTGGCAAGACACCTTTGGTTTGAGACAGTATTGGGCACATGAGGTTGAGAATGACGGGGTGCAGAAAATCTCAGAAAAAGTCATCCGGCAACTCACAAATGAGCAAATTGATGAGCTCTATATAAGCTTTGACATTGATGCGCTTGATGAGAGCATTGCAGCCAGCACTGGCACCCCAGAGCCTGACGGTTTAAGCCTTCAGCAAGCACTAGACTTGATAGAAATATTTGGGAGTCGCTTTAAACTGACAGGCGCCGATCTAGTGGAAGTCGCGCCCATGGTTGGGAATGATAAAGAAACCCAGGAAACACTAAGGTCAGCGAACAAAATTGTTTCAACCTTACTGACTCAATTTCGCAATAAAGCGCCTTAATTGGAATAGAAGATATACCCGTGATACTCCAAAGTTCCCATTTTTATGATACTTAATTCCACCCCAGCGTCTTATCAAAAATGCACCAGATCTATGGATATGACTTATTTTTGATAAGACGCTGAGATGAAATTAACCACACCTAAAAAAGGGCATTTTGAAGTATCACGGGTATAGCCTGCAAACGCGCGTCTAAACTTAGGCCATACAATGCTTCAAATACTTCTTATCTTAAAACAACTAAGTTCTCTAATTTCTATCATTTAGAAAATCTCATTTCTTCATGAGGAACCGTTTTAGAATTAGACGTCGCACTAAAGTTTTCACCTAATTTTTCTATTAATTTTAAACATAACGAAGGAATATCTTGAAAAACAACTACGCCCAAGGTTAATGCTCCTATCGCCATGAATGATGCTTCAAACCATGACAAAACATAGTCTTTACACAATGAGGAATCCATCAAATCAGTATTATCTACTATATGATCACAGAGTGAATCAACGATGGCGTTGTTATCTCGACCACCATAATAGATCATACTTGGGTTGTCTTTTATATAAATTGCGATGGCTACGCTAGCCATAATTAGAAAATTTTCTCGGTTTGTTAACATCGATATCTCCTTTGTTAGTACCGGACTTTAGTAATCACTAAAAATTTTAGTTATTCAAAAGGCCTAAGATGAGACCCTAATTTCTTAGTTTCATCTTATTTGCTAGTTAGATATTTATTTCCACCTTCATGTGGACCTGATATCATTGTAAAAAAATAAAACAGAAACTCATTTGGCTTGTTAAAATCTTGTCATTCTTGTGAAAGTATTATTAGGTAATAAAGGCTTTAAAGAATTCATTGATAGTGACGATAAAACAATTAAACAAGACAGCAGGGAGCCATTATGAACCAAAAAATTTTAATCATTGATGATGATGTTGCTCTTTGCGAAATTACCAAACTTGGATTAGAAACAGAAGGTTATGACGTTGAATTGGCACATGATGGTGTTTTGGGACTAGAAAAGTTAGGTAGTTGCACATTTGATTTGGTCATCCTTGATATCATGATGCCACATTTAAATGGTTTTAAAACACTCAAATATATTCGTGAGTTCTCTGATATACCAGTTATTATGTTAACGGCACGCGGTGAAGAAACCGATGAGCTAGTTGGCTTAGGATTTGGCGCTGACGATTATCTTCATAAACCTTGCTCATTGAACTTATTGAAAGCTAAAATTAAAGCTGTTTTAAAGCGCTATAAAATCGAGGCATCCAAAACCAAGACAATACGAATGGGAAACATAAAAATTGATATTCCTGCGATGAAAGTATTTAAATCTGATGTGCAATTAAAGCTAACCAAATCACAATTTAAAATTTTACTCTATCTCTTTCAAAACCCCAATAAAGTATGTACTAAAGAAGAGCTAGTTAATAAGGCTTTACAAAAAACATATCTAAAAGAGCAAAGAAGTATCGATACCCATATCAACAATTTGAGAGAAATACTTGCTAGTGACAACGACGAGTATTTTTCAATTATAAATATTTATGGCGTAGGTTATGAGTTGAAATGCAAATAAAGTTATGGCATCGATTTTATTTTAAAACCTTCTTAGCTTTTTGGATATTTGGCGCAATTATTCTAATGTGTGTTTCTTTTATAGCGGGCAACTTAACGGTTAAATCATGGATGTCACCACGTGAGAAATTGTTTATTAATGCCTATGCTTCAATTATTATAAAAAGTCTAGATTCGGTTTCAGATAAAAAAAAGTACCTTTGTGATTTGAATAAAAGTCTTAATAATCAATTTGTTGTTATATCTGAAAAAAGCATATTATCATGTCACAAACTAAAAGATCAGTTCGAAACAGTAAAAAAAAACAATCTCAACAATGCCTATGTTTATCAAAACTGGATTGTGAGTGATTCTATTATCGTAAACGGTGAGCGGTTTTGGCTTTCTTCTATTCGCAACAAGCCATTATATAATACCCTCATCAAAAAAAATGTTGCTTATCGATTATTAACAGCCGTTATTTTTAGCGCAATTATTTGCTTTTTTTTGGTGTTATATCTCACAAGGCCTTTAAAAATAGTAATAAAAAAAATGTCCGATTTTTCAGGGGGTAATTTAAATGCTCGAGTCGGCGATGCTTTAAAAAACCGGAAAGATGAGTTTACTGAAATTGGTTATGCGTTTGATAATATGGCTAAAAACATTCAAGATCTAATTCGTGCCAAGCAGCATATGCTGTATAACATCTCCCACGAACTGCGCTCTCCTCTAGCAAGACAACTATTGACGTTAGATGTTTTAAAGATTACA
>JASBUC010000023.1 GCA_030148065.1 Legionellaceae bacterium | reverse complement strand
CGCGTGACGCTAGAAAAAGCGCAAGCCGCTTGGCAGAAAATAACTGAAGAACAATTAGAGCCTCGCGCAATACTCACTGCTGATACGGAAGTCATACTAGATGGAAACATCTTAGGAAAACCTAAAGATAAGGCTCATGCTTTTTCAATGCTAAAAGCGTACTCAAATAGAACCCACCAAGTATTAACCAGCGTCTGTTTAAAAAGAGAAAACATTGAGAAAGTGCGCCAGAATACTACCTTAGTAAGCTTTTCAGAACTCACAGATGAGGCAATAGATGCCTACCTTAACCAAGGAGATTATCTAGATAAAGCAGGCGCCTATGGCATTCAAAGTGCAATAGCCTCCTACATTAAACGACTAGAAGGCTGTTTTTATTCGGTGATGGGCTTACCACTATATGACGTTCGTTGCTTGCTCGAAAGTTGATATTTGCTCCTGAACATTATCACCTTTTAAGTCTTTGTTGTTAGCCTCTTTCTTAGTAGAGGCGTCCCCCCAAAAGTAACTCTTTAACCATGAGAGGGTGCTTTGTTTTGGCGGAAGTCTTGAGTCATCTTTGATGGCTTTTTGAATTCTACTATGCAAATTAGAAGTCTCGCTGTAACGATTTTCTAAGTCATTAGCAACCGCACATAGAAAACCGCCAGCAATCATTAGGGCGATACCGCCCGCGATACAAGCAGCACTTCCTATTTGGCCCCCGGGAACAAAACCAGCACACATTCCAGCTATCATAAGGCCAAAACCACCAGCTACAAATGTTACAGATAACGCCCTGGTGAGAAACTGTTCACTATATTGACTTACGGATGCCCACCATAGGAAATCCATATTATTTTTTAGGTCAGTAATTTTTACTGAGTCAGGAGCTTGATTATAGTTATTTAGTAGATCCTCTATATGTTGATAGGGTAAAGCTTTTTTACGCGGTTCCATGTTAGCCTTCATTGGTATTATCACATCATCTTGACAACTCATTCTGTTTACTCCTTCCTTTGGTGGACTTAGCACTAGGGCCTGCTGCTTGGTTAATTATAGGGAGGGATTATGATTAAACGAAATTACCTTTCAAAATTCTGTTTAATTTTGCACCCGCTTTTCAGTCTTAACTAAATTTTTACAGAAAATACTCTTTAAAAACCAATAGTCGATAGGATCCGGCGTTCCGCAGTAAAGTTATTTTATTTTCAGATGCGGCAAAGTTGTTTCGAGAAGCGCAGTTTATATGCTAATAAATGAGCATCACAGAAACAACTTTAACAAAATATGAAAAGAAAAGAGCTTAGTGCGGAATGTCGGATAGGTTGATTATCTTAAAAGCTGTTGGCCTAGGTATAAAATGACAGAATGCATCAGCATCAGAAAATTAACAGTAATCGTGATGTATGCAAGCCAGATCATGCCAGTTGTACTTTTTTCTACGCTCTGGTTTGAGGACATAGAACAAATAAAATATAAAAGTAGGCATAAACCATAAAAGCCAAATCCCACAACGCTTAACTTATACCACCAACTCTGAAGCGGGATGCTGGCAAACTCAGGAATCGGCCAAAAAATTAAGATTAAGGCTGTGCATAATAACGTTGAATGTTTTCTATCCAATCGATGCCACTGATTAAGGCAGTATGCAATAGGCAAAAAAAGTGTTGGCGCATAGTAAATCCAACCCAGTGGCGAAAATAGGAGCATGGCAATGCAAAGAACGGAGAGTAAGGCAGTTGATTCTAACGACTTTATTCTAAACCACAGCCAATAGACAAAAAGAGATAGAGCCGAAAAGGATAAGATCATCACCCATCTCTTTGCCACCATCAAGTCTTGATATGAGGGATAATAAGAAAATAGTAAACGATAAATAAAGCCAAAAAGTGAAAGGTTCCATTCAGAGCCATACCAATAGATGTAATCAAGAGCCTTAAAATACTGATGATAGAGTGTTGCATAGCCAAGTACGATGGGTAAGAGAAGTAGGCTAACAGTACAGACAATCAAGGATAAAAAAAGACCATACTTTCTAAAGTACAGAGGATAGAGAAACAAAAGGGCGGCATTTAACTTTAGAGCAATCAAGAAAGACCAACTAAGCCCTGCTAAAAGCGTTTTCTGAGTGTGATTTAGGTAAACACCTAACACCAACAAAAAACAGACTAAGAACCCCAACTGTCCTAAAAAAACATTTATTAACACTGGAAAGGGGCAGAAAAACAGGTAGATTGATGGATTGGGTAAGTTTGGAAACAGCCTAAAAATCATATAAACCGTTGCCAGCAACAAAGATAAAGAGAAAAGTTGCCAGAGAATAAACGCATGCTGATAACCAAAGTAGGCAAAGGGTTTGCTAAGAATAATAAAAAGTGGCGTATTTAAGTTTAAAGTATATAAAATCTCGTATGGCGATTGTGTGGCTTGTAGTGCCTTTGATGACAAATAAAAAGTTTTAAAATCAGTTGCTAGATTTAACTGCATGACAAAAAAGGAAAACATCGCGGTAAGTGCCGCAATGATGCACACAGAAATTAAGGCATGCATGCTTCTAAATTGTGGTAGAACCATCAAAGTCCCATCCTTTCTTTTATAAAAGTAGGGCAGGGAGAGGAAACTAGTAGAAAAATAACTGTTACAACGAGTAACCTTATTAGTAATTGATTCATTGCAGCCAACCTGCTAGGCGTTTACATGCCTCAATGACCTCCTCAGTGTTGCAAGAGTAAGATAGTCGAATCGAGTTTTGCCCCTTTATTGGATCAAAACAAGTGCCAGGTAGGCCAACTACTTGTGCTTGATGAACCATGCTCTTGCAAAAGCTCATCGAATCCATGCCAAATTGCTCAATATTAACATAGAGATAAAAGGCACCATCCATGGGGGTGAACTCACTAAAGCCAAGTTTAGGTATTTCCTCAAGTAGTACTTCTTGGTTTGCCTTATAAACGTTGACATAATCATTTAATTCTTTGGTGTGTTCCATGACGTTTAGTGCAACGTGTTGAGCAATGTTAGATGGTGAAACAAAGAGAGAATGTGCTAACTTCACAGTGCTTTCAACCATTGATGGCGGCAGCACGACCCAGCCCAAACGCCATCCAGGCATGGCATAATATTTTGAAAAACTGTTTAGTACAATTAAGTTCTCGGCATACTTAAGAGCTGTTTGCTGAACGACGGATCCATAAGTAATAAAGTGATAAACCTCATCGACAATGAGAGTTACCTTGTTTTTATTGCACCAAAGAACAATGTCGTGCAAACGTTCTGGGCTTAACATTGAACCGGTTGGATTGCCGGGGTTTGTGATAAAAAGGCCATTAATATTACCTAACGCATCAAGCTCTTCAGGCACAGGCTGATAACGATTCTCTTTGCTGGTATGAAACAAGCAAGTCTCTAAATTTAGGCTCTTAATCACATCTAAGTGTGCACCATAACAGGGTAAAGGGACCGCGATTTTATCTTTGTCATTAAAATAGGCGAGCAACACAAGGATGATGGCACTTGAAGCCCCCATCGTAATACAGATCCGCTCACTGTCAATGTGAACGCCATAGTTGTCTTGATACATTTTAGCAATGCGTTTTCTTAAGGGAGGGATTCCTGCCGTTTCTGTATACCCCTTAGGAAATTTAACCCGGTTGACAGCCTCATTAATTGCATCACGTGGCGCAAGAGAGTGGGGTACGCCCGCATCCATTCTTACCAAATCAAGACCTCTGTCTGTCGCAATTTGTGAGGCTTTTTCAAGTTCAACGGCTGAAAAGTCAATGGTTCCTCGTTTTGATAGCTTCATATGACTGGTAGTAAAGAGACATAATTTAGTTATCGGCAGTTATTAAAATTAATTCAATACAACTCTATAAAAGCCTGTTTGGGGAAAACCGAGAGAGGTTAAAATCGATGGTTTGATTGCTTATTAATTCTGCGAGTATTTTCCCTATCATTGGGCCAAATTTAAACGCACGCCCATTTCCACCACAAAAGACGACCACATTCTCATGGTTTGGCAGTTTGCCCAGAACAAAATCATTGTCTGCTGTCATGTTATAGGGGCTAGCATGTAGTGAGAGACTCTCTCCTAGACATGGCCAATGCACTTTAAGGAAGGCACTAAGATCATCGCCTAATAGCTTATCTGGAGTATAGTTAAAATCACTCATTGATTTCGGGCGATAGTGACTTGCCTTAGGCGTAAAGTCTATGCCAACCTTGGCTTTAAAGCCTGTCTCAGTAGTATCCGATAAAGGCTCTACAGGGAAACCATAGTAGAGCCCATCACAATCGCTGAATAAGCCGCTATGTGGCTTATTTCGAAAGCAAAACCATTGAGGAATATTTTTGTGCTGGGTTAACACTTTATAATAGCCCCAAATGACGGAGTGAATTTCTAATTTCAAAGAGAGATGAAACCACTTTTCTAAGTTTTCTTTAGTCCAGCAGCCCGTGGTAATAATTAAGTTTTTGCTGATAACAGTATCGCCATTAGATAGAAACAGTGTTCGTTGATGACTCTTTGATGACTTTACTGAAACAACTTTATTGCCTTGCATGAGCTTAACCCCAGACTTGACTGCTAGCCGAGCTAAAACATTGCAAGAAAGTGTTGCGTTAATTTGACCATCATTTTCTGAAAAGATGGCAACATCGTCTTTTTCTGGGTTTAATGAAGGCCAGCGCTTTTGGATGTCTTTGATAGATTGATAGTAATCAAACGATAGACCTAATTGTTCCATGGTTCGTTTTGACCCTAAAATTGAACCTTCAACAGTCTCTCCAAGGTCTTGAGAGCCAAAAAATAATAGGCCATTTTTCTTTAATAACGATACCCCTGAATGAGTTTCAATATCCTTCCATAAGGCAAGCGAGGATGTCATTAATTGCGAATAAAAGGCGCTAGAGTACATTTCTCGATACATGCGTGAGGTGCCTTCAGAGGAGGCTCTCTTGCTAGAGATTTCATCTTGCTCTATTAAAAGAACTTTTTTTCCCTGCTTAACTAGTGATGAGAGATAGTAGGCAGTGGAAGTACCAGCAATGCCACCACCAATAATGCAGTAGTCATATTTGAGTGTCGTCATTCATCTTTATTCAAGTGACCGCGATATTTTAAGTATAGTATAGTGGGCCAGGACCACTGATAGTAGGTAACTACTTCTACCCCTCAGCATCGATATTGCCATTAAGAGCCATTTGAATAGCCACCAATGGGTTGATACCTTTGTTAGCCATCGTTTGCAAATAACTAGAGATTCGGCAATAAGCTTTAGCATAAACTTCAGAGCGAA
>JASBUC010000064.1 GCA_030148065.1 Legionellaceae bacterium | reverse complement strand
AGTGAGAGGACGTGGGCGCAGGCTCTAAGAGTGCTTGCTCTATTTTTTTGACCACCTTTGAGAGAGACTCCCCTTTGCGCCAAAAGGCCCTGGCTTGAAACGCTCTTCCTTCTGCAAGCTTTGCTTGCAGAGCAGCCTTATGCGTTCCCTTATTGATAACGTAATTACCGATGGCAACTTTTAGCTCTGAGACATAGGCTTCCCGTTTATTTTTATCTGCTGGGCTTTGTATATCTTTTTGTTTATACACGTCTTCTCGCACCTGTAGGTAGCGGTCTAAGTCAGAAAATATGCGTGATTGCTCTCTAAAATTTATCATTAATTGCACTTGTCTTAGCTGTTCTTGGACCTTGCTAAGCTCGCTTTCGAGTGTTTCTTTGGGCTCTGCTTCTTCTTTGTCATTGCGAGGAGCAGGAGCATCACCGGTAACAAAGAATCCGAGCGTGCAAACATGAAAAAGCCTTGTCGCCCCGTCCCATAGGGCTGATGAAGAGGCGTCCTTCTCGTGCGCTCTCTCACCCTCGCTGGAGTTTGCCGCTTTCGTCTCTGATGCAAGCCTTTTTTTTAAGTCTACAACCTTAGAGGCAAGAGCCCATTCTTGAATTCTTAGCTCATCGATCGTTTGATAATCATGCACAGACCAGTTGTCCTTAAGGTGTCTTTTAGCAGCATGCACAAAGGCGACACTAATAGGCTTGGTTAGCTCTAAGCTTGATAAGGTGTCTTTAAAATAATTGGATAAGCACTCAAGGTTTTGCAAAAAGATCTGCTCTGCATTCTTATCCTCAGCGTTTGCCTCAACAACCGCCTCTAAACTTTGTAAGCCTGGCAGTGATAAATTCTCTTGTTTTGCTGTTAGAATGCCTCGTTCTCTTACCTCTACATCCTCACCACTGCGCTCTGCTTCTAGTTGCTGATGTCTCTCGCGTAGAGCAGGTGTGTCCCAGCGCTGCGTCACTAATAAGAGGTTTTTCTTGATTTCAAGGGTTGCTTGAATCCTCTCACGCAACGCCTCACTCGACTCTAGTGTTTCAATGGCCTTTTTAATCTTATAGAGGGCCATTTTTCTCTGTATGGTTAAAAGGTTTGTGCCAAAGGTGTTAAACATCTGATTCTCAAACCAAGAATATGAATGTTGTGCTCGTATGAAGTCCACAAAGTACGCATCTAGAAAGGACCATAAATAGTGGCTGAACGCTAGATCGTCCGCATTGTTGATTTCTTTTTCTTCTAATTGACTGGACAAAGAGCGATTAGAGGGGTTCGCTGGGGAAAGTAAGGCGTTTTTTATAAGGTCAATGCCTGTCTGATGCAGCGCTCTACTCTCTGTAGGTATGCCATCAACAAAGCGCTTCGCCCACTCTTGATTTCCAGGCTCCAGCGTGTCAATCTTCTCAAAATTTGGCCATAAATTAGAGGAAGCAGTACTCATTCTCACCTCCAATTTTAACAAACTCGCACCGTTTCATCTTAAACACTGCACAAACACAACAATTGCTCTATTATAACACAGAAAGCTCGTTAATGGCTCTTTTTGTGTTATTCTTTGATGCCTTTAAAGACACTCTAATAGAGTAGCAAGCGCTCGGTTGTAATCAGGGCTTAAGTTATCATCAAGAGACCATTGCCAACAAAGCACATTTTTCACATACACCCAATCTCTAATTCGCGACAATGGCATCGAAAGCCTCTTGCTGATGTCACAGATCCGAGCATCAATCAAGGCTTTTGCCTTTGGGTGCTGGATTAGGATGGGAAAGGGGTTTAGCACGTACGCACAAACATCAAAGACCGGATCCCCAATGAAGCCTTGCGGATCGATGGCTTTCCAATCACGGCCATCGAGCAAAATGTTCTCATGGTGCAGATCCCCATGCAATAAACACTCATTAGGGCAGGATTCTAATAGCGCTTTGCCAAGCGCGCGTGCCTTTTGAACCACTGGTGCTGGAATGTCATGCGGTGTTTCTAGGCTTTTTAGTAACTCTCGTAAGTGTTTAACCGCTGGCAGAAGGCTCTGATTCTTTTGAAGCCTTGCAAGTAACTCACAAAACTGCTTGCTTGCCTCTGCTTCATGCTCAGTGTAGAGAGTTTTTAAGGTCCTACCCGGTTGCAAACAGCGCATCAAAATCATCGAGGGTTCATACTCTAACACTTCGGCAACCGAGCCTTGGGGAAACGCCTGCAAACAGCGCACTTCATTTTCTATTGCCCGCTCATTCAAGCCAAGCTTTAAAACCACCGCTTGCTCGCCTCGGATGGCCTTAGCAACGTAATTGTAACTTAAGTTATCCACCGCGCTTAAAGCGCTTAGTCCGTAGCGTTTTGCAAGATGATTAAGCCTCTCTGGCAGCGCTTTAAGCCAACGCTCCCCATCTTCCCCATAAATGCTTTTAATGGTGTCTGCAAAACTCATGGGTAACTACTGCTCACTTTTAATAAGTTTGGCGTTATAAAGGGCTTTTTGCCCATCATGTTCGATTAAAATGCCTTCAACGTCGACCGGATCGCCTTTTTGAAAGCCAATGACGTGCCGACGGCAAAGTGGGTACTTCTCTTGATGACTCTTGGCTTCGTCTCCTGCGATGCTGTTATAGAGCACAAAATACGACTCGTTATTAATCAAAACGATGAAGTGGCGATTGTAGCAATCACGCCTGTAGATGTGGGCCCCTGTTAAGGTAAGATGAGTCACCGGTTTTTGCGTTGCAGCCTTCGTCGCTGATTTCTCTGATTCTTGCAAAGTACTTTCTTTTGCCTGCAGGCTAAATGCAGCACTTATTAAAAATAATGCCAACATCAAAGAGCCTCGTTTTTTAGCGTGTCTTCTCATCTGTTTATTACTCGATACGTCTTGCATTTTTGTCTAAGTTTATTAGTATATTTTTTTCAATGAAAGGGATGAATTATGAAATCTTTTATCTATGGTATTGCACTTTCTCTACTGCTACCAGGCATAAGTTTCTCGCTGGTCAACCAAACAAAATGCAATCACTTCATTCAAGAAGTAAGAGACGCCATCGGTGAGTACAAATGGAAAGACCCAAGACACTACACCCGCTGCGATCTAAACGAGGGCTTGAGCTTTTATGATGACGTTGGCAACGAGCCCATCTGCTACATTGCCGAGAGTAACTACAAAGGGCAATTAAAGCGCTTTGCCATTAGCTACTACACAAGTGATGAAACCGCCGAAGAAAACTTGAAGTATCTAAAGCAGTACTGCGCCGTCTAAGCAAAAACCGGCAGCCGCAAGGCTGCCTATATTCACTAGCTATTCCCCATGCGGCCACCGCCAACTGTTGTTGGCTTGGTATCTGTATCGTGCACAGGAGCACCACTTTCTGAAGGACTTATTTTAGTTCTGGCAGCCTCTCTTGCTTTTTTTAGCTCGCCCTGAAGCTCTTGGAATCTGCTGTCACTGCTTTTTCCAAGATCAACCCGTTCAGCATATTCATTTTTTCTAATCTCCCCTTCACCCTGACTGTTCGCCATGGCTTTCTCTTGCGGTGTTTTATATTTCTGATCCATTCCCACCATTGCTGCTGCATTTCCAATAGACTGATTCCATGTCCTTGCTGCCAAACCAAGGCCAACGGTATCACTTAATATCTCTTCTGTGCTAAAGCCATTGACCATCTTGGTTTTTCCTGGGTTATCAGGATCCGGCACCTCTACTTGTACCGGTGTACCATCCATATTTTGTACCGGTTTACCATTGATATTGACCGGCATGTATTTAGGTAGTTGATCCCTTGGCACCCCATCATCTAATAAAGTACAAAGATACTCACGAATGTCATTACGTAGTCCGCGTCTAGCAGCCTCCAGATCGGTGGCATTACTTCGATTGAAGGTCTTTATTAAGCACGCTTCACGCTTTTTTTGTACTTCTGGATCGTTGTCTTCCCCAACCACTTCAAACCATTTGTTTGCCTGAAAGTGAGCCAGAGTACGCATCGCTTTTTGCCGATCGGCTGTGCTTACGCCTGGCCCCATAGTGAGAGAGCCCCTGCCATTTTGGTCAATTTGAAAAAGTACGCCTTTAATGTCTTGTGCCTGAAACGCTTGATTGACCGTAAAGTCCATCAACTCATCAGGAACAATCCCCTTTGAATTAGAGTCAATAGCCAAGTTACCATCTTTGTTTTTCTCAAGCAGTCTATCTCGAACCGTACTATTTGCCGTACCGATGAGTCTTAAACGAAGCTCATTGGCTTGCTCAAAGCGGCGAATGGTTTCCTCTAAATTTTGGTACGCCGCATCATTGGCCGCTTTTTCTCTATTTTGTCGTTCCTCAAAGGCTTTCTCTTGCTCTTTAACTACTTTATCAAACGCAGGCTTTAAGTCACCGTCAGCCGTCGTCGTGCCAGGCTGACTTTTTAATTGCTTAACTAAAGTATCCCTAAAGACTTCTGCACTTTTCTCATAAGCCTGCTCTATCCCATTAGAAAATTCAGGTTGATCCGCCTTTAATGCTGCGGCGATGGTTGCAGGCTTTATGTGTTGACTGCTTGATGCTGCATGAATGACGTCACACAAACAATCAAAGTGGCTTGCAAGCTCTGACTCTGCAGCCGCTGCTTGCTCTGCCTTTTGCAAGGCCGAAACCATCTGTGCTTTTTCGCTATCATTGAGTGTACCTAACTCAACCTTCTCCCAGTTGGTGCTGGCTTCTTGTGTTCTAAAACTTGCACGAATTCCAGCAACGTCTATTGGAAACTCATAAAGTGCGTTGCCTTGTGCAAACTTCCGCCCTTCTAATTCAAATTGACGGACACTTTTACCTTCCCTAAGCCCCAATGCGCCTTTTGCGAGAGTCCCTGCTGCTATAAAGGGCGCGATTGGGCCTAACATTGTGTACATAAGAGCCGTTTGGCCAACTGTCTTGGCTTTTCTCCCAGCCCATTTTTTCCAGTTGTCTGTATCGTTTAGCTTTTGCTCGGCCAATGTCGCCATTATTGTCCTCCGAAGACGTTTGTGCCTTTAATCTTAGATTTATTGCTTAATTATACAATAACTTTCTTAAGTTTGTATTAAAGTTGGCCACTAGCAAGCTCAATGAGCTTTCTTTTAACCGGTGAAAATCGACTGACAAGGTTCATCCCTTGGCTAACCAATCCTTTTGGTAACTTATTGTTTTTAGAAAAAAATCCTTTTAAAAAGTCCATGCCTAAGAGCATGGTTTGATTGTGGCTTCGGCATCTCTCTGAGTATTTTTGAAAGCATTGTTGTGTTAAGAAACTGTCAGCCTGCTCTTTGTGTAAGGCCATTAAGTTTGCCAGCTCTCGAAAACCTAGGTTCATGCCTTGGCCTGCAAGCGGGTGTATGCCGCAAATTGCATCCCCTAAGAGCACCACGTGCCCTTGGTGATAGCAGCTAGCATGACGCTTATTGAGCGGAAAGGACACGCGTGGACTCTTTAATGAAGAAACCGTTCGTTTACCCAAAAAAGCACGCTCTAATGCTTTGATGAACTCAGGCTCTGAGAGTGCTAGTAGCTCTTTGATTCTAGCAGGCGGCAGCGACCAAACAATTGAGCTTAAGTGTTCCTGATAGAGCGGTAAAAAAGCAAGCGGCCCCTCTTTGCCAAACACCTGACTTGCCACCGCTTGATGAGACTCTTCATGCTCGAGGCTGACCACCAAGCTTTGCTGACCATAACTTTTTCGCCTCTCAAAAATGCCACAGAATTTGCGAATGCTCGAATTTGCCCCGTCGGCAGCAAAAAGTGCTCGCACCTTGAGCTCATCACCGGCAATCGTTAAGCAAACACCCTCGTCTGTTTGGCTAAAGGCTTCTATCTCGGTGTGCTCTAAGAGTGTTAGTCGCTCAAAGGTTTTTAAGGCTGCTAGCAGCGCATTTTTTAGCACCTGCTCTTCGATAATAATGCCAAGGCGCTTTGATAAAATTTCTGCACTGTTAAAAGAAATCTCACCACCGCTACGCTCATCAACTACTTGCATGCTGGTATAGTCCTGAAAGCGAAGCGCTTTTATACTTTGCCAAACCGAGAGCTCTTTTAAAATTGATATGGAGGCAGGATTTAAGGCTAGAACCCGAGTGCGTGGATAGGCCTCTAGCGCGGTTTCTTGCATGGGGCCACGGTCAATCAGCGTCACTCGGTAGCCTGCCCGTAATAAAAAAAGAGCACTGGCAAGCCCGATGACCCCAGCCCCCACCACAACCACTGATTCTCGTTCACTCATTGTCTTTCACCTCTAGCATCTCGCTTCTCGCATCTAGCATCTAGTATCTAGCATCTCAATAAGGATACATCATCTTTGGTACCTTGCCGGCCAAACCGCCCGCTTTTCGAATCAGCAACCGCTTAAGCGGTGGCGCGAAATCCATCACCGACATGGCACTGGCACGCACAGTCTTAGATAGACCACTCTGGCTCATAAAGCTCTGCAAGAGTCCCTCGCTTAATTCGATGGTCTCACGCCTGTCATTTGCTCGAGATAGTGCATAAGAAGATAAAAGCGCCTCACTCAAACCATGCGTCTCTATAAGCTCACTCAAATGGGCAACGTCTCTTAGAGCCAAATTAAATCCTTGACCGGCAATGGGATGCAAACTTTGCGCCGCATTACCGATAAAAATTGTCTTATCAAACACAAGCGTTTGCATCCGGCTTGCTTTTAAAGGAAACAAAGCTCGTCGACCAAGTGCGACCATTTTTCCTAAGCGGTAACCAAAGCTCTCTTGCAGGGTTTGTAAAAAATGCGCCTCATCACACGCTTTCAAGGCCTTAGCGCGCTCTAATTCTAAAGACCACACTAAGGCGGCACGTTGATTTGGTAATGGCAACAAGGCAAGTGGCCCTGACTCTGTAAAACGCTCATAAGCAACCCCATTGGCCGAGCGCTTTAAACCGACATTGCAAACTAGAGCCGCTTTATTAAAGTCTCGGTGCTGCAGGTCAATCTCAAGCCCTAAGAGTCGGCGCACGCTCGAGTTCGCACCATCGGCAGCAATAAGAAGTTTGCTGCGTAAGTCAAAACATCGACCCTGTTTATCCTTTAGCTGCAAGCAAGTCGTATCCTTTTGTTGCACGCTCTCAAGACTAACTTCGGTGAGCAAATGCGTGTGCTTTTGCTGGCTTAGACGCTGGTGTAGCGCATAATTTAGGGCATGGAGCTCAATCACAAAGCCAAGCGCCTCGACATTAAAGTCTTGATGGCTTAATTTTACCCGGCCGAAATTGCCTTTTTCTGAAACGTGGATGGTTTTCATGGCGCAGGCGTGTTTAAGCAGCTGAGGCCAAAGTCCGTGATGCTTAAAAAAATTAACCGAGCTTAGCGATAAGGCGATGGAGCGCGCATCAAAGCTTTCTTTTTCCATGTTTTGAAAATTATGGCTTTCAATTAAGGCAACACTAAAACCGCTGTTTTCAAGGGCAAGACACAAACTTGCCCCCACAAGACCGCCACCAACAATGGCAAGATCAACCTCTAAGCCCTCTTTTAAATTAGCATTAGCCACCATTTATCAGGCTCTCAATCTCATCTACTTCTTTGCAAATGTCCTGACTTAAGATCTCACACCCATGCTCTGTGACTAAAATGTCGTCTTCGATGCGAACCCCGATGCCTTTATAGCAATCTGGCACCTCAAGGCTAGGCAAAATATAAATGCCAGGCTCAACCGTTAGTACCATACCAGGCTCAAAAACTCGCCATTCATCCTTTTGTTTATAAGCACCAACATCGTGCACATCTAAGCCCAACCAGTGACCCGAGCCATGCATGTAAAAAGGCAGATAGGCTTTGTCTTTAATCAGGGTCTCAGGCTCCCCCGTCAATAGGCCTAAGTCGCACAAACCTTCTACCAAAATTTCAAGCATAAGCTCTTGTACTTTGGTCCAAGCCACACCAGGTGCAACCGCCTTAATGCCGGCTTTCTGAGCCTTTAGCACCAATTGGTAAATGGCTTTCTCTTCTTTTGAAAATTTGCCAGTCACGGGAAAGGTGCGGGTAATGTCTGCTGCGTAGTTTAAGTACTCACCGCCTGCATCAATCAGCACCAAGCCGCTTTTGGGAAGTGGGTCATTGTTTTCGGTGTAGTGCAAAATGCAGGCGTTTTCACCCGAGGCAACAATTGGATCGTAAGCCATGCTCTGACAGCCAACCTTACATAACTCTGCCTGCATCAAGCCTTCTAATTGAAACTCATAGTCTAAATTCTTGACCGCCTGCATGGCCTTTTGATGGGCGAGCGCGGATCTGCTAATCACATAGCGTAGACAAGATAATTCTGCCTCACTCTTAAATAAGCGCATCTCATTCAAAGGCTCATCTAAGTTCTTTAAGCCTGTAGGCGGGCGTATGCCTTGTCTTTCTTTGCCAACCAATTGCTGCATAACACTAAAAAGCTCAGCGCCCATTTGGCCGCTTTGTGAAAATGGAAAGTAGGCCACTGCTCGATTGGCAATTAACTCTTTTACTTTGGCAAAGAGCAGAGAAATGTCATAGGCCTCATCAAAACCAAGGGTGCTTGCAGCCTTCTCCACCCCTAAGCGCTTTCCTTCCCATTGCTCTTCTTTTGGATCACTCTTGCGAGTAAAAATGATGCTTTTTTCCGATTTGCCTTTAATTAAAACCAAGGCACTCTCTGGTTCATTAAAACCGGTTAAATAGAAAAAGTTGCTCTCTTGTCGAAACCGATAATTCGTATCAAGACTGCGAACTTGCTCTTTTGCACCCATAACAATGGCCAACGAATTATCCGCCATCTCTGCAAGAAGGCGAGCTCGCCTTGCCTTATATTCCTCTAATTCAATCCGTGGTCCCATCCCCATCTCCTAAATTCAAATCTGGTATTTAACAAATTCTGTTTTTTCTGCGAAAGCTAATTCGCCCAAAGGGAAGGTTGGATTTGAGTGCCTACTGGATAAAAATTGCAAGGTAAAAGCGGAGCCTACACCAGAAGGTGAGCATTTTATCGAGTGATTTCTATTCAATAGACGCCAAATACAGCCTTGCCTAATGTAGGGTGCTGTTACCTTTGACACCCTGCCCCTCAGCCTGATTAATTTCGCTGTAAATCATTAAAGCCGCCATTCTGACATACTCAAAAATTTCAAAAAACGCTTTTTCATCGGCTTCACTGACAGAGGTATTCTCATAATCAATTTCGGCAATTTCATGAATGTGCAACAGTGCGTCTTTTGCTTCACTCTGGCTTAAAGAATCAAATTGGATGCCACCATCAGACAGCCCCTCACTAAAGCCCTCACACCACTCTCCTAAGGCTCGAGCGCGCTTTTCCAACTCCCAATCATCAGACACCAATAAGTGAAACTCAAAGGTCATGCTTTGCAATTCAGATTTGGTGGTTCGATAAAGGCTTGCTAAGGTCTCAATCGACTCGGTATCGGCGTTGGTCGCGTGTTGCAGTAAGGTTTTGAAAAACGTTTTTTCATCCAACAGACTGCCTGCGCACAAAAAACCACACAACAGACCATGCAGTTGACTCGCACCATAGCCAATTTTTAAGGAAGAAATGGCTTTACCAACCACTTCCGCACTCGGTAGTGTCTCACTCATATCACGACCCATTCTCTATCTGTTCAAAAATGAGTCGACATTATAGCAAAGTTTGAAACGCCGCGGTATGGATGCTTGCGAATCCGCCATGGTGCTTTAAATTTGCCTTTCCTTCGGTATAATGAGCAAACTGTGAAAATTCTCATATGGATAGAGAGGCAATGAACGATCTTGAGAATCTAGTTAACGATTTGAACGAATTAGTTTCCCGTTATCAACACTGCAACGATAAAGCGAAGCAATTAGAGGATGAGCTAGAGACACTGCGCCATGAAAACCTGCAGTTATCACTCAGACAGGAACAAACCGATCTGATTCTTGGTAATGTCCTCGGGCAATTACGAACGCTAAAGGATGAGGAGCGTCATGCACACGGTTGAAATTGAACTCTTAGATAGAATCTATGAAATAAAGTGCCCTGAAACCGAGGAGGCAAGCTTAAAAAAAGCCGCACAATTTTTGAACCAAAATTTAAAGCACCACCGAAACAGCTCCTACGTAAGCTTTACCGATGCCCTGGCCATCTCAGCACTCAATGCCTGCGATTTGCTGTTAAAAGCCAAAGAAAACGACATAACGTCCTTAAATGACAGCAACAGCAAATTAAACCTCGTGCACCAACAAGTAAAAAAACTGCTTGCGGAATAAAAAGCTCCCCTCGCTCGCACGAGGGAAACCAAGGGGGGAGAAAACTAGTAAAAAGGCTACTTACGACCCATTCCCATCGGCACAACCTCTTGCTGATTGACAGTAGACGGGTTCTTCCCTTGCACTGGTTGCCAGGCATGAGTTTGGTGGCCTTGTAAATTTAAAGGGGCGCCGTGCACCCTTGCTTTCAGAGCGCCATCTGTTCCTAGCTCAAAACTATTAGCGTCTAGCAGACCGCCATCAGCCATTGTGCGATGACTGTTGCCAAGACTTGTCTCTGCAAATTGCATTGCTTGATTACCTTCATCAGGCGCTTTTTTAGAACAGCAAAAGCGCACTGAAAAAAAGCCTGCGACGGCGGTTGCCGCAACCGCGAGTCCTGCAAGCAGCATGCTGGTAAGACTGGCTGTAGCACTCATGCTCGCCCCCACTGCCGCAGCAACCATCGGCCCTGGACTAAAAAGAAGTGGTAATAAAACCATCAAGGCAATCACACTTAAAAAAAGCCCGCCCACACCAACTCTACGACCATAAGGGTTACCGCCAACTATCGCACGCTGACCCCCGCCATACCATGAGTTAGGCCACCAATTCCAACGGCGCATTGGCCTCCGAGGACCACCGTAGTAATCCATTGGTCTCTCATGCACAATGTGTGAGACATGAGGGCCTCGATGTTGATGAGAATGAAAAACTCCACCGCCAGTTGGCCCTTGGCTTGGTGCGTTTGGCCCAAAGCCACCACCATTGTAGGATTGTCTTGGGCCACCAGGACCGCCGTTTATGTGAGCCTGTTGTCTAAACATGACCGTTACCTCTTTTTATTATTGTTATTGACCTGAAACCCTGTGGCTTGACCCTGATTCTTCTACACATTTCATGGGAAGGTTGCTTTTGGCGCCTATTGAATAAAAAAAGCTCGAAAAAGTGCTCACATACTGATGTATGCTGCGCTTTTTTCTCGCATGTTTTATCCAATAGGCACTCAAAATCAACCTTCCTCCGTAATTCTAGTTTTATGACCAAGAGTCAGGGCTTGATCACGGGGTCGATGAGCCCTCTGCAAGCCGCAGGGTTATAAAAGTTTTTTAAACCCTTACATTGAATTTTTTTATTTATACTACCGTCTGTGGTTTTGCGCACTCTGTATATGTGGCTGATGCTGGGTGGGCACTGTCGCGGGTCCTTGTGGTCCTCCGCCAAAGACGATATTGCGGTTGTGGCCCATCGATGGCTGGGCTGGTCCACTAGTGGGGGCCACTCGTTGATTAGGGCCATCGCTTCGATGAGATACAACTTGTCCCCTGCTTGGTTGGCTCACCCAATTACTTGAGCCCTGGTTGACTGGTGGGTGGGGGGGGGGTGGTCTTGTTGCTTGTCCATGAGGGATGTGCTCATTTGAGGGCTGATTACCAGGCATTTCCTTTCTCCTTAAGTTAACTACGCATTGTGTTGTTAGGACCATTTAAAACAGCAAAGCTTAACCCAAGCTTAAGAGAAAAAATTAATTATCCAGTGGTGTTTGACAGAGCCCACTATGCTCTTACTGACAACAGCTTGAGCATAGAAAGTTCTCTTTATATCAACGATGTCTCCTAAGCGTTTGCGGCTCTTCCCCTAACCAGTCTTTGGCGTTCTGCGATAAGCTTTCAAAGCGTCGATTGAAAAATTGCAAACTTCTTGGTCCTTTTTCATCTGCAGAGAGTCGTCCTCTATTATCTTCTAAAGCTTTTTTAAATCGCCAGACATTCTCCTGTTTAATCTCTGGCTCAGCCTGTAAGGGATTAGTGGCGCAAGGGAGCGCATTCTTTAATTTATTCAACTTCTCAGTTGATGCGTCTTTATTAAAAAACAAGAAATAGCTCTTATTGCTTCTAGCCTCAAAGTCCGCCATGGTATCCATGACTAATGCAGAGACTTCTTGCCTTAGCGCATCAAGACGTTTTGCCTTTGACTGCGATGTTGAAATGTCATCTACTTCAGCGATTCGAGCCGCTGCTAGTTTTTCTGCTTGCAACATCCTCAATCTTTTTGCTCTTCGAAAGAATCCTTGGAATGTGCTCGCAGCAGTGACTTTCTGCGCTTCAAGTTTAGCCTTCTTTAATGCTTTAACTTTTGCTAAAGCCGCCCATCGTCTGGCAGTTAGCTGCAAAGTCATTGCCGCTTCATTTTGCTGAATGTCTCGTACAACCATTTTAGTGTGTAAGAGCTTTTTCGCTCTGTTTGCTCTCCAGGCAGTTTGAAGATTTATTGCTGAAACATGCCGACTATTAAGCTTATTTGCAAAACTCTGAAAACAACGAGAAGCATTTCGTTCGGCTCTTATTCTTCGCACCTTGTTTCTTGCAAGTATCCCTCTAGCAGAGCTTTGCAACTTAAGAGCAGAGTATTGACGTGATTTCTGGTTTTTTGCAGAAATTACTTTAGAAAACCCTTGTAGGGTTACAGCTGCCCTACTCTTTTGACGATGCTCTAGCAACGACTTAGCTTTTCTCTCAGCAATGAGCTGTCTTGCGATCGTTTGCAGCCTGACGATTGATTGACTCTGCACTCTTTTTTTCAAAACCCGCTTTCTAGCAATGTTTTGTCTGATCGCACCTTGCAGTTTAATAGCCGCGCCTTGATGGCATTTTTGTTCTTTCTTAGCACGGTGATTATGCCACGACTCTTGAATGAGAGAAGCCGCCCCATCTCGTCTTAAAACGCGCTCAAGTTGCTGCCTTTGTGAGCGACTAATTAACAAACGGTTTATGGTTTGACTCTCATCATGCAAGTCTACTTTTACAGTGGGATCTGTTTTTGCTTTCTTTGCAGGAAAGCCTCCCTCAAACTCAGTATTTTCTTCAAGCCTTCTTTTTATGCCAGGCTCTGGAAGTGGGAACTCGATTTGTTGCTTACCAGAGTCCTTCGAGCTGATGATGGACTCTGTTTGATTAGATCGTTTTCGATTTAACAATAAGAGGCTTTGAGAAATGAGGTAGAGTAAGAGCATTGCAGCCACCCCACCTTGAAAAAGAAGCCTAGAATCGAAGCTTTCAACGCTCTGAAACTGCCAACTGTTTGTTTGAGGATCTGCTGAGAAATCACATCGTATCAAAGAGCGTTCAGATGACGGGCCCTCTAGAGCATCAGGTGCCCAAAGATCAACTGCACTCTCAAGTTGTGAGCTTTGTCGAATGGTATGACAGTTAATGTCATTATAAAGACCAAGGTCCAAATCGACGCTGTTCGCCGTAGGGCTGTTCCTTGTCGCTAGGGCCAACGAATGAACATTTGAGTCTCCTATGCTCTCTTTTTTCGTTGGTAACCCTAAAACTGTTGTCTGATATGGCCCAAAATGCCTAGTGTTTTCTACAAGAGAAAAAGTGTTAATACCAGTAGCAAATGGCTTCTTATTTAAGAGCGGCTGCGCATCACTTACAGGTATTTGATAATCGACTTCCGTATTATAAATCGAGCTTGGAGACAGTAACTTATTACACCCAACAACTGGCATTGGACTACTTGTGACTTGACGAAGTCGATAGTTTGAAAAAGGAGTTACTTCTTTAACGGAAGGCCTCTCAATGCCAGTTCTATTTTTTGGCTCTCTAGGGCAATAACCGTTCAATTGCACGAGCGAACTACTCTGTGCTTTTACCGGCTCATCCTCTAGATTGCAAAGTCCCAACGTACCCTCTGCTGTTTGATTTCCCCAAAATTCATTTGAGCGTTGGGCCGCTAGCTCCAACACCTCAGCTGACTCTTCAAAAGCGCCTGCATCAAAGTAATTGCCTCTCTTTAAGTCTGAAGGTGGTAGAAAGCCACTGGGATCATTTCTATTTTCAATGTCTCTTGCCACAGCATTGACACTCTGCAAACTGGTGTTTACGACTTTTTTGCCAATTTTCAATGTGTATTGCCCGCCCTGTTGCATGCCCCGTTGGACCTTATAAGCCCCATGCACCAGCAAGCCGCGAGCCTGATGAGAGCTCCAATTTAGTACCTCCAGCGAATTGCGCCCTCCAATTTGTAATACTCGGCTTATCCCATCGGGCACTTTCATTAATTGCCTGCCCATATTGTTTTTTACTCGCACTAATAGCTCGCCCCCCGCCTTTGTAAGTTTCTCTTGTGTCGAAATCCTTTTTTGATTTATCTGGGACAGAAAATTTGAGGTTTGTTGGGTTAGCGTCACCCAAAGGGCCGAGGCCTGGGCATTTAAATAATCCCCATAAGGCTTTATTAGTGCTTTTAACGTATGAACATCTGGCAAATAATTCTTGAGGCTTGCTTGGTTAAATAAGGCGAATGATCTTTCGTTTTGTTTCCCTTCTGTGCTAAGGGCATTTTTATTGTTAGCGCTCGTCAACAAATCATTGTCGCCGCTACTTGTAACTTCAGGGAGTTTTTTAGGATTGTTCAAATCATTTTCTAAAAGCTTCCCAAAATCGTCGCCTGCTCTAATAGTTTTGTCGTGTCTCCCTGCAAGAGTGTCTGATCTGAATTTTGTAGGGCGAACAGGCTCTTTCTTTTGGGCTTGTTCTTTTGAGATCTGAAGGGGTGGCGCACTCTTATTCTGATCTTCTTCCTTCGATGGCATCTCTGCATGAATAGAACTTGTTTCTGCATCGGTAGCACAAACCTTGGTTCCTGCTTCCTTTTCTTGTTCAAATTCTTGTCGAGCTTTTAGGTCTTTTGGGTCTTTGGGGTCCTTTAATTTCTGTTGCAGTGCATCACGCAGTTTTCTTAGTTCTTCCAAAGAAAAAGAATTTTTTTCACGGCCTTCGATGGTGTTAGTTGGTGGGTTGTTCTCATCAATGTTTTTTGAATTTACTTTTGTTTTTTTTCCTTCGTTTTGATTTTTTCGATCTTTAATGGTCTTTTGGTCTATTTTACTTTGTGTCTCTTTTTTGTCTTGTGCACTCTCAAAGTCTTTTATTAATGTTTCTTTATCTTTCTCGCTGAAGAATTTATCATACTTCTTTCTGACTGCTTTTGCTCCTTTTATCCCTCCCAAGTTTTTATCTTTTTGCCAGTCAAGCAATATTTTTATCTTTGCTTTACCAATGCTTGCTTTTAATGTTCTGTAACGTTCTGGGGTGTAATTTATGATGGCTCCATAGTTCCAAGAACGGCGGACATTTTCAATGGATTGTTCGATGGCCTCCAAATCCTGTAAGTAGTTGCCTGAATGAAACTCCTGCAGACTCTTCTTCCTGTAGCTTGCGTTTGTACTATAGTTCACACCATTTGCAGCATCTCCCACAATCCAGTCAACAATTGTCTCTAGTCTTTCTACCTCTTCTTTATAATCAAAACTTTTAAAAAAACCCATAAATACGCCGTTTGTTTATATTGTGTAAATTATTGGCTGAGTGTGTAGTGATTACCTTAAGAAAACATTAAGAACTAGTTTTATAAATCCTGTGGAAAATATAGAGGCTTTATGTAATTTTTAGATAAAAAAGCCCCGATGGCTAAAGCCTACCGGGGCTCATATTTTCAGTGGAAACGACTTTTTGATTGCTTAGAAGCCTGGTGAGCCTAGGCTTGCTTTTGCTAGCTCTTCAGCACTTAGAAGTGGCGCACTCTCCTCAGATATGGGGGTCGCTATCACCACCTGTCTGTCATTTTGTGTTTCATTTTTCTCGTCTTCACTCAATGCAACATAGGCAAGACCTTGGGTTGACATGGTGTGGTGCGAAGATCCTTGTCCATTATTCAAAGCATCGTTGCTCAGCGCATTTGCATGAGCACAACTCTTTGCTTGTCCGCCTCTTGAGAGACAAAGCCTTGCGGTAAACAATGCAGCCGCTCCCGCAAGCAAGGCGCCAGCGGCAATGCCAAAGCTCGACCAAAAGCTTGTCTGGGTGCTGGCAGCCACAGCAGCAAGGGCCACTACTTGCCCACCAGGCACTAAAAGACTTGCAAGAACTGAAGCAACAAGGACTGCTGCAAGAACCGCCAGTAATACTTTTCCAGCCAAAGGCATTGGTCTTCTAGGCACTCGTCTGCCTGCTGCTCTCCGACGGCGCCAGACAGGCATTGTTAGCCACCTAGGTCGAGTAACTCTAACGTGTGGTAACACGGGGCGAAATCTGGCGTGGTGGACTTCCTGAATTGGCGGAAGAGGCTCGAATCTTGACGGACGAGGATGATGGTGCCTTCCATGATGAAAGTGCGCTCGTTCATGCAAATCTGTTCGTTGACGACGGGGAGGGTTAGGACCTGGCATATTTTTCTCCAAATAGCTGCACTTACGCACCTCCATTTGTCAAAAAACACAGCAGTTAAACTCGGGGCTATTCAACCAAAGAAAGCTTAAGAAAAGCTTAAATTGTCCTGTTTTGTTACAGGTAATATGTCAAATTTGCAAAGATTTGAATAGAAATCTGTCAATTAATCAGGAAAACCAATTGCCTCTGCACTCAAAAGGCCCCCTTTTCAAGATCTCAAGGAGATAGAAAAGGCAATTTTGAGTGCATATTGGATTTAAATTGTAAGGGAAAAGCGCAGCATATTGAGACGAAACGATGGTTAATAATCATCGCAGTTTGTCGAGTGTATGTGAGCACTTTCCCGAGCAATTTTAATTCAATAGGTACCAAAAGCATCCCGAACTAGATATGAGCTGATTACTCAGGATATAAGTAGAAAGGAGAGAGTTGTGACGGTTGTGGTGACAGGCTGTGCAGGATTTGTTGGTAGTCATTTGGTTGATGCTTTATTAGACAAAGGGCTTAAGGTCATTGGCATTGATGATTTTTCAGCGGGGCACCGTGCCCATTTATCAAAGGCGCTGACCAATGCAAACTTTCAGTTACTCTCGTTTTCCTTGCTAAATAGCCAAGCACTAAAGCAAGCCTTACAGGGTGTGGAAGCCGTCTTTCATCTGGCAGCCAATGCGGATGTACGCTTTGGTTTAAATCATCCTCGTAAAGACTTAGAGCAAAATACCATTGCCAGCTTTAATCTCTTAGAAGCGATGCGCTTAAATGACGTTTCTCGTTTGGTTTTTACCTCAACCGGCGCAATCTATGGCAATGCCTCTGTTATTCCCACCCCAGAAGACGCCCCGTTTCCCATACAAACATCGTTGTATGGTGCCTCAAAGCTTGCTTGTGAGGGCATGATGCAGGCCTATGCAGAGGGCTATGGTTTTGACATCACCATTTTTCGGCCGGTGGCCATGATGGGAGAGCGTTATGGTCATGGGCATGTGTATGACTTTTGTAAAAAACTTTTGCAAAATCCACATGAGCTGTCAGTACTTGGAAATGGCAATCAGAAAAAATCCTATCTCTATATTAAGGATGCGGTCTCGGCGATGCTACTTGCCTTTGAAAAGTCATTAGCTGGTTTGCATATCTTTAATCTTGGACGGGATGATGTGTTAACAGTCAAAGAGTCTCTTGCCTTAATTTTAGAAAACTTGCAGCTCTCACCGAGGGTTGCTTTTGAAGACAAGAATGAAGGTTGGGTGGGCGATAGCCCCCACATTCTACTTGCTTGTGATAGACTAAAGACTATGGGATGGAAGCCCGTCTTAGATTATCCAGCAATGGTTGGTAAGACTGTGCAATATTTGTTGGATAATCGCTGGATCTTCCAATAAAGAACCTTAACAACGATTGCACCTAAAAAAATGATGGTGCGGAAAATCGGTTAAATCAATGGTGGGTAAACGCTTTAATGAGCAACTGTCACGGAAGGATCTGTCATGCGCTTAGCCCCTTACGACTCTCTTTAGGTGGTGGCGGCACCGATTTGCCTTCTTTTTATGAGCAGCATGGTGCTTTTTTTGTCTCTGCCGCAATCAATTTAAACGTTATGGCGACGATTAAAGAGAGCTCTTTGCAAGGCAAGGAAGAGAGTGCCATTGCCAGCGCTGTGATGAAGCGTTTTGGATCACCTGCTTGCAACTATCAATTTCAGTCATATTCAGAGGTGCCGATTGGCTGTGGGTTAGGAGGTTCTGCAAGCTTTACCACTGCCCTGATAAAAGCACTAATAGCCTTAAAAAAGCAGCGCTTATCTAGGAAGGAGCTGGCAGAGGCGGCTTTTGACATAGAGCATCACAGACTCGGGCGCTCCTGCGGTAAGCAAGATCAATACAGCAGTGTGTTTGGTGGCCTAAAGGCTTATTCAATCAACCGAGAGGGACAGGTCTCTCACAAAACGCTTTCTGTCTCCGCCGAATTTTTAAAGGAGTTTGAACGTAGCCTCTTGTTGGTCGCCACTGGCATTACTAGAGACAGTGAACAGCTCTTAAAAGAACAGCATGAGAAAAGCAAGCAACAAGATAAGGCCATGATGGCGAATCTATTACAGATAAAAGAAATGGGGCTTGCAAGTTTTAAGGCACTAGAGCAGGAAGATTTTTTATCCTTTGCAGAGTTGGTGAAAGCGCATTGGCAGCTTAAAGAAGCACGTTCAAAGACCATGTCAAACAAAACAGTGAGCGATCTTTATGAGTTTGCTTTGAACAATGGGGCCATTAGTGGAAAACTAATAGGGGCAGGCGGTGGTGGTTTTATGCTTTTTTGTGTGCAAAATAAAGAAAAATTGCGCCAAGCCTTAGCGCGCAAAAAGATAAAGACGTTTGAATTTTCACTCGACCATGAAGGTACACGGATAATTAAACAATGAATGATGTAACAGTGCTTATTTTAGCAGGTGGTTATGCAACCAGGCTACAGCCACTTACTGAGCACACCCCCAAATCATTATTGCCCATTGCAGGCAAGCCTTTTCTTCAACACCAATTGGAACATTTGCACAGAAGTGGGGTAAGGAAAGTGGTGCTTGCGTTGGGGCATCAAGCAGACAAAATTTTAGCCTTTTTAGAAAACTATGAGCTTGAAGGATTAAGCATTGAGACCAGAGTTGAGTCTACGCCGACCGGCACAGCCGGGGCGATTAAAGAGGCCTTAAGCGTGCTAACAGAGGTCTTTTTTGTGCTCTATGGCGACTCTTATTTATTTTGTGACTTTGAAACAATGAAGAGAGAGTATTTGGCTCAGCAGAAGCCTGCCATGATGAGTGTGTATGAAAACGGCAATCAACATGATGTGAGCAACGTCCTCTATCAAGATGGTGAGCTGTGTGCTTATGATAAGAAAAATCCTACCTCATTGATGACTCACATAGACTATGGGCTTTCCATTTTTCAAAAGGCACTCTTTGAAAAATGCTTGCACCCGGATTTATCTGATTTTTTTAATCAGCTGTCTAAAGAGAATCAACTTGCAGGCTTTGAAGTCTTTCAGCCATTTTACGAAGTAGGCTCTTTTGCTGGCATTAAGCGATTTGAGGAATATATGGGAGATCGGGATGTTTATTAAGCATTACATAAAGGAATGTCATGAAGCGCTTTCACATCTTGATTGTGTGCGAGTTGAACAAGCAATTTTGATTTTGAAAACAGTGCAAGAGACGGGGGGGCGCTTATTCGTGCTAGGCGTTGGTGGCTCTGCTGCGAATGCCTCTCATGCGGTTAATGATTTTCGCAAACTCTGTAACATCGAAGCTTATTGTCCTAGTGACAACGTCAGTGAATTAACCGCAATTAGCAATGATGAAGGGTTTGACTTTATTTTCCAGCGCTATTTAGAATGCTCTCGACTTACCAGCCAAGATGCCATACTCATCTTATCAGTCGGCGGTGGGTGTCTTAAAAATAAACTCAGTGTTAACCTGATTAAGGCCATTGATTATGCTAAAAAGCACAGCGCTCAAAGTATTGCTATCCTCGGTAAGGACACAGGCTATGCCGCCAGTCATGTGGATGTTCCCATACTGGTGCCAATTGTAGACAAGAATTTAATCACGCCGATTAGTGAAGCCATGCAAGGACTTATTTGGCATGCTTTGGTCAGCGACCCTCGATTGCAAAGGCAAAAGAGTACCTGGGCTCAAATAGATGAGCAATGTAGCAGAGAGCTTTAAAAAAGAAGGGAAACACTATAGGCTAGTCGAATACAACAATAAATCGTTACCAATGAATAAGACACAGGGCATGAGTAATACAAACAGTGATGAGTTTAAGACGCAGTTTAAAGACTTTCATTTAAAGTTCTTTGCAGACTCTGGTGATCTAAAAGCGCTCAATCATTATTTAACCAACCCTTTCTTCAGTGGTATAACCACAAACCCAAGCCTGCTTAAACAAGCCGGCGCGACCTGTTATGCCGACTTTGCGAAGTTGCTCTTAAAACGCTCGGGCCATCTCCCTGTTTCTTTTGGGACCACCAGTGATGAGCCTAAAGAGATTATCGAGCAAGCGCTAACAATTCAATCTTGGTCGCCACACATTTATGTAAAGGTGCCAATTATTAATGCCAGAGGCGAGCCGCTTGAGCCAGTTATCAAGACATTAGTGGCTGAGGGCGTGCAGGTCAATGTCACAGCGATTATGAATGAAACACAGGCAGAGCGCGCGATTTCATGCTTTCGGGCCGAGTCAAAAGCCTACCTTTCGGTGTTCGCCGGTCGAATCAGTGATACTGGTCGCTGCCCACAAGCCTTGTTTAAGAAAATTAAGATGTTAACGGTTTGCATGCCGCAGGTCTTATCTTTATGGGCAAGTGTGCGGGAAGTGTATAATATTTTTCAAGCAGAAGCGTGTGGGGCAGACATTATCACTTTAAATGACGCCATCATAAAAAAACTCCCCTTGGTTGGGATGGACTTAGAAACCTTAAGTCAGAAAACGGTTGCCATGTTTCATCAAGATGCAAAAGACATTGGTCACTTTGAACGCTGTGTAGCAGTCGATGTATCCTAATACCGTGTTGCTTAATAGAACTTGTTACTCAAGTCATTCTAAAAGAGTTTGGGCTTGGTTTGCCTTTCTTTTTTTGTTGGTCATACAAGCGCTCTATCTGAGAGTTGCCATTGTTGATCATGACATTGTTCTTGGTCAGGACATTGCAAGGCGAATGCTAGAAGGTGGCAGTTATCACAAAGATTTTTTTGAGAACAACCCACCCTTACTCTTTTATTTCCACAGCCTTTCGTTCTTGTTGGCAAAAACGTTCAAATTAAATCCCATTTTTACTTGGTATGGGGTAATTTTTTCGCTGTCCATTGCCTGCTTTGCCTCGTCCTGTCGCTTGATTGAGGCAGCGTTTACGAAAACTGATCCACAAAGAAAAAGCCTCATTATTTTTTTAATTATTGCGTTAGCGGTGGTGCCGTTTATTAATTTTTCTCAGAAGAGCCATCTATTAATGCTGTTGTTCTTGCCTTATTTGTTTCTTTTTTTAGTAAGGCAGCAAGAGAGAGAGAGCTTGAATTGGAAGCCAAAGGCTTTGGTTGGTTTTTTTGCAGCACTTGGAATTTGTTTAAAGCCACCTTATTATTTTTTTGCTCCTATTTTGCTCGAACTCTATTGGCTGAGGCATCAAAAAATGGGCTCAGCACTCTTACGGGCTGATTTAATCACCGGGGTTTTAACCTGTCTTATTTATTTATTGATTGTTGTACTCTTTCACCAAGACTATGTGCTGATAGTCTTTCCAATAGCCCTGTCTGCTTATGCACCATTAATGACAACCAGTTGGTCTCATCTTTTATTGAGCCAGGCAAGTCTATTTTTTTTCCTGTTACTCTTTCTCTATTTTCTTATTCGTCAGGAAGATAAGTACAAAGGTTCAGCGCGTATTTTTATCTTGGCAAATTTGGGTTTTTTGCTCTCTTTTTGTCTTCAAAAAAAAGGCTGGCCTTATCAAGAAATTCCAGCCTTAATCTGCTCAGTAATTGCTTTTGGCATCTTGTATCAAGCCATTCTTGAAAAGTACGCAGCAGATAAGAACACCAAACGGTTGATTGGACTTTTTTTTGCCATCACCCTTGTTTGCATGCTCTATCAACCAATCGCAACACGGATTAATAATCAGCTGCAATGCCTAAACAATTCACAGTGTAAGTTGCTAAGCATGACAAAAGAGCTTACACGCATTTCTGATGGCAGCAGCTATTTTGTCTTTAGTGAAACCTTGATTGGAAGCTATCTTACTTATTATGCTCACCTTCATTCGAATTCGCGTTTTGCTTCCCTATGGATGAGCCCTTATTACCTAGAGAATGGGCATATAAAGGAAAGTTCTTTTGTAGATAAAATCAAAAAAGCAATCCTGGAAGACTTTGAAAAAGACAAGCCACAACTCGTTTTAGTCAGCCATAACCGGTCTAAGAACTATCTGAATGTGGGGGAAGTGTATTTTGAAATGATGAAGAAAGATCCAAGGTTTTCTAAAATTTGGCAGAAGTACCATTATCAAAAAACCTTCACGACCATGCCAAATCTTGAATTTTCACTTTATAGTCTACAATTATCTATTATCAATTAGATGAGAAAAGGCACAGATGGCTAAAATTCATTTAAGCAATTTAGAGATGGAGACTTATGGCCAGTTGCCAACAATTGGTACACCAGCGCCAGAGTTTATCTTAACCCAGTACGATATGATGCCTGTTGGTTTGAGTGACTATGATGGCAAAAAAGTAGTGATCAATGTTTTTCCAAGCATTGATACGGGTTTATGCTTTGCCTCGGTCAAGAAAATGTTTGAAATGAATCAAACATTGCAGGCCGATGACGCCGCTTTTATTTGTGTGTCGATGGATCTCCCCTATGCTTTACAGCGACAAAAGGGATCGGATTTTTTTTCATCAGTACAGCTTCTTTCTGATTTTCGTGACCATCAATTTGGCGCAGACTATGGTGTGTTAATCTCTAGCGGGCCACTAACCGGTCTATTAGCCCGAGCTTTTTTTATCATTGATGAGCAAAAAACCATTCAATACGCAGAAATGAGTAGTGATCTGAACAAACCTTGCCAATATCAAAAAGTCTTAGAGTTGTTGGCCTAAAGGGCTGCCATCAAGAGTTTGGCTACTTTAGCAAGTGCTCAAGCATGGTGACTTTAGTCTTAAGCTCTGATTAGGTCAAAGCGTCGCATCATGAACTGGTTGGGGTATGGATGGTATGACCATCACTATTTAAAAATCACACAAGGCGTTTGATCAGCAAAAGCGTTAGAATTCTTAAGCGGTTGAGCTGTTAATGGTGGGGCTTCTGCGATAAAACGTTGCCCCTTTATCAGCTCCAATTGCCGTAAGCGACGTTCGATGGTGCGACTCACAGAGTCATCTTTGTAGAGTAAGTCCAGCATTTCAAGATCTGGGATGGTTGAAACCACCAACAGCTTTCGATAAGAGGAATCCAGCGAATATAGACGGCCATCATCACTTAAAAACAACACCCAGGTGTGAGATGAGTTCTTTTGAGGAAAGGATTGTCGATGGTGAATGATGGTGCCCTCAATCAGGCCATCTTCGATTAATTTTGATAAAAAACAAGCGTTTAATAGCGCGCTGTGACGACAGACCCCTTTTTGAAGGGTCATAAAAGCATTTAAGGTAATCAGTTTTTGCGGGCAGGTGGGGTGGTTAATTCGCTGCTGGATGAAGTCATTGACGTCTCTGCTTGCAAACAGGTTGGCGCTGTAGAGGCAAAGCATTTTTAAAATACTGCGAGTGGTTAAGGCTTTGTTTTTGCAGGGCGAGAGAGTCTCTTTAAAGGTTTGATAATGCGCCATCACCGTTGGGCTATAAGGGCTTAGTAAAATATTTTCGCGCTTGGGGCTAGAGCCAACAGATAATAAGCTTTGATTGAAATTACGAGTGAAGCGATCCACGCAGGCGATTTCACCTAAGTCTGTTGGTAATACACACACATTGCTTTTAAAGAACAGACTACGATTAAACATCTGCATGTGAATGGTTCGGGACAATTCTTTTTGGCTTTTTATGCTAAACATGGTCATCCTTTTCCATGGTTATAAGCGTCAAGCTCATCAATGTGAGAGCGCCGTTCCCAAATTGATGAGTTACTCTATGTCTTAGACGTAAATGGTTGGATCTGCAAGATTTGCCTCAAGAAAGCCTTTTTTTCGAAGGGTGCAACTGTCGCACTTGCCGCAGGCTTTGCCATCTTGAGTTAATTGGTAGCAAGAGACGGTGTGGCTGTAGTCGACCCCTAACTCATGACCAAGTTGTACGGTTTCTGCTTTGCTAAGCTTGATTAAAGGAGCTTTTATTTCTATGGTGCCGCCTTCAGCCGTTTGTTTGGTGGCTTTACAGATTAAAGCGTTAAACGCCTCAATAAATTCAGGCCGGCAGTCTGGGTAATGAGAATAATCAATGGCGCTAACCCCTATGAAGATAGCATTTGCCGCTAGGCTTTCCGCTAAAGACAGAGCAATAGATAAGAAAACGGTGTTTCTTGCCGGTACATAGGTAATTGGAATGTCGCTGCTGCCAGTGTAATCTGGTACCTCAAGTGAGGCATCAGTTAGAGCGGATTGACCAAACTGTCCGATTGATAAACTGACAACTTCATGCCGAACCCCAAAGGTCTGGGCTATTTTTTTTGCGGCCTTGAGCTCTGCGTCATGGCGTTGCCCATAATCAAAGCTTAAGGCCACACAATGATAATTTTGTGACAAGGCCTGTGCCAAAACGGTGGTCGAATCCAATCCACCAGATAAAAGAACGACAGCTTTTTGCTCCATTATGAATAATTCCTAAATAAAAAGTATTACAAAAATACAGAGCAAAATGACTTCTGTCAAACAAGGCGGTATTTAAACGCTCGTTCAGATCAAAATAAACTCAAAATCTCTTGCTAATCAATGCCTTTTGATGGTATAAATGGATAATTATTTGATAGTTTGCTTGGTTTTGGGTCAGTGGCGGTAAATATAGTCAATCAAGAGGTGGAGTTGGTTCAAAATAAGCCAAATCTGCTGCCTGCTTTTTCCTTTTTTAATCAGAGCAGCATTGTAACTGACGTTGATCGTTTCAAAAAGGCGGCTTGCCACCAAAGTAGCCCAAACAAGCAAGCGTTAAGCAAAAAGGGAAAAGAGTCTAAGCGCCTCCCTTTTGAGTTTAGCGAGGCGGACTTAAAAAGCTTTAAGTCAGATCCTAACAATCGAGCCATTTTAGACGGCTTAACCACCGATCATTCACTTGCCATTACCCGTAAAGAACATCGCTTAAGACGTTTATGCCCAGTTGCAATTTCGTATCTCTCGGCTGCTGAGAAGGAAGCCTATAAGGCAGAATTAGCGGAGTTAATCGATTTAAAAATTCTGGCCTTTAATGATGAGCTAATTCGCAATCGCGCTGGTGGCAACCAAAAGCTTGATAGTTTGTTGTTCGAGGTCGCACGCTACAGCCTTTTATGTGAATCGCAAGAAAAGAGCATTGACTTTGAGAACATCAGAGTCTCAATGGGGTTTCCAGAGAAAGATCCAGCTGCAAAAAATGAACGTTGGCTAAATTACCTAAAAGGAAAAAAAGGTGAAGCCGGTGGCCAAGAAGCATTAGATGACTATGAGATAAACCCTTGTCGCTATGCGCTCGACTGCATGGCAGAAACCAATTTTTTCCGATTGTATTCTTTGTGGGCTCTGGGTAATGGCGGTTTTCTAGACAGTATCATCTACATTCCTGAAATTAGAGAGTGGATGCCCTTCATTGACTGGGAGCGCTTTGATAACAGACTTAATTATCCAACAAAGGCGCTGGGCTACTTAAGTTGGATGATGTATTTCACGAGACTCACACTCAATATTTCTCTCATTGTAAAACACTGCTTTCCAGCCTTTATGAATGAGAAAGAAAAAGCTCTCTATCAACATGGACAAGAAAACCAGCAACAGAACTTAAACGATACGCAACCCTTTTTCAGTGCCTTTTGGTGGCAATTGTTAAACGCCCTCACTTTGACCTTGGTCGAACGGGCCTATCAATGTTATCGCTGGGCTAAAAATGATAAAGATCGAGAGCTCGACGAATTTGGCCAGTTTAATCAGCAGTGGGGTCAGCGAAAATACGTGATTGGCAATGACATCATCTGGGGGATCGTAAATTTAGTCTCTTTTTATTGGTTCATTTCTGCCGTCTCTCCATTGTTTGGTGCCATAGGTGGGCTGCTCAATGTTGGCTTAATGTTGTTTGACTTAGCCATGGTGAGAGTCCGCCTCGCAGAAGGTGGGGCCCAATTTGAAAAAGACTCACAAAAAATTCGGCTGGCCGTTGAAAAAATCGATCGAGAAATCGTTGAGCTTGAACAAAAACGTCAAGACACTCAAACAGAGTCTGACATCAAAAAGAAAGAGTTAGTAAAACTTGAAGCCCTGCGACTTAGAAAGAAGGCCTTAATCGAAGAACTTGAACTGCTACGAGAAACTTGGGAGCAGGAAAAGCAAGGCTTAGTACGACTGACTCATACCACCATCTGGTTTACACTTGCCATGGCCTTTATGTATGCGCCAAATTTTGCGCTGTTGCTCTCAATTGGCAATTCAGGATTTTTAGGCGCACTCAGTACTGCCTTGGTTATAGGTGCTCCCTGGATTATGATGGTTGGTTGCATCATTGCAGTGA
>JASBUC010000039.1 GCA_030148065.1 Legionellaceae bacterium | reverse complement strand
GGTGCATTCGCACCTTGTAACCATTCACCATTCACCATTTACTTTTTTGTATCTCGACTCTTGATCTTGAAAAAGATCATAAAAACATCAAAGTGCTAATATTACGTTAACATATATTAAATAAAATAAACAAATTGAATGATTTATTAATATATGGCCTTGCATTATGAACAATGAAAGTAAGAAAGCAGATAATAGATCCGCAGAGCTATTAGCAGCAAAAAAGGACGTTGACTCTTTGATTGAGAAACTCCAACTGTTTAGTAACTATCTGCATAACTCTCACTTATCACAAGAGGATAAAACAGACTTTTCAAATAAATTACTGGACATGTTATCAGATGATAAGCACCAGGCTTTAAGGACTCTGGCACAGCGTGAATCAATGGTTGACAGCATTGGCCGTGCTTTAGTAGCGGCAGAAACAAATGATAAAGAAAACTGGTATCGTTATGAATTACGTGTTGTTCGGGGGGTTCTAGGCAAACTCAACAGGCAGAAGCCTGCTGGGCCAGATGAGCGAGAACGCTTAAGTTTTGATACAATCCCTTCTGACGATGAAGAGGAGAGTAGTGAGCATACTGCTTCGCCATCAGAGCAAAAGAACAATCAGATAGAGGCTATGGTAAAAAATAGCATCTTTGCTAATCAAGCTGAGACATCTGAGGCAGAACAAACAACATCAAATAAGCAAACCATGGCTCAAAAAACGTCAGATCCTTCTTTTAAGCCAGCTTTAAGGCATTGAAGCCGTCAATGGCTATAGCCATAGTCAATAGTTAATAGTTAATAGTTAATAGTTAATAGTTAATAGTTAATAGTTAATAGTTAATAGTTGATAGTTAATGGTAAATGGTAAATGGTAAATGGTGAATGGTGAATGGTGAATGGTTACAAGGTGCGAATGCACCTTGCCTCTGTCAACCATTTACCATTTACTATTTACTGTGGCTTTAACCTGTAACTTGGATCTAGCATCTAGCATCTAGCTATCTAGCACCTTGTAACTTGAACCTTGTACCTTGTATGATGGAATGGTTCTTTATAAGGAGATGATGGCATTGTTGGATTTAGAATCACTGGGGGTTAGTTTTGTTAACGAGAAGAGCCGTCTGTCGGTTATTGAGGATGTGTCTTTTTCGATAAAGCCTGGTGAAACCAAGGCCTTACTTGGGGAGTCTGGTTGTGGCAAGTCAATGACCGCCCATGCTCTTATGCAGCTTTTGCCGCATGGGGCTTATGTGCATCAAGAGAGCCGTCTTCATTTAAACAAGAAAGCCTTGTTTGATTACTCTGAAGAAGCCTGGCAGGGCATTCGCGGTAAAAAAATTTCGATTATCTTTCAAGATCCGATGTCGTCTCTTAACCCAGTGTTGACCATCGAGCAACAATTACAAGAAATTCTAAAACAAAGCGGGGCCTTTAATAGCAAGGCAGAAAGAGCGAAAGAAATGGTGGCTTTGCTTGAAAAAGTCGGCATACCCGAGCCCAAAGCGCGTCTAAAAGACTACCCACACCAATTCTCAGGTGGTCAAAAGCAACGGGTGATGATTGCCATGGCCATTGCCTCGCGGCCCGAGGTGTTAATTGCCGATGAGCCAACCACCGCTTTGGATGTCACCGTCGAAGCACAAATTTTAAACCTATTGAAGTCTCTGCAGAAAGAGCTAAACATGGCAATTTTGCTCATTTCGCACGATCTCTCGGTGGTTAAACGATTAAGCCAAGAAGTGATGGTGATGTATGCGGGCCAATTGGTGGAAGTCGCAAGCAGTGAAGACTTCTTTAAATCGCCTAAGCATCCCTACAGCCAGAAGCTTTTAAGAGCTCGGCCTTCTCTTTCTAAACGAGGCGAACCACTTGAGTTAATCGAGGGCACTGTGCCAAGCTTAGACGCACGAGGCGATGATTGTCACTTTCGCGCTCGTTGTCCGCTGGCAGATAAGGCATGCCTACAAGCCCCAGAGCTGAAAGCTTTTGAGAACCGTTTGGTTCGTTGCCATCACCTTGATAAAGCACCGGCTCTTTTTGACAAAAGCACGCTGCCTTACCAGTCATTCCAACAAAGGGGTGATTCTGACAAAGCCGCGCCTTTATTGAGTGTTGATAAGCTTTGTGTGTATTACCCGATTCGAAAAGGCTTATTAAAGCGACAGGTGGGTGTTGTCAAAGCTGTTGAAGAGGTGTCGTTTACAGTCAAACCAGGTGAAACCTTGGCGTTGGTAGGTGAGTCAGGTTGTGGCAAATCAACCTTGTCTCGAGCACTCATTCGCCTCTTACCAACTCATTCTGGGCGAGTTGACTATCAAGGCGTTGATTTCTATCAAAGAAAAAACACCAAAGCGTTTTCTAAAACGGTGCAAATGATTTTTCAATCGCCGTATTCCTCAATGAACCCTCGTATGACGGTAAAAGACATCTTATTAGAGGGCGTTCGGCTGCATCATTTACAGCCTGCCAAAAAGCAAGAAGCCTTTGCCAAAACGCTCTTATCAGACGTTGGCATTAGTGAGAAAGCGCTGCATCGTTACCCCCACCAATTCTCTGGTGGGCAGAGGCAAAGGCTTTGCATTGCCAGAGCACTTTCCATGCAACCAAAACTTATTATTTGTGATGAGCCAACCAGTGCCTTGGATGTCTCAGTGCAGGCACAAATTTTAAATCTCTTAAAAGAACTGCAACTTGAATACCGTCTGGGCTATTTATTCATTACTCATGACATGTCGGTGGTTAGTTATTTAGCCGACCGAATAATGGTGATGAAGGCTGGCAAAATCATCGAAGAAGGGGAGGCGCTTTCTTTAATTAAGGCGCCGAGAGACAATTACACTAAGAACCTCTTGAAAGCAGTTGGGCAGTAGTGAGGGTGAAAAGTTAGGAACAAGGAATAAAGATGAAAAAAAAACTTGTGCTGCTTTTGTTGATACTGCTGGCAGTGGCTTTCTTTTTTGCACTCAATTTACAACACTATTTTTCGCTAGAGAGTATTAAAGCAGAGCTTGAAACCTTGAGTGCGTTTGATAAAACGCACCCTGTTGAAACCACTTTACTCTTTTTTATCATTTATGTGCTGGTCACCGCGCTTTCTCTGCCGGGGGCTGCCATTATGACCTTATTAGCAGGTGCTTTGTTTGGCCTTTTTGGGGGCACGGTGCTGGTGTCTTTTGCATCCACCATTGGTGCAAGTCTTGCCTTTTTAGTCGCCCGTTATTTATTAAATGAGACGGTGCAAGAGAAGTTTTCAGGAAAGCTTTCTAAGTTTAATCAAGGAATTAAAGAAGAGGGTGCTTTTTATTTGTTTACGCTTAGGCTCGTGCCCATTTTTCCTTTTTTTATGATCAATATTCTAATGGGGCTTACCTTAATTCCGCTTAGGACTTTTTATTGGGTCAGCCAACTTGGCATGCTGCCTGGCACCATCGTTTATGTCAATGCGGGCTTGCAGCTAGGAGCACTAAAATCGCTTACAGGAATTTTCTCACCCGCACTTCTTTTCTCATTTGCGCTACTAGGTTTTTTCCCTTTGATTGCTAAGAAAACAATTAGCGCCATTAAACACCGAGCGCTGTTAAAGTCTTATCGAAGGCCAAAACAATTTTCACAAAACTTGGTGGTGATAGGGGCAGGATCAGCAGGCCTAGTCTCTTCATACATTGCAAGCCTAGTAAAAGCAAAAGTCACCTTGATTGAGTCTGATAAGATGGGGGGCGACTGCTTAAACACGGGCTGCGTGCCATCGAAAGCCTTAATAAAAATTGCCAAAACCATTCAGAGTGCCAAAACAGCCAATAAGTTTGGTTTGCCGGCAACAACACTGTCGGTTGATTTTAAAAGCGTGATGGCAAAGGTGCAGGAGGTTATTAAAAAAATTGAGCCGCATGATTCTCCCGAGCGCTATCAGTCGCTTGGTGTTACCTGTCTTAAGGGCGAGGCTAAAATACTCTCACCTTTTGAAGTGCAAGTGGGTGAGAAAAAAATCACCACTCGTAACATTATCATTGCAACAGGCGCAAGGCCTCTGCTGCCGCCTATTGTCGGCCTTGAAAGCATAGACTACCTAACCTCAGACACTCTCTGGGAGTTAGATGAGCTGCCAAAGCGCTTATTAGTCTTAGGAGGTGGGCCGATTGGTACAGAGCTCTCACAATGTTTTGCAAGGCTAGGCAGTGAGGTGACCCAAGTTGAAATGCAGCCGCGTTTATTAGCGCGAGAAGATGTTGAGGTCTCAGAGTTAATTCGGCAAACCTTTGTGAGTGAATCGATTAAGGTTCTCGTAGAGCATCGAGCAAAAGAATTTCGCCGTGAAGGCAAGCAGCAAATACTTATTTGTGAGCATCAGGGACAAGAGGTGGTCCTGTCATTTGATAAAGTCTTAATTGCGCTTGGGCGAGAAGCAAGAGTTACAGGCTTTAGTGATACTCTAAATATAAAACTAAGCCCTAAAAAAACCATCGGGGTTAATGACTTTCTGCAAACCAATTATCCAAATATTTATGCCTGCGGTGATGTGGTGGGGCCTTATCAGTTTACCCACGTTGCCGCCCATCAAGCCTGGTATGCAACGGTTAATGCGCTCTTTGGCAGGTTTCGACGCTTTAGGGTTGATTACTCGGTGGTGCCATGGGTGACCTACAGCTCACCAGAAGTTGCAAGAGTGGGATTAAATGAACTAGAGGCAAAAGAAAAAAATATTGAAGTCTCCGTCACTACTTACCCTTTATGCGAGCAAGACCGTGCCATTACTGATGGTGAGACCAAAGGCTTTATTAAACTATTAACCCCGCCTGGTCGGGATACTATTTTAGGCGTGACCATCGTTGGTGAGAATGCCGGTGAAATGATTGCAGAGTACGTCCTTGCCATGCGCCACAAACTAGGTCTTAATGCCATTTTAAAAACCATCCACAGCTACCCAACGCTTGCCGATGGCAACAAGAGTGCAGCAGGCCTCTGGAAGCTTGCTCATAAGCCTAAATGGGCGCTTGCTATGAGTGAACGTTATTTGAAGTGGTTGAGAGGGGAGTAGGTGCGAGTTGGATGGATGCAAACAAGGCGGCAACGTTATGCCCCCTTAATAAAGTGTCTTTTTGTTTTTTTTCACCTTTACAGAATTAATTCCTAAGCGTAAGGTGGGGGTTAATTGTTATTGATTCAATTCTTATGATGGACCATAAAAAAGCGCTGGCATTGGGCGCAATGCTTGTTTTTCCCCCAATTATTTTGGCAACCTCTCAAAGCAGTTTGCCTGTTCTAAACCATAGTCGAGCTCAGCAAACGGCAGAGTCCATCTTTGATAATGGGATAAGTAACTTTAAAAAGGCCCGCTATTATGCCGCAATAAAAGATTTTAAACACTATGATCGATTAAAGCCCGGAGAGGCAAGAACGTATGAGTTAATTGGTCGCTCGTATGCTTTGCTTGGCAAGACAAAAGAAGCAGAGCGCTATTTCACCCTAGCAGAACGCGACCCTAAGCGCCAAGCGAGCATGATGAGGTTTAAACGAGGCTTGCGGTTACTTGGGACCATTTCAGAGCGTGATGGTGACACCCCTTGGGCGTTTAGTGCCTCCCTTGGGGGAGGTTATAACAGCAATGTTATAGCACTAGGCAATAACTTTGCTCTCCCAACGGATATTACACGGCAAGCCTCACAGTTTGCAGAAGTGCTGGCCTTCGGTCATTACAGGCTTATGAAAGACGATGAGAGCAGTCTTCGCATTCTCTATCAATATTTAGGGGATTTTTATGAAAACTTAAGCGAAATGAATCTGCAAAATCCTTTTGTAGCGCTTGAGTATCGAAGAATGATAAACCCACGGACGAATTTTGCCCTAAACATCTCTAGTGATAACAGTTGGCTAGGCGACAATCGCTTTTCGAGCTTTTCGACGGTCAAGCCCGCCCTTTATTATCAAGCAGATAGATGGAACACCTTTGAATTTGTCTATGCCTACAGCAATGTTAATTTTTTTACACCAACGACCGCGGTTTTTAACCGTGATGGCTTTACTAATTTACTCTCGATTAATGATTACGTGAGTGCGCCAAACAGTGACTTAACGGTTCGCTTTGGGTATGCCGCCAATTGGAGTAATACCAAAGGTTCAGACTTCGCTTTTCAAGGCAATGATTTTTTTCTAGGCTTTAGAAAACCTTTTATTAGAAAGTTTACCGTTGAAGGCGTTTATGCTTATGGCTCTTATCGGTATGACAACTTAAACAGCCTTGCCAATAACTTTAGTTATAAACGCCGCGATAACACCAACCGCTATACCTTACAATTGCTTCGCGAAATTAATAAAACAGTGACCCTCTATGGTCGCTATGATTATTTTGATGATAACGCCAACATCCCTTTGTATAGCTACAAACAATACATCGCAAGTCTTGGACTCACGGCAAACTGGAGCTAATTAGACATGAAATCATTTAAATGGACCTTATGTTTTATTGCAGCCTTAATGAGTAGTGTTTCTTTTGCCGTCTCTCCTGGCCAAAACTTGCTCCCTTTAGCCTTAAGGAATAATCTAAAGGCTTTGGAAGCACTGACTTTTCAACAACGCACGTTTCTTACACGGGACATGGGCATGAGAGGTGGTGCTGGGGAAAGGCTGCGTGAAATACGAGCGGCATATCAAGATGGTCAGCTAGTTAGAGGGTACCCTACCGCAGTGGAATATGCGGTGATGCTAGCGCTCATTGTTGTTACTTGCTTGACGGCAGTTCAGAGCATAATCCCTAATCTCCCTGCGGTTAATGACTTTAATCTAAACGAAGAGGGTAGTCAGCATCGATTTAATCGAGAGTTAACAAAGGCTTTAAATGAGCAGTCTCAGCAGTTAGCGACGATACTAAACAATAACACATTGAACATTTCAACAACAAACCAGCAGTTCTTTGGTGAGATAAGCAGCCAGAGCGTTGATAACCTCTGGACTAGAACTCAAATTGGAGAAGAGGGTGTTACTAATTTGGGTGGTCGACGAACTCATCCCAATAGGACAGGAACAGCCCAAAGTCCTGCGAGCAGGGGTGGACATGACTCTCAATTTGACACCAATAGTTCTACTGCTAATACTCGTGGTGGCTCAAATACCACGAGTTTAGGTGGAACAGGCGGGGAGAATGTTTATC
>JASBUC010000038.1 GCA_030148065.1 Legionellaceae bacterium | reverse complement strand
TGGAGGATTAGCTCAGCTGGGAGAGCACCTGCCTTACAAGCAGGGGGTCGGCGGTTCGATCCCGTCATCCTCCACCATTTATATTGTCGCGGGGTGGAGCAGTCTGGTAGCTCGTCGGGCTCATAACCCGAAGGTCGTAGGTTCAAATCCTGCCCCCGCTACCAAAGTTAGTATTTCGAGCCCCTTGAGGGCTTTTTTAATTTTTGGGGGGCTATAAGCCCTTTTTTTGTATGGCAAGATCAGTAAAGTTAGAAGACAGCATTCGAGAGTTAATCGAGCAGCTCGGCTATGAATTATGGGCCTGTGTATTAATTGGTCCACAAGCAAGCCAGACCGTTCGAGTCTACATTGACAGAGATGAAGGCATTGGGATCAGTGACTGCGAAGTCGTTAGTCAGAACTTAAGCGACTTTTTAGACGTTGAAGAGTTGATTCCATACCAATATACTTTGGAGGTTTCATCGCCAGGCCTGGACAGGCCTCTGTTTACAATAGAGCATTTTAAAAAATTTATTGGTAGTAAGATTCACGTCCGATTGTTTGAGGCAATGGACAATAAAAAGAAATTGATTGGTGTGTTAACCGATGTTTCTCCAGAGGGCGCATTGACTATCTCTGTTGAGGAGCAATCTTATCACGTAGATTTTAATCGCCTCGCAAAAGCGAATTTGGTCTATTAGAGGGTGTTGGTATGGGTAAAGAACTACTTTTAGTTGCAGAAGCGGTGTCTAATGAGAAAGGCGTCTCAAAAGAGGTGGTGTTTGAAGCAATACAGTATGCATTAGAGTCCGCAACCAAGAAATTGGCCAGTGATGACATTGGGGTTCGAGTGGCGCTCGATCCCAAGACTGGTGATTATGAAACCTTCCGCCAATGGGAAGTTTTAGAGCGTGAAGACATTGAGTTTCCAGACCGGCAACTAACTTTAGAAGAAGCCCAAAAAGTAAAAAGTGACATTGACTTAGGCGGTATGATTGAAGAGCCCATGGCCTCTGTCGAGTTTGGTCGAATTGCGGCACAAACTGCCAGGCAAGCTATCTTCCAGAAAGTTCGTGAAGCAGAGCGACGATTGGTTGTAGAGCAATACAAAGACAAAGTTGGCCAACTGGTTTCTGGTGTGGTCAAGAAAGTGACACGTGATAACATCATCATTGATTTAGGCGGCAAAGCAGAAGCGTGTTTGCCTCGTAATCAAATTCTTCCAGGCGAGATTTTCCGCATGAGTGATCGCGTACGAGCCTACCTCTATGAAGTGAGTGAGCAGGCGCGCGGAGCACAATTATTCTTAAGCCGAACACATACCGGTATGCTGGTTGAGCTCTTTCGCATTGAAGTGCCAGAAATTGGCGAGAACGTTATTGAGATTCGAGGTGCTGCCAGAGATCCAGGCAATCGTGCCAAGATTGCGGTTAAGACCAATGATGGCCGCATCGATCCAGTGGGGGCTTGTGTCGGGATGCGCGGTGCGCGAGTGCAAGCGGTTTCCAGTGAACTTGCTGGTGAGCGAGTGGATATTATTGTTTGGGATGACAATCCTGCGCAGTTAGTGATTAATTCCATGGCCCCTGCAGAAATTAACTCAATTGTGGTGGACGAAGACTCTCAAACCATGGATTTAGGTGTGGCAACCGAAGGCTTATCACTCGCCATTGGTAAGAGTGGGCAGAATGTGCGATTAGCAACAGAGTTAACAGGCTGGACACTTAATGTCATGTCGCAAGAGGACTTTGATAAGAAGACAAACTCAGAGTCTGAAAGCATTATTGAATTGTTCTGCAAAGGCTTAGAAGTCGATGAAGAAGTTGCGGAAATTTTAGTCGCAGCAGGTTTCTCATCCATCGAAGAAGTGGCTTATGTGCCAGAAGAAGAGCTTTTAGAAATCGAAGGCTTTGATGAGGAGATTGTTGAGCTACTTCGTCAGCGCGCCAATGATGTTTTACTTGCCAAGGCCTTATCCGGTGATACGGTTGAAGTTTCAGATGACTTAAAAGCCATGGAGGGGATGACAGATGACATCGCCAAAGAGCTTGCAAAACTTGACATTCTGACCATGGAAGACTTAGCTGAGCAGTCTGTTGATGATTTATTAGGCATTGACGGCATGAGCAGTGAGAAAGCTGGCGCCTTAATTATGGCGGCTCGGGAGCCTTGGTTTAACTAGTAGTCTTGAGCAGCGGTTTATGCTTTGTAGATAATTTTTTTACTAAGCTTTTATTCAATTGATTTGGTAGTGACGTTTTTGAGGGGTTAATAGATGGCGGATGTAACAGTCAAACAGCTAGCACAAGCGGTAGGCATTCCCGTTGAGCGCTTAATGTCTCAATTAAAAGAGGCAGGGATGTCTTTTGACAGTGATTCAGAAACGGTAAATGAGGAGCAAAAAAAGATTTTGCTCACTCACCTCAAAGGTGGCACCAGTACAACTGGCAAAGCTAAGCCTGAGAGAATCACCTTAAAGAGAAAGAGTGTTAGCAAAGTTTCTGCAGGTGGTAGTTCTCAACAAGGTAAAACCGTTAATGTTGAAGTTCGCAAAAAACGCACCTACGTTAAAAAACCGAATGTTGAAACCACTGAGTCAGTGGTTGAGAAAAAGCCCTCCAGCGTTGCTCAAGAAACGGCGAGTGAATTGGCTGCTAAGATGCGACCACAAGAAGATAGTAAGCCAGAGCAAGAACTAGAAACAGTCATTACCGCAGAAGCCGAAGCAAAAGAGCAGGCTGTTGTCGAGCCAGAGTCTGAGGCTAAAAAAGACCTGACGACTGAAACCTCATCTAATACCGACAGCGCTGAAGCAGCGGACGCCGCACCTCAAACAACAGACACAGAGGTTGCCAACGACAATGGTGACGAGAGCGTTGAGAGCACGGCTGATAAAGCGGCGCCTCAAACGGAGACACAGCAATCGGTGCCAGACGTCCCCAGTGAAAAGCAACAGAGCCGCAAGAAAAATAAATCGCTTACCAAGAAAAAAGACACTACAGTTACCCCAAGTGATAGTTACAGTCGCACTAAGTACAAAGCTAAAAAGCGCAAGGGGAAAGGGGCTGAGAAAAGTGCTCGTCAACTTGAAGCGGAACAAGCATTGCAACATGAATTTGAAAAGCCCACTGCACCAGTCATCCATGATGTTGGCATTCCAGAGACACTAACCGTTGCTGAACTGGCTAAGAAAATGTCTGTTAAGGCGGCGGAAGTCATTAAAGTGATGATGGGCATGGGAGCCATGGCCACCATCAATCAGGTCATCGATCAAGAAACGGCGGTGATTGTGGTTGAAGAAATGGGGCATCGAGCGCACATCTTAAAAGAAGATGCGATTGAAGAGTCCTTACATGAACAAAAAGACGAGGAGTTACAATCAAGTGGCAGAGCGCCCGTTGTAACAATCATGGGTCACGTTGACCATGGTAAAACGTCATTACTTGATTACATTCGACGAACCAAAGTGGCCGCCGGCGAAGCTGGTGGTATAACCCAGCACATCGGCGCCTATCACGTTTCTACGAATAAGGGTGAAATTACCTTTTTAGATACTCCAGGACACGCAGCCTTTACTGCGATGAGAGCTCGAGGTGCGGATGTCACTGATCTTGTGGTCTTAATTGTGGCCGCTGATGATGGCGTTAAACCACAAACCATCGAAGCCATTACCCATGCTAAAGCAGCACAGGTGCCGATGATTGTAGCGGTTAACAAAATGGATAAAGAGCAAGCAGATGTCGACCGAATTAAGACAGAGCTTTCTAACCACGAAGTCATTCCTGAAGATTGGGGTGGCGACACCATGTTTGTGCCGATTTCAGCCAAGTCTGGTTTGGGCATCGATGACTTATTGGATGCGATCTCATTACAAGCAGAACTGCTTGAGTTAAGCGCAGTTTCTGAAGGTGCGGGTAAAGGGGTGGTCATTGAGAGTCGCTTAGACAAAGGACGAGGTCCTGTTGCGTCCATTCTAGTTCAAAGTGGGCAAGTGAACACCGGTGACATCGTCTTAGCGGGTTTACAATACGGCCGTGTAAAAGCCTTAGTCGGTGATGACGGTAAGAAAGTCGACTCAGCCGGCCCATCCATTCCTGTTGAAATTCTTGGGTTATCCGGAGTGCCTTCGGCAGGGGATGAAGCCATTGTGGTAAAAGATGAGCGTAAAGCACGTGAAGTTGCACTCTTTAGACAAGGCAAATATCGCGACGTTAAACTTGCTAGAAAATCGAAGTCTTCTCTGGAAGGCGTTTTTGACAGTCTTGCTAATTCTGATGAGAAGCAACTCAACATCGTACTTAAGGCCGATGTGCAAGGCTCCGTGGAAGCCATCTCCGATGCGCTGGTTAAGCTCTCTACAGATGAAGTAAAAGTGTCTGTGATTGCCAGTGCGGTTGGTGGGATTACCGAGTCTGATGTGAACTTAGCCGTTGCCAGTAGCGCAATTTTAGTTGGCTTTAATGTTCGGGCAGATGCTGGTGCTAAGCGTCTTGCCGATAATGAAAACGTTTCCATCTACTACTACAGTGTGATTTATGACGTAGTCGATCAAGTCAAGCAAGCGATAAACGGCATGCTGTCTCCTGAATTCAAAGAACAGATTGTTGGAATTGCAGATGTTCGTGATGTGTTCCGTTCTCCCAAACTTGGTGCCATTGCAGGTTGCATGGTAACTGAGGGTGTGGTCAAACGAAATAATCCTATCCGCGTCTTGCGTGATAACGTGGTGATCTACGAGGGAACGTTGGAGTCGCTTCGTCGTTTCAAAGACGATGCCTTAGAAGTTAAAAATGGATATGAATGTGGGATAGGAGTTAAGAATTATAACGACGTCAAGGTGGGCGACCAAATAGAGGTCTTTGAAACCATTGAAGTCAAACGAGAGATGGTTTAATTTTATGAATCAGATTCCGGTAGTTGAAACTGAATATAGGTTATACGATAGGTACAATATGTCCTCTGATTTTAAACGTACAGATAGAGTGGCTCAGATGATTCAGAGACGTCTCTCTGAAATTATACAAACTGAAGTAAAAGATCCACGCTTACCGAGACTGGTGACAGTCTCTGCTGTGAGTGTCTCAAAAGACTTAGCCTTTGCTAAAGTCTACATTACCTTCTTTGGCCATCAAGGTGCACCAGAAGAAGTGCTAGACGTATTAAATAAAGCCTCTAGCTATTTACGCACGGTACTTGCTCGTTCAATCAAACTTCGCATCATTCCTGAATTAAAGTTTGTGTTTGATACCTCCATTGAGCAAGGCTCTCACCTACAAAGTTTGATTGATAAAGCTTGTGGTAATGATGAGTCTGCAAGCGAGGACGACTCTATAGACGACACGGCTCATTAATCTCGACGACTAACAATGAGACGACGAAAAGGGCGTAGCATTCACGGTTTATTTCTGCTCGATAAACCAAAAGGCATGTCTTCCAATCAAGCCCTCAGCCGAGTGAAAAGACTCTTTCAGGCGGATAAGGCTGGTCACACTGGCAGTCTTGATCCTCTGGCTACAGGCATGCTGCCCATTTGTTTTGGGCAAGCAACCAAATACAGCCAATTTTTATTAGATGCCAACAAATGCTATCAAGTTACCGGCAGGCTTGGCATCGAGACCGAGACTGGGGACAGCGAAGGTCGAACCATTAAACAAGTTGATGGTTTTAGGGTGAGTCAGGACGAGCTAGACGAGGTTCTAGAAACGTTTCGTGGTCCTATTTCTCAAGTACCCCCCATGTATTCTGCGCTTAAAAAAGATGGTAAGCCATTGTATGATTACGCAAGGCGCGGCATTGAAATTGAGCGAACGCCAAGAGACGTCACTATTTTCTCCATGGAGCGACTGGGCTTTGATGGTATTCATTTCACCCTTAAGGTGCTTTGCAGTAAGGGGACGTACATTCGCTCACTAGTACACGACATTGGTCGGATGTTAAATATAGGCGCCCATGTCACAGCCCTTCATCGCCATTACAGTGAGCCTTTTGAGAGCGAGGCGATGATGAGCCTAGAAGCGTTAGAGGCAGCCTTAGACAGCGGACAAGCTTCGGATGATTTTTTGCGGCCAATGGATTTAGCCCTCACCCCGTTACCAAAACTATCCCTTAATTTAGAGGCTATTTTGCGGCTGCAACACGGCTTGCCTCATCAGTTACAGTCTGAGGATGCGGTGAGTTTGCCTAAAGAGCCTGAGGTTTTACAGATTCGAATCTACGGTGAAGAGGGTATTTTTTTCGGAGTCGCTGAACGAGAGGGCTTGCAATTAAAGCCTTTTCGCATGCGGCCAATCCACAGCTGACTTAAAATTGAAGCAGCTATAAGTCAGCGCGAATTGTAAAGTGTGGTTGGCATATCGCATAAGTGTGGTTGGTTTTTTGCATTTTGCTTCTGAGGTAAAACGCAAAATCATTATTACCTATCTTTTCTCCCAACGTTTATTTTTTTACATAAAACTAACAAGTTTTGCAGTTTATTCAGATTTACGGTCTGAATCTAACGTTCAATAACGAGATCATGAACATTGGCATTTTGAAGTATCACGGGTATATAGTATAGTGTGAGCCGAATTTATACGATTTGTGTGGTTTTTCCATGAATTCTCTTCAACAACTGTTACAAACCTATAAGGCAGAGAGCTGGTTCTCTGATGAGGAGCTCGATAGTTTACAAGAAGATTTCTATGACATTAGTGAAGAAGAAGGTGGCGTCAGCGCCTTGCCGGTGTTTTTACAAAGCCTTGTCTTGATTGCAGAGGATGGACTCTTAACTAAGGATAGTCTGTGGCAAGCCTTTCGCTGTTATAAGTTAACAAGCTTATACGAGCAGTTACAAATCCTAAAAGAGGCTAATTTGTTAAATGCAAACAACCTTGAGATTTTATTAGAAAAAAATGGCAGCTCTCTTTTTCCATTGCTATTTAAAGAAGCACACCGCCTAACACTACTTTCCAACAAGGTGTTAGAGAGCATACAAGACGATACCAGAGCAGGTGTTCGCCTTCATATCCTCAACTTAGTTGAAAGTGAAAAGATTAAGAGCTCTCAGTTGTTTAAGAGCATATTGTTAGCTCCGAACCCAACGGCACTTCTTATGAGCCTTGAAGTCTTGGCTGACGTTGGAGCGCTTGAAAGTCCTGCCTACATTTTAGAGCGTTTGTATGACTTAATGAACTTACCTTTAATTAAAGTCTTTCTAGAGCAGGCTTTGCTAAAAGAGAGTATTTCTGCTGAGCGCCTATACCTGATAGCACGAGAGAGCTCGCCTCTGGTTGAAAAAGTACTGAATTTATTTTTGTTGTGTCAGCAACAAAAAACGCTGGCAGCCACGCCGTTGTCTTTTGAAAATGAGGCGCAGCTATATGTGAGTTTAACGTTTCTAGCTTGCACGGCCAAAACAGCCAATGAGTTCAAGCTTAATTTAAAGTTGTGGCAGCAGATGGAAAAGGGCGGCTACCGGCTAAGCTCTGAACATCAAACAAGCCTGCAAGCCCAACTCTTAGAGTCAGCTGGGCATGCTGAATTTATTCGTCAAGAGCTTATTTTTAAACCTGCAGGCTTAATGCCACCTGCGCCCAAACTTTTATTTAATCTTGGAGCCACCATTCAATCGAGCGTTAGTCGTTACTTAAATGCTTGTTGGGATTTGACTATTCCAAAGACCTGGTTAGTGGCGCCAAGCTTACCAACCATCAGCGCTACTTCTATTTCGACAAAGGCGCTTTTAGCTCGCCAAACTCTAGATATTGGGAGATTTGATTGTCGTGATGGGTTGCGTGAGACGATGCTGTCACAAGGGTCGCTTGCCGCCAACAGCTATTTAAATAGTATCGAAAGCCAACGCTCTAATTTTGGCTTTGGTCGCTTTTTCAAGAAGGGAATTGCACCACAACCATTAGTGCTAGAAGACCAGGCTCGCAAGACAAAGGAGCATGATGGTGAGTCAATCAACACCCTTAGCTAGGTATGAGTGATCGACTCATATTTAGTTCGGGGTTCATATTATGAGTCGATTCCTCAGGGTTTATATGCGAATCCGAAGTCGAAGTAAATGAGTTACTAAAACCATCTATGCCAACGTGCCACGCTTTATGCGCGGCATCCAAGAAGCCAAATAAACAGGATCCCGCGCATAAAGCGTGGGAAGTAGGGGCTTGGAGAAAACATTGAGTCTGACTTCGGGTTTATAGGCCTCCTCGGCTTCGTAACGCGTAAGAATGTGTGGCGGTCTCAGTGGGATCTTCTCGACGCGCTTTCTTTCGGTGATTTCTCTGGTCGGTTAGCATACCAAACTCTGCCATATTTACAGCCGCTGTAGTGGGAGCTTGAAAGCGAGCCACTCGAGAAGAAGAGCTGCTGCTAGAAGCCGTGCTGTTTTCTGTGTTTGCTTCTAAGTTTGCTCCAGCAGTCATAGACTCAGCTTTTCGTTTTTTCTTAGCTTGATTGGCTAGCAGTTCATTAATTTTATCTGACTCTTCTTCGCGTACTCTTAAGTAGAGCTCGGATAAAGTCAACACATCCAAGCTTGCGCTGCATCGTCTAATTGCTTTCATTGGATGATTGACTGCAAAATATTTAGCAAAGGTTTCCATTTTCTGATTTTCTAATTCGGCTTGATGGCGAGAAACATTGCTTTGTATGACTGATTGCAGATGAACAAATTTATAGAGATCGAAGGGAAAGCGAGCTTTCTCCTCTTCAGCAAGGTTTGAAAATTCACGACGAAGCATGGGGGTGGCAAAGCCATTACTAAAGACAATGATCCGCTCAGCGCCTTCGGTAAAACCCCTTAAGTCATCCATCACCTCAGAAAAGCTTGGGGCTTTCTGCATGAGAGCCGGAGTAATGCGGCGGTTGAATTTACTTAGTTTGCTGTTTTCGGGCGCCCCTGGATTAATAACTGTCTCAAAGTAGTGCTCTTGCTCATTATCATCTTGGTAAACAGGTGCCCCATCTTCCCACTTTAGGGCTGCAATGTGATTGATACGTCCACCATTTTGTAAAAGATCGGTACTACCAATGGTTAGAATAATTTCTTTCATTACTTGAACTCCTTCTTTTATGTTTTTTTAGTATGGGCTTTGAAAACAAGGGGAGAATGCATCATCCTCCTCATCTTCGTCAGAGTCATCGCCTAACTCTCGAACTCTAAAGGGGTTCTCTTTGGGTGATGAGTCTAATAAGGATCCCGTCTCATCTGTAAAGACGCTAAAACCTTCTGGTGCAGGCCCAATGGCCTCGAGTGTTTGATTAAAATCAAGGTGTGCTTGATTAATCTCAGGTTTAAAGAAACAGTAGAGGCTTCTCTCTTTGATGTCATGGGCATTTAATTTAGATGAGTAAATCAGGCGGTGGCATTCATTGGTGCGATCGGTGAGATCCTGTTGACTACCACTGATGCGATTGACGTTGTTGATGGCATCTGTTAACTGCTGGTTGATTTCATCAGCTGCGTACATTAATAGTAGGGTGTCATTCATTAGGGGGCGGAAGAAACTTTTGCTAAGCCACTTCGAGAGTAAGCCAATAACGCCCCAGTTTGAGAAGCGTACGATGCCATGGTTATGCTTTTCTTTGAAGCGCTCCAGGGCATATTGTGCATTCATCATGTGCTGCAAAAGAAGTACTTTGTCAGAGAGCAGCTTTAATTCAGAGGCTTTGCTGTTTACAATGAGCTCTTTGTCGATGTTTGGAAATTGATGTCGCCACTGCAGAACCTTTTCTGCGATTTTTATGTTGCACTGGTTAATGCAGCGATCACTTAAGAGTTTTGTTTGCGGCTTTGGACAATTGGCATCGACCAGTGAGGGGGCTTTTTTTCGCAGGTTGCTTGCTTGAAGAGGTGTCGTCTTATCATCACCTTCTTCTTCCGATAGACTGGCATTGCCTTGCTCATTATCAAGCCCTACAGGGTTGGTGCTTTCTTGGTTGTATGAAAAAGCATTAAGTGTTGCTTCGGTGAGGTGGCCTGCACCCCTTACCAGTTTGACGGCGGCTTTGGTTGCAGGGTTTCGTTTTTTTAGGCTGTTTACCACAATGGCCCAGTCTTCCAAAGCGTCAATGGGAAAGTCTTCATTTTCAATGGTCTCTAAGGCTCTTTTTTTATTTTTTTCCTCTTGGGGATGTCGGACATAGTCTAAAACTGCTTTGTTTTCTAACTCATTTTGCTCCATCAGTAGGCGAAGATTCGCAATTTCTTGCAGATCGCGTCGGGTATCACTCATTACTTGGTTGAGACTGGCGACCAATACGTTTAACTCTTGATTGTTTAGAGTATCAAAATAGTTAGCTGCCAGTTTGCATTTTAGGTGTAGCACCTTAGCAATCTGGGTTGCGATGTCTGGGGATTGAATCAGGCTTAATCCATTTTCGAAAAAGTTATTACCACTCATTGTGCTTAACCTCTTGTGCCTTGTTAATAGGTGAACGAAATCCTTTTCAAAGTTTAATAACATGCTTTTTAAATGTTCTGCAAGCGCTAAATATTCAGGCTTCAGCGCCTCAATGCCAGGCTCCATAAAGTTGCCGTGTTGTACCAGGCGACTGCTTGAGTGAACCTGCTGAAACCGAGTTAGGTGTAGATAGTAATTCAGCGCAAATAAATAACTCTCAGCATCATTGATTGCTGGCAGGTATTTTGTTTGACTACCAATACAAACCTGTGGCCCAAGTTGTGATTCTGCACGTACAAGGGCTGCTTTAATCTCCAGGCCTTTAAAAATATTAGACTCTAACGATTTGCCAAGCTCAATCATTTCATAAGAGAGCTTGAGGCTGGTTTGCTCTCGCTCTGAAATAAGCGGCTTTAGGCGTTCAAGAGAGTCTTCATAGAGTTGCCACCATTTTTCAAAGGTGATCGTCTCGTTTGTAGCAGCTCTACTTGGCATGATTGAAAAAACGTGTAAGGGTTTTTTCTAAGCGTTTGGCAAGCTCTATGCACTCATCTTGATTGATGATAAGAGGCGGTAGTAATCGTATTACTTTCTCAGCGGTGACGTTGAATAAAACGCCTTCCTCGAGTCCTAGTTTGACGGCTGCACGAGCAGGCCTGTCAAGCTCAATGCCAATCATTAGCCCTTGTCCACGCACCTCAGTTACTTCCTGGTAAGAGGAAAATGTCTCGCGCAGTAAGTCTTGTAAAAAGGCTCCTTGTTTTTTTGCGTTGTCAATTAAGCCTTCTTCTTCAATAACGTCTAAAGTGGTCAATGCGACTTTCATGGCCAAAGGGTTGCCGCCAAAGGTTGAGCCGTGATTGCCTGGCTGGAATAAGTTGCAAGCGGGGCCACTCATTAAGCAAGCGGCCACTGGAAAACCATTGCCTAGGCCTTTGGCGGTGGTTAACACATCTGGGGTGATGCCACTTTGCTGATACTGATAGAGGCTTCCGGTGCGACCCACGCCTGTTTGAATTTCATCCAAGATTAACAGCCAGCCTTGCTGGTCACAAAGCGTGCGAAGCTCGGATAAATAGTTGGGATCACTTAAATGAATGCCGCCTTCGCCTTGAATGGGTTCGAGCATCACGGCAATCACGTCGTCTCGGTTCTCAGAAATGGTTGCCAGTGCCCCAATATCATTCATTGGAGCTCTAACAAAGCCAGGTACTAAAGGCTCAAAGCCTGCTTGCCCTTTTCGGTTTGCACTGGCCGTTAAGGTTGCCATGGTCCGGCCGTGAAACGCGTGTTCCATCACGATAATAGAAGGCGTCTCAATGCCTTTTTGATGGCCATAGAGTCGAGCAAGTTTAATTGCCGCCTCATTGGCCTCGGCACCAGAGTTTGCCATGAACAATTGTTGCATACCGGTTAACTGACAGAGCTTTTCAGACAGGGCTTCTTGATGAGTGATGCGATAGACGTTTGAGGTATGCCAGAGTGTTTCGGCTTGAGCTTTAAGGGCTGCAACCACTTTTGGGTGACAGTGCCCAAGACCTGTTACAGCAATACCGCTTAAAGCATCTAAGTATTGTTTGCCTTTGTCATCCCAGAGCCATAGGCCCTCTCCACGGTTAAAGCAAACATCTTGGGGCTGGTAACTGGTGATAAAAGGCATGGGGTGCTCACTCCTTGGGGACATTCCTCCGTTATAAGAGTCATCAATGTAAACGTTAGGCTCCTGCTTTTCAATGTTCTTTTGCAATCATTGTGCTTATTTTATAGAATTTTGCGATGATTGTTTGAGAGTCTGAAAGATGGTTAAAGAATTAGAAAATGCCCCACTTGGTAAGAAATCGGCCTATATTGACCAATACGATAAATCACTGCTCTTTCCCATTGCAAGACAAGGAAAGCGCGAGGAAATTGGCATTTCTTCTACAGCGCTGCCTTTTCAGGGCTGGGATATTTGGACGGCTTACGAAGTCTCTTGGCTCAATGAAAAAGGGAAGCCTGTGGTGGCTGTTTTGGATTTTTTAATCGATGCATGCTCTGAAAATTTAATTGAGTCCAAATCGCTTAAACTTTATTTAAATTCCTTCAATAACTCTAAGTTTGAATCACGCAAGCAGGTGCTCTCTCTGATTGAACAAGACTTATCAGAGGCAGTAGGAGGGGGGCAAGTCTTGGTTCGAGCGCTCTCACAAGATGACTTGCTAGCAGAGGGCATAGCAAAGTTTGAGGGCACAAACTTGGATGAACTTGATGTGACCTGTGATGCCACAAGCGTTAGTGAAAGCTTATTGGAGGTCGATCAAAGCAAGATGGTTTCAGAAGTCTTTGTCTCTGATTTACTTAAATCAAATTGTTTGGTTACCGGACAGCCTGACTGGGGCAGCATTCAAATTAGCTACCAGGGAGCTCAATTAAAACCTGAGAGTCTTTTACGTTATTTGGTGTCATTTAGAAACCACAATGAGTTTCATGAGCAATGCGTTGAGCGGATCTTTAACGATTTACAAGCGGTACTTAAGCCAAGTAGATTGAGCGTTTATGCTCGCTATACCCGCCGTGGTGGTCTAGACATTAACCCAATACGCAGCACACATCCGGTCTTGAGCACAATTAAGAACGTCCGTTTGTACCGCCAATAGCAGGTATACCCATTATACTTCGAAACGGCATTTTTTAGGTGTGGTTAATTTCATCCCAGCGTCTTATCAAAAATAAGTCATATCCATAGATCTGGCGCATTTTTGATAAGACGCTGGGATGGAATTAAGTATCATAAAAATTGGTATTTTGGAGTCTCATGGGTATAGATGTGAAGAAAATGTGAAGGAAATGTGAAGGAAATGTGAAAAAATCGCCAAAAAGTGTTTAAACTTTGACCACGCGGGTGTGTTCGTGTAAAATACAACAAGTTTAATTTTTGTTGAGTTGATTATGAAGTTTCCTACGACCTACCCAGTCTTTAGCTCGAGCGTTACCCAAGATAGCCCGTATATCCAGTCTTATCAGATAGAGGGTAAGAGTGCCTCTTATCTGCTGTATGCCTGGAATCTCAACGTCGAGGCCTTAGTCCAGTGTCTTCATAAGTTAACTGCTGCAAGTGTGCTATGTCATAACACCCCAGATTTTCAAGTGTTTCAGATTGAAAAAGGGGTTGATAACTATGTCATCTTGCAAAAAGCGCAACTTGAAAAGCAGCAAGAGCTTGAGCTCTTTGAAAAGGCATACGTAGCGCTACAAGATCCTTCCATCATCGATGGCGCGCGAGACATAGATCTTGTGAACAGTGACTCATCACAGGAATTAGACGATGAGCCCGATTTTCAATTTGATTTAGAAGAAAAACCAGAAGCGTTTGCTGTGCGTAGTCTCTCTCCACTAAACATGCAGACTATTTCAGAACTCTACAGTGGATTAAATGAAGAGGAGACGCAATTATTACACTCAATGCTCTTTCGCTATGAGAGCTTGAATCATGCCGTAAAAGAAGAGCTTGGTTTGCGGCAAGAGTCAATTTACTGCTTGCTAAGCGAGAGTCGCTCTTTTAATCAGTACTTGTATTCAAAAGCCGAGGATGATCTGTTGGCTGTATCTGAGAATGAGCGCTTAATGAATGGGTTAAGCGAGCCTTCAGCAGAAATTTTTCAGCGTCATTTAAACAACTTAAGGATACGATTGGGAGCGATGCTTCCCATAAACCGAGCGCTCAAAGACCAACGAGATTGGCAGCAAAGTGAGCCTTTGCCGAGTGAGTTTTTGCCGACAACAGAAGAGTATTTAGCGCATTTTTCTAGAACGCCTCAGCAGTTTTCAGAGCCTAGAGCAAGACAAGCAGAGTCAGCTGCGCCATCATCAAGGATCTTGTTTAGAGATTTATTGCCTGAGTTGGATCAACATCTAGAGAGGCTAATTGAAGCCAACGAAGAGAGCTTAATGGATCTAAACCACCCACTAAAAGGTTTGGGTAAGGGGGAGCAAGAGAAGCTTTTGCGTTTTGATAAGCGGAAATCCGTCATTGTTCCAGTGTATCAAGAGTATTCTCCGAAATTACATGAGGCGCTGAGCTTACTAAATAATCAAGTAAGATCAAAAGGCTTACAATTAATCATTAAATCAGTAGAAGAAGGTGAGCAAGAAGTCTTAAAAGAGCTGCTTCAGGGTGAGGTATCTTTTGATGAGATGGACGTAAGTTATTGGCTTAAGAGTTACTATTTGGGCCTGCAACAGATTGTTGATTATTCCCGCCAACTTGTTGAGATAAGAGCGCATGCGGCCTTTGCTGAAGACGTAATATTACCGTCAAAACGAGATAGCAACACTCACTTTAGTCTACAAGAGCGTGAAGAATCAGTTCATTCAGCACTGCAATTTTTGCAGGCTAAATTAAAGCTCTATCAAATGATCGATAGAATCACAAAGGACATTAACCACTTAGCAGAGAACCTTAAGGAGCTGCCAGAACATGAACAACCTCCCATCCGTGATTATTTAAACAAGGTTTTGGAAGGGCTTCCCAAGGCCCACAATGAGCCGCTTAAGCTTCGGCAAGATGAGGCATTACTACAAGCCTTAAAAACGGAGCTCAGTGACTGCCTGCTGCAAAGCCCTAGAGTGATTCGCAGACAGCCGCCTACTACAACAAGACAAGGCAGTCCCACCTTGTTTAAACGTGCCCAGGAGCGTTTGCAAGGGCGAGGAGATGGTCGCATAAGCCCAATAAAATTGTCTCAGCCAATTAGCCCAACTAAGTTTATGTCCTTGTAGTATTAGAAAAGCTCTTCCTTAGCTTACAATTTATTGTTAGAGTCTCCTCAGTAGACAGATTGATCGATAAATCAGTTGGTTTTTTTGAGAGTTGAGGGGGAGTAGCATGGCAGTTGATGAGAATTTTGGGCAGTTATTAACAGAGCAAGACAACGATGGGACGACTCTAAACCCGACGTTCCTATTGCAAGTCGCAACCGTGCTTAGTACCTCTCTTGCAAGTTTGCTAGCGCTTTCTTATCAGAGAAACAAACTAGAACTAGAAAGTTCCTTCGCTAAACTGCTTGCTGGTTTTTTTACCTTAAACATGGAAGTTTGGAATGTGTCATGGAAAAATCCCAAAATTGAGAGCCGGCCTGGTGCAAGACTTACTGCTCTTGGCCCTCATCGTACCGGTTGGGAAGCCATTGCCTTTGCCTCACTTTTATCTGGCAAAGCGCCAAGGTTCTTAGCCACCGATGCCTTCAATGGCATTCCTGGGGTACGGCGCCTTCTAAAGATGTTCAACACCCTCATTGTTAAGGCTAAAGCGAAAGCAACAAGTGATGGCAACCGGCAAACTCGCTCAGCCAATAATGATGTGATTGATCTCGCCAGTGAAGCCCTAGACGACGAAGACTTTATTGTTCTATTCCCACAGGGAAATTTCTCATTGATAGGACAAGAGCCATTTCGAGTTTATGAAGGCATTGCAAAGATTGCTCTAAAGGCCAAGGTCCCCATCGATGTCTATCGTTTAGATGGGTTTTGGTCGCTGCAAAACTCTTGGATCCCTCTCTCGATTCGCAACAATCGTTATTATCGCTCCATGCTCTCTGCTTTCCACCCCAACAGCGTGCGAGTCACCGACTGTGGCGTCATTGATTTCCACCTTGCCCCCCAAAACACCCAAAGCGATCAGGAAAAAATCCAAGAAATTTGCGCCATTTTGTATGCGTATTATCGTCACACAGAGGAGCTAAACTCTGAGCAAATTAAAGCCATTGGCGAGGAAGTAACGCGCGGTGAGCACCGGCCTGTTTGGCAAGCGAAATTAAGACATCACCGTTTTGAAAAGGCGTTTAAAACCTTCAATGAAACAGCCAACAAAGTCATTCAGCAATCAGGAATATTTAAGCGAATTTCGCAAGATGCCATCGAGTTTCATGAAAACATTCTCGATGTACTCTCTAAATTTAAAGAAGACTGTAAGGGGGACTGCAGGGATGAGCAAAAGCATGAGGCTGCAACTCATGCAAACAGGATGCTTGACGTGTTTGAAAAAGGCATTGCACAACATAGTAACTCGCATGAGAGAGCCTTTTTATCAAACGCATTAGAAAAAATGCGAGCCGAAATTAAAGAAGCCTGCCCAGAACTGGAAAAGTCTGCAGAGAAAAGCCCCTGCTCACCCAACTAACACACCAATTACAATACTGAGGCTTGACTGTAAGGAACAAGCCTCTGAGATTTTGTAAGAGGGAGGGGTTAAGCACAACGATAAACAATCGAGGCGATAACGGTACTAGTTTTTGTTTTGTCTTGAGTATTAACATTTGCTAGAGGCGCTTCTCTCCAAGTTTCATACTCAACGAATTGGTACTCTCCTCGCAATGACACTTTCGGGGAAACGGCAATCTCAGAGCCTGCACCGAGTAGTAATCCTGTGAGTGTTTTACTATACAAAGAGTTCGCTCCGGATGCCCGTAGGCCAGGGCTTGTATAGTACTTATATTTACTCCAGGCCACACCAACACTGATAAAAGCATCAGCTGTGTCTGTTAGCTTGGCAGTTGGCATCAGCTTTGCCCCATAGTAATTTTCAGTCGTGAGCTCAATGTAGGAGTTTGGGGTACCATTGTTGTAACTGAAAGTATAAGCATTGCCATTATAGAAGCTAAACTGGGTGTAGAAGGCTTCAATAGCAAGTGAAAATGGATCACTTATTTCTTTTTTATAACCAGCAAAAATCTGAGCGTTTGGTTTTGTTTGGCCCATAATGGCATCGGTTATGGCGCCATTTGAAACATCATAGAGATCGACTTGGCCCGCGGTAGCGCCAAGTCCGATACCCGCATAAAAGTTATTCATAGGTGTGTTGTAATTAGCTCCTCCTGCTGAACATACCGATGCGCAAGCGATGCCCATGGCGGCGATTAAATGTTTCTTCATGTTATGTCCTTATAATTAATTAACCTTCAGAAAATAACATATCCGTTACGAACATGGAAATAGACTCTTTGAAACTAACGGCTCTCTGAAAGTCTTTACCAATGCTGGGTATTCCGGCACTATGGCTCTAAAACGGATCTTTGGTGATACATAATGAGCAGTAGCTTTCTTTTACAGACAATTCTAAATCGGCCAGTGCGCTTAGCGACCTCAATGTTATTCACAGCAGGATTGGTTACCTATGCTTGTTCTAAGATGGGATTTAATCAACCAACCTCATTGATAGCCGGCACCGTTTTAGGATTAGGCTTTACCTTATTTAATTCTGCCAATCGTGCGCAGAGGCGACAGCCCCCAAATCCTGCGAGTGATAAGAGGCAATTAGTTCTCTTTTTTGATGTCAACGACACCATGTACATTGGCAATTCTGCAAAAGGGGTGGATAAAGAGCTCGCTATTTCAAAGCTTTTGGCAGAACACTATGAGGATGTCTGGGATGCTGCTATTAGTCGTATAAAAATGAGCTATCGTAACTTTATTGATACTTATAAGGTTCCAGGGAATAAACGACAGCCGGCCATCAAAAAAGAGCGTCACAGACTTTATAAGGACTTTATTGATTTTCTTAATGAATGTGATCATCCTCGCTACCATGAAATTCGGGCACAGTATTTAAAGATTAAGAACAACCTAAAAGAGGGGCACATTCCTTATTCGTTTATTAATTTACTTCAGTATCTTGAGCGTCAGAACTTTAGATATACCATTGTCTTTAGAACATTTGGGGAGGATATTAAAGAGGTTGAAGCAGAGCTTGCAAGAAGAACCCCTCTTATCAATTTAGCGCATGCAAAATTTACAGAAGAAGGGTTAGAGCTTTCCTCTGGCAAAGTCTTAAAAACGCGCTCACAGCTTCTTGAACACATAAAGCCATTTCAGCATCAAGCTTGGCAAGATAATTTTGATCTTTGGCATGATTCAGGTGAAACCTATGAAGGTGGAAAACCCTACCCCTTTAATGAGGAGCATGCCAGCATCGACACCATCTTCTTTGACGACAATGTCGATAAGAGAATTCTGAGAGTCGATTTGCAAGACGATAAAGAACTGAATCAACAGTTTGATCAAAAAACAACTCAGAGGCTACTTGCGCGCAAAGGCTTTATTGCACCAGTTGATACCTTTGAGGCATGTGTTAGCGATAATTACTTTATCGAACAGGTAGAGACGCTCTGCGCTCACAGAAAATACCAGCCACCAAGACCACAAGAAAAAGAGGTAGCAGAAGGCACTCTTAGACGGGTAATGTGGCCAGCTTTTTAATCAGCTCATGTTTGCTAGCAACCTTAAATTTTCGTTTAAGATTGTTAAGGTATTCTTCTATGGTACGGTGAGAAAGGCCAAGTTCTTTGGCAATTTCTTTGGCGGTAAAATTTTTAAGAGTGAAGTCTAGACACTCTTTTTCACGTTGACTTAAAGGCGTGGTGGGGGCGGGGGGAGGTACCATTGAGGTCGTGCCATAATTAGTTGGAGGAGAGAGTAGTCCAAGGGTGGTTAGCCTGCTAAGAGAGGCGCTTAAATTATTTTTACCGAGGACAATTGAAAAGCCAAGAGAGCCTGAAAGCGTCCTCTCTGCGTCAAACCAAGGAAGTTTTATCGAGAGGTAGTCTAAACAAACATTGTCTTTGCGCTCATTGGTTTCATCAAAGAACTGAAGCTGGTTCTGGGCTAATACAGTTTGACAGTTTGCGAGGAGTGTTTGTGCTGTTTTTTCTTTTGAAACGTCTCGTAGAGATTTACCAAGGGAGTGATTGGGGGAGTCAAAGCCACAGACGTCGGCCCCAAACTCATTGATCAATAAAGTAGTGCCTTCTAAATCTAGTAAATAAACGCTAAAGGGGTTCTCAAATAAAGCGCTAATTGGTGAACTATTTATAATTTTTTTTTGCAAAATGAGCTCGGTTGTATCAACAATTAGCTTGCCCTCATTGAGCACAAAGCTAGAATCCGGGGTTATCATAAGAAATCTTGACGATCTGATGCTTTGTTGACTAATCCTAAATCAAAATGAAAAAAATTGCCACTTACCTTCATAAAGCCCCGTAGTTAATACGGGATGTTTCTCGAGCTAGAACCAGATATCGTTTCTATTTTATTTATGAGGTGAACAATGATAGATAAAATTAAGGTCCACTTGGCATCCTGCTCCAAGCTAAAAGCAAGGGCTGCGCAAAAAGCTCTAACCAGACTTTTTTCGCCTTTGCAAATAGAGCTTACCACTCATGAGGTTGATTCAGGTGTGTCAAAACAACCCATCGATCATGACACCGCAAAGGGGGCGCTAAATAGGCTAAGGGCCTTAGAAGAAAGCTTGCAGGAGGGGGGGGATTTTCTCATCTCAATTGAAAACGGTATACGTTATAACCCAGAAACAGAACATTATGTCGATTTTGCGCATTTGCTTATAAAACATAATGGTACTTTGTATGAACAGACTAAAGACTGCTCGTACATTCCTCGAGAATTGGTTGAGGCAATGGAAAAGGATGAGGCTGGAAACTATACAGAAACCTGGGGAGAAGCTTCTGTTCGTTTAAAACTTGCAGAACATTCAAACGATCCGCATCAAGCAGAGTGCTTTGCAGGGATCTCAAGAGAAGAGCTCTTATATAGTGGCCTCTGTGAGCTTTTGTCGGCTTTAAAGAGAGAGATGGTTGGATCAATCAATCCAGAAGAGGAAAAGAGTCTTGAATTGTCTCGGTGGCTAGAGTTAAAAAAAGAGAGTCGGCAAGATGAGCTTTCAGAGGCAGGAATTTTTCATGAGCAGCCTGAAGCTCCAATTAAAAGCCGAGCAGTCAATTTATACAATCAAGGCTGTCCTTTGGATAATTGGCAGCTTTCTGAAAAAAAATCGCGCAATGAGCTTATCATTTTTCAAACTGGCGATCCTTTCTCAGTTATTTCGCCGGAAGTGACCTTAAGTGGGAAAAACGTCAATATTCATTGTGGCTTAGAGCATGAACACTATTCTGTCTCTACTTTAATTCAAGAAGCCTTACAACTTTGTCGGGCAGCCTATGAACATGGTGCGAGAGAAATAAGCATTAGCTTGCCAGAAATTTTACACCCAATGCTTCACCCCAATGATTTTAATCGGCTATTGGTTGAGCTTTTAAAGGCGAGTGGGGCAAATAAGGCTTATTACTATGATAAGACCTTTAGAGGGAAACTTGAGGACGTAGAATTAGCCTCTAAGACATCAATGGCTTTGAGCCGTGAAAAGCTGGTGGCTTTAAGAGCGTATCTTAATCCCTATCAAGAAAACAGCACAGAAAACCCAAACATTGAGAGTCAAATTCAATCAAGGATGAGACAAAAAAGAATTAAATCATTTTTACAGATGGTTAAAGGGTTTGACGGCGAGAGTGTTCACGAGATTTCATTAATTGACGCTGAGAAGCCTTTGAGTGTTCCTGAAAGAAAGGTAAGGCCTAGAATTCTTATTTGTGGCGCTGTAAATAAGCCCCTTGCTGAAGAAATGGCTGAGAGTCTACGACAAAAGGGTGAAATCGTTCGTGTGCATCAAGTCATCGGTCACGGAATTAATGCAAGCATTACGACTGATGCTGAGCTTTGTGGGGCGAGGGTTAGCATCGTTCAATCAACGAGACCAAACCCTGAGAATGAAGAAGCGGTTAGAGATTATGCGACAAACGGTGCGACCAATTACTTTTATGAAGCGTTGGTTTTGGCTAATGAGGCGGTCCTTCGAGGGGCAGCGGAAGTAAACTTAATAAATCCCTACCAGTTTGGCGCACGCTCTGATAAGGCAGAAGACAATATAAACGGTCGTACAGGCGCCTATGTTCAGCACAATGGCCAATTAATAAATGCGGCAAAAATATCAAAAGTGGTTACAGCAGAATGTCATGATGTCCATACTTTATCGGGCTCCTATACTAATGACCATCTTCGAGGTCAAGCTGTGCCGGCTCTTAGCGTTATTGCTGAGCGATTAGCGAATTTTTGGCTGGATAATAATGAGCTTATAGAGGGGGCGCAACTTCGGTTGGTAACGCCTGATGCTGGTGCGGCTAAAAGAACCAAAGAATTAACCCTTAAGCTTCAGAAAGTTCTTGGTGATAGACTTTGTAAGCAACGAATTTTGGGTGAAAAGAATAGAAGTTCACATGATGAGAACCCGCTAATTAGCGCGCTAAACGCAGGTGATGTTTCTTTTAGTCCAAAAGACAAGTATTTAATTACCGATGATGAAACGGCAACGGGCAGTACTCTGTGCCAGGCAATCATAAAATTGATTGCAGAGGGTGCTAGAAACCTGTCCGTGATTGTGGTGCATAACAATTTGCCTCTAGATTGGTTGGAACGTCAATTGTGTTTGGCACGGTTTTTATTTCTTGGTACTGGCGATATTCACTTTAGTAATACGAATGAAATGGGAGAGCTTGCTAGTAGCTATGCAGATCTTATTTCTAAAAGCATGAGCCGTTATTCCATGAGTCAGGAGGAAGTTGAAGCAATAGTTTCTTCCTGGTTTGAAAAAAATATTCAGAAAAAAATGAGCCTCCCTAATGCTAATTTTAATCAATTCAAAGAAACCATTTCAGAATTAATGGAGCGAGTAACTATTCATTCTTTAGCCTCTTTGTTTGCAGACAAGATTAAAACAAAGCCTTATTTTACAAGCCCACATGCTTTTAACTTTAGAGTTCAAGAAATTCTTGCTGAGATAAGAGACACAAACAAGTGGCAGTTCTTGTCTGTCAATGACCTTGATCTTCCTGCCTATACTGTGGCAGCTAGATATCTAGCTCGACCGGTTTTTGTGACAAATCAAAAATCATCAGAAATTGAAGTGCTAGAATCGATACCAGAAGGGCTGTTAGAAAAGGCTCTGAATGAGGTCGAGCAATTTATCACAGCTATTAAAGCGCAAGAAAAACTAAATAAAGATCCAATAAAACTACTTGCCATTGGGCGAGAAGGTCGACAAGTAGCGGGTCTTGTTTGCGACGCACTTTATCAAAAGGGGGAATATGTTGGGTTGGCCCTTACAGAGGAAGGTGAGGGTAACGTACTCACCTTAGATGAGGACTGCTTAAACGTCGATGAAGTTTGCATTCCTATTGGTACTAATTTAATGAGTTGTCACCTTAGCCAAGTGGCGTCCTTATGCCTTAGTGCAAAAGTGCATTGCCCTTACGTTTGTAACCTCACTCAAGAGGGAAGGGGTATTGCACAAGAGCAAGTTCAAAGAGTCACAGAAACACAAAACAATTTTAAAACATCAGGACAAATGCTGTTTTTTAATGCGCTACCTCAAGTGGCAAAGCCTAAGAAACAGCCAGAAGAGACTAAACAAAATGAAGCCGGTGTAATAAATCTTGGTGATTTTTTTAATTATTGATAAAGTTCGGAATATTTGGGGAATACAAAGATGATTAAAAACTATGTAGTGGTGCTTGGGTTGGCCTTAGCAAGTGCAAGTTATGCCAAGCCATTAAAAAACTTTGATGAAGTCAGTCATGCTGTTGAACACGGAGAAGACATAAATGTCGTGATGTTTCTTAATAAATGCCTCTCTGATACAGCTCCGACAGAAGAGTTGGTGCTTCGCTTAAAGCCTAGCAGCATGATGGTGATAAAAAATAAGGCCGTTGCGTTTTCCAACTTCCACTTCACCACTCACTCGAGTGCTGGGATTGATAAACCGATGTATGAAAGCACGCGTATGACTCTAAACAGTAATAATCGCTTTGACTTACAAACCACGCTATTAACCCCACAAAGCTTTGAACAAGTAGCCGCACCCTATAAAGCCGAGTGTCAGCTCGATCATGGTGTAAAAATGTATGCAATGCCCCCAAAACCTTGAGTATATGTGATCCGAAGTCGGACTAAATATTTACTCCAACCCCCTACTTCCACGCAGAGGAGCTAGAATGCTTCACCCTAAATCACAAGTTCTACAAGACAAGTATAAGGTAACATCTTTGTTTTATGATTTATTAGATTATCCTTGGGAACGTCAATATAAACAGTGGCGACCAAAGCTACTAGAAGACATCTCTGGTTCAGTACTAGAAGCGGGGGTAGGGACGGGTCGAAACCTTAAGTACTACAATGAAAACGTTCAATTAACAGCAATCGATCTGAGTCCAGAGATGTTAAAAATTGCAACACGTCGAGCGAAAAGTGCTAAATGTCAAATTCAATTAGAAACTATGGATGCCAGTAATTTAGTGGCAATAGAGGAGAATACCTTTGATTGGTTAGTTAGTACTTTTTTATGCTGCGTGATGCCCAATGAACTGCAACCTAAAGCAATTGATGAATTTGTGCGGGTACTACGTCCTGGCGGGCGCTTTAAACTTTTAGAGATGGTTTATTCGAGTAATCCTAAAAAAAAGCGCTTTCAGCAAATGATTGCGCCTTTGGTTGAAAAAATCTATGGTGCCCGCTTTGATCGAAAAACGCTCGCAATTCTAAAAGAACATCCTAAGATTGAATTAACTCATAAAAGCTTCTTAAAAGACGACACTTATCTTCTAATCGAAGGCACTATTAAGGATTAACACGACAACATTCCATATTTTAATGTGTTCGCAATAATGCTAGGATGGCCTGATACGAGTATATGGATATTTGGCGTGAGTGTTCGATTTTTTTCTTTAGTGACCTTATCGGCAACAATGCTAAGTGGTTGTTTTATGGTTGGCCCCGATTATAAGGAACCAAAACTAGCCGTTGCCAAAGACTGGCAGTATGCCTCTAAAAGAACCAATGCCTCAATTCGAGAATCGCAAAACAAAACGGCAAACTGGTGGAAAATTTTCAATGATCAAACCTTAAATGCTTTAATTGAAAAAGGTTACCAGAATAATTTAAGCCTGCAGGGCACAGGAGTTAAAGTGCTCTACTCACGAGCAGCTCTTGCCATGAGTGTGGGAGAGCTCTACCCGCAAACACAAGCAATCACCAGCAACTACACCTACAACCGTACAGGTGGCTCTTCCCTTGATAGCATCTTGCCAAATAAGTTCTACACAGCAACTGCAGGCCTCTCTGCAAATTGGGAAATTGATTTCTGGGGCAAGTATCGTCGAGCCATTCAAGCCAATGACGCAAACTTCTTGGCCTCGATGGCAGGCTATGATCAAGCACTCACCTCACTCATCTCAGAAATAGCCAGCACTTATGTCAATATTCGAACCTATCAAGGTTTAATTAGCGTTACCAAACGTAACATTCGCTCTCAAGAAGAAAGCACAAGAATCACGGAAGAGCGATTTCGTCTAGGTCAGACCAGTAAACTTGATGTGGAGTTAGCAAAGACTCAGTTGGGTCAGACCCAAGCTACCCTGCCCTCTCAAATGGCCTCCCTAGAAGAGCAGAAAAATAATCTAGCCGTCTTATTGTCCATTGTGCCCAATGAAGTAAGCCCACTATTGAAACAAAGCAAAGGGATCCCTAGGGCACCGAGTCAAATTGAAATTGGGATCCCTAAAGAAGTCTTAGCTCAACGACCGGATGTGGCAGAAGCGCGTTTAAGTGCCATTGCTCAACTTGCCACAGAAGGTGCAACAGTTGCCGAGCTCTACCCGGCTTTTTCTTTAAATGGTGTGTTTTCTTTTGCCTCCAACAGCATTGGCGAGAATTCGGTGAGTAATTTATTTGTCTGGTCTGGACGACAAGTCACCGCAGGACCCTCGATATTATTTCCAATACTGAACTACGGTCAAATTACCAACCAAGTGCGCATGCAAGACGCATTAACCCAACAAGCCCTACTCAACTATCAAAGCATTGTCTTACAAGCCCAGCAGGAAGTTGCCAATGCCATTGCTAACTATCGCTACTCCAAAGAGACAGTCAGAATTTTAAGCCAGACGGTGGTTGATGCAAAATCTGCCACCCATTTGGCGGTGGTTCGTTATCGAAATGGGGAAACTGATTACACCAGTGTGCTCGATGCGCAAAGAAATCAGTTAAGTGTGGAATCGGATTTGGTCAAAACATTGGGGGACATTGATTTAGCGCTTTGTTCTCTCTACCGCGCTTTAGGTGGCGGTTGGCAGCTTCGTGGGGATAAAGATGTTATCAGCGCCCAAATTAAAGAAGAGATGGCTGCTAGAACAAATTGGGGTGGGCTGTTAAAGCCAGAGAATCATTTACCGCAAGCGTTGGCAAAAGAGTCATCACTTGAAAAAACCTTACCAACTTGGTGATAAACATGAAATTAGACAACGTAAAAAGTTTTGTCGGGATCTTAGTTCTTGGAGCGCTTTTGGGATTTCTTCTTAGTCACAACTTAAAACAAGATCCATCCTCAGTGGCAAAAGTAGAAGCGCCATTGGTTGTAACGGAGTTGCCGAAAGCAGAGATGATGGGTGAGTACATTAAACTTACTGGCAACGTGGTTGCAATGAACTCAGTTGATTTGGTTGCCAGGGTTGAGGGGTTTCTACAAACGCTTACGTTTAAAGATGGTTCAGAAGTTAAAAAAGGGCAGCCTTTGTTTGTGATTGAGCCACAACCTTATGAAGAGAGTTTAAATGAAGCAAAGGCCTCCCTTGCTGCTGAAAAAGCAAGCCTTGCATACACATCCTCTGAATATGAAAGGCAGGTTCGTTTGATTCGACAAAATGCCACCTCGCAAAGTGATTTAGAATCGTGGTTGGCTCGAAAAAATGAGGCAGCGGCCAATGTATTAAAAGCCGAGGCCAATCTTCAAACAGCAAAAATTAATTACAGCTACACCCACGTCTATGCGCCGTTTGACGGTCGCATTGGTCGACATATGGTCGATATTGGCAATCTCGTGGGTTCTGGTTCGCCAACGACCATCGCAACCATCGATCAAATTTCACCGCTTTATGTGTATTTTAATTTGAACGAACTTGATTTGCTTCGTTTGCGAAAAGAAGCCAAGAAGCATGGCTTTAACCCTAAAAACATCGCCAAGATAAAAGTGGGCATTGGTCTGCAAGATGACATTGGCTACCCACTAGAAGGTGCTCTCGATTTTGTCAACATTGGGGTTGATGCATCAACTGGCACCATGCAACTTAGAGCCTTGGTGACCAATGAAGAGAGACAATTACTACCGGGCTTGTTTGTTCGCATTCGAGTGCCAATTAACCCAGTGATTTCACGACTAACAGTTCCTTGGTCTTCGCTTCAGTATGATCAAACCGGTCCTTATCTTTTTGTGGTTAATGATCAAAAAGAAGTTGAGATAAAGCGGGTTACGTTAGGGCCCCGTGAGGAAGATCGCCAATCAATCAAAGAAGGGCTGTCCGCCTCAGATAAGGTGATTACCAAAGGCGGTCAGTTTGTAACTCCGGGTAAAAAAGTTCGCCTACAGGCATAGAGAGCATTATGATTTCAAAATTTTTCATTGAGCGTCCCGTTCTATCAAATGTGATTGCGATTTTGTTTGTGTTGTTAGGTGGGATATTTATGTTTGTCCTGCCGGTGTCGCAATACCCTGAAATTGTCCCCCCGACCATTGAAGTGAGTACTACTTACCCAGGGGCGGATGCCAAGACTATGATAGAAAATGTGGCAATTCCAATTGAGAAGCAGGTTAATGGCACTGAGAAAATGCTCTACATGCAATCAACCAGTACCGATACCGGAAAATACTCATTGATTGTGACCTTTGCCATAGGGACGGACTTAAACTACGCACAAGTCTTAGTGCAAAATAGAGTACAAGCAGCACTCCCTCAGCTGCCGCAATCGGTGCAAGCACAAGGAGTAACCGTTGAGCAAAAATCGACAAACATTCTGCAGTTTGTCACTCTAACCTCTAAAGACAATAAGCAAGATGGCTTATTCTTAAATAACTACGCCACGCTCTACATGCAAGATGAATTGTCTCGCTTGCCAGGGGTGGGGAATGTTCTAATTTTTGGCTCAGGCACCTACGCCATGCGTATATGGCTTGACCCTAATAAGATGCAAACCTTTGGCTTAACCCCGAGTGATGTGACCAATGCGATTAGCTCACAAAACCAATCTGTTTCGGCAGGGCAAATTGGCGCACCACCTTCAGCCGGTAAGAACGCTTTTCAAATCTCTGTCAACGTGCCGGGGCAATTATCCGATACAGAAGCGTTTGGCAACATCATTATTAAAAGTGTTGCCAATGGGAAGGTAACGTCCTCGCAACCTGAAAATGGCGGTTCAAAATCAAGTGATAATTCAGACTCTACCAGCGCTAAAATCATTCGAATTAAGGATGTGGGACGGGTAGAGTTAGGATCAAGTGTTTATGGCATGTCAGCAGACTTTAATGGAAAGCCTGCGGCAGCAATCGGCATCTTTCAATTGCCGGGTGCGAACGCCTTGCAGGTGGCCGCCGAAGTGCGAAAGACGGTTGAAGAAATGTCCAAGAAATTTCCAGATGGAGTCGAGTACGCCATTCCCTTTGACACGACTATTTTTGTCAAAGAGTCGATTGATGAGGTGTATAAAACGCTGTTTGAAGCAGGGATTTTAGTGCTCATTGTCATCATGCTTTTTCTACAAAGCAGTCGTGCACTGCTTGTGCCTTTGACCACCGTACCTGTAACCATCATTGGGGCCTTTGTTGGTATTTACATGATGGGTTTTACCATTAACATACTAACCTTGTTTGCCTTGGTGTTGGCAATTGGTATTGTGATTGATGATGCCATTGTGATTGTCGAAGGAGCTACGCATCACATTGAAAAAGGCTTAAGCCCTAAAGCGGCCACCATTCAAGCGATGAAAGAGCTCACTAGCCCCATCATTGGTATTACCTTAGTGTTAATGGCCGTGTTCATACCGGCAGGCTCCATGCCCGGTTTAACCGGGCAAATGTATGCTCAATTTGCTTTAGTGATTGCGGTGACGGCATTGATTAGTGCAATTAATGCCATGACCTTAAAGCCCACCCAGTGCGCGCAGTGGCTGGTACCCGTTGAAAAAGACAAACCTAAAAATCTACTGTTTCGTTGGTTTGACCGGATTTATTACCCCATTGAACAGCGTTATGCAGCGTTCATTGAAAAGCTGGTGTGCCACAGTGGTAAGTCCTGTCTCTTTGCCTTAGTTATTATAATTCTTTCCATCTGGGGCTTAGTTAAAACACCAACTGGCTTTATTCCCACAGAAGATCAAGGCTACGTTATTTTGAGTGTGATGTTACCCAACGGTGCATCCTCAGCAAGAACGAATACGGTGATTAATGAGTTAAGAGAGAAAGCCTCTAAAGTGCCAGGAGTAAAAGATGCCGTGGCCATCTCTGGCATTTCTTTAATGGATAACAACGCCAATTTAAACAGTGCAGGTGCCATTTACTTAATCTTTGATGAATGGAGTAAACGGGGTAAAAAAGAAGATTTACTGCACATGTACATGGCTCTTAATAAAATTGCTCAACCCTACTTGGATGCGAATGTCATGGTGGTGGTGCCACCACCAATACCTGGGCTTGGCATGTCAGGTGGTTTTCAGATGATGCTGCAGTTGCAAGAAGGTTCGACAGATTATCAAAAACTCGATTTAGTGACTCAGAAAATCGTCGAAGAGAGTCAAAAATCTCCCATCATTCGGCAGGCGATTACCAGTTTTAGATCGGAGGTCCCTGATCTCTTTAACCCCATCAATCGCACTAAAGCTGAATCCTTAGGGGTCCCAATAGGGGATGCGTTTGATACCATTCAGTCCTACTTAGGCTCTTCCTACGTCAATCTTTTTACGAAGTTTGGTAATGTGTTTCAGGTCTATGTGCAAGCAGATGCTCCCTACCGTATGTCGATGGATCAAGTGCGAAATTACTACGTTAAAAATAATAGTGGCGGCATGGTGCCTTTAGGTACTCTAAGCAGTGAGAGCCCAACAGCAAGTCCTGCCATTATTACCTTATACAATCTTTATCCAGCAAGCAGTATTAATGGCGTTGCAAACCAAGGCTTTAGCTCAGGCCAAGGCATTGCCTATTTTGAGAACTTAAGCAAGAGTCTTCTTCCATCTGGTATGTCTTATGAATGGACCAGTACCGCTTATCAAGAAAAAATTGCAGGCAGTTTAAGTTACTACATTTTCTTACTATCACTGATTTTGGTCTACTTTATACTGGCGGGACAATATGAGAGCTGGTTGACGCCAGCCTCTGTTTTGCTAGGGGTTCCTCTTGCTTTGTTTGGTACGGTACTTGCCTTGGCAGCAGTTGGTCTTGCCAATAACATGTACACCCAAATAGGGATCCTCTTATTAATCGCACTGGCGGCTAAGAACGCAATTTTAATTGTTGAAGTTGCCAGAGAAGAGCGGCTCTATCATGATAAGTCCATTATAGAGGCCGCTGTCACCGCCGCAAAAGTACGATTCCGGCCGATTATGATGACCTCTTTTGCTTTCATCATGGGGGTGTTGCCTTTGTTATTTGCAAGTGGTGCAGGCGCCAGTTCAAGAAAGTCGATTGGCCTTGCCGTTTGTTCAGGAATGCTTGCCTCCACCTGTCTTGCAGTGGTTTTTGTGCCGGCATTCTATGTTTGGCTTGAGACTTGGTTTGCCAATAGAAAAGCCAAAAAGGAAAGAGCTTCTAAAAATTAGGGGTATATCCATCGTCCGTAGGGGGATAGCGCTAGGCTTAGCAAGTATTAGTTCTGCTTGGAAAGCACGATTGCCATCTTTAAGTTTAGTCACTGGGGTGAAAGGGTACTCGGTTCAGAAATAGGTGGCCTGTTTGATCTTGTTGCTAAAATTGAACTGACCATTGCGTCATTGGTTATTCTCTATGTCTTCACTTGTTACGTTGTTTTTTATTTGAAGAAAGAGTAATTCTACAGCTTACACTCTTGGCCCTTGGTGTGGCATAAATGAATAAAACGTCCTTAAGTTTTAATGTTATGGCTCATAGCCTCTTTGTTAGTTGGCTCAAGGTTCGTGTCATGCTTATTGTCATTGGTCTTATCTCTTACTAAGGGACGACCTGAACCATCTCGCGATTCAGAGTTTAAAATATTATCGAGGACGGTAACTTTTTCTTCGGGAAGAATAGGATCAAATTGATGGGTATAGGTGGTTCGAACAAACTTTTTCAGGATTTGGTCATGATAGGGCGTTATGATTGAAAACTCACGGCTGTTTATGGGGTCAACCTTTTTTAGGCAACGACAAAATTCCTCATAAAAATTTAAATCATCATCAGAAAACTCACAAGAGATAAGAGCTTTAATCAGTCCTATAAAGTTTATTGCACTTGCTTCTTCTTCAATTTTTCTAATAGCATCTTTGATTGGCTCAGAAGGGCAACTCGTTTTAAAATTATCAAGGGCTTCGTATAATACGGCTTTTATACAGTCAGGCATTTCTGACACTCTTGTGGTATTTATTATAGATAGTTCATCATTAAATTTTTCTTCTGACATAAGTTCAACTTTGATGGTATCGAGCTCAACAGGAGAAGGGCTCCCTTCTAGCATCAACTCTTTAGAGTGTACGGTTACTGAAACACCTGTTGTTACGGTGAAACGATTACAGATTTGTTTAAACGCTTCTTTTGCTTCATCACTAACTACGCCATAGAGGTTTGCAAAGTTGTCAATATAGCTTGCAACGTTTGCTGTTTCAAAACCGTGCTTTGCCTCAAGATCGTTCGGCAAAAAGTCAAAGTTATAATCGCCTTGGTTTAAGGCTCGTAACCTCAGAACATTTTTGCTGACCCAACCCAGGACATTTTCTTCATTGATTAGATAGTCTGTAAATTTACATTTTAAGTGCTCTTTACTTAGCACCTTAACGGCCAACGACTTAAGTTCAGGTGCTTGCTTAATCATTTTATTAAACTCTGCTAAAGGCATTTTTGTCGTGGCGCTATAGGAAAGCGCTGAAATAACACCGTTAGGATTGTTTCCGTTGTCAAGTCTATTCTGGCCAAGGCGATTAATGCGAGTAACCACGGTCCCTCTGCTTAATAACTCTTTAATCTGGTTCACCCAATTAGGTGGCGTACTCGCTTTTTCATCCGAAAATGAGCTGGTTTTATCTGGTTTTTTTGAGGTTTCAAATGCTTTCATCTTTTCAATAAGAGCGAGTAGTTCAGGCTCATTTTTAATAATCTCACTGGAATAGAGTAGGGGAATTTCTTTGCTGGGGTTCTCTCTAAGCTTTGTAATGGTCTCACACAGAGACAGATAACGAGATGTTTCATTCACAATGACTTCTTTGCGTTCCTTTAAATGCTTTCTGCTTTCAAGTTGCATTTTTAAAACGTCCCCCATGTTTTTTAAATCTAGAGTCCGTTTTTTTATTGCTTCTTGTGTTTTGGGGTTGGAGCTTAATTTATGTGCTTGTATTTTCTCCTTTTCTTTCTTTATTATAGCTAGACCTTGTTCTGTATTAGTTGTGGTTTTTGAAATGTCGTCCTCTAATGAACCGCTCATCTCTCTAAGTTGAGTTACTTTTGCAAGATAGTGTATTTGTAGCTTCTTTAGTTCTTCTGAAGTGTCGTTAAGCGTTTCTTTGGGGGTGGTATTTTCCAAGCTTGTCGATTCTTCAACGGCTAGAACCTTTTCATCCTTCTTCATTGGTGCAGTCATGGAAGTTAAAATATCTTTCTTAATGAGTTCAGAGACATTATGCTCATTAAAAAATTCATCTAATAGACTTCCCAATCTATCAGGGCTAGTATTTTCATTTGGAGTTAGTTTTGTCAGCACTTCTTCAAAAGTAAGAGCCGTGCCTAAGGATCTATTGCCACCATTTTCTATGGTTTTCTTTACAACCGATTTCGCTGGCGAAAAATATTGTTTAGACATCAAGTAAGTTAAACAATAAAACTTAAGATCATTTGCGGAGAGGACCTTGACAGCGATAGGTTTTAGCTCGGGCGCCTCTTTAACCAAGGTTTTAAAATCAGCTAATGATAATTTGTTTTCAGTGCTAAAGGTAAGCGCTGAAATAATTTTATTAGGTTCTTCTCCATTGTTGAGCCTCCTTTGTGCAAGTGAGTTAATACCCGTTATGATTTGACTTTCTTCCAGTAATACCTTGAGCTTGGTTGTCCATCTAGGTGGAGGGCTATTCCACTCATATTTTTTTAAACGGTGAAAGTTCTCTACTACATCTGATAAAAATTCTGACAATCTCTCTAACTCTTTTTTGATGTCATTCCTTTTTGATTTTATAATTTCAATCTCTTCCTTGCGTTCATCAAGCGTTTTATCTAAGGCTTTGCTTCCGTATTTTAGAATACCTAACATGGTTTCGATGGTTTTTTTTTCATAAACAGGTCTGGTTTTTTTAATCTCCTTCTCTAGTTCAGTTATTTTGCTTTCTATACAACCTTTTTCATTAAGACGTTGTTGTTCAGTTAATTCAGATTCCAGAGTGTTAATCAGTGCCGTTGAATTAAGGTAATTATCCAGATGAAGTGAATTTTTGAGGTACTGCCATTCATTCATCCTATGTTTGCTAATAATATCCGATGTTAAATACTCATCTAGAGGGATTTCTTCATAATATCTTGTTGGTAAGTCATGGTTTGAGACATGTACCTTATACGGATCATTTGAGTAGGCCCTCGTTTGTTCGTGACAGAAAATTCCCTCCTCGTTACGGATGGCTTTTCCTAAACTATTATCAATTCTTGCGATGTTTGTTCGTGTGTTTTTAGTCAGCTCGCCTAAAGTATGCCCGTAGACAAACAGAATTCTTTCTTGAGACCATCTGTTTTATGAGAGCCTGCATTTAGATTTTCATAGCGGTTCCAGATGCAACATTCGATGGGGTCCTCTTTATTCACAAAGTTTTTTCGGGCTCGTTTATACACACTATTAATCTTCTCTATTGCTTCTTTTAGTGTTTTACCCTCATAACTAGTGTTATAAGGTACGCCATATTCGATTGCGAATTTTGCAATGTCACTTGTCAGCATGTCCTTATGAACAGCAACTCCTACAGTGTGGTTTGCTTTGTTGTTATTGTAAATTAGGCTAAACTTTCCAGCACGAACACAGGATACATACTTTTGATTAATAGCATCAATTGTCTTGGCTAGTTCACCTGGGGAGTTATCTTTATAACTAACACCAAATTTTGTCGCCAGTTGCTCTATCACCTCTAAATCGATTGGGGCGTGAGAATAGATGGAAATGTTTTGGGGCTTTTCTTTGCTTAAGGAGTAATCAATTATTTTTAGTCTGGGTAAATAACACTTATAATATTTCTCTCTTAATTTATCAATGCTGATGAGCCCATCGTCGAGACTTTGTTGAAGACCGGCAAGCGAGGTGGCCTGCGTTGTAATATTGAGCGAGCAAAGAAGCTTATTTCCATTTCGCTCATAGTTTTCTAAGGCGAAGATAAACTCTATGTCATGATTTGAGCTAATTATGGTAATGTCAGCACCTTTATCTTGCAGGCATTCTAATAGCTCTAAGGTAAGTAAGTCATTTGGGCCTCGATCGCACATCAGATCGCCAATGCAGCGGGTCAAGCATTTAGGGTTAATCACCTCAAGGTTACTAGAGATAATCTTTGCAAATCGCTTTACCTTTTCAGCGCTAAGTACGTCATTTGTGGATTTTCGAGCCTGATAAATGTTATAGAGTTCGCTATAAGACGCTTGATCAATCCTGCAAACGCCGTGGTAGACAAGCTCCCATACCATTTTCATGGTGTTTGCATGAAGATCCCCAGAGGTGTACTGGGTAATTGGCAAGCCATGGCCAGTTGGCACAATGGATAAGTCCATGCTTGCCAGTTGTTGAAGTGTATTAATTTCAACGGCCATTAAGCGTCCCTAAAAAGGCTAAGTTTATTCATTTGGTGTAGCATAAATGAACAAGTCGTCCTTGTGACTGACTGATAATAACGCCTTACTGCAGTGCCTTTAATTGTTTTAAGTAATCCTCATCTTTTGGCATTTGGCCACTTTGTTGAGCTTGCCAGAGTGCTTGCATCAACACTTCCATCATTTGATGCTCGATGTCATGTGGGGTTTTCGTCTCTTTTTGGATCAACGTTTTATAGATTTCTTGTATGCCTTGCGGGCGGTTGGTTGCGAGTTGCTCATGCAAGCCTAGGTGTGCGCTCATGTGCAAAAAGGGGTTGGTGTCACCAAGTTCTGCAAAGAAGTCTTGTTCTTGGTATTTCTCAGGATTGGCAAAAATAAAGTGATACTCAGGGTGCATCTTTATGATGTAGGCCAATTGCTCTTCTAAAGGTGTTAGCGATTCATTCGCTTGTGACTTTCGAAAGGCATCAAAAAACACTTGCCGCATTGAATTTCTATCTTGATTAAACATAATTTTTTCTCTTAATCTAACTCTTTTTGTTTGAACTCACACAAATCTAAGATTGGGCATTTCAAACATTTGGGGCGTCGAGCCACACAGATGTATCGCCCGTGCAAAATAAGCCAGTGGTGCGCATCTAATAAAAACTCTTTAGGCACCAAACGAAGTAACCGTTTTTCAACCTCCAGCACATTTTTGCCAGGGGCAATGCCTGTACGATTGCTAACGCGAAAAATGTGGGTATCAACAGCCATGGTCGGTTGCCCAAAAGCGGTGTTTAAAATCACATTGGCCGTCTTTCGGCCTACGCCAGGTAGTGCTTCTAGCGCCTCACGAGTCTCTGGCACCCTTGAATCATGTTGCTCGACTAAAAGGGTGCAGGTTTTAATAATGTTCTCTGCTTTGGCATTATAAAGCCCAATGGTTTTAATGTGCTCCTTTAGGCCTTCTAAGCCTAAGGCTGCAATGGCTTCTGGGGTATTGGCGATGGGGAAGAGTTTTCGCGTTGCAATGTTGACCCCTTTATCGGTTGCTTGAGCGGATAAAATAACCGCAATCAATAATTCAAAACTGGATGAATATTCGAGTTCGGTGGTGGGGTTTGGGTTTAGCTCTTTAAGACGTGAAAAGATTTCAACCCGTTTGTCCTTATTCATTATTTCCTCTGGCTTTTGCCCGCTCTAGGGCCTTGAGAATGTAAGCTTGCTTGTTCTCTAGGGAGTTGGTTGCACTCTCTTGCTCATAGGTTTCTTTTTTATGGGCAGCGTGACGCTCTAGACGCTTATTACGGTTTTCAAAGCGCTCTCTTGCGGTGTCTTTATTAAAAAGAGGCTCTGCTAACGGCACAAGCTCTATGCAATCAACTGGACAAGGCTCAACACACAGGCCACAGCCGGTGCACTCAAAATCAATCACCGAATGCATTTGTTTATTGGCACCTAAGATGGCATCGACCGGACAGGCCTGAATGCACTTGGTGCAACCAATGCACTCTTGTTCATTGATTTTGGCAAGGCTCGGTGCGCGAGTCTTTGCTTCTACCTCTGCCAAAAAAGGCGCATGGTCCTTGCCTAGTAATTTGGCAAGCTTAATGAGCCCTTCAGTGCCACCTGGGGGGCAAAGATTGATTTCAGCATCCCCTGTAGCCAGCGCATTAGCATAAGGGCGACAGCCTTTATAGCCACATTCTTCACATTGAGTTTGCGGCAACACATGGTCTATTTGGTCAACGATGGACATAGTCACTCGGCTATTTAACAGGCATGCCGGCAGAAGCGCCGTCTTCTGGGGAGATTAAATAAAGATCCTTGCCATTGCCTGCAAGCACCACCATGCCTTCTGATAAGCCAAAGCGCATCTTACGAGGTTTTAGGTTTGCCACCATCACTGTATGTTTGCCCACCAGGGATTCAGGCTCAAAGTGTGCCTTAATGCCGGCAAACACTTGCTTGGTCTCACCGCCGATGTCTAACTGCAATTGGATGAGTTTATCCGCTTCAGGCACAGGTTTTGCCTCAACAATTTTGGCAATTCGCAAATCAAGCTTCATGAAGTCATCGATGGTAATTTCATCTTTTAAGGGAAAGGCGTCAATCATGCTTGGATTTTTATTTTCTTCTGGTTGGTTTTGCTCATCGTTTAACATTGCGTCTATGGCTCCTGACTCTAAGCGGGTAAAAAGTGGTTTATATGGGGCGATGCAACTAGCAAGGAGAGGCGTTTTCGCATCTTCCCAATTCATGGGTTCACACTCTAAAAAGCTTTCAGCTTTTTCACAGAGTTCCGGCAAAATTGGTTTTAAGTAGAGAATAAGCAGTCTAAAGAGGTTAATGCCGGTTGTAAGGATTTGGTGCACTTCTAGAATGCAGCCTTCCTCTTTTATTTTCTTCCAAGGGGCTTGTTCGTTTATGTATTGGTTGGCAAGTGCGCTTAATTCCATAATCAGACGCACAGTGCGACTAAACTCTCGTTGTAGGTAGCACTCTTTTATCTCATCAGCCGCTTTAGAGAAGGTTTCAAACAGTGAGGCTTGATGGAGCGTATCACTTAAACGTCCTTCAAAGTTTTTATGGATAAAGCCACTGCAACGACTGGCAATGTTGACCACCTTGCCAACCAAGTCTGAGTTAATTTTAGCTTTAAAGTCTTCAAGGTTTAAATCCAAATCTTCGATGCCAGAGGTCAATTTTGCTGCAAAATAGTAGCGAAGGGCTTCGGCAGGAAGATGATTTAAATAGCTTCGAGCGTTGACAAACGTGCCACGAGACTTAGACATCTTCTGCCCATTTAGGGTTAAGAAACCATGGGTGAAAACCCCATCGGGTGTCTTAAAGCCTGAGCCTTCGAGCATGGCCGGCCAGAAGAGGGCGTGGAAGTAGATGATGTCTTTGCCGATGAAATGGTAGAGTTTATGGTTTGAACCTTTCTTCCAATAATCGTCAAACTGATACTCTGGGTTCGTCTGACAAAACTTTTTAAAACTTGCCATATAGCCAATGGGAGCATCCAACCAAACATAGAAATATTTATCTTTTTCGCCTGGGATCTCAAAGCCAAAGTAAGGGGCATCTCGAGAAATGTCCCAATCACGAAGGCCTGCTTCAAACCATTCACTGAGTTTGTTACCAATTTCAGACTGCAAAGCACCGTTGCTTGTCCACTCTTTTAAGAAGGCTTCGTAATTTGGCAGCTTAAAAAAGAGGTGCTCGGACTCTTTTTCTATGGGTTTGGTGTTCGAAAGCACCGAAAGGGGGTTAATGAGTTCTGACGGACTGTAAGTTGCCCCACATTTTTCACAGGAGTCGCCATATTGCTCTTCTGCCTGACATTTTGGGCATTGGCCTTTGACGTAGCGATCGGGTAAAAACATTTGTTTTTCTTGGTCAAAGGCTTGTTTGATGGTGCGGCGCTCAACGTCGTTGTTCTCTTTTAAACGCAAATAGATGAGCTCTGCAAGCTCTTTGTTCTCTGGGCTATCGGTAGTATGAAACTCGTCGTAATTAATTAGAAAGTCTTTTAAATCAGCCAGATGAGATTTATGAATCGTTTCAGTAAGCTCTTTCGGGCTAATGTTTAAACCATCGGCTTTTAGCATGATGGGTGTGCCATGCGCGTCATCGCCGCCAATTAAGGTGGCATCATGTCCAAAGAGTTTTAGTGCTCGCACCCAGATGTCGACTTGAATGTGCTCGACCATGTGGCCAAGATGCAGGTGACCATTAGCATAGGGAAGAGCGCTGGTAACTAAGATTTTATCCATAAGAGAAGCTTGCGTTTAAGTGATAAAAATAGCAGCAATTTTACCTAAGCTTGGGTTAGAATACAAAGGTTCATTTTTAGCGCAGGATGGGTAAATGAAAGATTTTTGTTTAAGCCAATTCAAAGAGGCGTTAGGGGCGCTAATACAAGAGCATGAATCTCAAAGACAAGCAAGAGGTGCTCTCACTCAAACAGAGAACCAAGACACGGTCTCAGATCTTGATTTAACGGCCATTAACCACAACCTTTTTCGTTGTCCTGAGACGGGGTGCTGGCCTTTTTCACTGGCATCCTCATATAAGCTTTTTGACCACAATGGCTCGTTCGACCCATTGATGGCGGACAAACTAGGAGTGCGTTTATCACTTGAGAAGCTTACCATTCCGAAAATTTTAAAGACCCTGCCACAAGAAGAGCAGCTCTACTACTCTCTTTCCTTTCGGCGTGTGCAGCAAGGCCTGAAAAAGAGGCCGTTTTCAGAACACGCCTTAAAGTACCTGCTGTCTGAGCAGTTGCTCTTGGACCTGTTTAAAGACTTAAGTCCTGAAGAATTTTTGTTCCAGCGTGGGCAAGAAAAAGGACCATCCGCGTCACTCCTTTTAGCGCTTTCTGGTTCTTTGCCGGTTGAGAATGAGGCACTCTCACTGCTCTCACCTGAGCTGTCTTGCATCGGCTTGAATGAAAAATTAAATTCAAAGGTTAGCAATCTGTTTTTAGTCGGAGAGATGGCTGATAACTTTAAACGTCTCTATTATCCAAGCCTTGATGGTCGAGTGCCCTTTAATAGAGCCGATGCAACTGGCTATTTTTCTGAGCCTCTTTTTAAGAATGGGTGTATAAAGAGCTTTCAATTGCACCTGTCAACGCATCATGCAGTCAGAGTCTATGCCATTGAAGCAGAATCAGAAGATTGCATTGCAAACGACATAAGTGACTTGCTGAGGCAAGCGAATTTGCAGGCTGGTAACACCCTAGTCTGTGGCGCTAGAGGGTGTGCAACAACCCGACGCTTGCTGCAAGTGCTTAGCAAAGACGGTCTAAATGATGAGATGTTTGATGAGCTCTACGGTGAGCTTTCCTTAGCATCGAATATCCGAAGTTCAGAGCGTTCTTCGATGGCCTCTAAAAGAGAGAAACACTCCCTCCAACCACTGCTTTGGTTTTTTCTAGAAGAACGAGTGCCAGAGGAACAAAAAGAGTGGATAACTATAAAGAACAAGCAGTATAAGGCTGCACTCTTGCTGGCGCTTTTTCTGTTTGAGCTAAACAAAGCACCTCATGCTTTTTTGCAAAATCGCTTAATCTTTGAGGCACTAGCGGTTCTTTTTGCTGAGAGCGAGGAAAAAAGTGCCTGGCTCACAAAGGTAATGAGTTTAATCGAGCTAAGCATAGAACAGTTAACAAACCAAAAAAAGTCGAAAGTGGGCAGGATTTTATACCTTGCCATTAGCCTTAAAACGTTTCAAGTCCTCTGGCGTCAGTGTGATGAGAGCTCTGAAAAGAAGGTCATTCAAAAAGCGCTACTTGACCTACTTGAAAACTCTGAAGATGACCTAACTCTTTTTACAACGCCTTTGACCCTATTAGAGGATCTTTACACATCATTATTAGGCTTGACTGAATGCATCAACCAGAGTGAAAACATGGATGAAAGCCTGGCAACACTCAGTCGTCTGATACAAACAAAATTACAATTAATTCGCCCCAATACCAAGACGGAAGCCGTGGATAGGCTAAGCCTATTAATGGACAAGGTTCGGCGGAAAATTACTGAGAACGAGCCATTCTTCCCCACCGAGGAAGAAAAAAAGTGGCTGTCATCTGTGCAAGAGCAGTACCAAGATTTAATCATGAGCTTACCCATCGGAGCAAGGCGTTTACGAGAGGCCATTAATGAAGGATATGCGCCAGCTTGCCATTTATTGCTAGGGGCGGCAGAGGAAAGAATTGTGCAATTGTTTGCAGAAGACTTGCCAGCGAAAGCGCGACTGCTGGATGCCCTTTCCTTTTTAGGGCAACGACATTGGCCAAAAGAGAATGATGAACGACAGAAAGTGCTTTCTCAATTTAATAAATTTGAGAGACTTCTGTGTGATCCGCATCAATCAAATCAGCTGGATAAAGCCATACTTTGCCTCATTGCGCCAATGATTAAAAGGCGAAAGCAAAATACGCAACTTTTAGAAGATGCCTTAAGTCGGGCAGAGCAAGCGTTAAGAGTCTATTTTGAGACTAATAGGGATGAGAGTTTTTCTCGGCTAGAGCAAGCAATTGAACAAACAAAGGATCTGTCTTCAAAAGAAGATCATGCGCTTTATCAGAAGATGAGAAGAGACTTTAGCGATGATGATAGTTGGTTTGAACACTATCTAGTGACACCTCTTTTTATTGAATTAAGAGATCAAATACGTGAGCTAATCGATTCACCACTTTATGAAAATGGTAAAAGAGTCAGTTCGGAGCACTTTAGAGAATTAAAAGAATCATTTCAACAAACAAAGTGCCTGTCTCCAAATTTATCAAAAACACTTAATTTATTATTTCCTTTTAAGGGGAGGCCTGGATTAGAAGAAGGCGTACAAACCTTAGAAAATTTCAGCAACGAATGCTTCTATGAAAACGAGGCTTGTGTGCCTTTTGCGGACTCGATAAAAGACATTCTCATTTGGGTCGATGGGATGGCCTTTGCTAGTGGTAAGCATCGGTGCTATTTAGACGTTTTAGAAGAAAAAATAACGGGCATGGATCGCATGCTTTGGCAAATGAGACAAGCCATTGTTGAAAAATCGGGACTAAATGATGCCAGAAATAGACTCATCTCTAGTCTTAAGTTAAAACACAAAGATGACGGTGGTCAGCTCACAAAAAAAAATCTCACCATGTTCTCAAAAGCGACTCTGAAACGAGGGTTGTTTCTACGGAAGTTCATCCCAAAATTTATAAGTGGGTTTTCACTGACTGAGCCCCAAAAATCGTTTATCACCTATGAGCGATTAATGAAAAATGAGACATTCGAAGAAACAAACCCTGGTCCTATCGCTGTTCTAAAAGCGTTGCTTAGATGTTTTTTAACCACAGAAAACTTTCACCTCTCAGAAGGCTTAAAAAGCCAGCTGGAAGAATTCTTGCAAAAAAATGTCAATGGTTTGCCAGAATTGATGGTGCTCTTATTGCGCGAGCATTCAATCAAGGAATTATTAGCGCGAGCAAGAGAGGTTTTTCATCAAAGTTCGCTCAGTCTTGAGACCGAACGAAAACTTGCTGAATTTAATTTAGCGATCAACAGTTATTTTTGTGAAGAGTTAGACAAAAAAGCCTTATATGATTCCTTGCCGCCGCGTTACCAACTTAGCATTATGATGGCCGTGCAAGCAGCAGAGCAGACGATGAGTATTGAGAAAAGTTTCAGGCATAGCAGTGAGAGCCCTTCGACCCACATTCACGAGCCGTTACGCTTTTATGCAAATAAATACCAGCAGCGACGAGTGCTTTGCCAAAGGGTTGAAAATAATTTACTGGCACGGCTATTAAAACAAGAAGAGTTCTTAAGTGAAAAGAAAGTGCAAGAAGTAATTCTTGTCTTAGCAGAGCACTTAAAAGAGCAAACGACAAGCCTTTCAGAGCAGCTCTTTTTAAAAGATCGTCAAGAAAATTCGCCACTCTTATACGAAGACTTAGAAAAGTGGTGTGAGAATCTCATTAAGATGGAAGAATTTTTACAAGAGCATGGTGTGCACAGTGGTCTCGATTATAGACTTTTTTCAATCAAATGGGCCCTATCAAACAGTCTTAAACACTTTTTTTTACCCTCTTCTGGGAAAGTGACAGCAAAAAAACAGCACAATCAGGCACCACTTATCTTAAGATACCTTGCTAAAGAGCAAGCAGGCAATCCCACCGTTTTTAATGACGCTCTTAACATAGATCAACAAGAGGCAGAATTAAAAGAAATGCAGCAAGCCTTGATGGCGCTTTATCAATCACTCCGTGCTGAGTTCAAGTCACTTCATTATCCAGAAGAGTTTGTTATAGAGAACTTTATAACCTTGAGTGAGCGCCGACTGCGTTATGGGCTAGCACAAAATGAGTTGGTGGCACTGCTTAATTTTTCGATTCGCTTCTTGGCATATTCTAAGCACACAAGTAATTTTAACCAAAGGTCAAATCAAACATTGTTAGAGGACATTGATAAGCTTGAAAATCTAGTATCATCTTTGCAGGCAGGAAAGAAAACGCATGAAGAGACCATCGAACATTTAGGGTATAAACGCTCAAAGCTTCTTGAGAAATTTTTCATAGAGCATCAAAACGCTAGGCTTCGAGAAAAGGCATTTGATCCACTCTATTTATTTAAGAGAAGCTCTGTTGACTACACTGATAAAGCCTCACTCACACAGTGGGTCCAACACGCCAGAGGTCAACATACAAAACTAGGTTTCTGGTCAACAGGACAACGAACGCATAAGGTGATGCAAACACTTGGCTGGCTGGATGAAAATAAAAACCTGTTGCCAGACAGTGAGCTTGATGAATTAATTCAAGAGGTTAAACGATGTTAGGGGAGGTGGTGGTAACCGTTGCTAAAACTTAATGTTATAGCTCTTAAGGTCTTCGGCCCCGGGAGCATGAGTGTTGCTCAGTCGCAGTCAAGTGAGCAAGCTCACGCATTGCAATAAGTAGTATTAAAGCATCAATGTAACGTTCCATCTTTTGAATGTCTTGATTGCTAAATTTTACGTGTGATTCTGCTACTTCTGGTTTGGAAAAACCATGCGACGACTGCTCAGTTACCTTAGGAAGTTTTTCCTTAAATTGTTCAAAAGGGCTGTCAACAACGAAGATGAAGACAGGTCTTTTCAGTGAGCTCTTTGACAGATTTTGGCGAAATAAGTTTCCAAAAAAGTCATCTTTAAAGAAGTAATAGTCCGCTTTTGGTTTAGGTCTAGGCACTCGCCTTGGTGGGGGAGAAAAAAAGTCGGGGCGTTGGGTATGACGTCTGTCATTTTTTGAAGCCTTGGCCTTTGTGGTATTGGCTGATGGTTGCGGCGCTTTTTTGGGGGGCATGCGGTACTCAGCTTCAGGCACGCGCTCACCCTTTCCATTAATGAGATTGGCATCATAGTCAGCCTTTCTCTTCTCATCGCCTAGAATTTCATAAGCTTGGGCTACCTTTTTAAAGTTTTCAGCGGCTTCAATTATTTCGGCCTCGTTCTTACCCACATTTTTGTCGGGATGATACTTTAGAGCAAGCTTTCGGTATGCTTTTTTTATCTCTGCGCCTGTTGCATCGCTATCAACCTCTAAAATACGGTATAGTTCTGTTGCCATGGAAAGCCCTTTATTGTGTCTCGTTGGTTTATTATAGAGCACCTTTATTAAGAAAATATTACGTCTATTCGATTTGCAAACACAATCTCAGCACACGGCTAGTTTAAATACTGAGACCTTTTATCTGCCAAAGTAACGTTAAGTTTTAGCAACGTTGCAAATTTTCTTATATGTTAGATAAATCAAATCCTATTGTCTCATAACCTGTGTTGTTTATGGCCTGAAAGTTATTCTGTCTACTCAAAAGAGGGCGTTTAGCAAGTCAACAAAGCCCTTATCGGAAGGGAAGACTAGAAGTGCGCAAAAAAATTGATTTGTTGATTAAGATCCAATCATATATTTAACATTAATTTAGGAATGACAAATTATGAGAATTAAAAATGGAAAAATAGGTGGACTTATACCAAAATTATTATTTTGGAAATCATCGAAGAGTTTATTTCAGGATGAAAAAAAACAAAACAATCGCTTTGTCAGTTTTAGCTAGCTTGTTATTTTCAACATCAATATCAGCAACACAAGGCATGTTCTCTAAAGTTGCAGAAAACATTATTCTAAGCATGAATAAAAATGTCAGTGATTGGACCCCTTACATTAGCAAGACTCAATATAAAAACGACGCTACTTTTTCATTCTCAGGTTATAATACATCAGGGAACTTCAGTAATGATGATCTTAGTACACATGATAAAAATGTTACCTCCAGCTCTCTTCTCTTTGGAATAGAAAATCTAATAGCAATAAATCAAAATCTAAAGATACGGTTTGAGGCAGAGTTAGGTGGGGGAAGAAGTTATCATGCTCAATTCACCACTGGTGGATTCCCAGGACCACCAGGACCTTATACAACCAACTACATAACAAATTATTTTCAAAAACAAAATGAAATTAATTTTTGGGCAGACTATAGGGTTGGTGGCTCGCCGATAAAACTTTTTGCTGGTTACGGTTTTGTTTTTTACTCTAGAAGTGCAAGTACAACAGATGGAATTGTATCTGGTTCAACTAATGGGACAATAGATTCTCATAAAGGCATTTATGGAGCAGGTGGTGCTATAGAGTTTTTTCCAGGACTACAAGCCATACTGTCAGCTAGAAGAAGCACCATCGATGACTTAAACCTTTCTTTATTTACTAAGTCCAATGGTTTATCGGCAGGAAATTATGTTATTAAACAGAGAGACATGACAGAAAAAACAATTGGATTAAATATTGATTTCATCACTTTAGTTAAAAATTTTGAACATCGAAAGTTGAATTAACTCTTGATGACAAAACTTAACCCCCTTCTCTTGTACACTACTGAAACCTTACAAGCGACGTCTAAGAAAACGGTTGCCAAAAAATAAGACACATTCTTATCTTCTCTCAGTGGGTTCGACCACCAAGGGCCCTTTCTTCGCTCCTTATGTTCTATACCCATCCTAGTTCATTATGCCCAGTGGGTGCAGAATGAACTAGGATGGGTATAAACGTCATTGTAAAAGCCATCATCTATCCTACACTAAAACAAAACCCTTTTAATGAGGCTCGTATTTTAAAAACACGTATTCTGAGTATTGCGGGTATAAACCCTGAAGAATTGACTCATAATTCAAACCCCGCTCAAGGGAGGATTTTGAGCGCATATTGGATAAATTTATGAGGAAAAAGCGCAGCGTACTGGTGTACGTGAGTACTTTTCCGAGTAAATTCTATTCAATAGGAGCCAAAAGCATCCCGGACTAAATATGAGTCGATTACTCAGGGTATAATCCCAAGGATCTTGGGGATAGGTATTAAAACAGTTACTAAAAGACTTGAAATTGCACAGAACCTAAAATTAATACAATAGCTATGAGCCAAGTGGAGGAATTTTGAAGCAAGACAATAGCATTGTAGAAGTTATAAAGGCTAAAGCAACGCTGGAGGGTAGGGCTAGAGCTCTTACCTTTCTGCGACATGGTGAAAAACCTGTAACCCATACTTACTCTGAATTATACCAAATGATGCAACAGGTGGGTTCCCACCTTAGAGAAAAAGTCAAAAACGAAAAGCCAATCATTATAGCCTTGGAACCTACAGAAAATTATATAATTGCATTTTTGGCATGTCTGTGCGCAAAAAAAATAGCAATTCCTCTCTACAAGCCAAAGACTAAAACCGAACAAAAAAGGTTTTTTGATGTTGTTAAAGACAGTGGTGCTGAATTGATTATTTCAGATGAATCCATAAATACTATGGACTATCTAGATATAACAAATCTTAAAAATACGACAATAAAGCATGAGGATTTGCCTGATTATTCATTAGATGACACTGCCTTCATTCAATACACCTCAGGAACGACAGGAGGAGTAAAAGGGGTTTGCTTAAGTAATAAAAACATTCTTGCAAACTTAGAGGTAATAAAACAAAATTTTTCTTGCTCGGTCGATGACATTGGATACATATGGCTACCTCCTTTTCATGACATGGGTTTAATTGGAGGAATTTTACAAACATTTTATGTGGGGTTTCACACCTATTTTACAAGTCCAGAGCATTTTGTTAAAAACCCTCTAGGGTGGTTAAAGGGGATTTCCAAGTACAGAGCAACTATTAGTGGGGGGCCAAGTTCTGCTTTTGAGCTTTTAGGACGCTACCCTGTAAAAAGGATAAAAGAAAAATTAGATTTATCTTGTTGGCGAATTGCATTCTGTGGGGCAGAAAACATAAACGCTAAAGGCATTACAGACTTTTTTAGTAATTTTGGTAAATTTGGCTTGCCTAAGGAATCGTTTTTTCCTTGTTACGGGCTCGCAGAAGCAACACTTTATGTCAGCGGAGGAAGAGGCAGTATCGAAGATCACCAACTCACGTTCGACCAAGATGCACTAACTAATAACACACTCAAACCCTGCAAGCCCACACAGACAAGGGCGCAGTCTATCGTAGACTCTGGAAGACCAGATAAGTCTCTTGAGGTATTTATCTTAAACAGTGATGGTAAATCAGCAAAACCCTATGAAATAGGGGAAGTCCATGTAAGGGGAGATGGGGTATCAAGGGGGTATTGGAATAAAGGGGGGCCGCTTTTAAAATTGGCCTCTGGTTCAGAGGCTACTGATACAAATAAAGAGCTTCTTGCAACAGGGGATTTGGGTTCACTGATTGATAATACTCTATATATTGTTGGTCGTGAGAAAGATTTAATTATTTTAAATGGGGTTAATTATTATGTTTCTCAGTTAGAAAGGGAACTAAACACAATAAGCCCATGCTTTAGGAGCAACTCTTTAATTGTTGGTCAAAAGAGTGATGGGAAACTGTATGTTGCTGCAGAGCTAAAGAGAGAACTTCAACACACTGAGTATTATCAACTGGTCTGCGATTTACAAAAAATAGTAAAAAATAAATTAAAGACTGAAGTAGATGATGTTTTCTTTCTCAAAAAAAATACCTTAATAAAAACGACTAGTGGTAAGCACTCTAGGTTTCAAACTTTGAGATCATTAGAAAATGGTGAAATTGATAAACTGTTTTGCCTTAAAAGCCATGAAAAATCTTCTCGGCAGGATAAAACATTAATAGACAATACCAATTTTACAGTTAAATCCATTCTCATTGAATATATAAGTAAGGCAAGTGGGGTAATGTCGATTAATGGCGATACGTTACTATCAAGCCTATCATTAGGATCACTAGAATTAGTTACAATCACAGAAAATCTTTCTAAAGAGCTTCATATAAAAAATCTCTCTCCAGCAATTTTCTACGATCTAGAGACAATTGATAATATTAGTAGTTATCTTGTTGATTTACTTAAAGAGGATAAGGACGCTGCTAAACGAGAAAGCAGCGACAATTACGTGCTAAAAGAAACCATTATTCCCATAGGTGACGTTTGCCCAATGAATAAAGTGAGCAATGTTTTTCTTACCGGAGCAAATGGCTTTTTTGGTTGTTTTTTGCTCGAATCTCTTTTAAAAGGAAGCAATTGTCGAGTAATCTGTCTTGTTCGTGAAAATAATTCATTTCTAGCGAGAGAAAGACTTTTAAAGTCTCTAAATAAACATAAAATAAAATTGTCTCTCAAAGAGTGGGAAAGAGTAGAGGTCGTTTCTGGAGACTTAACGAAAGATTATTTCTTAATGAGGGAAAAAGATTACCATAATCTAGCAAAGAAAATTGAGCTGGTCATTCACAGTGCCGCAGAAGTGAATTTTATAAAGTCTGCACATGCTTTATTTGAGAATAATGTTTTAGCCGTCGAAAAGATTCTTGAATTTTCTTGTACC
>JASBUC010000028.1 GCA_030148065.1 Legionellaceae bacterium | reverse complement strand
TTTCTCGAGGCTTTTAAATTTGATAGGTGCCAAAAGCGGACTTTCTAGTTACTTTAGTACGATCTATTAAGCGGGAATAGCTCAGTTGGTAGAGCACAACCTTGCCAAGGTTGGGGTCGCGAGTTCGAGTCTCGTTTCCCGCTCCAAATTTAGTTAGGCTGAGTGGCAGAGTGGTTATGCAGCGGACTGCAAATCCGTGGACGTCGGTTCGATTCCGGCCTTAGCCTCCAAACTTAGCCCAGGTGGCGAAACAGGTAGACGCAAGGGACTTAAAATCCCTCGGTGGCAACACCGTGCCGGTTCGACTCCGGCCCTGGGCACCATCCTCCTATGCAGGCGGATAAGAAAGCCAAAAGCTTTCTAGATACTTTAGTACGAAAAACCATGAACGAAGGCACCAGTGCCGAGTTTTGGTAAAAATTCGATTTTGAGCGCGAGCTGATTGAGTAATCGAGAACAAAGGCTTTGTCCTCTAACTCGGTAAAAGGTTGGTTTTGAGTGCCTATTGCATTAAGAATTAGAGAAAAAAACGGAGTGTACATCGGTACATGAGTACTTTTTCGATAGTTTTTAATGCAATAGGCGCCAAAAACGGCCTTTCAGGATGCTTTAGTGCGATGTTGACGCGGGACTAGCTCAGTTGGTAGAGCACAACCTTGCCAAGGTTGGGGTCGCGAGTTCGAGTCTCGTTTCCCGCTCCAAACGTTTGAATCTCCCTCATCTTACTCCTAAACTAATAAGTATGACTCTTTCGAAATAATGCTTATGAGTGCTGATTCTAATGACGCATCCCCTGACCTCAACGGTCATGATTACTACAGCAAACAATACCTTGGGCTCAAAGAAACTCTAGTCAAACACCTTGATAACTTAAACTTAAGGGAGGACCTAAAAAAATCTCATCTCGCCCTTATGACTGGTTATTACAAGCAGTTAGTACTAGCAGAAGATGAAACCGAACTAACTACAAGCCATCAAAAAATTGTTGCTCAAATAAATATGTTAAGAGGTAAGACACGTTTAGAAAGTACAGACGAGCTTTTTCGGCAAGTGCAGAGCGTTCGTGATGAGAAATCAACGCGAATAGGCAATGGAGATGAGGGCTTGGCAAAGCAAAAAGCAGAAGTTCGTTGGCAGGTGGCAGGTGCTGCAGTTTTTGGCGTTGGAACCTTTGCCTGCCCACTGTTAGGGGCTGCTGCGACAATCGCAGGCGCAGGAGTCATCACCGGTTGGAATCTACTTGATAATAAAAAAAGGCATGATGAATATCGGGCTAGAGATGAAAACAGTGTCAACAAAAACTTAAGAGTCATTGATGAAATCGATGCTCTTCATCGGGGTGAGCAAACTCAAGCGTCAGAGAAACAATCATATATTAATGGCAGTCGTTCCCTATCTTATTTGGGCACGGCTGTGGCCGTTGTTGCGTTTGCCTCTGTTGTGGCATTTCCGCCAGCAGCACTTCCACTTGCAGTAGGAGCTGCCGTTTTAATTGGTGGTTCGTTGATGTACCAGAGCGCAAAACTATATAACAGTTTTGACAAGCTTAATGCAAAAGCTAGTGCCATAAAGGTTGAGGTACAGGATCATGAGCAAATAGTAGGGGAGCATGTTGTTGGTTCCACTAGTGAGCCTAGTGAGCAAAAGCAGGAAGAGGAGGATGAGGCCTTTAGCGATAGTGTTCGCGAGTCTCTTGATAGCAGTTTGGCGGATGAAGACGATCCATTGTTAGCACCAATGAATGTCTCAACCGAAGAAATGTTTGAAGAATTAGGTGGCTCCTTTGAAGAGTCCGAAGAAGATATAGAGAGTAACGCGCTCATCAAAAAAGGATCTCTGCAGGCAAAAACGCTTACCACTCCCAAGCTAGAGGAAAGCGACGATGATGAGGACGAGGAGGAAGATGAAAGCTTTCTAAGGCCTGGTGAGGGTTAACTCTTCTCTTGCTTTTTAAAGCCAATAATCAGCAAAGCAGGCACGATCATTGAAATTAGGCCCGCCCCAAAAATGATGGCAAAATGGCGCGCATTTTCAAAGGTGTTCTCTGGCGGAATAAAGCCAATTAATAGGGTGATCGCACATCCTAATATCCCCATTAAACAAACCAATCGATAACCAAGTAAGCCGCCTGGGACCCTAAAGGCTTGTTGCTGTTTGTCACTTTTGGCTTTAAGTAGCAAGGCTGCAATAAACATCATGGCATACATTAATAAATAAAGTTCAGTACTTAAATCGGTAAAGAGCCAATAAATCCCATTAACACTGGGCACAAACAAAAAGGCGCTGCACATTAGAGTCACGGCGACTGCTTGCATGATTAAAAGATTAGAGGCAACCCGATGTTCATTGGTTTTACTCATAAATTTAGGCAGGTAGCCGTGATTTGCCGCTTGCAAAAGGCCTTTGGCGGGCGAGATGATCCAATTAATCAAACCTCCTAAACTACCAATAATTAACACCAGCACCAGAAGCGGCTCCGCTTCTTTGAGTTGATAGGCGGTGAAAAAGTTATCAAAAGCCTGCATCACGCCAGCCACTAGGTTGATTTTATTGTGTGGGAGTACAATGGCGATGGCAAGCGAGCCTAAAATCATGGTACTTAGAATTAAAATAACTGAAAACAGCATGGCTCGTGGGAAGTTTCTTTGGGGGTTGTGGATGTTTCGAACGTGCACAGCCGCAAGCTCCATGCCTAAGAAAGAGGTTATGATGGCCGTAAGTGACACCCATGAGTTTACTTCTTTGAAGTTAGGGATTAGGGCACTGGCGCTTAAGTCAATTGCAATGGGTCGACCACTCATCATCCAATAAAGAGCCAGTAAGATGATTAATCCCATTGGGATTAGCATGCCTAAGACGGTACAAACAGAGGCAAATCGAGCCGAGGTTTTAATGCCATTGAGGCTTAGAATGGTCAGGCCCCAGAAGGTAATTAAAATGGTGCTGACTAAGTAGTACTTATTGGTGGCCAATGCTGGCGAGAAAAAGTAAGCAGCCGTGCCTGCTATGAACGATAAGATGGTTGGAAACCAAACGAGGGTATTAATCCACTGCAGCCAAATAGTAAAAAAGGCAACTTTAGGCCCCATGGCAATTCGTACCCAGTCGTAGATCCCGCCTTCAAATTCTGGCCAAGTTGAGGTGAGTTCTGCTGAGATTAGCGCAACTGGGATTAAGAAAAACAGCGCACCCAGTACAAAGAAAAAAATCAAGGAGGAGCCAAAGAGGGCGGTGGCTGGTAAGTTTCGAATGCTGTCGATGGCACCAGTCATTAATAAGACTAGGGCAAGGGTGCTGATTTTCTCTAAGCTTGGTTTCATGGCAGTGTACTCTCTACTATTTAATTAGGCGCGTCTTTATTTGCTGCTTCTTTTTTTAAGCCACCCTGACAGCGAGGTGTGGCAGGGGCTGCTTCTTGGCGACGGCGCCATTCGGCCTGGGTGTAGGTCTTAAGAGAGAGGGCGTGTAGCCCCAGAGAGAATTCGTCTTTTAACAGCTCATTGAGCAACTGATGACGTTTAATCAAAGAGAGGGTTTCAAAGTCTTGGCTAATGGCAATAACTTTAAAATGAGACTCTGAGTCACTCGGTACATTGTGCATGGAGGTCTCATCGAGGACCTCAAGGTGACTAAGCTTTAAGTTTTCTGCAAGGATTTTGCTAATTCTTGCCTTTCTTGAATCAATCATCGACAACAAAAATGGTTCTAAGACCCTCCAGGGTACCTCGAGTTGGCACGTTGGTCAAAAAATATGATCGGAAAGTTGCAGCAATTATTAGTCATTTCGTGTACAATAAGCGCTTTTTTACCCTTGAGGAGTTCAAAATGGCAATAGAAAGAACCTTATCAATCATCAAACCTGATGCGGTGGCAAAAACTGTAATTGGTCAAATCATTTCACGATTTGAGAATGCTGGCCTTAAAGTTGTGGCAGCTAAAATGACTCATCTTAGCAAAGAGCAAGCAGAAGGCTTCTATGCTGTTCACAAAGAGCGCCCATTTTTCAATGACTTAGTATCTTTCATGACTCAAGGGCCTGTCATGATTCAAGTCTTAGAAGGTGAGAGTGCCATTTTAAAGAACCGTGAAATTATGGGTGCAACCAACCCGAAAGAAGCGGCTGCTGGCACCATTCGAGCAGACTTTGCTGATAGCATTGATGCAAATGCGGTACATGGCTCAGACGCGCCTGAGACTGCAAAAGAAGAGATTGCCTTTTTCTTCAAAGCAGACGAGGTTTGTGAGTATTAAGTCGTTCTCTGAGCACTCATTCTTTAAATGAGCAGGAATGAGTGCCTAAACGCAAAAAAGCACTATGATTAATTTATTAGGTCTTGATAGAGACACGCTTACCAACTACTTCAAAGCGCTCGGTGAAAAATCGTTTCGTGCCACTCAGTTTCTAAAATGGGTCCACCATTTTGGGGTGATTGAGTTTGATAAGATGACGAATTTTAGTAAGCCATTGCGAGAGCGCTTAAAAGAAGAGGCGGAATTAACCCTTCCTGAGGTTTTAGTTCAAAAAACCGCCAGTGATGGCACCACCAAATGGCTTTTAAAGCTTGCTTGCGGCAACTCCGTAGAGACGGTGTTCATCCCTGAGAAAACACGGGGCACTTTATGCGTCTCATCGCAAGTTGGATGTGGCTTAAATTGCAGCTTTTGTTCAACTGGCAAGCAAGGTTTCAACCGTGATTTGACCAGTTCTGAGATCATTGGCCAGCTTTGGATTGCCACACGGGCACTGTCAAAGCTCGAGGGTCAGCATGACAGGCAAGTGACCAATGTGGTGATGATGGGCATGGGAGAGCCACTGTTAAATTTTGACAACGTGGTCTCTGCAATGAGCCTTATGATGGATGACTTTGCCTACGGTCTTTCCAAACGACGAGTCACTTTAAGCACTTCAGGCTTAGTGCCACAGATGCTGAAATTAAAAGAACAAAGTGAGGTGGCGCTAGCCGTGTCACTGCATGCGCCCAATGATGAGCTTCGCAATGAACTGGTGCCCATTAATAAGAAATACCCTCTCGCGCAACTGATGACTGTCTGCAAAGAGTATTTCCCAAAGCACAGTCGACGACGAGTCACCTTTGAATACGTCATGTTGCAAGGTGTGAATGATTCATTAGTCCACGCTAAGCAGCTTGTTTCTCTCTTGGCGGATGTGCCGGCAAAAATTAACTTAATTCCTTTTAATCCTTTTCCTGGTGCAGCGTACCAATGTTCAACCGCAAGTGACATTGATGCGTTTCAAGGTTTTCTACTGAAAAAGGGGTTTAATGCCACCGTTCGAAAAACCCGAGGCGATGACATTGATGCAGCCTGTGGTCAGCTGGTTGGGCGCTTTAATGATCGCACCTCACGCAAGAAACGTTGGCAAGCAATGACTTTTAAGCCGATGGCTGCCAAAACCCAAAGTGACCAAACTGGGGGATAGTATTCTCACACACGATTGGTATACTTGCTGAATCAGACGCTCATTTTGAGACCAGGACGTACTGGCAGTGAGTCGAAACAGGTAAGGATCAACCAGTGAAGAGTTTGAAAATCGGCTTGCTTTGCCTATTGGTCATTCTACTGCCTTCTTGTATGAAGCCAGAGATTGAACCAGAAGATGGCAAACAAAATGAGAGTAAGGATCTTGCGAAGGCTGCCAACATTAACGTGCAACTAGGCTTGGGCTATCTAGAGCAAGGTGATCTACCAAGAGCTAAAAAGAAACTGTTTTATGCTTTGTCTTTGGAACCAAACCGTCCTGGTGTGGTTGGTGCGGTTGCCTACTACTTTGACAAGACAGGGCAAGCCCAGAAGGCAGAAGAGAATTATTTAAAAGCCTTGAGCTTGGCTAAATATCATGGTGCTGAGTTGAATAATTACGGCGCTTTTTTATGCCGGCAAAAGCGTTATGCAGAGGCCGATCGTTACTTCGTGCTAGCGACAAAGGATGTTAAGTACTTAAACACGGCTGGTGCTTATGAGAATGCTGGAATTTGTGCTTTGGAGAGAAAAAATACAACGCTTGCTAAGCAGTATTTTAACCAAGCCTTAGAGAATGATCCTAGACGAGAATTGTCTGTTTTAGAGCTGATGAAACTCTATAATCAAGACAAGGAATATGAAAAGACTCTAGAAGTCATGGATAAATATGAATTGGTTGCAAGCATTCAACCGAAACCCATTTACCTTGCTTATCTTGCAGCAAGAGACATGGGGCGCTTACAAGCGGCTCGAGGGTATGCTTGGATTTTGAAAAAACGGTTTCCACACACGGAACAATATCAACAACTTGTAGAAGGTTCACCAGATTATGTCGAGCAAAACAGCAGAGTTGGATAAAACAGTGGTCGAAGAGAAAGCCGATCGAGGCGTGCCCCTGACGCCTGGAAAAACGTTAAGGGACGAACGAGAACGACTGAATTTAAGCAAAGAAGACATCGCCATGAGGCTTCGTTTACGCGTCGGTGTGATTGAAGCAATTGAGCGAGATGATTATAGGGAGATGGTTGCTGATGTTTTCTTGAAAGGGTATTTGCGATCATATGCCAAATTGTTATCACTGGATCCCGATGGTTTAATCAAGCAATTTGAGTCACTCGACATTGAGGCATTGCCTGCTCCTTCTTCCCCTCAATTGTGGCAGAACTTTAAACCCCATGAGAAAAAAGAGCGACCCTTTCGAGTGATGGCACTGTTGAGCGCAGGCTTTGGCTTGCTTTTAGTGATGGCCTGGTTAACCAATGCTGTAATGTTTCATCCCAGCAATGAAGCAGTGGAACAAGATTCCATGACAATGAACGTGTTGGGAACTAAGAAATTGGCGCAAACAGATTTATCAAAGTTAGAGACAAATAAAAAAGACCCAGTTATTAATACGGTTAAAAAACCTGCAAGCTCCCGAGCTAAGACAACTAAGAAGGTATAGAGAGTGAGTAAGAAGTTTCAAGCCGTTCGAGGGATGAATGATGTATTGCCAGAGGACCTTCCTCTTTGGCACTTTGTGGAAACATGTTTAAAGCAAACAGCTGCCAGTTACGGCTATCAAGAAATCCGTTTTCCTGCTTTAGAAAGCACCCATCTTTTTAAACGAACGGTTGGGGATGTGACCGACATTGTTGAAAAAGAAATGTATACCTTTGCGGATAAAAACGGTGACTTGGTGTCACTTAGACCGGAGGGAACAGCCGGATGTGTGCGAGCTGGCATTGAACACGGAATTTTTCACAATCAAACGCAAAAACTTTGGTATCTTGGACCGATGTACCGTCATGAAAAGCCTCAAAAAGGGCGATACCGAGAGTTTTATCAGTTTGGTTTGGAAGCAATTGGTTACTCTGGCACCTCCATAGAAGTTGAATTTATCCTTTTAATGAGTCGCTTGTGGAAACGTTTAGGCATTGCAGAAGAGGTACGTCTTGAGCTTAATACCATTGGGCTTGTACAGGAGCGAGTGGCGTTCAAAGAGGCGTTGGTTGCCTATCTTGAACCAAAGAAAGACTTGCTTGATGACGACTCTAGACGTCGCCTGCAAAGCAACCCGATGCGCATTTTGGATTCAAAAGTTGCGTCAACTCAGGCCTTATTAAAAGATGCACCGACGTTGACGGAGTTTTTTGGTGCTGAGAGTCAAGCAGAGTTTAAAGCCTTACAAGATGTCTTAAGAGCCCATGATATTGCCTTTGTTCACAACCCCAAATTGGTTCGTGGCTTGGATTATTACAATCACACAGTCTTTGAGTGGGTAACCGATTCGCTCGGTGCGCAGGGAACGGTTTGTGCCGGTGGGCGTTATGATGGCTTGGTTGGCCTGTTAGGTGGCAAAGACACACCGGCCTTTGGCTGTGCTCTGGGGCTAGAGCGTTTGGTTTTAATGCTCAGAGCAAAGCAAGAAGGTGAGCCATTGCTTGCGAAAACCGATTTGTTTGCGGTGGTCATTGGTGAGGAAGCCGAGCAATATTATTTAAATCTTGCAGAGAGCCTTCGCGATCAATTTCCTAAGCTTGTGATGAACTATGCCCATAAGGTGGATGCAAGCTTTAAAAACCAATTTAAAAGAGCAGATAAGTCTGGCGCACGTTTTGCCCTTATTGTGGCAGAAGAAGAAGTGGTCAATAAAACGGTGACGATTAAGCCATTAAGAGAGCGAGCAGAGCAAATCACCATGTTGCAAAGCGAATTAGTTAGTTATTTACAAGGTCTTGGTTTTTAAAGATTGGAGTAGTGATGAACGTTTATATGACAGAAGAAGAACAAGTTGAGGCCATAAAACGATGGTGGTCTAAATATGGTTCTTATTTAATGTGGGCAGTAGCGCTCGTTTTGCTGGCCTTTTCCCTTTATCAATGGATGGAAAGGCGTGAACAATCCATCAATACCCATGCATCAGAGGCTTTTCAGCGCTTGATGTATGCCGACGGTCAAAAAGATGAGAGTTTGTTGAAAGCGAAGATTAACGACTTGAAAAGCAATTTCTCCAAAACGGTCTACAGCGATGTGGCGATGCTGTTAGAGGCTAAGGCTCAGGTTGAAATAAGAGACTTTGACAAAGCAATAGCCACTTTGGAGCAGATGGTTGCCACTAAACAAGGAGATGGTGTGCTTAAAGAATTGGCAAAAATGCGCCTTGCCAGACTCTATGGAGAGACCAAGCAAGCAAAGAAAGCGTTTGCCTTATTAAGTGACTTAGAAAAAGGGGCGTATGCACAAGAGATCATGGAACTAAAAGGGGATGTCTTGATGCAAGTTGGAGAGAAAAAAGAAGCGCTCATTGCTTATCAGAAAGCAACTGAGTTGAAGGCGAATGCAAATGATTTGCCTTACCTTCGCTATAAATTAGACCGCCTGCAAGCGGCACTTTCTTAAGAGTTAAGGTTTTTATTTGATGATGTTTTTACGGTTATTTGTATTGATGGCTTGCGCAGCCTTAAGCAGCTGTGCCTTGTTTGATGAGTTTTGGTTAGGAAAAGACAACACCATGCCACCTAAGCCCTTAAAGCCCTTTCAGCCAAAGCTGTCACTTAAGGAAGTTGGGGTTAAAACAGTTGGTGGTAGTGCAAAAGGACGAAGCGGTTTTTTTAATTTATCCCCTGTTCTGTGGCAAGGACGATTGATCACGGCTACCTCAGACGGTCAAGTGCAGGCGATTGACGAACAAGACTTACATCTTGTTTGGCGACAGTTTTTAGCAGAGGAATTGGCTGCAGGTCCCGCTATTAATCAGGGGGTGGTGGCCCTTTCAACGGTTAAGGCGAAGGTCGTTGTCTTGGATGCTAAGAGCGGACGCTTGTTGTGGAAGAAAAATCTCAGTAACCAAGCTCTATCAAAACCTCTGATTTCAGAAAACCAAGTTTTTGTGAAAACCATTGATGGCAATTTAACCGCCTTTGACTTAAGAACTGGGAAGCAGCAATGGCAAAACATGCATCAGCAACCTAAGGTTGTTTTACGAGCCGATAGCAGCCCAGTTTCTCTAGGAGACATCCTGATTGCAGGCTTTGCTGATGGTGAGTTAGTTGGCTTTAATCGCGACAGTGGTCAGGTACTTTGGCAAAAGCAAGTGGTGTCAAGCATGGGAGTGAGTGATGCAGAGCGAATGGTTGATTTGTCTGCGAACCCTTTAGTGGACGATGGCACCTTGTACTTAGGCTCTTATCAAGGCAAAGTCTCAGCCTTTAACATTCATGGCTTTCGCACCCAGTGGTCCCATAAAATGTCACTCTATCAAAATATGAGTCTTGGACGTAATGCGCTCTATTTGGTCGATGCCAATGGCACGCTTTGGGCAATTGACCGTCATAATGGTGTGGTCTTATGGAAACAACAAGAATTAGAGTATCGTGGTTTGAGTGCGCCAACTTACTACAAAGGCCACCTTTATGTTGGCGATCGTTTAGGCTACGTTCATGTCTTGTCAGCCAGCAGTGGCAAAGTGGTGGCGCGGGTAAATCCTTCTCGTGGTGAAACACAGAAAGTACCTGTTCTCTCAAACAATCGATTATTTGCATTAAACCAACAAGGATTGTTAAAAGTGTATCAAGTGGGGTAAATCATGCTACCTGTTATTGCCTTAGTTGGCCGTCCAAATGTTGGGAAATCAACACTGTTTAACCGTCTGACCAATTCCAGAGACGCTTTGGTTTGTGATGCGCCAGGCTTGACTCGTGATCGTAAATACGGTCGTGGTCAGTTTGAGGAATGTCTGTTCATTGTCATTGATACAGGGGGATTAAGCTCTTTTGACAGCGGTGTTGATCTATTAATGGCAGAGCAATCTTGGGCAGGCGTAGCAGAAGCCGATTGTGTGATGTTTTTAGTGGATGGTAGAGCCGAGCTTACCCCTGAAGATGAGTTTATTGCCAACCGGCTGCGAAAGTTAAAAAAAGAGATAATCCTGGTGGTCAATAAAACCGATGGGATTGATGAGTCGGTGGCATTAAGTGACTTCTACAGCTTAGGCTTTGACAAAACCTATCCTATTGCCGCAAGTCATGGACGAGGTGTAGGAAAGCTCTTAAGCAATGTGTTAGCTGCTTTCAAAGAAGAAGCAGCGCCCGATCTTGCAGAAGATGAAGGTGAGGCGGGGATTAAGCTTGCGGTCATTGGTCGCCCAAATGTTGGAAAATCAACTCTGATTAACCGGATCATCGGTGAGTCACGTTTGGTCACCATGGATTTGCCAGGGACGACTCGAGACAGTATTTCGGTGCCTTTTGAGACCCGAGGCGGGGATCGCTTTACCCTCATTGACACGGCCGGCATTCGGCGAAAAGGCAAGGTTAATGAAACCATTGAGAAGTTTTCCATTGTTAAAGCATTACAGTCTCTAAATGATGCCAATGTTGGCGTATTAGTAATTGATGCAGCCGAGGGTTTAACCGATCAAGATCTGCATCTTTTAGGCTTTGTGATTGATGCTGGAAAAGCAGCCATCATTGCTGTGAATAAATGGGATGGATTGTCAGAATCTCAAAAAGAGCACGTGCGAGAGAGCTTAAATCGGCGTTTAGCTTTTGCAGACTTTATTCCGGTTTTGAATATTTCAGCGCTGCATGGTACCAACGTAGGCTACGTCTTACCAAAAGTAAAGAAAGTGTATGAGTGCTCGCTAAAGCGGATCAGCACCAGTGAATTGAACAAAGCGTTTAAAGAATTGGTGGATAAGCACCCACCGCCACTGTCTTCTAGCAAGCGACGAATTAAGTTGCGTTATGCTCATATGGGAGGGCACAACCCACCCTTAATCATTATTCATGGCAACCAAACCTCAGCCCTACCAGAGTCCTATAAACGTTATCTTACCAAAGCCTTTCGAGCCATTTTTGCCTTTGAAGGGACGCCCATTCGTCTACAGTTTAAAGACAGTGACAATCCCTACAAAGATAAGAAGAATGTACTAACGCCAGGGCAGCTGCGACGACGAAAGCGAATTAAGAAACTCTTTAAGAAAAAGAAATAACCATGTTAAGGAGTTAAGTTTTAAGCGAGTCGTTTTATCAAAGTTCAGACGGGGCTTTATGAGGTTGGACGAGTATAAGCTAGCGGTTCGCTTGATACGCACCTCTTTGTAATTCCCTATCGATGTTATCGGCTAAGTTTTCAACCGCGGTAATTGCCTCTCTTGGCGCAAGCTCATTAAAGAAAAAAGTACCACCATTGGTGATGTTATAAAAAGCATTCTTTAGTTTAATTTCTTGAGTTTTAACAAAGATCTCTTCAGGGCTCAGACCACTTACTGGGCCAATTCTTCTTATACCTTGTTGGAGTCGTTCAGCAGCCTGATTAGAGCCGGGGCGTCGCAGCAGACCACACTCATGAAACACATAGCTTAGCCCAACTAGCAGCAGTAAGTCCATTGAACTTTGCAGGAATGAGGGGCAGAAAATGTAGTTGCCAAGAGAGCCTGCAAGCCAAAGAAGCCCCGTTTTAAGGACTTTTTCGGTGCTTGGGCCATTAACCATTTGTGAATTTAGAACATTGTCAAGGCTATCTTGATCGAGCCATCGGCTGAGTTGTTGAAGATCAGAAAACATTATTTCATCCAAGTAAGGTTGGTTTGAGTTTCGCCATTATGCTTTAAAACAAAACGAGTTGCAAGTATACTCGTGAGACTCCAAAATGGGCACTTTGGAGTCTCACGGGTGTAGTAACTGCCGCTCCGGGGATTGGCAGTTACCGTCTTATACAGGAGAGCCCACGGGTGAGCTAAAAAGACGCCCAATAGAACTGTCACTCTCTGAACTGGCTGGTGAGCTTGCACTGGTCGACACCATCTCAATTTCATGAGCTTTCTTAGACGTTTTTGTGTTCGTACTGCCATGTTGACGAAACAACTGAAAGCGACGGCCTTTAATGTTGGCTTCTGGATCCTTGTCTTCTTTTTGCTCAATGGCTTGAACGCTCTCTTCTGTCTTTGATTGTTGATGTCGATAAAAAAGGTAGGCGGCGTAGCCAACAATGAGGCCAGCTGCCACAATGGTCAACGGCCAACACACAGCAAGAGAACCAATTAAGACTGGCGGTAGGATTGCCCAAGCCGCAATGTCCACACACAGGCGAAAACGGGTTCGTTCTGCCAAGGCTTTGAACTTTTCTTTATCAGCTGGATTAGTCGCTTCTTGTTGCAGCTGTCGGTAGTCTTTATACGTTTTATACGAGCATTTCTCTATAAATGGTAGAGTCTCTTCCTTGTAGTAGCCGACGATGCCTATCGAGACTGCGAAGTAGCAAATCAGCATGGTCGCTGGAGGGCAGAGCGCTGCTGTAATTAACACGCTGGCAGTGAAAGCGGCACTTAGCGCTAAAGCCTTTTTGTGTTTGTTAAGATAGTCCATAAAGCGAAAGTGCTCATTGTTTTCCCGACACTCACGTTGCTCGTTATAGCTGTGCCAAGCAATGGCAACTAAAGCCACTCCAATAACCAGTGGTGCTAAAGGTGGGAAGGCTGCAGTGGTTGCCGCAAGCGTTGCTAACACAGACATGGCAAAGGCGCCACAGACCACAAGTGCTGATTTTTCACGCCAGTGGAAGATTGCATTAGCAGTCTTCATGCGTTGTCTTAAGGCTGCTTCTTCTTGCAAGTAGACGTTTAACTCTTGCAGTTGTTTAAGCCTTTTTGCATCTCGCTCATTTTCAATCAGAGTGCTCAGTTTCACGAGTGCGTGCTGGGGGGCTTCTTGCAGCAACTCTTTGTCAAACTCGGTTAATTTCAATGTCTCAATAATTGAGGCTTTGTCGATTGCAACCAAAGAGAGGGCGGCTTTGATCTGTCGCTTTTCCTCTTCGTGCTTTCGATAGGCGAGCCAGACGTCAAAAAGAAGCACGCCAGCAGTAATTGGAAAGCAAGTCCAAACCGGGATCCCGAACCATTGTGGGAAATTGGTCAAAGCGTTAACCATACCCCAAGTGATGTAGTTTAAGCAGTCTGAGAAGCGTTTGTGCCACTCAGCGGCCGCACGTTGCCCCATGGTCATCGACTTCTCAAGCTCAGTTTGAGGGTTGAAAATGTGTTTGGCAGCCAGCATTAGCTCAATGGCCAAGCGCAGGCCAAATAGGGCAACACTTAAGATCCAGAGCGTTTGGTTGGCGTGATCTAAAAAGCTCATTAACTGTGCTTCATCCACGAGTGCCATGCAAGTACAAAGTTGCTTGAAGACATGGATGAATTCATTGAGATCAAAGCGGACAAAGACCCAAAAGATTCGAACAAGATTGGTGTAGCCCAAACTTAGGCGGCTGTGAAAGGTGGAGAAGTTATTTTCAGCAAACTCAGGTTCATTCCCCTCAAGCTCTCGGCGAATCTTATGAAGCGCAACCCGTTTTGCATTACTCACGGATTGATGAGCACTTTCGCTGGCCGGGTAAGCTCTCTCGAGCTCTGTTAACTTGGCAGTGAGATGCTCAGTCATAAAGCCATTGTCAGCATGATGTTTGTTATTTCGATAAATTGGATGGGTTGCATGCATGAGACGATAGTTCATGCCATCAATCATTTGTTGAAGCTTTGCGCCATCAATTAACTGGTCTTGCGCCTTGGCATTACTACTTTTGTTGCCACTGAATAAGCTGAAGTTTGAAGGAATGGCTTTAACTTCTTGCTTAGAGCTTCTTAGTACGTTGTTTTCTGCAGGGGTTACCGCAACCATAAAACATCCTCTTTAACAATTTTATTGTTATTGTGGCTTATATATATACATAACGAGTTCATTTCAAACATAACATGGTTGTAATTTTCAAACAAGGTGTTTTTTATTAAAACGACAAAAAAACTGTAACAGATTAGATCCGTTTGAAACACCTTTGTTAAGAATCACGTTGCTAAGGATGCCTTAACCTATTTTTGATACAATGGTTATACTTTAATGCGACGAAATGAGTTGCTTACAATGCTTGATAAGCAAAAGGAAGACGCTTTATTAAAACAGCTAGAAAAGTCAACCGTGGCTGCGTCTCATACCGAGGCAAGCTTTAAGCGACTGCAGCAAGTCATCGAGCTAAGCGAGCTTGATGAAGAGGAAAGTGCCAGTCTTTTTGTGCTTGCTTTGCAATATCGACTAGATGCTGAAGACGTGATTAAGGCACTGATTGCCGCGGATAAGAACTTGTGCGCAGCACTTGGCATTGCCCGCGAAAACACACGCAATCGAAACCTTGATTTGCTCCATTATTACCTAGGGAAATCAAATACTGCTCATGACTTTGCCATTTTATTAGATTTGGATGGCGAGCTTCTAAAAGCACTCAGTTTAAATGATCGTTTAGCAAAACTCTTAAGCAAGGAGCGAAAGCGCTTAGAACGACTGGCAAAAAGACGTACTTTTGATGAAGACAGAGATGACAATGAGCGTCATGATAACAAAGATACCAAAAGCAAAGGGTATGCACACTATGGTGCTCTCGGCATTGCCAAACAATTAAAAGAAGCGCTCGGTTTTCAGGGCTTATTTCACTTTTGTTTGCAAGAGCTAACAGAAGCTCTTCAAGAGTTTGGTCACATTCCAAAATTTGGCATTCAATATGACTACTTAGTGGGCTTAAAAGGCCCTATTTCTCGTTTCTACACGGCCTACCTGCATGGAATTGGTTTGTGTGAATCCATTTTACAGCACCTTGATAAAAAGCTTCCAAAACTTGAAAAGGCAAGGGGGTCATTGCTGCATCAAGCGCTAAAAAAAATGCTCACTCAAAAAAATCATGAGCTTCAAACCTTGATAAACCAGAGCAATGAGCGACTTTATCAGGCAACGCGTTTAGAGAACGAGTTAGAGAAAGCGTCTTTGGAGAGTAAATTTAATGATGCGGCGTATCGCCGCCGGACCATGCGCTGGTTTTAGGGATCTATACCCCTAGCAAGGGATGGCCACTTTTCCTCCGGGGTTCTTGTTGGGTGGCTTCTTTCTGGTCATCTAGGTTGGGATGGCCACTTTTGGCGCCTGTGGGACAAACCCTGCTCGAAAAGGTGCTCATGTACACTCGACAAACTGCGATGATTTTTAATCATCGGTTTTGTCTCAATATGCTGCGCTTTTTTCTTCGAATCGTTCGTCCAATGGGGAGGAAAATTGATTCATCCTTCGGGGTTCTCGTACCCTACTTGTAACCTGTAACCTGTAACCTGTAACCTGTAACCTGTAACCTGTAACCTGTAACCTGTAACCTGTAACCTGTAACTATTAACTATTAACTATTAACTATTAACTATTAACTATTAACTATTTACTTTTTTCTTGTAACTTGAATCTATTTTTAAAGCCAGATGTAGTAGATGAGGGGGACGCTGAAAATGAGCATCATTAATTCGATGGGGATCCCGAGTCTTAGGTAATCAAAGAACTTATAGCCCCCTGGCCCCATTACTAAGGTGTTGTTTTGATGGCTGATGGGCGTCAAAAATGAGCAAGATGCACCAACGGCGATGCTCATTAAGAATGGATCGATGGGTAAGTGTAGGGTATTGGCAATGCTGCCAGCAACGGGTGCCATCACCACAGCGGTCGCGGCATTGTTCATTACATCAGAGAGGGTCATGGTAACAAGAAGCAGTAGGGTAATGATAAAAATAGTCGAATGAGGTCCAGAGAGGGTGATTAATCCCTGGCCTAGAAGCTGGGTTGCACCACTGCTTTGCATGGCGCCACCAATAGGGATCATGGCAGCAAGCAAGGTAATAATCGACCAATCAATGCTTTTATAGACTTGCCGCATGGGCAGTAGGTTGCAAATCACCATCAAGACCACAGCGGCTGTAAAGGACACCGCAACGGGTAGTAGACCAACGGCAGCAATGAAGATAGCGCCCAAAAAGATAAGCAGTGGCAACAACATTTTTCGCCGAAACCCGACATTAATATCACGCTCTGCAAGCGGGACCAGCCCGAGGTTTAGAATGTTTTCAGATAAGGTCTCTGATTTTCCTTGTAAGAGCACCACATCGCCTGCTTTTAAATTAACATGATTGAGTCGGTTGCGAAAAGAGCGACCTCCCCGAGCGATGGCTAGGAGGTTAATGTTTAAACGAGAGCGTATGCGCATTCGTTGCCAAGAACGACTCTCACTACGAGAGCCTGGTGGCACTACCGCCTCAACCAGAGATATGTCTTCATTTTTGAGCACCTCTGACTGGATGATCTCACCGCCAACCAGTTCCAGTTTGCCACTTTGTAGGAGCTCGTGTAAGTCATCATGAGAGGCTTCAATGATCAGCACATCTTTAGCCTGTAGTAGTTCATCAGACGGGATGAATAAGCGTTTTCGGCGACCTCGAATAAAGCCTAAAATCACAAAGTCACCTTTGGCAATTTGCTCAAGCTCTCTGCGTGTTTTGCCAATCAAAGGCGAGCCTTCCGGAATGATGACTTCACTGATGTAGTCTTTGATTGGAAACTTGTCTTCATCGGCTTTATTTGCTTTAACTCGTATCGGTATAAGACGCCAACCGATGAGGCTTATGAATAAAAGGCCGATGATAGCAAGCGAGAGACCAACAGGGGTAAAATCAAACATACTAAAGGCATGACCGGTGATCTCTTCTTTATAGGCTGAGAGTAAAAGGTTGGGCGGGGTACCTATGGCGGTTGTTAGACCGCCTAACACAGAGGCAAAGGACAGAGGCATTAAGATGGTCGAAGGTGAGAGTTTCACTTGCTTGGCAGAATGTAGGGCAACTGGCATCATCAACGCCAGTGCTCCGACGTTGTTCATAAAAGCAGAGAGAAAGGCGGTAATAAAACAGAGGGTTCCTATGTGCAGCACTGGGTGGGCAATGATGGGGGTAATGTGTTGCACCACCAGCTCAACCAGTCCTGTCTGCCCAATGGTTCTAGTGATCACCATCACGGTTGCAACGGTGACAACCGCCGGATTACTAAAGCCAATGAAGGCTTCTGAGGGAGGGATTAAGCCTAGTACCACCAAGGCAATTAGGCTAATCAGAGCGACCGTGTCATAGCGCCAATAGCCCCAAATAAAAAGGGCGATGGTGGCACATAAGACTAATAGAACTAAGACTGGCTCAAGCATTCCAACCAAGTACAATGGAGACTATGACTCAATCATAGATGAAATGACTCGCTCTCGCCAATTAAGTCTAGGCCTCAAAGGATTTTTTTTGTAAGTCAATCAAGGTGTTGATGCCACCTTCTGCAAGGTCTAGCAAGTCATTTAATTGCGACCGCTTAAAACTGCCATCTTCTGCAGTGCCTTGTACTTCGATGTAGTCGCCTTCTTCATTAATCACCACATTCATGTCGGTGTCAGCCACCACATCTTCGGCGTAGTCTAGGTCCAGTACGGGGGTATTGCGATAAAGACCAACCGACACCGCACCGACAAACTGTAAAAATGGATCGCGCTTTATTTTCTCTTTTTTAAGCAGCCAGTTGATGGCGTCTTTTAGCGCTACCGCACCACCAGTAATGGCAGCGGTACGAGTGCCCCCATCTGCTTGTAAGACATCGCAGTCGATCATGATGGTGTGTTCACCCAAAAATTTTAGGTTCACGCAGGCTCTTAGCGAGCGACCAATCAAGCGTTGGATCTCTTGAGTGCGGCCACTTTGCTTGCCGCGGGCGGCTTCACGGTCGGTCCGGGTATTGGTTGCCCGCGGCAACATGCCATATTCAGCACTTACCCAACCTTGGTTCTTGCCTTTTAGAAATCTGGGTACGCCATCGGTGACCGAGGCGGTACAAAGTACCTTGGTTTGGCCAAACTCAACCAGCACAGCCCCTTCGGCGTGCTTAGTATATTGTCGAGTAATTGTGATGTTTCGGAGTTCATTTGCTTCTCGGTTACTAGGTCTCATTGGTTCACCATGTTGCTGTTAATAGGATTTTCTTAAGATTGCTGCACTAAAGACGCCTTTAGCGACTGCAGGAGCGCTTTAAAAACCTTAGGAGTGCCGGCAACCACATCCCCTTTTTTAAGGTATTGCTCGCCACCGTCAAAGTCACTAACCAAGCCACCAGCTTCTTTGATCAATAAAGAGCCAGCCGCAATGTCCCAAGGGCTTAGGGCAAACTCCCAGAAGCCGTCTAAGCGTCCTGCCGCTAGGTAGGCTAAATCAAGAGCAGCAGAGCCTGTTCGACGCACACCTGATGCTTTACTAAAGACGGTTTCGAAGGTCTTTAGGTAGGGGGTTTTTAAGGACTTGTTTCTATAAGGGAACCCTGTGCCAATCAAGCTTTTTTCTAGATGGATTTGCCCACTGACGCGAAGGCGCTGATTGTTTAGACGAGCCCCTCCTCCTTTGGAGGCGCTGTAACATTCTTGACGTAATGGATCGTAAATCACCCCATGAATAATCCGGTCTTTGTGTTGCACCGCAATCGACACAGAGTAGAAAGGAAACCCGTGTAGATAGTTCTTCGTGCCGTCTAATGGGTCAATAATCCAAGTGTACTCACTCTCAGCATGGTCATTTTTACGACCACTCTCTTCGGCCAAAATGGCGTGATCTGGGTGAGCTTTGTGAATGGTGTCTATGATGACTTGCTCGCACTTTAAGTCAACTTCACTGACAAAATCGTTCTCACTTTTTTCACTAAAGCGAACATTCTCTAGTTGCTCGGCATGTCGTGAAATAATTTCACCGGCTTTCTGGGCGGCACTGGTTGCGATGTTTAACAGGGGGTGCATAGGGTACCTTGTGTTGTGCTCATTGGATTTTAGGCGGGCATTTTACCAACATTTTTACCATCTCGATAGATGTTTAGTGGTGATCCCGGCTCATTGCCACAAATAAATTGAATATAAATTAAACAAGATGTATCCTAATCCAGTTTTTTTGATGGATAGGCTTTTATGTTAGAGAATGTGTCAATCGTGCTGGTTAATCCCAGTCATCCAGGCAACATTGGAGCGGTCGCTCGCGCGATGAAAGTGATGGGTATTACTCAGCTTATTTTGGTCAAGCCTAAGGTGTTCCCAAATCCTTTAGCCGATGCTATGGCCTCTGGGGCTGTTGATGTGCTTCAAAATGCCCGTGTTTGTGATAGCCTGTCTGAAGCAATTGAAGAGGCGGTGCTGGTTATTGGTACCAGTGCGCGTTCGCGGGATGTGATGATTGAGCCTGAGCCGCCTGAGCTTGCTGTTTGTCGCGTAAAGAGGGCTGCTAAAGAGGGGCAAGTTGCCTTGGTTTTTGGGGCTGAGCGAACAGGGCTTACCAATGACGAGCTCCGTTTATGCAATGGTTTGGTGTCCATTCCAACCAGTGATGCCTACCGGTCGTTGAATTTAGCACAAGCGGTACAAGTGCTCTGTTATGAGTGCTTCAAAGTGTGTCAGCCCACAAATGACGAAGCGGATGTTTTGGTGCCTTTAGAGGCAAACAAGGCAACACGCAAAGAGATTGAAGGGCTTATTAATCATTTAGAGACAACCATGGTAGCAGTCGAGTTTCTTAACCAGAACTCACCTCGGCGGCTAATGAATCGGTTGTGGCGTTTGTTTAATCGAGCCGATTTAGATGCCAAAGAAGTCAATATTTTAAGAGGGTTTTTAACCCAAGTAGACAAACATGTTTTAACTCAAAAGATGAGCAAGAAACACCAAGGAGAAAGGGATGACAAAAGCAATCTATCTTGATTACATGGCAACCACCCCGGTTGATGATCGTGTTATTGAAACCATGTTGCAATACTTAGGCCGCAAAGACCAGTTTGGCAATCCTGCATCGACCACTCATCAGTATGGCCTGGAAGCTTCCCGGGCCGTTGAGCAAAGTCGGCGAAGCATCGGCCAAGCGATTAAGGCACAAAGCAAAGAGATCATTTGGACCTCAGGGGCAACAGAATCTAATAATTTGGCGATTAAAGGCGCAAGTGAGTTTTATCAGCGTAAAGGTCGACACATTATCAGTGTTGCCACAGAACACAAAGCAGTACTTGACCCATTAAGTGAACTAGAGCGTAAAGGGTTTGACGTGACTTATCTAAAGCCAAAAGAGGATGGCTTGATTTCCCTGCAAGAGCTAGAGAATGCGCTAAGAGATGAGACAATTTTAGTCTCGGTAATGCACGTTAACAATGAAATTGGGGTGATACAAGACGTTAAGGCAATTGGCCAACTGCTACGAGAGAAGGGCGGCATTTTATTTCATGTTGATGCGGCCCAAAGTTTGGGTAAGCTTGCCATTGATGTAAACGACATGAACATTGATTTAATGTCAATGTCGGCTCACAAAATTTATGGGCCTAAAGGCATCGGTGCTTTGTACGTTCGGTCCAAACCACGCGTTAGATTGCAGGCAATGATGCATGGTGGTGGTCATGAATTGGGGTATCGTTCTGGCACCCTAGCCACTCACCAGATCGCCGGTTTTGCAAAGGCCGTTGAGATCGCAGAAGCCTCAAGAGAGGACGAGGCCGCTCGTATTAGGGCACTTCGAAATAAATTATGGCAGGGAATTTGTGAGATTGATGGCATACGTTTAAACGGCTCTTTAGAACATCGTGTACCAGGTAATCTAAACGTTAGTTTTGCAGGCGTTGATGGTGAATCACTTATGCTTGCATTATCCGAACTTGCCATTTCAACGACATCGGCCTGCTCTTCTGCCTCTCTTGCTCCTTCGTATGTGCTAAAAGCAATTGGGGTGAGTGATGTCATGGCCTACAGTTCGATACGCCTATCGATTGGTCGCTATACCAGTGAAGATGAGATAAATCGTGCCATCGAGGTGATTCAAACAGAGCTTGAGCGCTTAAAAGAATTGGCAACATGAATTATCCGGCCATTGTTTTAGAGCATTTTTATGCACCCCGAGGTCAAAGATGTAATAGCGCGTTGGATGATGAATACTGTCTGTTTGAGAGTGGTCGAGCAGGCAGCTTAGACTCTTTTAGGCTTACGCTCACACTAGAAGGGGCAAAAATCACGGGTGCTTGCTTTAAAGCCTTGGGCTGCCCTTACTTGATTGCGCTTTTGTCTTATCTTTGTGAACGATTAATCGGAGAAGAGCTTGCTTATTTAAAGGCGCTCTCCTTTACCGAGTTAGTGGCGCAATTTGAAATTCCAAGAACCAAATGGTACTTGGTGACGAAGGTTTTAGACTGTTTAAGAGAAGGTAACAATGACCATGAAAAATGAGGTTGAGAGGATGTCCGCTGACCAACAGCAGGCCGTGTCCTTTAGTGAGTCCGCGCTAAAGCACCTTGAGTCAGCGCTCAAAAAACAAGATAAGTGTCGAGGGATCCGTTTCTCTGTGAGTAAAACAGGCTGTTCAGGCTTATCTTACGTGGTGGACTATGTGTTTGAAATCAATGACGAGGACAAATGCTTTGTGATTAATGACTGGCTGATAGCTTACATTGACCGATTGGCTTACCCCTATTTGAAGGGCATGTTTGTTGATTATAAAAAAGAAGGTTTAAATACCAAGTTTGTTTTCACCAATCCAAACCAAACTGGGGCTTGTGGCTGTGGGGAGAGTTTTACCATAGACGAAAAATTTCGGGACTGAGGGTGTTCTGTGCTGTTTGAGTACGGGATGCTTTTGGCACCTATTGGATTAAAATTACTCGAATGAGTGCTCACATACTGATGTATGCTGCGCTTCCTTCTTGCAATTTAATCCAATAGGCACTCAAAATCCTCCCTTGAGCAAGGGTGTGGTTAGAGTGTTTGTTCGGGGTTAAGTGCTGTTTGAGTATATTAAGGCTTTATTAATTAAGCTTATCTTAAGAAAAGCTAAAAAAATCAATCGTTTTTACAAAAAGTACACACAAGAGTTTAATTGTGTACAGGAGCTGTGTTATAATGCCGCAGATTAGATAAATTTGATCTAGTAGAGCCTATTTTGTGTCACTAAAAACACGGTGGGTTTTTGTAATGACCTTTTGGAGCAAATAATGGAAACAGTACAATCGCAAAATTCCGTTAGTGAAATGACTTTAGCAGAACACGTGACTGCTTCTGTCAGACAGTACTTAAAGTCCGTAAATGGCAACAGCAACTTAAACATGTATCAACTCATTATTGAAGAAGTTGAAGCGCCTTTATTTAGAACCGTTATGGAATTAACTCGATACAACCAGTCTAAAGCTGCAAGAGTGCTTGGTGTTAGTCGTGGAACCCTGCGTACTAAACTAAAGCGTTATTTTGATGACGAGTTCATTGGTACTCGATAGATCCTCGATCACTTGATCTTCTAGAGCTGTACTGGCTCCAGTCATTTGAGGTATGAAATAGCCCCTCTGGTTTTGAATCAGAGGGGCTATTTGCGTTAGGGGGTACAGGGAATGTTGTTACTCGTTTCTAAACAATGAAGTGCGTCAACGAGGGTTTCTGAGTCTATAATCGAATTTAATAGAGTTAAAAGAGGGCGGTGGTCAATTGCTACGTCTTCTCTGTCCATGAATGTCCTCAGTTCTTCTTGTAACGCCTCGAAGCTGTGCTTAGTCCGATAGATTGCCTCCAAGGCACTAAAATGGGGATGAGGCTCTGCGGCCTCATCAAAAAAGCTGGGGCTTGCGGTGATGGCTCTAGGCTCTGTAGGGTAGGCCTCTTTTGCCATACGTTTAAGTTGTGATTTAAGAGGATGCAAGGGCAAACGATCTTGAATACTAGCTAGAGCGTCAGGCGCTGGAATTATTTCATGTAAATGAAAGGCCCCTCGTGTGGTGGGGTTTAGCCTAAACGGCGCTCTGTCAGGGCGAGCTTCTTCTTGGCCTGTTTCTTCAATTATGATGGTGTCCACGTAGAGCTCTAAATACAACATCTCTCTTAAATCATACAGTGTGGGACTCACACCCGGAATTGCCAGGTCCCCTTCATCAATGCCCTGTGGTATTCTGACTGGAATGGCTGGGGGTAGCAAAGAGATGGGCGAATTAAAAGACTCGCCAAGCTCCGCGCTGTGGTTTAAGTTTGCAAGGGTTTGATAATTTTCATCTTGACAACAAGTAATGACATATTGTTGTAGTGGCGATAAGGCAGGCGCTTGTTCGTCTGCCTGAGGGGGGGCAAGGTTCGCCCAATGCTGTTTGATGGTCTGTGGAATGGCGGCCCAAGTCTCCTCAGTCACGCCTTCGGGGTAGGCAGAGTAATCATTAGAGTCTTCAACGCTAATGCTTTGAGAAGCATGGCCAATTAAATTATCAAAGTTATAAACTGACTCAATGTAATCATCGAGCTCATCTCCTGAAATCCCACTAACATGACCGAGTTGATAACTTGATTCATCTGGCTCTAAGACTAGTTCTCTATCAACCTGGGTGACATAATATTCAAGGGCATACTCATCATCTGAGAGCGTTTCAGGGCCAAGTAGCAAGTCATCATTAATCCAGTCATTTAATGCCCCTATGTCCTCGGAAGGCTCATCAAACTCATCAAAGGTTTCATGGGTTTCTAGTGTCGTGATTGAATTTGTAAAAGAAAGGATAAAGCCTGCTGTCTGGAATTGTGTTTGTAGGGTATCAAAGGACTCAGCGCCTGTTTGATTAAAGCGCAACAGTAATGTCGATGGTGCCGGCGCCTCTTGTTGTAGAATTGGCTGACATAACTCTGAGTAAGCAGATTGATTAATAAACTCAACTAGACTCTGATAAGCAAGGGTTTGCTCAGGTAGATCTAGGCTTTGAAACGGCTCAAAGGGCATAGAGGTTGACTCCTAGTGGTTAATGCTTGCTGGGATAATGGGCGAACAAAGCCCATATCTTAAACTTGTTGAGTGTATCATAAGCATGTTGTTGAGTCATATTTTGGTGATTGGCCAGAATTCTACTGAGACTCGTCTATACTTAATCTTAATCAATAAATGCGGATAATTTGGTAAAGATCCATCGAATACTCAAAAGCCAAATTAAAAGGGAGAACACAAATGGAAATGTCCATACCTGGCTTTGATAACATCAAAGAGACTCTTAGAATGTTCAATCTCAATGAAGAGGATTTAACCCTTTTGAGGAATTCTGCAGAGCCTTTGAAAGACTATATTCCTGACATGCTAGAAAAGTTTTATGAATGGATGGCAATGCTCCCAGAGTATGAAGAGTACTTTAACAAGCAAAATATTTTAAATCGGGTTAAAAAACTGCAAGCGGTCTATTGGACGGAATTCTTTGATGCGGTTCTTGATGAATCCTATTTAAAAAGTCGATTTCGGGTTGGGCGTGTGCATGCCGACATTAACTTATCGGTGCGAACTTATTGTGCGGGTGTTTCTTATTCACAAACCCTTTGGACAGAGCATATTAGCAACTCTAACATGAAGAATAAGGTTGAAGTGATTACCGTTCTAAATAAATTAATATTGCTTGATACGGCCATTGTCACAGCAGCTTTTAGTCACTCAATGAATGAAATCATCGCTGAGCAAAGCAGAAGTTTAGTAGAGCTTTCAACACCAACCATACAGCTCTGGGAAGAAATATTAATCCTGCCTGTTATTGGCATCATCGATTCGAAACGCGTCCAGGAAATGACCGACATTATGTTGCAAAAGATCATCGACACCGAATCGAAAATTGTGATTATGGACATTCAAGGGGTACCTGCAATCGACAGTAGTGTAGCAAACCATTTAATTAAAATTACCAAGGCAACCAGTTTGATGGGCTGTGAGTGCATACTCTCAGGTATTTCTCCAATCATTGCGCAAACTTTGGTGCAGATTGGGGCCGATTTATCAGGTATTTCAACCACGGCCACTCTAAAGGACAGCTTTAAAGAAGCGTTGCTTAAATTGGGGGCTACTTTAGGTAAAAAGAATTCAGATGAATAGGTTTTGCTGATGACTGAGACAAAAAAAAATCAAATAGCGGTTTATCGCTCAAACCAATGCCTCATCGTACCAATACAAGTTGAGCTAGAGTCTAGTATTTTAGAAGACTTACAAGAGAATGTGCTAAGAGAGATTCACAGTAGTCAAGAAAAACCAAGAGGGGTGGTGATTGATTTATCAGGGGTCAAAATCATCGATTTATTTCTGGCTGAGTACTTAGTGAAGCTTGCTAAAATGGTGCAATTATTGGGGGTGCGCAGTGTTCTATCAGGCCTAAAAGCCGCACAAGCATCAAGCTTAGTCAATTTAGGATTTGAAAAAGCTGGCATGGTGTTTTTAAGAACCTTGGATATAAGCATTGATTACTTGCAAGGAAAGGACAATGGCTGAGGGGCGAAATTCAATCATTATCGCCTCAGAGGTGAGCGTGGCTGCTGCAACCAGATATGCTATGAATTATGCTAAAACCATGGCGTTTAAAGAAAAAGACCGCCACCTTTTAGCAACAGTGGTCTCTGAGCTTGCCAATAATATTATTAAGTACGCCGGTCGAGGGGAGATTTTTTTTGAAGAAGAAATCCGAGGTGAACAGCATGGTATTCGGGTGCTTGCCAAAGACAAAGGACCAGGGATTGCCAATCCTAAGCTTGCCATGGAGGAGCACTATAGTACGCAGGGAACCTTAGGACTTGGTCTATCTGGAATTAAACGGATGGTGGATGAGTTTGGCATTTATACTTCAAGCGGAGAAGGAGTTAAGATAGTGGTGATTAAATGGAGACAATAACGCTAGCAAAAAAAGTTCGTCCCTGCATGGGAGAAGTGTGCTCTGGTGATCTGGTTTTTGTCGATGAAATTGTCGGTTCTGTGTTTCTTGCCATAGTCGATGTTGCCGGTCATGGCAGGGAAGCCGCTGTGTTAGCAGAAGAAATACGAGTTTTGATTGGCTCAATGCTGGCAAAACCGCTAGAAGACATTGCAAAGTCCTTACATCAGGAATTAACCGCCACACGAGGCGGGGTAATTGGGCTTGCCCGCTATCATAAAGAATCAATGAAGCTCGAGACGGTCATTATTGGCAACATTTCCATTCGAGTGTTTGGGGCAGAGTGCTATAGCATACTAGGTCGTGATGGCGTTTTAGGTTTTATCATGCCAACCCCTCACTTGGTAACCACACAATTAACCAAAGGAGACGTCCTTTTAATGAGTTCAGATGGTGTGTCTTCACACTTTGATTTAAAGGATTATAAACATCTTTTAGAAGACAGCGTGAATGAGATAGCCTCTAATGTTATCTCAGATTTCTCAAAAGACGACGATGATGCTTGTTGCATTGTGTTGAAGGTGGGTGAGAAGTGAATCTTGCAACGATGAATTTTAAAAATGAAAAAGGACTTATTTTCACAAGAGACAAACTAAGATCTTTGTTTTTAGATCTAAAGGTTAATGAAATTCAAGCAACAAGACTGACCATTTATTTTTCAGAGTTACTAAGAGCCATTATTGAAAATGATGAAGAGGTTAGACTTCGAATAACCATAGAGAATAGAGAAACACCAACCTTAAGCATTACGTTTAATAAACCTAACATCCCACTTGGATTTAAGGGACGAGTGGGCTTTGTTGAATCCTTAAAAATCGATTCAGAAAGTATCACATTTTTAAAAAACATCCCCAGTGATCTGCCGCTCGATAGTGAAGATTTTATCGAAAACATAAAAGAGAAATTGGCAGAGAAAAGCGAAGATGAGTTAAAGGAAGAACTAGAAGAAAATAATAAAAAGCTTTCCAAACTTCTCGAAGACTTAAAGCGTTCGTCTACCATGATCCAAACAGAAAAAATGAGAGCCCTAGGGACAATGACCGCGGGTGTGGCGCATGAACTCAATAATCCAATGATGGGAATCATAAATTTTATTCAATACGGCATACGTAAAACAGACAATGAAAAAGTAAAAATGGTGTTGCAGGATGCAGAAAAAGAAGTTTTGCGTTGCATTGACATTGTTAAAAACTTATTAACCTTTTCAAGGATGGAAAAAGAAGGCAAGAAATTTGTTAGCACTGATTTATCAATCTTAGTCGAACGAGTGATTAAAATCATTGCTTATCGAATGAGAAAAGACAATGTCACTATTTTGAAAGAGTATCAAGATTCTCTGCCGAGCGTGACCATTTTAGCAGATAAAATACAGCAGGTAATTTTAAATCTAGTGGGCAATGCCTTCGATGCCTTGGGAGAGTGTGAAGAAAAAACGGTCTGGATAAAAATGCACACCGATGAAGAATTTTTTTATGTAACCATCCAAGACAATGGGCCTGGTATTTCAGAAGAGGTTCGCTCTCAAATTTTTGAACCATTCTTTACCACTAAGCCTACCGATAAAGGAACAGGTCTTGGGCTGTCAGTTAGTAAAAGTGTGATGGAAGAGCATCATGGAGATTTAATTTGTAATACGGAACTTGGAAAAGGAACCGAGTTTATTTTGAAAATACCGCTGGAATTCCAGAGTAAGTCATCAAAATAGAGGATGAGGAGACGAAGAATGAGTAAGCAAATATTAGTAATTGATGATGATGAATCGGTTCGAAAAGCCTTTGCTTTAGCACTAGAAGACAGCTCCTATGGTTTGGACACGGCAGACTGTGGTGAATCTGGCGCTAAAAAATTTAATGATGGGGACTTCTCCTTGGTGTTTCTTGATTTGAAAATGCCAGGTATTAACGGGGTTGATACACTCAGACTAATTCGTAAAAAGAGTGAAAAAACGCCTGTATACATCGTTACCGCCTTTCATAAAGAGTTTTTTGACGAACTAAAAGACGTACAGGCAGAAGGACTAAGGTTCCAACTGGTTCGAAAGCCGTTAACATTCGAAGAAATTGGCACTATCACAGAAAGTGTTTTAGGGCAAAAAAAAGCAACCTCTTACTAAAAAGGAGAGACCAGTGAGTGATAAAATGACACTTAGGCTTTACATGGCAGGGATTACTCCAGAAAATCAAAGAATGATTCTTAACTTCAAGGCCCTATTAACCGAAGAACTTGGGGATAATTACGAGCTTGAAATCATTGATGTTATTGAACGCCCTGAGCTTGCAGAAGAAGAGAGAATTTTAGCAACCCCTACGGTTGTAAAAGTGCTGCCAGGTCGAGTGCAAAAAATGATACTAGATCTCGAAGACCGTGAAAGCCTTATGGTTGGGATGGACTTAATTAAAGCTGATTAGAGACATGAACAATCTCGAAAAAACCATTGAGAATCTACAGCTTGAAAATGAAAAACTTAAATTGCAGCTTGCTGCAAGTAAGGCAGCATTTCTAAATGTGGTTGGTAAAAATAGGGATGGAGTCTTAATCATTAACAGTGATGGTTTGATAGTCTATGCAAATAAATCTTCAATTGAACTTTTTGGTCGAAACCTAGGGGAGCTCATTGGTGAGAGCATCGGGATCCCGCTTGGTGGCGAGCAAACAACCGAAATTAATATCTTACATCGAAAACGAGGAACCGTCGTTGTCGAGATTTCAGTCACAGACATCGACTGGGATGACAAACCCGCTTATCTTGCCTCACTACGTGACGTCACTGAACGAAAAAAATCGGAAGAGCGTTTGGCTCATTTATCTAAGCATGATTTTTTAACCGATTTGCCAAATCGATTTTCTATGGAAATGGATCTTAAAAAAGCAGTTGCACGTGCGGCACGAAACAAACTATTAACGGCAGTGCTCTATCTTGATTTGGATAACTTCAAAAAAGTGAATGATTCACTTGGTCATGATGTGGGCGATGAGTTGCTGCAGGAAGTGGCAAGGCTCTTAGGTGCCTCTATTAGATCAACTGACACGGCCTATCGATTAGGAGGAGATGAATTTGCCATTATTTTAGATAACATCAATAAGCCAATTGATGCTGCCAACATCGCTAAAAAAATTATAGATGAATTTTCAGATCCACAAATTTTAAGAAATCGAGAGTTTTTTATTAACACAAGTATTGGTATTGCTGTCTACCCTTATGCAGGAGAAGAGCCCTACGATCTGTTAAAAAATGCAGATGCTGCCATGTACAGTGCTAAACGAAAAGGCAAAGGAAACTTTCAATATTTTAGCGAAGGCATTAGTGATGAAGTCAATCAGCAAATGAAACTTGACACAAGTTTGCATCGAGCCATTGAAAATAATGAATTTCACTTAGTCTATCAGCCTCAAATAGACTTTAAAAGTGGTAAGGTTACCGGCTTTGAATCCCTGCTTCGGTGGTTGCATCCAGAACAGGGGCATATCTCGCCGCACAAATTTCTCTCCATTGCTGAAGAATCTGGGCTTATTATCCCCATTGGTCAATGGGTTATAGAACAATCACTAAAGGAATTTGTAACGCTAAAAGATTACACTAATTATTCTTTACATGTGAACATATCAACGGTGCAGTTGCAGCAAGCAGATTTGGTTGAGAAAATATTTGCATCCTTAGAGCACTATGGTGTTTCGCCAGTTAATTTTGGCATAGAGATAACAGAAAGTGTGTTAATGAAAGATTTAGAACAATCGGTTAAAAAATTGGATGAGTTAGCCAATGAGAACATTTCAATTAGCATTGATGACTTTGGCACGGGGTATTCTTCTCTTGCCTATCTAAAAAAACTCTCCGTCAACTACTTGAAAATAGATCAATCCTTTGTCAAAGATATTCTAAAAGATCCTAATGACACAGCCATTGTTAAATCAATACTTTCTTTAGCGCATGAGCTTGACATCAAAGTGGTTGCAGAGGGCATTGAAACTAAAAAGCAATACGATTTTTTGAAAAAGCACCTCTGCGATATTGCACAGGGCTACTATATTTCTAAGCCCATTTCGCTTGATAAGCTAAATAACTATCTCAAAAATAATGCCAAATAGCTAAAAAGAATCATGCGATTTTTCACGCTTTTTTTTGATTTTCTTAATTAACGTTAATTGGGTTGTTCCAGGAAGGTATTTTATCATTCCCTAATCGAGTGTGATAAATGGTAAGAAAGGCCATAACGTTTTTTAAATAATTTCTGGTTTCATGCCAAGGGAGTGTTTCAATCCAACGATCGGCTTCTTCGATGTCATGGTCTCTTAGCCAGCGTCTGACTTGCGTTGGGCCTGCGTTATAGGCTGCGGCCATTAAGATGGGATGACCATTAAATTGTTTCTTTAAATGTTTTAAATAGGCGGTACCTATCCTTAAATTTGTTTTGGGTTGATACATATGTTTCATGTTCTTTAGTGGTACTTTATACTGCTTTGACATTCGCCTTGCAGTCGAGGGAATGACTTGCATTAGCCCTAGAGCGCCAGCATGCGATTTAACCCCTTTTCTGAAGGTGCTTTCTTGCCGAATAATGGCAAATATAAAAGCTGGATCAATATTATAAATTTCGGCGTTTTCTTCAATGAGGGTTCGATATCCTAAAGGAAAGCGAATAGTTAAGTCATCTAAATGCTTGCTTTTGTTGGTGTAGTAGAGCGCTTTGTGATACCAATTTAGTTTTGCTAACTCCTTTGCAAAGAGGTAGAGTTCTTCATTAGAGAGACTATTGCTAAGTTCATAGCTTAAAAGTCCTGCTTTATTTATTTTATTCTCATTGTATAGTTTTATAATTTCTTTAATGGTGTCTTGATGATCGTCTATCATCGCCTTGTCATAGCCATAGTCTTTTTCATTGAGCTGCACAGGCTCGTCAATTTTAAAGCTTGCAAGAAAGCCATAGTACTGTCGGTTTTTAGCAAGTTGTTGGTAGAGCTCTTTGGCCTTTTCCGCACGGCCTGTTTTATCATAACTTCTTGCTAGCCAGTATTGCCAACAGGGTTTTTCTTGCAACTCTACGGGAAATATTGAAATAATTGTTTTCAGTGTCTCCCACTTTTCGTTTTTTAGCGCATGTCTTGCTCGCCATTCATGATGAAGGTTTGGTGTTTTATCAACATCTAATTTTTTAAAGTAACTCTCTGCTTTTTCATTGTCACGCAATGCTGCATAGAGTGATACTGTTTCAAACACCGCTTGTTGATGCTCGTCATTTAAGTCAAATTGCTCTTTTAAAATTGTCCATTGTTTAACAGCGCCGTCTGGACTTTTCTTTGCCCAATTTTTTAAACCATAGGCTAAGATGTCTTTGTAACGCGGATCCGCTAAATTCTTTGGGTTTCTTACCCTGTAAGGGTTTCTATGAACTTGCAACCAGAGTTTTGCATATCGCTTGTCCTCAGAGGACATTTCAGACATTAACTTTTTAGCAACTGTTACTTTATTAGCATACATTAGCTCTTTGAATTTTTTAAAACGTAGAGACTCATCAAATGAGCCACTCATTTGCCAAATTTTAACAAGTTTATGACAGGATTTAGGCAGTGCTTGAGGCTTCTGCCAGAGCGTTGCAATTTTTTCAAGTGCCAATGCTTTGCCCTGACCATAATAATAAGCGGTTAAATACTGACAATATTGGGCATCGCGACCATTTGCCTGATAGTATTTTAAGTAGCCCTGCCATTGTTTGTTTTTATATAGATAGGTTAAGTACTTATTCAATAGCCGATCGCTTAAATAGTTGTTTTCATCAATAAAATCAATGACTGCAGGCTTGTCGTGACTAAAGTCTTTGCTCAGCGCTTGATAACGCTTGTACGTTTTCTCATCCGAGCTTGCCAAGGCCCCCATAGGTAGTGCGCTGAGTAAGAAGACGCTTATTGTTTTTGTTATCGTTTTCATATCCAGCTTGTCGGCGCACGAGAGCAAGACTTTAGATAACTTTCCAAGTGCGTTGCTAAATGAACATTTTTTAACTAAATTTTATAGAAATGCATTTAACTGGGCTTGATACTAATGACGAACAAACGACCCATCATTGATACCCATTTTCATGTTTGGGACAGTGATAAACTAAGGCTTGAGTGGCTGGATGATTTTGAGAGTAGTCTGAAAAAATATTACACTCTAGATGATTATCTAGAGGCAATTAAGGGGACAAACATCATTGCTTCTTGTTATGAAGAAGTCGATGTTATCAAAGAGCAGGTCGAGAAAGAGTCGCAAATGGCTGTGTCTTTATGTGAGGATCTTAACAATCAAGTTAAGGCTGTAACCCTCGGTTGTGATTTATCTAGCCACTCCTTTAAAGACTTTATCAATTTCTATGCAAACAAGTCTTGTGTGCGTTCTGTCCGCCATAATTTTTTTGCAGCCGATCCAAGCATTGCAGCGAACCCTTTATTTGTTGAAAACACTCGTCATTTGGCGACAAAGGGACTTATGTGTGATTTGGTGATGCCGCTTGAAAAAATGGCGATAGGTCTAGCGTTAGCCAAGACCTGTCCAGAGACCACCTTTGTTATTAATCACTGTGCGATGTGTCCTTTTAAAACGGATGCAATGACCAAAGAGCGATGGACTAAAGGCGTGTCAGAGTATGCCGCTCTCCCAAATACCATTTGTAAAATTTCTGAGTCTGGGTTTATGTCACGAGACCATCGCTGGGCAATAACCGATGTTGTTGACATCATTAGTCATTGTGTGAACTCTTTTGGAGAGGATCGGGTTATTTATGGCTCTAATTGGCCAGTGTGTGAGATAACTGGCAGTGTTCAATTATGGATTGAAGCAATACAAGAGAGTTTAAAAGATAAGCCGTCAATACTATTAGAGAAGCTCTTTTTTAGAAATGCTGCATCCCTTTATCAAATTAGCTAGGGTATATACCCTGAGTAATCGACTCATATCTAGTTCGGGATCCTTTTGGTCCCTTTTGAATTAAAATTGCTCGGGAAAGTGCTCATGGACAGCAGTCCACTGCGCTTTTCTCTTACAATTTAAATCCAAAATGAACTCAAAATCCTCCCTTGAGCGGGGTTCATATTATGAGTCGATTCTTCAGAATACCCATCCTAGTTCATTGTGCGAAGCTTGGACTTAATCAGAGCTTCGCACAATGAACTAGGATGGGTATAATGGCGGTTTTTATCTAGAGCAGCGCCCATGGAACAGCATCGATTAATTAAGGCCTTACTGAGAGAACCGGTTGATAAAACCCCAATTTGGATCATGCGTCAAGCCGGGCGATATTTACCTGAGTATCGTGCGCTTCGGGAAAAAGCGGGCTCTTTTATGGCACTTTGTCAAAACCCTGAGCTGGCATGTGAAGTGACCATGATGCCGCTTCGACGCTTTCAGCTCGATGCGGCCATACTGTTTTCTGATATTTTAACCATCCCTGATGCGATGGGGTTAGGACTTTATTTTGAAGAGGGAGAAGGTCCTAAGTTTCATCGTCCTATTCAACAGGCCTCTGATATTCAGGCCTTGTCTGTGCTCGATCCTTATGATGACTTAGGTTATGTGGTTGATGCGGTTTCACTCATTTCGAAAACACTCGATAATCGTCTACCGTTGCTTGGTTTTTCAGGAAGCCCTTGGACTTTAGCTTGTTACATGATTGAAGGTGGCAGTTCTAAGGATTTTAAGAAAATTCAAAGCTTGATGTATCAAGATCCTGCGCTATTGCACCAGTTACTTGATAAGCTCTCACGTAGCATTATCCATTACTTGAATGCACAAATTGAAGCTGGCGCCAACGCGGTTCAACTATTTGACAGCTGGGGTGGTGTTTTGCCCGCGCGACAATACCAGGAGTTTTCCCTGCAATACATGCAGCAAATTTGTGACTCTTTAATTGTGCAAAATCATGGTCAAGTGATTCCTAAAATTGTTTTTACAAAACACGGTGGTCAATGGTTAGAGTCCATTGCTGAGATTGGCTGTGAGGCCATTGGCTTGGATTGGACCATTTCGATGGCGGACGCTAGACGTCGTGTTGGTGATAGAGTTGCCCTACAAGGCAACTTAAATCCTGCCTTGATGCTGCAGACACCAGAGGTGGTGGCACGAGAAGCAGAAGAGGTTCTAAATGAATTTGGTAATTATTCAGGCCACGTTTTTAACCTAGGGCATGGTATTACACCAGATGCCAAAATTGAAAACGTCGAAGCCTTAATTAACACGGTTCACAATCACCAAAATAACTAAGAAAATACCGAGTCAATTTTTATTCCTATAGGATTTAAAAGGGTAGTGAAAAGCGGAGCGTATTGAGATAAAACCGATGATTAATAATCATCGCAGTTTATCGAGGGGCGTGAGCACTTTCACGAACATTTTTAATTCAATAGGGAGAAAAAGAGGCCTTCCCAAAAAAGATGTCTCGAAAGGTGTTCTTAACTAGAACCTCGGAGGAAGAGTCAATTTTTATTCCTATTGGATTTAAAAGGTAAGTGAAAAGCGGAGCGTACTGCTGTACGTGAGCACTTTCACGAGCATTTTTAATTCAATAGGGATAAAAAGTGGCCTTCCCAAAAAAGATGTCTCGATCTATATAGCAAAAGAGGAGTTGATAAGCTCCGCTGCCTCATTCAGCGCATTTTTTGGCCCAACCACCAACCCTCGAAGTAAAATGGCAAGCCCTCCTAGCAGGATCCCTACCCCAATAAAACAAGCAGCAAGGGCTGCAACTCCTGTAAAAATAGCCATCTGCAATAGACCAATGGCGGCGGCACAAACCCCTGCAACGAGTCCTGATACCAAACTAATGCTTAGCTCGGAGATTGAACCAAAACAATGCTTACTAAAGAAACTAACCTTAGCAACCGGGTAGCGCTTTAACTCTTCATTGGCAAAGGTATAGGGTATGTTGTAGGCCCAGACGGTTTCATTTCGTTCTAACAGAGTGTCCTTGCCAATTTTGTCTTGAAAGGTTGCGACAATCTCTTCTGTTAAAACGATTGGGTACATTGCAAGTGCGGTGCAGAGATAAGAGACGCTTAGAGAGGCGATTTGTGCAGCAAGGTAAGTTGGTTGAAAAAAACCATAAGACTTCTCTCGTCTACGTTGTCTCACCCGTTCCTCTTTGCGTCCTAGCAGAGATTGTCTTTTGAAACTAGCGTGTTTTGAGTAAGCTGTAAAGAGCAGGTGTCAGGTGACACCTGTTAAAGAAGGAGATGCCTTAAGCTTTTTTCCAGTGTTCTTTTTCAAAGAATCGGCAGAGAAAGGGGGGTAAGCACATTAGAACCAGTCCGCCAATTAACAGTTCTTCATAATTCTTAAGGTTTCCAACATCTATGTTATCTGGCGGAAAAAAGCTAATGCCAATGGTGACTAAGACACCAATGATCCCAAGTAGGGCCACCAAATAAAGCCCCCAGTTTCCTCCAGGGATTTGGTAGCTTCGGTGCACCGAGGGTTGCTTGATACGAAGCGCAATGGCCGCTAAAAACATCATTAGGTACATCAGCATGTAGAGTTGAGCTGCCAGAGCGGTTAATAACCAGTAGGCCCCATTGACAGAGGGCATGAAAAGAAAGGCTGCGGTCAATAAGGTTACAATCAGAGCTTGCAATATTAGCATGTTCTTAGGCGCTTGGTGACGGTTGGTTTTTTGGAAAAAGGGTGGCAAATTGCCATCTTCTGCTGCGACCAATAAACCTTTGGTTGGGGCTATGATCCAGTTGCTGACCCCTCCGAGCCCACCAAGCACCAGCATTAAGGCAATAAAGCCAATACCAAATTCCAAATGATAAGCGGATAGAAAGGCATGAAAGGCCTGCATAATTCCCGCGACTAAGTTAATGTTATTTTGAGGAAGGACAATGGCGATGGCAAGCGAGCCCAAAATTAAGGTCGTCAAAATGATAAGGACTGAATAGGCTAAGGCCTTTGGGAATGCTTTTTGAGGCCCATCAACGTCACCGGCATGGACGGTGGCAATTTCAATGCCACAAAAAGAAAGGATAATAGCAGTTAAGGAGCTCCATGTATTTTCGTGCAAAATAGAGGGAATTAAATCATCCATTTTAAAGTGTATTTGTAGAGGTTTATCGAGCATCAACCAAGCCGATCCCAGTCCAATGATTAAAATCATGGGCAATAAGAGTCCTGCTACCGCACAAAGGTTGGCAAAGCTTGCTGAGCTTTTCATGCCTCGTAGGTTAATGGCGGTTGTGCCCCAGAAGGAGGCGATGATGACCCCAATTAAAAAGTATTTATTGTCGATTAGGTGGGGGTTGAGTAAATAGCCAATGGTGCCGGCAACAAACGAGAGTAGGGTGGGGTACCAAATAACGTTTTCAATCCATTGTAACCAAATAGCTAGAAAGCCTGCCCTTCGACCAAAGGCCTCTCTTACCCAGATATAGACGCCACCTTGTTTGGGCCAACCTGAGGCCAGCTCTGCTGAGACTAAGGCGCAAGGAATTAAGAAAAACAGAGCGCCAAGTAGGTAAAAAGCAATTAACTTACTACCAAAGAGGGCGGTAGCGGGGAGGTTGCGAATGCTATCAACCGACCCAACGGTAATCATGGTCAAACTAAAAACGGTGAGTGCTTTTGGTGTTTTCATCAATCTATGTCCCTATGACTATCCATTTCTAAGGTAAATGCGACGATTATACAGACTGTTTTTATTAAATCCATCTTTAAAAGGGAAAGGGGGGAAGGAGATGTTCTGCGCAGAGCCTTGATAGGTGTAGAAGATTTAGGGCTCAGCGCGGAACGAAGGCTTTCAGGATTAAGCTTTAAGTGCGGCTTCCATTTTCTTATTGAAGCCGTTAGTAATGTTAATAATGTCATAGACTTTTGCGTACGCTGCGTACAACAAGTAGTTGTTTGGGCTAGAAATAACTAGATAGCTGCGGTTGTGGCAGTATCCGTTGTAGTATAAATCAACGTATAGGGAGTAGCCTGGTTGTACGTAGTTGTTTCGAAAACCAGCAGCGTCATCATAGTAGATGTCAACAATGGCAGATTGTGATGATAAGTTTGCAACTTCAACTTCACAGTAGCCTGGGGTCATGGCTTGCGCTTGGGCTTGTGGGGCAAGCTCTGAAGATGACGGGCGGATGCTAAGGGTAGGTTTATCACTTGCAGCAACGGCACTAAGGCTCACAAAGACAAGTAAGGTCGCTAAAATTTTTTTCATTACTAACTCCTGGTTGAAATTTTGGGTTGATATTTAATTGCAAAAACTGTTAAATAAATCTACAGCAGCAGAGCTATGGTACAGATTTCCGTACATTTCTCAAGCGCCATTCTAGGCATAAAACCTTAAGGGCGGATTATGTCACCTGTTTTAAGATCAATGATGCGACTGGATTTTTTGGCATTTCCAACCTTGCCAGAGACAATTGAAAGAGCCTTACCCGCAAAGGCATGAGCCACCGCCTCTTCAGCCATCAAGCTTGCTTGGCCGGCTAAATTGGCACTGGTTGAGACGATGGGGCCGTTGTCACACAATGCTTGGGCGATTGGGTGACTAGAATAGCGAATGGCAATGCTTGTATGTTCGCCAGTTATCAGGGGTGAGAGCTCTGGGCACTTAGGAAAGAGGAACGTGTAAGGTCCAGGCCAATAGCGGCTTAGTAGGTCGAGTGGGGGCACAAAGTGTCGATCAATCAAGCCATCGAGCTGTTTGAGAGAGTTAATTAACACAATCAAGCCCTTTTCAGGGTCCCTCTTTTTAAGGGTAAACAAGTGACTTAGAGCCCTCTCATTGAAAGGGTCGCAGCCCAAACCAAACACGCCTTCTGTGGGATAGGCGATTACTTGTCCGGCACTTAAGCTAATTAGTGCCGTCTCTACGTTTACAAACATGGTTGAATTACTTAGAATGTTCCACTTAATTACAAATATTTAATCAAAATGATTTTATCACAGCCACCTTTCAAATCTCAACTCTCTGATGCAGCTAGCACTGGAGATGGCTGTTGTTGTTGCAATTGTTAACGTTCTTCCAACTTTTCTCTAACACGCAACAACGAGTATTCAAAGATGAATCTATCTCAACCCAAAGCACTTAAAAATATCTTTTTAACCGAAATGTGGGAACGTTTTAGCTATTATGGCATTACCGCCTTGCTCATTCTCTACATCAATAAAGAATTTAACCTTAGTAAAGACGACGTTTATACCATCTACGGAGCCTATGGGGCATTAGTCTACATGACACCTCTTCTGGGGGGGTATTTAACCGATAAGTTCCTTGGCTGTTATCAGGCTGTTTTATTGGGTGCGACCTTAATTGTGGTCGGCCACTTTGTGGTTGCATTACACGACCCTCAACACCTTTTTTTTTACTTAGGCCTTAGTTTGGTCATTGTAGGGACTGGCTTTTTTACCCCAAGTATTAATGCCTGCCTTGGGGAGCTCTACTCCTCCGATGATAAAAGACGAGACAGCGGCTTTACCATTGCCTATATGGGTCGTAACATCGGCACAATTCTAGCACCCATTTTATGTGCTTGGATTGCTGCTCGTTTTGATTGGCGCTATGCCTTTATTGTGGCCGGCGTTGGCATGATGTTTGGTATGCATACGTTCATCAGAGCAAAAAAAGACTTAGAAGCCGCAAGTTTTGCAAGCATGAATGCAGAGCAGTTTTTAAAGGTCTCCCTGATAACGATTTTGGTCACGGGCATCATTTTTGTCTTAATGCTCGTCCCAAAAGTAGTGGGGTGGGCCTTGCTCGTTGTAAGCCTTGGTCTGTGCACTTATTTGCTGAGGTTATTTATTGAAATCTCCGAACAAACCCGAAAGCGTATGTGGGCGGCTCTTATCCTAACGGCTTTCTACGTTGCCTTTATGATTCTACTGCAACAAAGTGGTGGGGCGCTTAATTTATTTACAGATGAGTTTGTTAACAAAGAATTTCTCTCGTTCCACATTGAGACAGGCATGTTTCAATCGGTAGAGCCATTGGCGGTGGTGATATTGTCGCCACTTTTTGTGCTATTTTGGCGAAGGCTCGATGAGAGAGGCTTTTTGCTTAGTTATGGGCAGAAGTTTTCTATTGGGATTTTGGTAATGTCGCTGTCTTTTTGGTTGCTTGCTGTTGCCATGAGTACGATGAATGATGCCCATCAAATCGCCATGAGTTGGATAAATAGCGCCTACTTAATGCAAGCGTGTGGTGAGTTGTTCATTGGTCCAATTGGACTTGCTATGATTTCAAAATTAATTCCAAACCGTTTGGTTGGTCTTTTTATGGGCATTTGGGTATTAGCACAATCAGTTGCCAATTACCTAGCGGCTTTAATTGGCAATGTCATCACCCCACAAGACTCTGGTGCGATGAACGCCCTGTTACTAATGCATGACTACAAAGTCGCATTCTTTAGCTTAGGGCTTGCTGGTGTGCTCATTGCATTACTGCTTTTCTTTGTGAGTCCAGCACTTAGGCGCTTAAGTCAATAAGCTCAGATAGTTGAGGTACGGTCTTTTGTTCGCATAGGTCTTTTACTAAAAACGGCTTCAATGAAGAGGGCAACGCCGATCCCCATGATCATACCGGCTAGGCGCTCTAGCGCTGGCGTGATGCTTGCCGCACTTTGGTTGTTGTCAGGGATAATGGCAAGAGAAAAAGCGATGGCTGCCTGCAAAAAAAGATAATCAAATTGTGGATAACGTATTTGGCAGTAGGTTTTGCTTGCAAACATGGCTCCTATCACCAGGCTAATGGTGAAAAGGTTTTGAGGCAGTAGCACCAAAATTAATAAACCTAATATTGCGCCCAATAGGCAACCACTAAATCGGTGGAGTGCTTTATAAGAGAGATGATTGAGTGAGCGCTCAGCGAGAATCACATTGGCGGTAATCAGTCCTTGAGTGGCGCCATACCAGCCAGACATCAGATAAACAAAAATGGTCAACAAGGCGCCGAGGCTGGCAATAAAGGCGTGTTTTAATTTATTTGTTTGGCTAGCCATAGGGGGTTGGATCTGAACAGGAATTTTAATGAAGCCTTGAAAAAGACAGCAAACGCTAATGCCAAGTGTGATTTCAAGAATGCGCCAATAGGCAAAACCTGCGGGACTTTCCAGCTCAGCAAGTGAGGTGGTGATGATCATAAAGAAGGTAATGCCAGCTAAAAGCCAGGCATAAGCATGTTTTTGACTAAAAGTTATGTAGTAAAGCAAGCTCATTAAATAAAAGGCAAGGAGAAGAAATAGTGGTGTTTGACTTATGAAACAGGTGACCAGTAAAAGCGCAAGAGTGGCCCCAAGAATGGTTCCGAGTATTCTCAGAAGGCTCTTATATAAAATGTTCGTGTCAGTATTACTAAATAAAATAGCAATAGTAATGAGAGCCCAAAAGGGGTTTTTTAGTGGAATGGCATTGGCTATTAAAAAGCCTAAAATGGCAGCACACCCTGCAAATACAACAAATGCTGCTTCCCTATAATTATTCATCCTTATTTGTGAATCAGTACTTTGGCGCTGGTACCATAATGAAGTTCATGGCCTTTGGCTTCAAAGTCAATGCGCACTGGAAAGCGTTGAGGCAAATCTATCCAGTATTCGGTTTTCTTCAAATAGGGTAAAACAGAAAAATTTTCAGCACCTCCTTTCTCTTTACGGTTCACCGCCCAAGCAATGCCTGAGACTTTCCCCTCAAAGGTTTCACCTGTGCCAAGCCAGATGGTGGCGCGGTTTCCTAAAATGCCGTTTAGATGACCTTCTTTTATTTTGGCATCCACCCACCACTGCTCTTCGTTCACAATGGCAAAGAGGGGAGAGCCTTCATTTGCGTAATCACCCTTGCGCAGAAAAAATGCGGTGATTCGGCCATCAATCGGACTATAAACGTTGGTGTGATTATAGAGGTAGCTCGCAAGTTTTAACTCAGCTTTTGCTTTAGCTGTTTGGGCAAATTCTTGATCGGTGGGACCTAGCTGAGCCTTGATGGTTTTGATAGCAAGTTTTGCCGTCTCCACCGCACCTTGGGCTTGTTGTTGATAGAAAAGGCTTTGGTCTCTCTTTTGTAAAGAGGCATCATTTGCTTCTGACAAGGTTTGATAACGCTTTAACTCTTTATTTTGGTAGGATAATTCATCCTGAGCCACCTGCAGTTTTGTTTCTGCGGTTGTTAATTGCTCTAAGAGACTTTGATGATTGTTTTTAGCCAGTTGTAAATTTGCCTTGGCTTGATTTAGTTTATCAATAAAGGGTTTTTGATCGATGCGAAAGAGCAGTTGACCTTGGCGAACTTTTTGTAGATCGGTGACAAAAATTTCTTCAACTGGGCCACTAACCACAGGGGTAATTTGAATTAAATTAGACTCAATGAAGGCATCTCGCTCATAGACAAAGAAATGATTGAAGGTTTTATAGAGTACGATCACAAGCAATAATAAGGCTATTAGGATTACGCCTGTTTGATAGCTATGTAAAAATGCTCGAAGTCGTAACATCAACGCCTATCAGATGAGAAGGTTTAGTTATAAGTGTAGTCAATTTAAGGAATAGTGCCCTGATGGAGCAAAGGTGAAAGGAGGCGTTTAGCATTGTTGCTAAGTTTGCTATGATCAGTGCTTGTTTGTAGTCATAAGTTAGCCAAAATGAGCAAAAAATTTATCAGCATTCGCGGTGCTAAGACCCACAATTTAAAGTCCGTTGATTTAGACTTGCCCCGAGATAAGTTTATTGTCATTACAGGGTTATCTGGCTCTGGTAAGTCCTCTCTTGCCTTTGACACTCTCTATGCCGAGGGGCAGCGGCGGTATGTCGAGTCTTTGTCTTCCTATGCTCGACAATTTCTCTCCATGATGGACAAACCGGAAGTTGAGCACATTGAAGGGTTATCGCCTGCCATCTCCATCGAACAAAAGGCCACTTCTCACAATCCTCGTTCAACGGTGGGAACGGTGACAGAAATCTATGATTACCTCAGGCTGATGTATGCTCGCGTTGGCACACCTTTTTGTCCCAAACACCAACTGCCACTGAAAGCACAAACCATCTCCCAGATGGTGGATGCGGTTTGCCAATTGCAAGAAGGCTGCAAAATCATGGTGTTGGCGCCAATTGTGCGAAACCGTAAAGGAGAGCATTTAAAGCTTTTTCAACATTTTCAAGCAGAAGGGTATGTGCGAGTACGAGTCAATGGCGAGGTGTATGAGATTGGAGAGGCACCAAAACTAAACCCCAAACAGAAAAACACCATAGAAGTGGTGATTGACCGGCTAAAGGTCAGTGCCGATAAGCGACAGCGAATGGCGGAATCGATAGAAAATGCGCTTTTGCAGAGTGATGGTTTGGTTGGCATATTGCAAATGGAGAGCGATGCTGAGCCTACGCTTTACTCTTCAAAGTATGCTTGTCTTGAGTGCGGTTATTCGCTAGAGGAATTAGAGCCGCGTCTTTTTTCCTATAACAGCCCACAAGGAGCTTGCAGCGAATGTGATGGGCTTGGGGTGACTCAGTTTGTTGATGAAAAAAAGCTCATTCGCAATGAGCGTTTAAGTTTAAATGAAGGCGCCGTTTGTGGCTGGCGCGAAGACAAGAACTTTTATTACTTTAGTTTGCTAAAGAGCATTGCAAAGCATTATAAGGTCGATTTAGACAAACCCTTTACTAAACTTTCCAAACGTTTTAAAAACACTTTGTTTCATGGCAGTGGGGAGAGCTCAATTCCTCTAACCTTTGTGCGCATGGATGGGCGTATTAAAGAGCGCGTACAACCCTTTGAGGGGATTTTAAATAATTTTATGCGACGCTACCGTGAGACTGAGTCAAACATGGTGCGTAAAGAGCTGGTTAAGTACTTGACGGTACAAGCTTGTCAATCGTGTACCGGGCGGCGTTTGAATGAGGCGGCCTGCAACGTGTTTATTAATGAGAAAAGTTTGCCGGAACTCTGTGAGTATGCCATTGGCCCACTGCATCAATTTTTTAAAACATTAAGTTTAAAGGGCAATCAAGGCGAAATTGCGGAAAAAATTAATAAAGAAATTGTTGAGCGTTTAGGCTTTTTGGTCAATGTGGGGCTTGAATACTTAACCTTGTCTCGCGGGGCGGACACCCTTTCTGGTGGGGAAGCACAACGCATTCGCCTGGCAAGCCAAATTGGTTCAGGCTTGGTTGGTGTGATGTACATTCTCGATGAGCCCTCCATTGGCTTGCATCAACGAGACAATGATAGGTTGTTAAAAACGCTTCTTCACCTTCGTGATCTAGGTAATGCCGTCATTGTGGTTGAGCATGATGAAGATGCCATTCGTGCTTCTGATTACATAGTCGACATTGGGCCGGGTGCTGGTAAACATGGTGGTGAAGTGGTGGCTGCAGGGCCTTTGACTAAAATTATTAAAACGAAAAAATCGCTCACGGCAAAATATTTAACAGGTGAACTCACCATTGAAATGCCCACAATAAGGCGACCAATTGACAAAGAGCGAGTCATTACCCTTGAAGGTGCATCTGGTAACAATCTAAAAAATGTCAATTTAACCATTCCACTGGGCTTAATTACCTGTGTTACCGGTGTCTCTGGTAGTGGGAAGTCAACCTTGATTAATGATACCTTTTACCCAGCTGTAGCCAGCCAACTCATGCTTGATTGCAAGCCGTTTGAGTGCATTAGCGGTGAAGAGCAAATCGATAAAGTGATTGACATTAGTCAGTCGCCGATTGGGCGAACGCCCCGTTCAAACCCTGCAACTTACACGGGGGTTTTTTCTGACATTCGAGAGCTTTTTTCGGGTACCGTTACAGCAAGAGCGCGAGGTTATAAGCCGGGCCGTTTTAGCTTTAATGTCAAAGGTGGGCGTTGTGAGGCTTGCCAAGGTGCTGGTGTTATTAAAGTTGAAATGCACTTTTTGCCAGATGCGTATGTGGTGTGTGATGTGTGCAGCGGTCGGCGCTATAACCGAGAAACCTTGGAAGTGCAGTACAAAGGAAAAACCATAGAAGAAGTATTGGCGATGACGGTTGAAGAAGCGAAAGCTTTTTTTGACGCCATTCCAAGCATTGCCAATGTTTTGCAGACCTTACTAGATGTGGGGCTTTCCTACATTACTCTTGGGCAAAATGCTACCACCTTGTCAGGTGGTGAGGCTCAAAGGGTTAAGCTTGCCAAAGAGCTTTCAAAACGAGCAACGGGTAGCACACTCTATATTTTAGATGAGCCAACAACGGGTCTGCATTTTCATGATATTAAACAACTCCTTAGTGTGCTAAAACGTCTTAATGAGAGTGGCAATACCATTGTCATTATTGAGCATAACCTTGATGTGGTGAAATTTGCTGACTGGATTGTTGATTTAGGGCCTGAAGGCGGTGAGAAGGGTGGGGAAATTATTTTTGAAGGAACGCCGGAGGCAATTAGTAAATGCAAGCGCTCTCATACCGGAAAATTTCTAAAAAAGCACCTTCTATAAGGGGATAGGTGTTTTTTTGTAGGTGCACCATTGAAATTCTGTCTAAAAGGGCTTATGTATAGAGAGTTATCTTCTCTTATTAGGATCGAGTGATGAATACAACCCTTATTGTGATCGTTGTGATTGCGGTTTTAATCTTTGCCTGGATGATTTCTGTCTACAATCGCTTAATTGGGCTAATTGAGGCCATTTCTAATAATAAGCGTCAAATAGATGTGCAATTAGATAGACGTTTTAAAGTTCTACAGTCGTTAATCGAAACGGTCAAAAAGGCCATGGACTATGAAAAAACCACGTTAAAGGATGTGGTAGCCCTCAGAAATCAAGCGCAGGCTGCGAAAGATTCAGGCAATGAAAAGGCTCGAATTGCTGCTGAGAATGGCATTTCAAAGATAGCCAGCGGTATTAATCTTGTATTTGAGCAGTACCCAGACTTAAAAGCGAACCAAAATGCCATGCAACTGCAAGAAGAAATCGTCAATACTGAAAATAAGCTAACCTTTGCAAAGCAAGCCTTTAATGACAGTATTGAGACCTTTAACGCTAAGAAAAAATCCTTTTTTGAAGCCATGGTGGTAACTGCTTTTTCCTCCAAACTTGATAAAAATTTCGAGTATTGGGCTCTAAGTGAAGAAGATGCAAAGACAAAAGAAGATTACACGGTTAAATTCTAGAGATGAGTATTAACGACTATCAAGGCTCCGTTAGCAATTGGCGAGAACAACTAAGAGAAAACGAGCGAAAGACAAAAATTGTAATCGCGACCTTTATAGGAATATTCATTTTAGTTGGGCTGCTTTTTGATACCTTTCTTGGTATGGGGCGGTACAATGCTTCAGCAGGCGCGGTCTTTCATGCCTTAGTGACGTTTAAAATTGTACCCATTGCAACGCTTACAATGCTAGGGATAGCTGCAGTTAGTTTACTGATTACTTACAGTCTTTATGATCGCATCATGTTACTTGGGACCAACAGTTATGAAATAACCTCTGAGAGCGCTAGAAACCTTGCTGAGAAAAAGCTCTTTAATGTGGTGGAAGAAATGAAGGTGGCTGCCGGCCTTCATTACATGCCAAAGGTTTATTTGATTGAAGCAAATTATATGAATGCCTTTGCTTCAGGTTATTCAGAAAAGTCAGCAATGGTTGCCATTACCCGAGGCTTGATGGATAAATTAGACCGGGCCGAGCTACAAGCGGTCATGGCTCATGAGTTAAGTCATATTCGTCACCATGATATCAAGCTTACCCTAACGGTGTCTGTTTTAAGCAACATCTTGTTAATTGCCATCGATTGGCTTTTCTACAGCATGCTTTTTGGTGGGGGGCGACGGGATTCTAGAGATTCAAAAGGTGCGAACAAGCTTTTTATGGTCGTGATGATTTTACGATTTATTTTGCCTTTTGTTACGGCCATGTTGACTTTGTTTTTAAGCCGCACACGAGAGTTCATGGCAGACAGTGGGGCGGTTGAATTAATGCGTGATAATGAGCCGATGGCGAGAGCCTTATTAAAAATTAGTGAGGATCACAAGAAAAATCAGGCCGAATATGGTCAGGCATATGGGCAAACAGCGCATGAGTCTGTTCGACGAGCGTCCTACATTTTTGACCCAAAACGCTTTAGTAATTCGCATGATCCATCAGATTTATTCTCCACTCACCCGAGCGTTAAACGTCGGCTACAATCGCTGGGTTTTAAAGAGCAGTAAGGTGTTGGTGCCACTACGCTGAGTTAGAGAGATGGGCTGGTGGTGTTTTAAGTTGTTTCTCTAGTTGTTCAGCCGACATTTTTTGACCAAGCAACGCACCATTGCCAACACGAAAGCCAAGTTTTTTTACCGCGTCAAGAATGGCTTGATTATCAATATTTTTTATTGCTACTTCAAAGCCAAAGATCTTAGAGAGCTCTAAGATCCCTTTCAGTTCTTTTTGGTTGATTGGATCGTCGGTACTGCCATTAATCCTCATTGGTAAAATCTGAACATTATGTACTGGAAATTTTGAGAGATAGTTAAAGGGTGACTGTTCTGATGCAAAATCGTCAATGGTTATCTTGGTGCCAAGTTTAGCAAGCTCATTTAATAGGTTTGGGCACATCAAATGCTGCGTTCCTAATTTTCTTTCATTAAAACTAAGGGCTATTTTATCCGCTGTCAGACAGTGAAATTTGAGCCTGGAGGTAATGAAGCTCGCAACCTCAGTATTTCGGCAATCTAATATAGAAAGGTTCACTTGCCCGTAGAGTTTGGCTCCTTCTTTCTCCCATTTGGCAATGTTTTTAATCATTTCAGCAATGAGCATAAAGTTAATTTTTTTTACTATTTCAAACTCAATTCTCATCAAAAGCTCATGATCATGACTTAGCACATTAAGATGATGGTTTGAGAAGTTAATACTGGTTTCAACACTGATAATTTCTTTGCTAAAGAGATCGAAATATGGCATGTACTCAATTTGGTACTCCTTATTAGCAATGGCAGATTCTAGCTCGAAGATAAGTTGTCCATTTATTGTTAAATCTTGCTCGATTTTATTTGTAAAGTATTGATAACTTTTGCCTTCCTTTAGAGCGAACTCAATGCTGTCCGTTGCATGTTGGATAAGCTCTTTGGCGTTGTCTCCATGAGTTGGGTACGCGGCAGCACCAAGTGTAATGGCGGTATTAATTTTGATATTTTCATCGACGTTAAGACTATTTTCGATGTAGTGATTAACATAATCAACAAACTTAGGAGCTTCATCTTCATTGATAAACCCAGGTAAAAGAATGGCAAACTCATCTTGTCTCATGCGAGCAATTAAGCTTTTCCCGTTGTGAGACTTTAGGACATAAATTTCTAGTAACATCTTTTTAAGTTTTTTGACAAACAACATTAAGAGATTGTCGGTGTAGAGATCACCCAAACAGTAATTTATTTCTTTAAAATTATTAATCTTTAAAACGATGATTAAACAACGAGTTTTCATCCGAATGACATCCGTCTCAATTCGCTCACACAGTGCCTGATAGTTAGGGAGCTCGGTGATTCTATCCATGGTTTTTTCATAGATTAGTTGTTTATTAAGTTTCTTTGCTTCTCTTTGAAATGAGTTTGTCTTGGTGTCAATAATTTCTTCAGCTTCTCGAGCGAGAGTGTAGCAGTAGGACTGCCCCCAATAGGCAAACATGAAAGGTGTCAAATCTAAGGCCCATATGGCGGGGTTGGTCATTTGAGCTCTGATTAAGCCCTCAACCGTTATCAAGCCGGTTTCTTGAAATGAGGCAATGAAGGTTGCACTAATGATGCTTATCAATGAGATAATTAATCCCAGTAGAGCGTATTTATTGACAGTATCGTTTAGAGTGATCGCATTTATGGTAATTGTTCGACGCATTGCAGCACTTTCCTTCCATGGTTGGTTCTTTTTTATCTCATCGGCAGGAAAGCGCCATCCATTAGTTTTTTTACAGAGCTTCTTGATTTACCGAGGAGCACGGGTATAGACACCATACTCGTTTTGATAGTCTCGTAAGTTAGTTAGTTGCTCTGGGCTTAAATGCTCTTTGGCATAACTAATTAGATCGTTTAAGGTAATAATCGATAAAACAGGGATGTCGTAGGTTTGTTGGATCCCTTCAATGGCTGAAAAGGGCTCATTTTGTAGGCGCTCTTCGCGGTCTAGTGCTATGACAAGCCCAGCAACACGAGCACCACTCTCCTCAAGGGTGGCTTTGGCTTCGTGAAACGCAGTGCCTGCAGTAATGACATCATCTAAAATCAGAGTGTTGCCTTGCAAAGGAGCGCCAATAATGGTTCCTCCTTCGCCATGGTCTTTTTTCTCCTTGCGATTAAAGCTAACAGGAATGGATCGTCCATAGCTTGAAAAAAGGTGCATTGCGGCAGCGGTTGCCAGAGGTAAGCCTTTGTAGGCTGGACCAAAGAGTTGTTGAAACACTATCTGTGAGTTTGCAATGGTTTTAGCATACAACTCGCCGAGCAAATTAAAACTCTCCCCATCAGAGAAGGCGCCAAGATTAAAAAAATAGGGACTCTGTCGGCCTGATTTTAAAGTAAAGCGCCCAAACTTTAAGGCCTTCACTTGAATAGCTTGCTTGATAAAGCGTGTTTTATCAGATGAAAGATTCATGTCGGTAAAAAAATACGAGTGGGCTATGAGCGCTAGTCTGCAAGATTTCCATAAACTTTTCTACATCAATTTGCTATATTAGCAATCCTTTAGCAACAACTGACGATGGGAAACATGATGGCGACAATTAGTAAACTGCAAGCATTGGAAGTACTGGATTCAAGAGGTAACCCAACGGTTGAAGTGGCCATTGAGTTAGAAGAAAGCGTGACAGCAACAGCCATTGTTCCCTCTGGCGCCTCGACAGGAGAGCGAGAGGCGCTAGAGCTTAGAGATAATGAGCCAGGTCGTTATTTAGGAAGAGGTGTGCTAAAAGCGGTCTCAAACGTGAATGAGATAATAAGGCCTAACCTCCTCTCACAGTCATTTGCTGAGTGCGAGACCTTAGATCAGCTGTTAATCGAGTTAGATGGCACGGACAATAAATCCAATTTAGGAGCCAATGCTTTGTTGGGGGTTTCCATGGCTTTTTTTAAAGCGTTTGCCCACCTAAATGGCAAGCCGTTTTATCAGGCGCTTAGCAATGTTAAAGCCTGCCTACCTGTTCCAATGATGAACATTTTAAATGGCGGTGCTCATGCAGATAACAATGTCGATATTCAAGAATTTATGATTTTGCCGACTGGCGCTAAAAGTTTTGCAGAAGCACTGGAGATGGGGGCACAAACCTTTCATCACTTAAAGTCGGTTCTAAAAGCCAAAGGCTTGGCAACCAGTGTGGGTGATGAAGGAGGCTTTGCACCTAATCTCCGCTCTAATCAAGAAGCATTGGATGTTATATTAGAGGCTATTGAGAAAACCTCTTATAAGGCTGGTCGAGATCTTTATCTGGGGTTAGACGTTGCAAGCTCCGAGTTTTACAACAATGGGCGCTATGATCTTAAAGGCGAAGGAAAAGCGTATACGGGGGATGAGTTTGTTGATTACCTTCGCAGGCTTTGTGCGGATTACCCAATTATTAGCATTGAAGATGGTTGTGATGAGAATGATTGGCAAACCTGGCAATCTTTAACTCGTGCATTGAGCCATAAAGTACAGTTGGTTGGCGATGATTTGTTTGTTACCAATCCTCAAATTCTAAAAGAAGGCATTGAGCAACACTGTGCCAATGCCATTTTAATCAAACTTAATCAAATTGGCACCGTTAGTGAAACCCTTGCTGCCATGTCCATGGCTAAAAAGGCACATTATAACAGCGTGGTCTCACATCGTTCTGGTGAGAGTGAGGATACGTTCATTGCAGATTTTTCAGTAGCAACCGGCTGTGGTCAGATAAAAACAGGTTCATTGTGCCGTTCTGATAGAACGGCTAAATATAATCAACTTTTAAGAATTGAGGCAGCCAGTGCCTTACCTTATGCGGGTGAGGAGCCATTTAAAGCCTGGGTTTAACTCGTTTTAGAGGATGAGTGGCATGAAGCCTTTTATTATTGTTTTGCTGTTGTTGGTGATTGGTCTGCAATACAAGCTTTGGTTTGCAGAGGGAAATTTCAGTGACATCTTACACATTCGCAATGAGTATAAACAAAAGAAAGCCCATTATCAGAGAGTTCTAACCAGCAACCGAAAGTTGCAAGAAGACATTAAAGCGTTTAAAGACGGAGGAGACGTTTTGGAAGAGAAGGCGCGAGTAGAGCTTGGTATGGTCAAAGAGGATGAAGTCTTTTATCAGATTGTAAAACGTTAATGATCGCTCGCCCGGCTTTTCTTTAAAAGCCAGGGATTAAGTGAGGCATTAAATGTTTGGGCGGTTCACTTGACCAAAGGCTTAACACATAGCCGCCATCTCCTGAGCCAGTCGGTTTGGCTGCAATAGCACCTGCTTCAATGAGTTGATTAAGGTGACTCTCTGTGTGTTGATCGGTTAGCTGCCAATCAGAAAAACACTCTTTTGCCAAAGAAATCGCTTCCGCTAATTTGAGAAAACCTGCTTTTTTATCTAAGCAAAGGGCCTCTTGGGCTAACAGGACACTTTGGTTCATTTTTTTGTCGGTGTTTCTTGCTTTTTGAGGGTGGCTTACCAGTAAGCTGGTGACTTTTTTTACACAGTGAGCCGTTATTCCAATTTTTCCAGAAAAAGAGAGATAGCACTTTGGCTGCCAAGTTTGAGGCAGCGCTTTAGCATGCCCCTCTTGAAAGATGATTCCGTCATCACTGGCTGTTGCCGCGATGTCAAGGCCACTGCTCTTGCCATGAAATAAATTTTCTAACTGCCTAGCAAACTCAAAGAGTTGCTCAGGCTTTATCAATTCTTTCCACAGAAACCAACGAGCACAGGCGTTACTAAGGGCGGCTGATGCACCCAGTCCTCGTCCGATAGGTATGGTATTTGTTAACTGAAAGAGTCCTGAGAGTTCTCTAAGTGACTTTCCAGTCAGTTTTAAGCCTTGTTCTATCAGGCTCCAAAAAAGCATGTGGATCTCTTCTGCATGAGGTCCTGCAAATTGTGCAGAGAGCTTGTCTTGATTTTCTTGGTAACAAAGCGTCAACGTTTTAGATTTAAGAGGAAAGACGAGAGCTGGATGGCCTCTTAAGACGGAATGCTCGCCTGCTAAAATCCACTTTGCATGACTGTGTGTTTTAAACGATGACACGATACTGATCCCTTAGATAGTGTTGACAAAATTCCTGTTGCAGAGTGGTTTGCTCTTCTCTAAAGAGCAAATGAACATTGGCGCCGGCATCCATGGTTACTAAAGGGCCATCCTTTTTATCCTGCCAAAGGCGCTGACAAAGCGCTAGGATGGCTTCAGAGTGTTGGTTGATGTAGCTAAACGGCGGGCAAGCTGTGTGAAAGAGTTGGTGCATGTCCATAAATTCTTTCCAGGTAATGTTAAACGCTCTCTCCCAATCATTTTCTTCTAACGCCTTGATAAGCATTTGTAAATGTTGGTTGGCAGTTGTTGCGCGTTCGCCATAGCGAGGACTGCTTTGTATGCGTTGATGAGCAAGGCTAGATGAGACGGCTTTTTTCTCATCACAGGCAACTACCACCATGCTTTCTAGAACTTGTGGGAAGTCCATCGCAGAAATGCTGTTTTCCTGCCAAAGGGCAAAGGGTGAAAAAAAGGATCGACAAGAAGAACCAGAGCCCGTTTGGCTAAACCTTGCCAATTGCTCGTTTGATTCTAAAAGATTGTTTCCTGTTAGCTCGCTAAGAGCTTTGTTGGCAGCGATGGTTAGGGCCGCAAAGCTTGAAGCAGAGCTTGCAAGTCCTGCATCCATTGGGAAGGTATTAGCAGATCGAATTAAGAAACTTCCTTCAAACTGATAGAGCGATTTCATTTTTTTTAAATGATTGATGAAACGCACCTTTCCTTGTTCTGACAGGGTTGGTGAGGTTACTTGATCCTTAAAAGCATCACTGTTGTCTAAAGGCTGCCAGTCATCGTCATCTTGGTCAATTAACTCCAGCGAGACTAGGCTTAACAGTTTATTTAAAGTATAAGAAAGGGAAGCATTGATTGGAACATTCTCTGTTTGTTCCTTTTTACCCATATACTTAATTAGTGCAATGTTTGCAGGTGCTTTTGCCAGCCAAGGCATAGAGTTTGGTCCGCCTATCTTATGAAAGCCGGTATTTTACAACATTTGCTAGGCTGGATCTATGCATCCTAACTGGGGTTCAGGGCAAACGCATGAACGTCTTTTTGGTCCATTCGTTGTTAAAGTTGTTTGTGCGGTGCTCATTTACTTGCATGTAAACTCCGCTCCTCGAAACAACTTTGCCTAGACTGGACACTAAAAAACCATTCATGCGTTTACCCTGAACTGAGGTTGTAGTTATCAATTAAGCGAACCTCACCGATGAAAAAGGCAATAAAGCGCCGTCCAAACCGTTCCTCTAAGTAGTCAAGCCGTACCTGGTTCTCATCAAAAGCTTGTTTTGTTTGAGTGATTGAGTCCGTTGTGTGAAAAATGTCAGCCATTTTAATGGCCAGTGCTTTTTCATCAGCGGTTAAATGGTTATTTCGTGAGCTAAGTGCTAGATGGCTGCCTGGTTCTCTAATTGTTGGTCGAGACAAGATTTTGGTTGGCAGAAAAAAGGCTTCGGCCAACTTTTTGATGAGTAGGTATTGTTGGTAATCTTTTTCACCAAAGTAGGCATGACTGGCATTGGCTAAATTAAGAAGCTTTAATACCACGGTTAAGACCCCATCAAAATGCCCAGCTCTGTGTTTGCCTTCCAGTTCTTGACTTAAAATTGATTCACTTACCTTTAATTGATAGTCATCTGGGTAGAGGGTGGCGACACTTGGTAAAAAGCACGCATCGACCTTAAGGGCTGCTAAGGCTGAGAGATCGTCGCTAAGCGTTTTAGGATAGTTTTTAAAATCACTTTGATCATTAAACTGGGTGGGGTTTACAAAAATGCTAACCAGTGTTTTCTCATGCTGTTTTTTTGAATGTTCAATCAATGAGAAGTGGCCTTGGTGTAAATTTCCCATAGTTGGCACAAAGCCTATGCTTTTACAAAGTCCTTCCTGGGTGTAGGTTCTAAGTTCTTCAGAGGTTTCAAATAGTTTCATTGATAGCTGTGCTCCAACAGATCTGGAAAGGCTTTACTCTTGACCTCTTTTACGTAGTTCTCTACGGCCTCAAAAATACTGATTTGATGGTTGGCATACTGCTTTAAAAAGCGAGGACAGAAGGCGTTGTCCATTCCCAGCATGTCATTGATAACCAGTACTTGGCCGTCTGTATTGGGGCCTGCACCAATGCCAATGGTTGGGATTTTTAAGTCTGTAGAAATCTCGTTTGCCAACGCGTTTGGTACGCACTCTAAGACTAATGCGCAGCAGCCAGCTGCTTGCAGCTCTTTGGCTTTTTCTATTAAGAGCTCGGCGTTTTTGCGCTCTTTGCCTTGTACTTTATGGCCGCCTAATTGATGAATGGATTGTGGTGTTAAACCTAAGTGACCAATCACAGGGACGCCACTTTCAACCACTTTTTCGATTAAGCTGACCGTGCTTTGGCTGGCACCTTCTAATTTTACCGCATTGGCGCCGGCTTGAATCATGCGTTGAACGTTTCGAAGACTCTCTGCTTCTGACACTTGGTAGGACATAAAGGGCATGTCACCAATAATAAACTGGCGTGGGGAGGCACGTTTTACAGACTGTACGTGTAAAAGCATCATCTCCATGGTGGCGTAAGTGGTATTTTCAAACCCATGAACAACCATTGAGACGGTGTCGCCAACTAAGAGACAGTCAAGGGCCGTCTCTTTTAAAATGCGAGCAGTTGCATAATCATAACAAGTGAGCACGGTTATTTTTTCGCCACGCTCTTTTTTGGCACTAAAATCTAATATCTTCATTAATGGTACCTGTCAATTGATCAAGTCCGGGGCTGCGAAGATAGGTGATTTTTTCACACAGTGCAACAAATTTTATCGGGCTGCTTGCGCGCTCAGTAAAGCCTAAGGTTTATCGATAAGATATTTAACCAGAGCGATGAGTTTCTCTTTATCGCCTTTTACCATCACTAAATCTGTTTTATAGCGCTGGTTGACCACAAAAGCAGGCACGCCATAGACTTGATATTTACGCATGAGTTTGGCGCCATTTTTGACTAGAGCATTCATCGTTGGTGAGCTTTCAAAAGCGCTGGTAACAAAGGCTTCTTTGGCACCATGCTTGATAAAGAATTCAATCATTTCTTGAGAGGTGTTTAGGGTGTCGTCTTTTTGGATGGCTTGAAAGAGCAAAGGGGTTAATGTGGCTTCTTGTTTGAGTGCTTTGGCTGTGTAGAAGGCCTTGGCATAGAGTGTCCAGTTTTGCTCGAAGGTCACCGGAATACGTTGAAAGCTGATGTCTTTTGGCAGGGATTTTTGTAATGCTTCAACACTTTTTTCTAGCTCAAAACACCAAGGACAGCCATAACTGAAGAATTCAAGCACACTTTTTTGGCTGCTGCTCGTTGCAGCAGGAATGGTTTTATAGTCTCGGCCTTCTTCAAAGTTTGTGGCGAAAACCAATGAAGGCAGTAGGGCAAATAGGAATATTAATTGTCTCATTTAGTGTAATCCTGTTAGATAGTTTGCAACGTCTTTAATGTCTTGCTCCGTCATTCGTTTGGCAATGTCACGCATGATTTCATTGTCATCTGTGCGGCGCAGGCCTTGTTTGTAATCGTTGAGTTGCTTAATGGTATAATCAAGGTTTTGTCCAGACAAGCTAGGAAAGCCTGCTTGGGCATTTCCAAGCCCTCTAGGGCCATGACAGGCAATGCAGGCAGAAATGCCGCGCTCTTGATTGCCTCCGCGGTAGAGACGCTCACCTTCTTTGAGCCGCTCTTTTTTAGCAAAGCCAATGCTGGTCGTTTGTTGGCTGTAGTAGTGAGCCAAGGCGACCATGTCTTCTTCGTCCAAGGGGGCTACCATCGGGGCCATTGCTGCGTTTTCTCTAGTGTGCGCTTTGAACGCTTTGAGCTGTTTTAGCAGGTAGGGTTGATGTTGGCCGGCAAGCTTTGGCCATAAACTCACAGTACTATTGCCTTTGACACCATGGCAGGCAACGCAGGTTGCATCCAGTGTCTGCTCATCTAGCGCGCAGGCCAATGTCGGAAGTAAGCAAGAAATAAGGCTGATAAGCCGCAAAACTGACTTAAAATTAAACATCCATTGTCTCTCAAAGATTGATAGCTAGGCTAAATATACCAAAAACCCTTATGAATAAAAAACATTGAGGTTATAATCAGATGATTTATTGGTTCAGATCATGTCCATATTCTCCAGAGCAACCTTTTTAACCAGTGCAGCAAAGCTTGCGCAACTGCCAGATGATCAAGGCATTGAAGTGGCGTTTGTTGGGCGCTCTAATGCCGGAAAGTCAACCGCTTTGAATGTGTTGACCAACCAGAAATCTCTGGCGAAAACCAGTAAGACGCCGGGACGTACGCAATTAATCAATCTTTTTACCCTTGATGAAACCAGGCGCTTGGTTGATTTGCCAGGCTACGGCTATGCAAAAGTGGCCGTGTCAATTAAGCGCCAGTGGCAGCAAACATTGGGTGCTTATCTAGAAAAACGGACCTGTTTGCGAGGGCTTGTGGTGGTTTGTGACATTCGTCATCCTCTAAAAGAACTCGATTTAAACATCATACAGTGGGCAATCGAGGGAGGCCTGCCATGCCACGTGTTACTGACCAAAGCCGATAAATTATCCTTTAGCGCCCAAAAGAGCACGGTGGAAAAAGTTACAAATGCTCTGGCAAAACACGCTGATTTATTAAGTGTGCAAGCCTTTTCTGCCCTTAAACGCACAGGGGTTGATGTGCTGCAAGAGAGGCTTCTTACATGGTATGACCTTTAAAATAAGAAATGTGTCCCCAACTATGGAAGAAGCTCCGAATTATTAACAAAGAGGATAAATGCAATGAGTGATTTAGTATCTCACGTTACCGATGGTGACTTTGAAAAAGACGTCTTACAGTCTAGCTTGCCTGTGCTGGTTGACTTTTGGGCTGAGTGGTGTGGCCCTTGTCGTTCTCTTAGCCCCATTCTGGAAGAAGCGGCAAATGCGATGGAAGGCAAAGTAAAAATCGTTAAATTAAACATCGATAATGAGCCAGAGACACCTGCAAAATACGGTGTTATGAGCATTCCAACCATGATCTTATTTAAAGATGGGAATGTTGAGGCCACCAAAGTTGGCTTATTAACCAAGTCTCAATTAGTTGCCTTTTTAGAAAGTCACCTATAATAACCCGTTCTTTTTTAATCCAGCAGAAATATAGACAGAAGGCAGCTACGTGTGGTATGCTGCCTTCTGAACTTTTGGCTAATGCTCATTGGCCATCCCTATCACTAAGTAGATCAATCGTACTTATAATAATCCTTCATTGAGAGATTCTTCACATGAATTTAACCGAGTTAAAAAGCCTGCCAGTCCAGGAGCTAATTAAAATTGCTGTAGAGCTAGGACTAGAAAACACTTCCCGCATGCATAAAAAAGACATTATGTTTGGGATATTGAAACTTCTTGCCAAGAAAGGTGATGACATCTTTGGCGGAGGTGTGTTGGAAATCTTGCCAGATGGTTTTGGGTTTTTGCGCAGTGCTGAAGGCTCTTATTTAGCGGGACCTGATGATATTTACGTCTCGCCTAGTCAAATCAGACGATTTGGTTTGCGTACGGGGGATACGGTGGTTGGAAAAATTCGCCCACCGAAAGACAGTGAGCGTTACTTTGCCCTTCTTAAAGTCGATCACATCAACTTTGATCCACCAGACAGTGCTAAAAACAAAATTTTATTTGAAAACTTAACCCCTCTTTTTGCTGAAGAGCGTCTGCGAGTTGAACAAGGTAATGGTTCAACCGAAGACTTAACCTCTCGTCTAATCGATTTATGTGCACCGTTTGGCAAAGGGCAGCGTGGCTTGATTGTCTCGCCTCCTAAAGCGGGTAAAACCTTGATGATGCAAAATTTGGCGCAGTCAATTGAGAAAAATTACCCAGACTGTTATTTGATAGTCTTGCTCATTGACGAGCGGCCAGAAGAAGTCACCGAGATGCAGCGAACGGTGAAAGGTGAAGTGGTTGCAAGTACGTTTGATGAGCCAGCCAGCCGTCATGTACAAGTGGCTGAAATGGTTATTGAAAAAGCAAAGCGCTTGGTTGAACATAAGCACGATGTGGTCATTTTGCTCGACTCGATTACTCGTTTGGCCCGAGCTTATAACACGGTGGCACCGGCTTCCGGAAAAGTCTTAACCGGTGGGGTTGATGCCAATGCTTTGCAACGTCCTAAGCGCTTTTTTGGAGCGGCTCGAAACGTTGAAGAAGGCGGTAGTTTAACCATTATTGCTTCAGCCTTGGTCGATACTGGCTCTAAGATGGATGAAGTTATCTACGAAGAATTTAAAGGGACAGGCAATATGGAAGTCCATTTAAGTCGCGCCATTTCGGAAAAACGAATTTATCCTGCGATTAACATCAATCGCTCTGGTACTCGTCGTGAAGATTTATTGGTGCCAGCGGAAGAGTTACAGCGCATGTGGATCTTACGAAAAATTCTTAACAACATGGAAGAGTGTGCTGCCATTGAGTTCATTCTTGATAAGCTCAAAAATCACAAGACGAATGAAGAGTTTTTTGAGGCGATGAAGCGCCAAGAGTAAGACTCAACCAGTCATCCTCAGTCAACTGAGGATGACCGCATAGATTTTAGCCAACGGCTAAAGGGTGGTCATTGACCATCTTACAAAAAAGTTCTGCCGTTTTCTCAGCATCATAAATGGCAGAATGCGCATACTCACTGTTAAATTCTATTTTTGCCGCATTCATTGCTTTTGCCAACACCGTTTGCCCAAATAAAAGAGCGCTGAGGCTTGCCGTATCAATGCTTGAGAATTGGTGAAAGGGTGATTTTAAGGCCGTTCGTTTCATGGCTTGGTTTAGAAAGAGCAAATCAAACCAGGCGTTGTGACCAACTAAAATGGCGCGTGAGCAGCCATGCGCTTTTACTTCTTCTTTGATGGGAGTTATGAGATTTTGCAGGGCGATGTTTTCGTTTAGAGCAAAGCGAAAAGGGTGAGTGGGATCAATTTTATTGAAGGCTAGAGAGTCTGCGTCTAAGTTTGCTCCTGGAAAAGGCTCAATGTGCTCATGCAAACAGAGCTTTGGCCGAACAAGCCCCTCAGGCGTCATGGTTAGGGTGACCGCACAAACTTCCAGTAAGGCGTCATTCAAAGGGTCGACCCCAGCGGTCTCTACGTCAATGACGACAGGTAAAAAGCCTCTAAATCGCCGTCGCATCTTATTATGTCGTTTCTCAGTCATCTGCCAGACTCCAATTTAAGACTTCATCGGCTGCAATCGGAATCACTCTGGATTTACCGAGAGGGAAGCTTTTGGCAGCATGGCTTGGGCGCTTTTCTAAAGTAATGGTGTCTTGATTAATGGCAAGACCGTAGAAGTTAGCACCATAGTGACTGGCAAAGGCCTCGAATTTATCCAGCGCACCGTGCGTCTCAAAAAAATCTAGGTAGAGTTGTAGTGCGTAGGGCGCACTAAAAATACCAGCACAACCACAGCTAGATTCTTTTTTATCAATGGCATGGGGGGCACTGTCTGTGCCTAAGAAGAATTTTTTATTGCCACTGAGGGCGGCTTTTTGCAAGGCGCGTTGGTTGTGCTCTGACTTTAATATAGGAAGGCAATAAACATGTGGTTTTAAACCGCCTGCTAATAATGCATTGCGATTATAAAGTAAGTGATGAATGGTAATGGTGGCCGCAACCGTGTCCTGACTTTGCAACACAAAACGAACGGCGGCTTCCGTAGAAATGTGCTCTAGCACAATTTTTAGTTTGGGAAAGGTTTGATGAATGCCCTGTAGGGAGGTTTCAATGAACGCCTCTTCTCGGTTAAAAATATCACCAGAGGTGGTTTCACCGTGGACTTGCAGCACCAAACCCAAAGCTTGCATCGCCTCAAAAAGAGGGTAGAGCTTCTCAATTTTGCTGACGCCTGCGCTTGAATTAGTCGTTGCGCCTTGCGGGTAGAGTTTTAAGCCTAGAATGGATGAGTGCTTTGTTGCCGCTTCTAGGGTTTCAATGCTGGTTTGGTCGGTCAAATAGAGAGAAAAATAGGGCTTAAGCGTTCGGGTGTGTGAAAAAATAGTTTCTTCGTATTGTTCTATTTGACTCACCGTGGTTAGAGGTGGGGTTAAATTTGGCATAACCAAAGCTCTGGCAAAGGTTTTCTCACTGGCCTTAATTGTGTCTTTTAAAACGCTTCCTTGTCGTAAATGCAAATGCCAATCATCTGGCTTTGGCAGAGTGATGGAGAACATGGTATGGTCGAGGTAATGATGCGTAAGCCATTGTACCTTGATGTATTGGCAGACTGAAAGGGATAAAAAGATTATTTAGCCAAAGTTAAAAAAAAAGCACCAAGCCCTAAAAAAAAACAAAGCGACTCAATGATGCGCTTTTTTGTGAAACCAACTGAAAATAAAGGCGTTTTTTTTGCTTTGAAAGTTGACTTAACCAAACTGGTCTACCATAATCTTCTGTGTTCGCGGCATTTTGTCTCGAATACTGCACATTGAGCTTTTTTTAGTGTGCAGAGGAGATGATCCTCCCCGGGATCGTCTTTTTATTAATGGCTATTAATAAAAATAATAATTTTGGGAGAAAATCACAATGTTTAAAAAAACTGCAATTGCAGCGTTAGTACTAGGCGTTAGTGGTGCAGCTAGTGCGGCTATGTATGGCCCAGCTCCTGCTCCTGCTTGTTCTGCTGGTAACGTAACTGTTCCTTGCGAAAAAACTGCTTGGGATCTTGGAATCAGAGCTCTTTACCTAAAGACTGCTGACAACGTTCTTTCTGGAACAGCTAATGACACTTTCAACAACGACTCTGACTGGGGTTTCCAACTAGAAGGTAGCTACCATTTCGGAACTGGAAATGATGCGACCATCACTTGGTTATACTTCGATAACAAGTATGGTACTTCTGGAAATGCTGACTACAGAAAAGCCAACTACAACGTTGTTAACTTCGAACTAGGTCAACACGTTGACTTCGGTGAAAACGTTGATATGCGTTTCCACGGCGGTCTACAGTATGCTAGCTTCGAGCAAACTTCAGCTGCTGCTGGTACAGTTAACAAAGACGAAGGCATTGGTCCTAGAATCGGTATGAACGGTTCTTACAACTTCGGTAACGGCTTTGCCCTAACTGGTGGTTCAAGCATGGCTATTCTAGCTGCTGATTCTACTCAAACTAGTGTTACTACAAACGACAGAGACGTTTTAGTTAACCTAGGCAGCGACGTTGGTGTTAAATACACTCACGCAATGGCTCAAGGTGACTTGACTCTAGACGTTGGTTACCAAATCAACTGGGTTGATGGTAGCCGAAATGCCGGAGACATCACTTATGATGGTCTATACTTCGGTGCTAAGTGGGTTGGTAACGCCTAAGCGTTATAGACTTACGAAAAAAACCCCAACTTGTTGGGGTTTTTTTTTGCCTAAATTTTCGAATAAATTAAAGACATTCTCTTGAAAGAAGCTTATCCTAGCCCTTGTTGTCCTGTGCTCAAATTGGAATACTAAAGTTAAACCAACCCTCTTCTTTGTTGCACAATAATAAAAATAGTTGTACTGGAGTACCGTTGTGAAGTGTCGAGTTTTGTTATCGAGCATTTGTTTGCTCACCCTCCCGTTTTTAAATATCACCAATACTTATGCCGAAGACTCTGAGCTAGAAGCGCTGAAAGAAAGAACGAAAGCCTTAGAAGCAAAAATTGAGTCCCTACAAAGTGCCTCCTCTTTTGGCGAAGGGGATGCCACGCGTATGGAAAAGGGCAAAGATGGTAAATTTCATCGAGTCCCACATCATTTCCACAGCCAAGCGGTGACCATACATACCTTTGATGAAGCACCTTCTCTAATGGACTATCATCCTGCGGCGTTAATGGTGGGCGATCACGTGCTAACCTACATTGCTGGTACGCCAGTGGTGACCTCACCATATTTAGGTGAAAGACCTGCGTTTGATGGCTCTGATTTAATCATTAACATTTCAAGCATTAACCAAGACGTACGCCTAATGGCGCAGCGCATGCTGCTTTATAAACACTTAAGCGCGGATGGCTATAACCTTCCGGAAACCCCAATCATTGCCTTAAGTGGAAGTCTTGTGCCCTATGGTATGATTACTTGGCCAATGAATGGTGGTCAAACTGGAGACTTTGACCTTGGTAGTGCTGAACTTGACATCGCCATTGCCTTAAATGAGTGGGTAGAAGGCTTCATTGGCATTTCTTATGACAGCGCTCCTCCTTTTACCGGCATGGTTCAGCGAGTGTCAAACTCCAATTTTCGTCTGGGTAAGGGGTTTGTCAACGTTGGTAACTTGGATAAAACACCTTTTTATATGACCGCCGGTCAAATTTATGTGCCTTTTGGTCGGTACAGCTCTTCAATGATTTCATCGCCCTTTCCACTGGCGATGGCAAGAACTAAAACACGCGTCTTTCAACTTGGTTATCGACAACACGTTAACCATGGTTTGTTTGCAGCAGCCTATGGCTTTAAGAGTGATACTACTTATGGCAATTCGGCAAATGGTGGGGTTAATCTTGGCTATGATCTGTTAAGTGATAAGGTTCGCGGTCAGTTTGGTGTAAGCTACATTAACAACATTGCTGATGCTGAGGGCATGCAGAACACTGGTGGTGGCACTGGGGACTTCCTTGGTTTTGGTGCGACCACAGCGAATGAAAACGTGCGCAAAACCGCAGCGTTTGATGTCAATGCCTATGTGCTCATTGGTAACTATGGTTTGACGGCAGAGTGGGTAACCGCAACCGATGACTTTAGAGTGGAAGATTTAAGTTATAACCTGCAAGGGGCTAAGCCTCAGGCTGGAAACTTTGAAATTTCCTACAGTTTTACCGGTGCCAGTAAGCCAACCTCCATCGCGGTTGGTTACGGGTTTACTCGTCAAGCCTTGGCTCTTGGTCTTCCAAAGCAGCGGTTCTCAGGGGTGCTGAATGTCTCTTGGTGGCGTGATACGGTGCAAAGTCTTGAGTACCGACATGACATTGATTATGGCAGCAATAATACTGCCGGTGGCCGTGGTACTGGCGTGTCTGCCATGACGGGAACCGGCCATAACTCAGACACAATCACCGCTCAATTTGGACTCTACTTTTAAGCCATCATGTCGTTTTGTTAAGGCTGGAGAATTCTCCGGTCTTAACCCGCCATTTAACAAGCAGAATTAATCTCTTCATCGCTTTTCTGTCTCTATTTTGGTATAGTTCCTCTCTTAAACGCTCTGGTGGGGGGAATAAGTGAAGCGTAATTATTTTTCTTATCAGAACGATAGCAAACGAAGCGTTGGTCTTTGGGATCTATTTGCCCTAATTGTCATTGTTGGTCTTATCTTTTTGCTTGCTTGGGCCGGCCAGCAAATGTCCTCCCCTTATCATCTCGGCGAGCCAATTAAAATTTCACTAGAGCCAAGTGCGTTGCCTTCCTATGCGCTTAGAACAGTGTTTCGCATGTTTATAGCGCTTATTTTCTCGTCACTGTTTACGTTTATCTTTGGCACCTTAGCGGCAAAGTCTCGGCAGGCGGAAAAGCTCATCATTCCAGCCATCGATGTTTTGCAATCAGTGCCAGTATTAAGCTTTTTATCCATTACCGTGGTTGGCTTTATCAAACTGTTTCCAAACAGTTTGCTTGGTCCTGAGTGCGCCTCCATCTTTGCCATTTTTACCGCACAAGCCTGGAATATGGCGCTGGCCTTTTATCAATCTTTAAAAACGCTTCCCCACGAGTTGCTAGAGGCCTCACACATGTTTCAATTATCGAGCTGGCAACGCTTTTGGAAAGTCGAGGTCCCTTTCTCACTCTCGCCGCTCTTATGGAACATGATGATGTCGATGTCAGCGAGCTGGTTTTTTGTGGTGTTATCAGAGGCCATTTCTGTTTCGAATCAAGACATTCGTTTGCCTGGGGTTGGCTCATACATCGCCGTTGCGATTGAGCAAGCTAATACTGAGGCCGTGCTCTTTGCTATTCTTGGCATGCTTATTGTGATAGTACTCTATGACCAATTACTGTTTCGCCCGCTACTGGCTTGGTCAGAGAAATTTAAAATTGAAGACTTTCCAACGGAGACCCCATACAGTTCTTGGTTTGTAAACCTATTAGTGCGAGCAAACATCGTAAAAGCTTTGGGAGAGGGCGTCTCTCGATTGACTGATTTGTTTATCAATGCCAGAGTTTTTCGTAAGCGAAAAATTCGTCGTTTGCGAGAGATCAATTACAGCTGGGAAAAGCGGCTTAATTATCTTTGGAATGCCTTACTTGGGTTTTTTGTGCTGTGCTCAGGCGCCTGGTTAATGCACTTTATCTTAGCCGAAGTAAGCTGGCGGGAAGTTGGTTATGTGCTTTTTCTAGGAATGGTGACCAGTATCCGTGTGGTTGTTTGCATTGTCATTAGCTCAGTGGTCTGGATCCCTATAGGGGTCTATATTGGCAAACGAGTCAAGCTTGCCAAATGCTTACAACCAGTCATTCAAATTTTAGCAGCCTTTCCTGCCAACCTTATTTACCCAGTGGTTGTCATTGCCATTGTAACCTATCAACTAAACACAGAAATATGGTTAACCCCTTTGATGATTTTAGGCACTCAATGGTACATTTTATTTAATGTGATTGCCGGTGCGATGAACATTCCAAGAGAGCTTAATTTAGCGGCAAGTAATTTACAGCTTAAAGGCTGGCTATGGTGGAAACGATTGGCTCTACCGGCTATTTTTCCTTACTACATAACAGGAGTGGTCACGGCTGCAGGCGGTGCTTGGAATGCAAGTATTGTGGCAGAATGGGTGAGCTGGGGCCCGACCACCGTAAAGGCCATTGGGCTTGGCGCCTACATTCATCAGTACACCAATGCCGGAGACTTTCCCAAGATTGCTTTAGGTACCAGTATGATGTGCCTTTTTGTCTTGGCTTTTAATCAACTTTTGTGGCGACCTTTATACAGGCTTGCAGAGAGTCGTTATAACTTAAATTGAGATTTTAATGATGAGCGCGAGTGATATTATTACCATTAAATCCTTGAGTAAATCCTTTAAAAAGGCAGAGCAGCAGGATTTATTAGTATTAGAAGACGTTAATTTTTCGATGAAGGAAGGTGAAATTGTTGCCTTGCTTGGAAAGTCAGGCTCAGGTAAGTCGACGTTACTTCGAATTATTGCAGGACTCATTGCCCCTTCAAAAGGAGAGGTGCTCTATCGCAACCGCCCGGTCCAAGGCCCAGTGGGTGGTATTGGCATGGTTTTTCAATCCTTTGCCTTAATGCCATGGTTGACGGTGTTAGAGAACGTGGAGTTGGGTCTTGAAGCAACAGGGGTGAGTCGAGAAGAGCGACGAACACGAGCAATTCATGCCATTGACATCATTGGACTCGATGGGTTTGAGTCTGCTTATCCCAAAGAGCTCTCAGGTGGCATGCGACAACGGGTTGGCTTTGCAAGGGCTTTGGTGATTAACCCAGATCTACTGTTAATGGATGAGCCTTTTTCAGCACTGGACGTGTTAACGGCTGAAAACTTAAAGTCAGATTTGCTAGAGCTTTGGCAGTCAAAAAAAACCAACACCAATGGGATTTTACTGGTCACTCATAACATTGAAGAAGCGGCTATGCTGGCAGATAGAATCATTATTTTTGGCAGTGATCCAGGCTACATTCAAGCGGAGTTGAAAGTTGGTATTAGCCAGCCACGTAATGTGCATTCAAAAGCCTTTGGAGAAGTGGTTGATAAGGTCTACACCCTGATGACCACAGGCCCGAAAGAACGCGCCAGACGACGAATGAGAGAGTTTCAAATTGGCATTGGCTATCGTCTACCTGATGTGTTGCCAGCAGAGCTTACTGGCCTCATTGAAACCATGACTGAGTTTGATGTGTTGATTGACTTACCGAAGCTTGCTGATGAGTTAACCATGAACATTGATGATCTCTTCCCCTTAACAGAAACACTCGAGATTTTGGGATTGGCTAAAGTTCATGAAGGGGACATTCGTTTAAGTGCCAAAGGGCGAGAGTTTGCTGCAGCCGACATGCAACCTCGTAAGCAACTTTTTGCAGAGTGTTTGCTTGAAAAAGTACCATTGGTGCGTTTAATTCGCACGACCTTAGATGACAAACGCGATCACCGAGCGTCAGAAGAGCGTTTTTTATCAAAGCTCGAAGATTACTTAAGTGAAAAAGAAGCAGAGCGCGTGCTAAAGACGGTCATTGACTGGGGACGATACGCAGAAATCTTTGCCTATGACGTTAACACCGGCATTTTAAGCCTAGAAGATCCAGATTAAGTTCATTGGACTTTTTATCGACACAAAAAGGTATGACGAGTATCAGCGCTAATTCAAGGCTGCTTGTTCAGTCTTTACTGGTGTCATCATGCTTAGAAAAATTGACACGACGTTGTAGCCAAGAATAAACACTAGTAAAAGGTGCAACATCTTCGAAGAAACACTGGTAATTAAAGGGACGCCAATCACGATGCCCATTAAGCCAAAGAGGGTAACCATCAAGGTTTCTTTCACCGGCACTCTGCCTTTGGCAAGAAAGGTTATGGCAATCATAGGTTGCTGTAAGGCACCGGCGGCCGTCATGATGGGAAAGGCGGCAATAGGCGGCATGCCGGCTAGAAACAGAATGGCTTGGCTGGTTGCATAGAGCCCTACACAGGCAGCACTTAGCGCTCCGGCAATCATCATAAAAAAGGCAGTAATTAACAATTTAACACCGGTTAACTCCAAGCTGTTGCCGCCAATATTGGTGAGCCCCATTTCGGTGGCCAGTAATAAGAAAATCATGCCAATAAAACAAAGACACATGATTTTTTTCAAAAGCGTGGTGTTTAATTTACTAATAAATAGGGCGCCCAGTATACCGCCAAGGGTGGCAGCCAGGGTGAGCGTCATTAAGGTCACTAAAGAGACGTTAACCAGCTTTATGTAGAAAATAGCAAGAATGGTGCCTGGTAGAACTTGGGCTGCGTTTACAAAGCCTGGCAAAGAAGCGGTGGGTAAGAGTCGAAGCCCCTTAGCAAGTGCGATGTTAACAGCAAAACTTCCCATGCCAACAGTGTCAGCTAGAAAGGCAATGATGCCAGTAAAAACAAGTTTTACTTTGTTTGCAAATGAGAGAACGGTCTTTGATTTTCTAGCCTTTAAGATTAACCAACCCGTGTGAAAAATGGTTAGGACAATAACAAGCGATTTTAATAGGGCGGCCAATATCACAATAAAAACACACATCGTACACAAGTCGCCCATTATGACAAGATAGAACAAAAAAAGAAAGAATGAAGCAGAAAAAACCGATGATTTTTATCAATTATTACCAAATAATTGGAAATACATGCATTCTCAAGGATTTGGGGTATAATTTTTTTTTCTTTATCGTTGCAGATCACCGGATATGGACGTTTCAAATACTCATTACCCTCAATTATTCACACCGTTATCTCTAGGCCACACCACGTTGAAAAATCGAGTGATCATGGGCTCAATGCACACCGGTCTTGAAGAAGAACGCCAAGGCATGCAAAAACTGGCTCGATTTTATGAAGAACGAGCGAAAGGCGGGGTTGGATTAATTGTAACAGGTGGCATTGCACCAAACTTAAGAGGGCGTCTTGCCCCTTTTGCGAAACAGATGAGTTGCAAACGACACGCAAAACATCACCGTGTTATCACCAGTGCTGTGCATCAACATGACTCAAAGATTGTCTTACAAATTTTGCATGCAGGTCGGTATGGCTATCATCCCTTTGTGGTGGCCCCTAGTGCCATTAAGTCACCCATTAGCCCTTTTAAACCTAAGGCTTTAAGCCAGCGCGGGATCTTAAAAACCATTAAATCGTTTGTTAAAACCGCAATGCTCGCCAAAAGCTGTGGCTATGATGGGGTGGAAGTGATGGGATCAGAGGGCTATCTCATTAACCAATTTATTGCAACGCATACAAACAAACGAACCGATCAATGGGGTGGCAGTTTCGACAACCGAACTCGTTTTGCGATTGCCATCGTGCAAGGCATTCGAGAAGCCCTTGGTGAGGACTTTATCATTATTTATCGTCTCTCAATGATTGACTTAATTGAACAAGGCTCGAGTCTTGATGAGGTCGTCTCGCTAGCCAAAGACATCGAAAAAGCAGGCGCAAGCATCATTAATACAGGCATCGGCTGGCATGAAGCACGGGTACCAACCATTGCAACCATGGTGCCAAGAGCTGCGTTTGTCGAGGTGACGAAGAAGGTAAAGAGCGAAGTAGACGTGCCCTTAGTAACCTCAAATCGTATTAACACACCAGAGGTGGCTGAGAGCATACTGGTAGAGGGCAAGGCCGATCTTATCTCTATGGCTAGACCCTTTCTTGCCGACAGTGACTTCTTAAATAAAGCAAAAGAAGGAAAATCAGAAGCAATTAATACCTGCATTGCTTGTAATCAGGCTTGTCTTGATTATGTTTTTCAAAATAAGAAAGCCTCTTGCTTAGTGAACCCACGTGCTGCCAATGAAACAGAAATTAATCATCAAATGGCAAGACACCCTAAGGAAATCGCAGTGGTTGGTGCAGGTCCTGCAGGTCTTGCCTTCTCGGTGGATGCAGCCAAACGTGGCCACAAGATAACCTTATTTGAACATAGTGATGAGATTGGCGGTCAATGTAATTACGCCAAACGTATTCCTGGCAAGGAAGAGTTTCATGAAACCTTGCGTTATTTTACTCATCAATTAAAAGCGTATGAGGTTAATCTTCAATTAAAGACCAAAGCAGATGTTGATGATTTACTCGGATTTGATGAAGTCATTTTAGCCACTGGAGTACTACCTAGACAATTGGACATTGAAGGCATAAACCACCCGAAAGTCTTAAGTTATCTTGATGTTTTAAAAGGGGAAAAACCATTAGGGAATAACATTGCAGTCATTGGCGCTGGTGGTATTGGCTTTGATGTTTGTGAATATTTAGTCCATCAACAAGACGATAATTTTTATCAGGAGTGGGGCATTGATGTATCTCTAGAACATCGAGGAGGACTCAAACCGTCGTCGACCATTGCCAGTGAGCGAACAATTACCATGCTACAGCGAAAAGATGAGCCGTTAGGGAAACGCTTAGGTAAGACCACAGGCTGGATCCACCGGCAAAGCCTTCGTAAAAAACAGGTTGTCATGAAAAAGAATGCTCGTTATTTAAAAATTGATGACGAGGGACTGCATGTTTTAATTGATGACAAACCCGAACTGATTGCGTGTGAGCAAGTGGTTATTTGCGCAGGCCAAGAGCCTTTACAGAAATTGTATCAGCCACTGCTTGCAAAGGAGCAAAATGTTCACTTAATTGGTGGCGCTTATAAGGCACTAGAGCTTGATGCGAGAGCCGCGATATGGCAAGCAAACGAATTGGCCGGAAAATTATAATGCGGCTTTTGCTTGATTCAAAAGCACGCTTTCTGTATCATTCATCAATCTTTGTATCCTAGATAGATTATAAGGGGTTATTTTTGTAGTTTTCCCCTGATTTCTTGGATATTTACCCAGTTTAATGTTTTTTTGTGCTTGATGTTTGGCACAAACTAGAGAGAAGTTGAAATGAAACAAGGCATTCATCCTAAATATGAGACAATTACGGTAAGTTGTGCGTGTGGAAATACCTTTCAGACAGGTTCTACTTTATGTGAAGATCTGCAAGTAGAGATTTGCGCAAACTGTCATCCCTTCTATACCGGCAAGCAGAGATTAGTTGATACAGCCGGTCAGGTTGAGCGATTCCGTCGCCGATATGGGATGAAACAAGATAATAATGAAGGCCAGAAAGAGGAACAAGCTTAAGCCGGTGTAAGTAATACACCATGCTTTGAGCTTAGGTCTTAAATTTATATTATCAGGCGCTAATTAGCGCCTTTTTTATTTATTAAGGGGGTCATTTTGGCAAAGAATACGTTTAAACAAGAAGCATTGGATTATCACGAAAATCCAAGACCTGGAAAAATAGAAACGGCAATTACGAAGTCGACTGAGAGCCAAAAAGACTTATCATTGGCCTATACCCCTGGGGTGGCAGAGCCCGTGCGAATGATTGAAAAAGAGCCAAACAATGCCTATAAGTACACTTCTAAAGGTAATTTGGTTGGTGTTTTAACCGATGGCACGGCGGTGTTGGGTCTTGGCAATGTGGGTGCACTGGCAAGCAAGCCGGTGATGGAAGGCAAAGGCGTCTTATTTAAGCGGTTTGCGGACATTGATGTCTTTGACATTGAAATTAATGCGGATAATTCTCAGGCTTTTATTGACACAGCGGTTAAGATTTCACCAACTTTTGGTGGGATCAATTTGGAAGATATTAAAGCGCCTGAGTGCTTTGAGATAGAAGCAGCCTTAATTGAGCAATTAAACATTCCTGTCTTTCATGATGATCAACACGGAACAGCGATTATTGTGGCTGCGGGCTTATTAAATGCGCTTGAGCTGCAAGAAAAACGTTTGGAAGACGCAAAGATTGTGTGTGTTGGTGCGGGGGCTGCTGGCATTGCATCGATGAGACTGCTCGTTGCTTTGGGTGCTAAAAAACGCAACATTACCCTGGTTGACAGTCGGGGTGTGGTCCACAGTGAGCGACAAGATTTAAATACCTATAAATTTGCTTTTTCTCGCACAACCAAAGATAGAACCCTTGAGGATGCGCTTGTTAATGCAGATGTGTTCATTGGGGTGGCACAAGCTGATTTACTGACCCCTGACTTACTCAATAAAATGGCAAAGCGACCAGTTGTCTTTGCATTGTCGAACCCAGATCCTGAAATTCTTCCTTCCGTTGCTCACCAAACTCGACAAGATTTGATTATGGCAACTGGGCGCAGTGATTTTCCGAATCAGGTTAACAACGTGCTGTGCTTTCCATACATCTTTAGAGGAGCGCTTGATGTGCGAGCAACTTGCATCAATCAGGCGATGCAGATTGCAGCAGTTTGGGCAATTAAAGAACTAGCAAAAGAGCCGGTGCCTGAAGAAGTGCGAAAAGCCTATCCTGATTTTCATGACTGGTCTTTTGGTGGGGACTATATTCTACCAAAACCGGTTGATCCACGCTTAAAAGCCTCTGTTTCACATGCAGTTGCACAGGCTGCAATAGACAGCGGCGTTAGTCAAATTCATCAACAAAACGATTAAATTATACCTAGCTCCCCCCCGGGCGTGCTTCCCAGGGGGGAGCAAACAAGCTGGTAAACATAGCCATCTTTGGGTATAGTAGCCGATTGTCCTAAACGAGCTAATGGTTTTTATTTTTTCAGATTGGGCATTATCAAGTTTTTTGGAGGTAGTTAGCGCACATAGGGCATGAACATTTTGTTGATTGCTTAAGAAATTTCAGTGTTGATTGCTGGTGTATAACAGGAACAATAGGAGGACGTTTTGTCTCAAAAAAACCATAAAAAATATACGGCATTTGCATGGCTAATATGTGGACTCGGCGCACTATTTTACAGTTACGAATACTTATTAAGAATTGCCCCAAGTGTGATGGAAGGCCCAATTGAAGAGCATTTTATGCTCACGGCTGGTGGGTATGGCGCATTGTCTGCGTTTTACTATTACGCCTATGTCCCTATGCAACTGCCCGTAGGTTTATTAATGGATAAATTTGGGCCTAAACGGTTATTAACCTTTGCCTGCCTCATTTGCACCATCGGCACCTTCTTATTTCCTTTAACCACTGTTTTTTGGGTTGCCGTACTCGGTCGTTTTATGGTTGGCTTTGGTTCAGCCTTTGCTTTTGTTGGTGTTTTAAAGCTTGCCACTATGTGGCTGCCAGAAGACAAGCTTGCCATGGTGGCTGGTCTGGCCGCAGGCCTGGGGGCGGTTGGTGCGATGTTAGGAGACAACCTGCTTGGCTACTTAGTGGTTCACACCAATTGGAAGTTAACCTTAAACGGTGCGGCCATTTTTGGTTTGTTCTTAACACTCTTATTGTGGTTATTACTAAAAGATAAAAAAGAAAGCAGCCGCTATCCTAAGACGCGTGAGACCACCGGTCTAACTCGTGAATTACACGACTTAAAAATCATCCTAATGAATCGCCGTATTTGGATAAATGGCGTTTATGGTTGCTGTGTTTATTTGCCGACCACGGTGGTTGCTGAACTTTGGGGGATCCCTTATTTAGAGCATGCTCGCGGTTTAAGCCATGAGATGGCAGGCTTTGCAAATTCTCTAATATTTTTAGGATTCATGTGCGGTGCACCGATTATGGGATGGATTTCTGACAAGATTCATAAAAGAGTACTGCCGATGAAAATCGGTGCCTTGGGTGCGTTTCTCATCTCTTGTGCAATCTTTTATGTGCCTCACATTAGTGGCACAACGCTCTTTATTTTAATGTTTGTGCTTGGTCTATTCTACAGCTCTCAAGCCATTGTGTTTGCCTACAGCCGGGAAGTTAGCCCAAGACATGCTGCAGGTACGGCTATGTCTGTGACCAACATGATTGTTATGCTTGGTGGCATGTTTGTACAACCATTGATTGGTTACTTGTTAGATTTTAGTGCGCAGTTGCGCGATCCCTCTCTGACCAAACATGTCCTGGCCACCCAAGATGTGGTTAGCACTTATCAACCTCATGATTATTTCATGGCTTTTTCTGTCATTCCTGTTGGCATTTTCATTGCTTTTGCCATGACGTTCTTCTTGAAGGAAACGCATGCTAAGACTGTTGAGAGTCATTAGTGTTGGGCAGTAGAGCAGAGAATTAGAGGTTGTTATGAAGAATCAAAGTCTTCGTCGAGGCATCTTTATTTGTAGTCTCGGCGCATTGTTTTACTGCTACGAGTATATTTTGAGAATCGTACCAGGTGTCATCGAACCTCAGTTGCGACAAGCCTTGGGCAACCTCTCAGCCAGCGGTTTTGGCACCTTAAGCGCTTTTTATTATTTTGCTTATACCCCCATGCAATTACCCGTTGGTATTATGATGGATTGGCTGGGGGCGCGATTTTTATTGACGGTTGCTTGTGGTGCTTGTGCTTTGGGCGCTTGGTTATTTACTCTAACACCTATTTATGCAGTCAGTGCCTTTGGCCGTTTTTTAATTGGGTTTGGTTCTGCCTTTGCTTTTGTTGGCGTGTTAAAAATCGCTGATGTTTGGCTACCTAGATCGTATCTGCCTGTGGTCGCAGGACTTGTTACCACTCTTGGTATGATGGGCGCTGTGGTTGGAGAACTCGGGATTACCATGATGGTCAAAGATTTTGGTTGGCAACACACCTTGAACCTTACTGTCATGTTTGGTGTCTTTTTAACCGTTATGATGTTGGCTTTTGTGAAAGACGACCGTCAACAAGTTAAAGAAGTTAAGAAGCGGCCAGGCTTTGGTTTTGTTCGTGATACCTTGACAGTGTGTTCGAACGTTCAAATTTGGCTGATTGGCCTGATTGGCGCATTGCTTTTTATGTCTCTTTCTGTTTTTGCAGAGGTTTGGGGTAAATCTTATCTGGTCTTAGCTCATCAGATGACGGAAATGGAGGCGGCCACCGCGGTGTCGTTTATTTTTGTTGGCTGGGGCATTGGGGCCCCTATTGCGGGCTGGTTGTGTGAAGTAATAAACAATAAGTTGCTAATCATATTGGTTGGCGCCTTGCTTGCAGGCCTTGTTATTTCGACGGTACTGTATTTTCCTGATTTACATCATTTAACTGTGATTGGTTTATTATTCTTGTATGGCTGCTTTAGCTCTGTTGAAATTTTAGTCTTTTTACTAGGCAAGGATGTCTGTGAACATCACTTAAGTGGCACGGCGTTTGCCATGGTGAATATGGTGGTGATGTTTGGTGGTGTTTTGTTTCAACCCTTGGTTGGTAAACTCCTGGATTTAACTTGGAGCGGGCAAATGCTAAATGGTATGCGAACGTACTCAGTGGAACACTACCAAATTGCCTTATCATTTTTGCCCTTATCTTTGTTGTTATCTGCCATCCTCACTTTTTTTCTAAAGAATCAGCAGCAGTCATCGCTTTAAGCGATGACTTTTTATAAAACCTAACCTTCTTAGTTGCTTCTCCTATCATTCCAGGGTATATCTGTAGCCTGCAGTGGAACAAAAGGAGTTGTACATGCCAAATTTTTTAGAACTAAACCCCGCTTATCGTCGTCATGCTCTGGCCATTAATGAGCTAGAGAAAGAGAAGATCCAATTTGTGCCAGTCAATGAAGAACACATCAAACTGTTGAAAGGATGCATTGATCAATTTGATAAAAAATATGATCAATTGAGAACACTTGATAATCAAATTCTTTGGAGTGGGGGAATTTGTCTACTCTGCTTCATGATGGCTTCAGCAACCTCAATTTTTTCCACTGTTGCCTTAGCTAGTTTTGGCTATGCTGCTCATCGCATTGGTCAACGAGAGCAGAAAGAAAAAGAATATAGGCAAGCGCTAGAAAACTTAATCAATTGTACTCGTTGGTCACTAAAAAAAGTGCCTGCAGGTCAAGTTGATGCCATTTATGACTGCGAGTCTGCTTTAAAACTCATTCAGATTTTACCAATGGTGACAGAAGCCTCTCAGCGAGTCGATTTGATTGATCCGTCTTTGAATGTGAGTGTCCGATCTAAAAAAGCAAGCGGGATACGTCGAGGTCACCCATCCTTATCAAGCTTTGATGAACACATGGATCAAGCAAATTTAAAGCTCTATGGGTATCGGCAGGGGAATGTGCAAGATGCCTTGCTCTCAGTCTTTGAGGCCTTTAGAAATTGGCTTTCAGCCATCTTTGCTAGCGCACCTAGGCGCCATCTTAAAGTAATGGTTGGTAATCGAACGGTGGGAGATGATGAGGAGTCGTTGGATTTTTCAGATTCAGACGATGAATTAGATGAAGGGTATAGTACTAGTCCAATAGTTTAAGCACCCCCGGCTACCTTGCCTGGGGGCTATAGGCTGGGTAAAACTATTCCTCGTCCGTTTCTAGAAAGCTTCTTAACTTCTCACTTCTTGATGGGTGACGAAGTTTTCTAAGTGCTTTTGCCTCAATTTGACGGATCCGCTCACGTGTAACATCAAACTGTTTACCGACTTCCTCTAGGGTGTGGTCGGTATTCATATCAATACCAAAACGCATGCGAAGAACTTTTGCTTCACGAGGGGTAAGGGACTCTAGAATGTCTAAGGTTGCTTCTTTTAAACCTTCGATGGTTGCAACATCTAAAGGTGAGTCGATGTTGCCATCTTCGATAAAGTCGCCCAAGTGAGAGTCTTCATCGTCGCCAACCGGTGTTTCCATGGAAATCGGCTCTTTAGCAATTTTTAAGACTTTTCGGATTTTATCTTCCGAGAGCTCCATTTTTTCCGCAAGTTCTTCAGGAGACGCTTCTTTGCCAGTTTCTTGTAAAATCTGCCTAGAAATTCGGTTTAACTTGTTAATCGTTTCAATCATATGCACCGGGATCCGGATGGTGCGAGCTTGATCTGCAATGGAACGTGTGATGGCCTGTCGGATCCACCAGGTTGCATACGTCGAAAACTTATAGCCACGGCGATATTCAAATTTATCGACCGCTTTCATCAAACCAATGTTTCCTTCTTGAATCAGATCAAGAAACTGCAAACCGCGATTTGTGTATTTTTTAGCAATCGAGATGACCAAGCGTAAGTTGGCTTCTACCATCTCTTTCTTTGCTCGGCGTGCTTTTGCTTCACCAATGGACATGCTTCGGTTCAAGGTCTTAATTGAGGCAATGTCCAGGCCATACTCTTCTTCTATTGCAATTAAACGTCGCTGAGCTCTGGAAATTTCAATTAGGTATTCATCAAGGGTTTCACTGCTCCATTGATGAGAGCCACCGCTGGCATGCGTTCTAGCCCATTCCAGATTGACTTCATTTTGGGGGAAGGACTTGATGAAAATTTTACGCGGCATTTTAGCTTTATCAATGCAGAGCTTCATAATTTGTCGTTCTTGAGATCGAATTTGGCCCAGTAGTGCTCGAATTTGTCGTGTGATTTTATCAACTTGCTTTGAGGTTAATTTAATGGCAAGAAAGGCTTCAGACATTTTCTCAATCGCTTTCTTGCTCGATTTGTGCTCGCGGCCGTGTTTCTCTATGGCTTTCATTGCCGAAATATATTGTTTTGAGATTTCATCAAAGTGCTCTTTGGCTTTTTCGGGGCAAGGACCACTTTCTTCACCGCTGTCACCACCGTCTTCGCCATCGTCATCCTCGTCCTCGTCGTCTTCCTCACGGGCTTTCGCCAAGTCTTCGTCGCTTAGTAAGGAGCCAATGGCTGCTGCTGGCGCATCAACTTCATCATTGGCGAACCCACTGATTAATTCTTCTAACCTCATCTCTTCTGCGGAGACTTTTTCATAGAGTTCAAGAATGCCTTTAACTGTCTCAGGGTACATTGAGAGGGCTTCAAGCACCTGGTGAATGCCTTCTTCAATGCGCTTGGCAATTTGAATTTCGCCTTCTCGAGTTAACAGTTCAACCGTACCCATCTCTCTCATGTACATACGAACTGGATCAGTGGTTCGGCCTGTCTCTTTATCAACAGAAGCTAGTACGGAGGCTGCCTCTTCAACGTCATCGGGCGCATCTTCAGTATCACCTAACAGAGCAAGCTCATCTTCACTGGGTGGGTGCTCAAAAACTTTGATGTTCATGTTTTCTAACATGCCTATGATGACATCAAAGTGATCGGTATCAACAATGTTTGGCAGCAAATCATTGATTTGAGCGTAGGTTAAGTATTTTTGTTCTTTTCCAAGGCTGATAACCTTGGTAATTTGTGAACGTTGACTTTCTTGATCTGTAATATTCATAGGCTAGACACACCAACTAATGGTTAGGATGGGTTAAGTTATCAGAGGTACAAAAACGTCTAATTATATATCAATCACTCTTGAAGATCCAAACTCATCACCGACTATTTTAGCAGATCAGGCTTTATCGACCTTTTTTTGCAATTGCGATTGCTGGATAAGCGATTGCAGCATTTTTCGCTCCTCATCACTAATTTGCTTTGCTTGCGCTTTTTGTAAGAGGCTTTGGATCTGATCTTTTAGATAATTATGCTCAAGCTTAACCAAAATGTCCTTAAATTCAGCTTCTAAACCGGCAACTGGGACGAGCAGCTCTGTCATCGCTAATTGATTGAGCAAAGAGAAATAAGGGGTGTCTCTTAAGGCTTCTAACAGCTGGGCACTTTTTATTTCTTTGTCCAGTAATGGCAGCAATGTGTTAAGCAGCGCCACACCCTTGGCAGGCAATTTTTCTAGGTGAATATGAGGCTTTATAACTTTGAAACTTTCTGGGTTTTGTATTAACAAAGCGATGGCCTTTTGCCAAGGGCTGAGTAGTTTTGTGGGTTGGGTTGCCCTTTGGCCTGAAGGCCTATAACTGGGTGGTTCTGCTGCTTGGCTTGTTTTACCTCTTAAGAGAGAGAGCAGTTGTTCTGATTCCATGCGCACTAGTAGCGAGAGCCGTTCGAGTAGGATGGTTTGATAGGCCTTTGCCGCCATAGCTTGAAAGTATGGGGCAGCCAGGGTAATGAGTTTTGTGCGGCCAGCTGTTTGATTTAGATTTACTTGCTCTCGAAGGTGTGAGAGTAAAAAGGACACAATATCAGGGCTTTCACTTAGTTGCTTGTGAAAGGCGTCTTTACCAAACTCACGGACATAACTATCGGGATCATGCTCTTGCGGGAGGCATAAAAATTGGTAGTGGTGCTCATCTTTTAGCACACTGAGTGCTTGCTCCATCGCACGAAGGGCGGCATTCATACCAGCGGTATCACCATCAAAACAAAAAATAATATGAGGGCTTAAACGGGTGAGCTTTTTTAAATGATGAGGGGTGGACGCAGTACCTAGTGTTGCCACACTCCCCTGAACACCTGCTTGGCTTAGCGCAATGACATCCATGTAGCCCTCGACCACAATAAAATGCTCCAGCGCTTGTTGTTTTGCTTGATAAAGTCCATAGAGCTCATAGCTTTTATGGAATAGTGATGTCTCTGGCGAGTTTAAATACTTAGGATTTTCGCCTTGCTCTATGACTCGTCCACCAAAACCAATGATCTCCCCTTGTTCGTTGTGAATGGGAAACATTAATCTGCCACGATAGCGGTCGTAACAGTTGCCGTCGTCTTTTTGCACCAGCATGCCAGTTTCAATGAGCCCTTTTTTTTGAGATGGAAAACTCTTTTCTAACCAATGCCAGGCTTTGGGAGCAAAGCCTAACTGAAACTGTGAAATGATGTCATGAGTTAAGCCGCGACCTTGAAGGTAGTCGAGCACATTAGGGGTTTTCTGTAATTCTGATTGATACTGTTGGGAGGTCTGTTGTAGAAGTTCTTTTAAACTGGTGTTTTTTCGGCGCTTTTGTTGATTTTTCTCGCCGATGGGGAGTTCAAGTCCTAAGCGTTTTGCTAATTGTTCACAGGTGGCAACAAAGGATTGATTGTGATAACTCATTAGAAAACTAATGACATTGCCGCCGGCATTGCAACCAAAGCAATGATAGAGCTGTTTTTGCTCACTCACATTGAAGGAAGGGGTTTTTTCGTTGTGGAAAGGGCAACAGGCCGTGTAACTTTTGCCGCGTTTTTTTAAAGGGACAACTTCTTCGATGACTTCGATGATGGAGGTCCGCTCTATTAATCCGTTAATAAAGCTTTCCGGGATGTGCCCTTTCATTCGTTACGAGAGTTTTTCTTTAACAAGCTGACTGACTTTGGATAGATCGGTTTTGCCTTGCAAGCTCTTTTGCAAGACCCCCATGACTCGACCCATTTCTTTCATTGAGCTTGCGCCCACCTCTGAAATAGCCTGTTCGATGACAGCGGCCACTTCTTCTTCAGACAGAGGCTTCGGCAAATACTGTTCAATGACGCTGAGTTCAAAGGCCTCTACCTCGACTAGATCATCGCGATTTGCTTGTTGATACTGAGCAATGGATTCTTTACGCTGTTTTGCCAACTTGGTTAACAACTGAGTCACTAGCTCATCGGTAGGGTCGATCTTCTCGTCAATTTCTTTCTGTTTAATGGCTGCTAAGATGGAGCGAATGGTCGTGAGCTTTGCTTTTTCCTTGCTCTTCATGGCCAACTTCATGTCTTCTTGTAGACGTTCTTTCAATGTGCTCATCTTTATATTACCAATTAAGTTGCTTGGACTTTTCTCTTAGCAGTATACAAACTCTTAATAGCGTCGAGATCTTAAGCTCTACGACGTCTTTTGGCGATTCTTCTAACAGAACGCTCTCTTGAAAGCTTTTTAAGATGTCTTTTTACCGCAGCAGCACGTTTTCTTTTACGCTCAGTGGTGGGCTTTTCGTAGCTTTCACGGCGTCTTAATTCTGTTAAAATTCCAGCTTTCTCGCAAGAACGCTTGAAACGTCTTAGCGCGTATTCTGGGTTTTCACCCTCTTTGATTCGAACTGTTGGCATAAAATACTCTTTTAATTACAATTAGGCGGGCAATTTTACTGGGCAAGAGAGTGTTCGGTCAAGTATTCTTTGGCGCAATCTTAGTAAAAAAGCGCATTATTGGTTTAAAATTTAGGCAGTTTATTCAAATTAAGAGGGTTGTATGAAAGTTTTGGGGTTTGAGACGTCTTGTGATGAAACAGGCATTGCCATTTATGATTCAAACGAAGGCTTGGTGGCTCATAAGCTCTATTCACAAGCTTCGATGCACGAAGCCTTTGGTGGCGTGGTCCCTGAGCTTGCTTCTCGTGATCACATTAGAAAGATTGAGCCGTTGTTAGCCTCTTTACTGGAGGATGCAAAGCTAGGGCTTGATGACATTGATTTAATCGTCTACACCAAAGGCCCTGGGCTGGTTGGTGCCTTGCTGGTGGGGGCCTCTTTTGCCAACAGTCTTGCCTTTTCGCTTGGCATACCGGCTTTGGGTGTTCATCACCTAGAAGCACACTTGGTGGCTCCGTTGTTAGAAGATCCTTCCATTGGCTATCCTCATTTAGCCTTACTGGTCTCAGGTGGTCACACACAACTACTTTTAATAGAAGCTTTTGGTAAGTATAAGCTTTTGGGAGAGTCTCTCGATGATGCCGTTGGAGAAGCCTTTGATAAAACCGCTAAGTTACTTGGACTTCCCTATCCTGGTGGGCCTCATTTATCAAAGCTTGCCGAAGAAGGGGATACAAGTACCTACCGTTTCCCGAGACCGATGGTTAATCGCCCAGGTCTTGACTTTAGCTTTAGTGGGCTTAAAACCTTTGCGCTCAACACTTGGCAAGCGAGTGGGCAAAGCGCCCAAGACAAAGCAAACATTGCTGCGTGTTTTGAACAGTCAATTTGTCAGACCTTGGCCATTAAATGTGAGCGAGCCATGAAAGAAACCGGCGTTTTTCGTTTGGTGGTCTCAGGGGGGGTGAGCGCAAATCAACCCCTTCGAAAAACGCTAACGAGACTTGCTGATAAACACAAAGGTAAGGTGTACTTTCCTAAACTTGAATTTTGTACCGATAACGGGGCGATGGTTGCCTACCTTGGTTTTTTAAAAGCCCAAGCCTCAATGCCAAGCCTCAATCCTGATTACCCCATCGAGGTTCAAGCACGTATGCCTTTCTCTTGAGCAGAGCAGGCCTTATTATTTAGAAGAAAAAAAGTATGTTTTAGGTTCATTTTTATTTTTTAATCGTTTTAAGTTTTCACGATGCTTTATGACAGCAAGAACCATGATTACAAGGAGGGGGAGAACGATGTGTTCCTTGGGCCAAAGAATAAGAGCAACCAGGGGGGCTGTTATGACCATCACAATCGATGACAGTGATGAGTAGCGGCTTAAAAAATAAGTGATTAACCAGGCAAAGAGTACGGTGGTACCAAGTAGAGGGTGAAGGGCAAGATACACGCCAATGGCAGTGGCAATGCCTTTTCCACCTCTAAAGCGGTAGTAGAGTGAAAACATGTGTCCTAATACGGCACTAAGGCCTGCAAAGGCGAGGAGCTCGGTACTAAACCCTAACATTTTTCCCACAAAGACGGGAATAAAGCCCTTTAGAACGTCAATTGCTAGCACGATTGCTGCGTATTTTTTGCCTGCCAAACGCAAGACATTGGTGGCTCCCGGGTTTTTTGAACCTTCTTGTAATGGGCAGGGAAGCTTGCATAGCCGACTAACCACGATGGCACTGGAAAAGGAGGCCAATAGATAGGCAAAGGTTATGAGTAGACCGTTACAAAGTAGGGCAGACATGAATTTATTCTTAAAAGGGAGATTAGGCTTGCTAATTTATACTAAAAATAGTTTGTTTAACAACGATTGCACGGAAAAGAAGGCCCTTTGAGTCGTCAGTTTGAAGGCTGGAAAGCAACAAAAGAAACAAATAGATTTGTTTTTGATTGTTTGTGTTAATTAATGTACAATTCTAGCTTGATTCATTAAGCATCTCAAATAAATGACTAAGAGCCCCTTGCCAAGCACCTCTATGCTCGATGTGCGATCTGCACCAATCGATTTAAGAGTTAGGCCAACGGCCCATAAGTTTCAAATTAACCAGTTTACCATCGGGGACTTGCACGCCAATGCCATAAAGTTGGTGCACGCCTTGATTCAAAATGGGGTGTGTGCCGAGTTAAGTGAGGAGGCTTATCAGAGACTCGTAGCGCTCTATGAGGCCCCGGCCCCTCTATCGGCTGAAAACTTTCACGCCTTTAATAAGTTCATCGACCACGAGCTAACCGTCATAGAACCAAACATTTTAGTGCGTTTAATCGGTGATTTGCTTGCCGATCGAGGACGAAACGATTGGTTTGTCTTAAAAATTCTCAAAAAACTACACGATCACGGGGTGAATGTTCGCATACTGATGTCCAATCATGATTTAGAATTTCTAAAAGGGATTGGGGCGCATCAGCATGAGCGTTTGCCGGCGACAACCATGGATGAAACCTTATCTAACAGAATCGAAGAATTAGAAACAATCATCGATTCAAAGGATACCAGCGATGAAGACTATGTACTTGCGATGGGTGAATATATAAAGATAACAACCTTCTATGAGCGAAACGCTCAAGGCCGCTCTTACATTGAACTCGAAGAGTTAATTGACAATAATCTTGTTCGTTATGAAGAGGTCTTAAGTTTGGTTAATGACGTCTACCTTCCAAGCCTATTACTGTATGACTACTCAGAAGCGGATGATAAATTGACATTGTTTAATCATGCACACGTGGATGAGTCAGAGATTGCTTCTGTGGCACTCTCACTCGGTCTATCGCCAGCACTTGAGAGCAACGCGTTGAAAAAAGAAACGATTTCGAATATCAATGCGGTCTTTCGAGAGAGGATGGCTTTTCGAGATTTTAGTCTGTTTGAAAAAGGAACGGCTGCGTTCAGAACCATCTGGCAGCGAGAAAGAGAGCTTCATGCTGAGGATGAGCGCGATCCAAGGCTTTCTGATAGTGACTCAACTATCTATGTGTGTGGGCACGATAAAAGTTATAAAAATCTAAGTAAACTCAATGTGATTAATCTTGATAACTCAAATGGAAAGAGTGACTTAGACAACCCAGAAAAGGATGATTTTCTCGCCTTTTTATCAAATGCTCCGATTGATTTTTTGCCTTGGGAAAGAGATATACATGCCCTAAAAGCCCAGGAAAGTGACAGTGAGTCGACTGTCCAAATATTAGCTGGATTAAAAGCTCAACCTAGGGTTGACAGAAGAGACGTGAAAAAGCATGAGAAAGAACTGGGAGAAGGAGAGCAAAGGGCAGACGATCCAGTTGCCTTACTACTAGGTTTTTCCCAAAAAGCAGGGAGTCTGGATGAGGTGGCAATGGGCCGTACTAACAGAGGAGCAGGCCCTCAAAAGCAGGATAGTAGTAATAAAAGAGCACAGCCCAGCAAGAATGAGAATTTAACTGCTGAAGAAGACGAAGTGGTTGCTGCGAAAAATAAGCGCTCAAAAGGCACTCATACAGGGCGCTCATTTCTTAATGTGCCTATCGGGCCTTAGGAAATAATGTTACACTCTGCGCAAATTTTTTATGGTGTGTGACATGAACAATTTAGTGGGATTTGTCAGTCTTGGTTGTCCCAAGGCTTTGGTTGACTCCG
>JASBUC010000027.1 GCA_030148065.1 Legionellaceae bacterium | reverse complement strand
AGGAGTCCAGCATGAAACGCTCGCATTACCACAAACTGTTAAGCCTTGGGGAGCAAACGACCATCGAATCACAAGTCTCTGATCATCAACTGTTAATCAGCGGTGGCGTCTTATTTTTTAATATGATGATGCAAGGTCGTTCTAATGCAGAAAAAAATCGTTATAACAATGGCTTTGCTTTGGTTGAAAGCAGAGAAAGGTACCAATCCCGAATTGTGAAGACCGTGAGAGTGCTGGCAGAAGCCTTGTACACCAACCCTCAAATCTTTGCCATTGGGCTTGCTGAGGCACCGATTCAGGAAGAGGACATTGCGCTTTTTAGGCAAGAAGCCTCTTTTTACCCTTCATTGTCTCGATTTTTAGATACCATAACCCAAGAGAGCTTTACTAATATGGGTATTGCCAATTTTTTTGACACAGAGTCTTTTTTAGTGGTGCGGGAGTGCATTGACTACCGGAGTGTTCAACCCTCATTGAGGGAGCGTTTTCAGCGTTCAGAGCTAACCAATCTTGAGACCGGGGAGTCTTTTTCTCTGGTAACCTTACATTTACCCTATGATTTGGCAAAGTCAGAGGACAGCCAGCCTTTAATTAATTTTGTGGCGGAGCTCTTTGCTTCAGGCCAGCCAACCATGGTGATGGGGGACTTTAACATCGATCCAGATGTGATTGCTGGGCAGCTACCTTTTTTGAGCGTTGAGGGCTTAGAGTACTCAAACGTGCTACTAAATGCTGAGCATTCCAGTACAAATAAAGATTGTGTCGATGCGGTTTTTCGAAACAGTCCAAAGCGTAGAAATGCCGCCATCAAGGAGCTAAGCGCTGATCTCATGATAGAGGTTTTAAAAACAAACAGTCGCCTGTCATTCTTTAATGGTGGGAAGTTGCATTTGCAAAAAGCCTTCGGTAGCGTAGAGAAAAGTGAACAAGAAAACGGATCCCGAACGTTTGGGTATGGGAGTGTCTATGAAGTTTAATGAGCTCACCTATTTGGTGGCGTTGGCACAGGAAAGGCATTTTGGCCGGGCGGCAAAGCGGGCCTTTGTCAGCCAGCCAACCTTAAGCATTGCGATAAATAATCTTGAACAACGTTTAGGAGTGCTCTTATTTGAGCGCTTAAAGAATGAGGTAAAAATTACCGAGCTAGGTAAGCGGGTGGTGTCACAAGCCCAGAGGGTGCTCGATGAGGTTGAATGCTTGAAATCAATCACCGAGCAAGAGAAAAAAAGCAGTTCAGAGCCGCTGCACATTGGTGCGATTCATACCGTTGGCCCTTATCTCTTTCCAAAGATTTTAAAGCCTTTGTCGGAGAGTCTGCCCGATACCCCTTTAAAGATTGAAGAAGGCTATACGGCACGTTTAAGCGCGCGCTTGCAAGAAGGGGAGCTGGATGTGGCTATTTTGGCAACCAAGGTGAGGGATAACAACATTGTGCAAAAGCCTTTGTTTAGTGAGCCGCTCTTATGGGTACTGGCAGCCGATCACCCATTGAATGAGCAGACTGCGTTTAAGGAGAAAGCGCTGCAGAATGAGTCTTTTCTAATCCTAAATTCCGATAACTGTTTGCGAGAACAAGTCTTAAAAGTGTGCCCACACTGCCTAGATTCTAAAAGGTTTCAGCTCTTAGAAGGGACTTCCATTGAGACCATCAAGCAGATGGTGGCCAGTCATTATGGTGTTTCCATTCTGCCACAAATGGCGGCAACCGCCTTTGGCTATGAGCGTTTACTGAAAACATTTAAGATTGAAAATGAGCAAAGCCTGCGAACCATTTATTTAACGTGGCGCGCAAGCTTTCCAAGACCTAAGCTAATTAATCAATTGCTCGCAGCCATCAGGCCGCCAGCAACGCTAAGAGCCTAATGCTTTGTGAGGAAGTGACTCGATGCGTGAATTATTAGAAACAATCATGTAATCGAGTTTTCGTTGTAGAGTTGGAATGGTTTCAGCGCCTGCGTAAGTCATGCCTGAGCGAAGCCCCCCTATAATATCATTTAAGATGGGGGTGGCATCACCGGCATAGGCAACATCTGTGGCAACACCTTCTGCTGTTTTCCACTCATGCATTTCGCCCATGAAGTCTTCTTGTGCTTCTCTTGAGGCCATGCCGCGGTACTGCTTCACTTTGCGACCATCGTCTTTTTCAATCACCGCACCCGGGGTTTGTTCGGTGCCAGCGAGCATGCCGCCTATCATCACAAAATCGGCACCAAAGGCCAGCGCCTTCACAATGTCACCAGGGGTGCGAATGCCGCCATCGGCCACAATCGAGCGGTCGATGCGGGCACAATCTTGGATGCAGGTGAGCATGGGTATGCCATAACCTGTTTTGATTCGAGTCGAGCAGACACTGCCACCGCCAATGCCGGCTTTGATAATGTCGGCCCCGCAAGAGGCTAGATAATCAGCCCCGGCGTAAGTGGCAACGTTGCCCGCCATAATGCAGGCGTTACTTAAAATTTTTCGAAGTTTCTTCAAAGTCTTACCAACGTATTTTGCATGCGCATGAGCAACATCTATGCAAAAGTATTCAGCGCCGGCATCACGCAGGGCTTCGGCTCGGGCAAGTTCTGCCTCATTACAACCAATGGAGACAAAGACAGTGCCTTGACACTTTTTAAATTCCTTGATGTTGTCTTCCACACTTAAAAAACGATGCAGGGCAGCAGAGCCACCTTTCTCACTCATCAGGTTTGCCATCGCACTTTCGGTGATAGTATCCATGTTAGAGCTAATCACGGGTAATTCTAGGGTTAATTTACCGGTTTTATCAGTAGAGCTAGGATCGACTAGTTTTCGAGACTCAAAATGGTTATAAGCAGGAACTAAAAGAACATCATCAAAGGTGATTGCTTGTTGTTGGTTCATTGGACAACTTTTTTACTAAGTTATTGGGAGGCTATTTTATCGAAGTTTGCCGTCAATGGCCAACCCTTGCGCTAAACTTAAAGAAACTCATAAAAGGAAAGCCGATGAGAATTTTAGTTTCAGGCAGTCACTCATTGGGGAAAAGCACCTTTGTTCATGATTTTATCAAAGCATTTCCAGAATATAAGCGAGAAGAAGAGCCGTATCGGGCTCTGTCGTCGTTTCATGACATTAAATTTGGCAAGGAAGCAACCTGCTTTTGCAATAGTTTACAGACCTATTACTGCATTAGCCGACTAAAGCAATATACCAGCGCCTCAGACTGCGTTATTTTTGATAGGGCGCCGACCGATTATTTGCCTTACTCGATGTATCCTGCCAAGTATGGTCAAACAGACATAAATGATCAGTATGTGCGCTACTTGCTCGAGCCCATTCGCGAAAGCCTATCCTTTGCTGACTACATAATTTTTATCCCTATTACCAATAAGCACTTAGTAGAAATTGAAGATGATGGCATTCGTCCGATTGATGCTGACTATCGCCAAGAGGTGGATGCCTACTTTAAGCAACTCTATCGAGAGGAATTATTTAATCTATTTCCTCAACAGAATGGGCCAAAGTTGATTGAGTTATGGGGCACTCGCAAGAAGAGAGTTCAAAAAATCGCTCAACTTTTGAATCTTTAGAGTAGCGGCGTATTGTTTAGTTAAGCCTGCCTGTTGGGTTGTAGTCCCCATGCTCATTTTGCTCTAAGAATTCTTCAAGCTTTGGGTTATCGATTGGCGCTTTAGTCGGATCGTCAATCAGCATTGATTCTCGCACATAAGAGACGATGTCGCTGTCATCGACCAACACTCGATACCAAGGTTCATTAACACTTTGGCCTGCACCCAATCTTAAAAGAGGGCGGCCTTGTGAGGTGACAAAGTTTTCATCAACGTCGACGATGATGCCTCGGTAGTGTTGTTTCACATGAATGATGGTCTGCCCAATTAGAAATTTCGCTTCTCTCATGATTGTCATAGGTTGCAGGTCTTGAATGGATCATCGACAGGGGGGAAGAAAACTAAAGTAAATAAAACTAATGGCTGAATCATCCCTTACCTCTTTTTAAGAATGGCTCGCTTGGCTGCGCTTGAGTTCTTAAAAAGAGGCAAGGAATACTCCAGCCATTACCTTTCTTTTCTTTAGTTTGTCTAGATAGAGTGGTTAGTTAAGGGCTCGTGCTATTGGCACGAGGGCTTGACATGGAAAGGGGGGAAGAAAACTAAAGTAAATAAAAGTAATGGCTGAATCATCCCTTACCTCTTTTTAAGAATGGCTCGCTTGGCTGCGCTTTAGTTCTTAAAAGAAATTCTTCGAATTATTCTTTAAAGTCATAGTTGATATGCTCTATACTTCCCCTCCTTTATAATAAGGGTCAAGCGTTATCGTCGTCAGGACTCCACACTCACTTGGATGTATATGAAAATCACAGTCTTTGCTGCCTCTAGAGATACTAAAAAATATGAGCCTATTGCTACTGATTTAGGTCGTGCCTTGGCATTGAAAGGACACTCCATTTTATATGGCGCGGGTAACTGTGGTCTTATGCTTGCCGTTGCGAATGGAATGATTGAGCATGGTGGTAAAGTTAAAGGAGTTATACCTGAAGCGCTAATGTATGAAGTTGATGAGAGGCTTTCAGTTGAAAGTCAGCAGCGTAGCTTAATTGTGACCGAGGACATCGAAGAAAGAAAAAGCATTCTTATAGGAGAAGCAGATGTTATCGTTGCATTGCCTGGTGGTGTAGGAACATTTGAAGAGTTGTATGAGGCAGCTGCTGTTGGTAAACCAATTATTTTAGTAAATTATGATGGTTTTTATGACAGCATGTTAGCTCAGCATCAAGCATTTAATTTAGCGATGACTGCTGAGACTGTAGAAGAGGTTCTACAAAAGCTGGAAACCCATCCTCTTGCCCAGCCAACTTTGTTTGATAAATACTCTGATGTGATACCAACACCTGATGCGGAACAGTTTTTCCTTGTGCCTGACATGAACGGCACTTTTCTAGCTGTTATGAAGAAAAATCACTATCAATACGTCGATGAGAAGACTAAACCTAAGGACATTCAATCACTATTTGATTTATCTTGCGGCATTATTGTGCTACCGGTTGACTCACCTTATACATTTGCAGCAGTTCACAAAATGATTACCTACAACAAGTTAGGCTTACATGGCCGTATTGAAGGGCAACCCATTCATAAACCAATGGTTTTGTTGGATGAAAATAACAGCGGCTTTTTTAATGCAACAACCAATCAGCTAAAAAGAGCATGCAGTGAAAATCTATTAGGTACCAGCTGTATGAGAGATATTTTTGATCTTAATGATATTAATGAGGCAACACGATTAATACATGAGAAAACACAAGCAAATCATGTTGCATTACATCAACATAGCATATGGGCTTCAGAGTGCGGTAAGTCTGTTTTAGAAGAAATTCAACACACAGCAGGCCTTAAGTTATAGTGGACATTCGGTAAGGAGTTTGCTAAGTCTCATGAATGGCTACAAATTTGTAAGAATGGCTTGCTTTGCCATTCTTACACGGTACGAGTTTCATCCTTCTCTTAAAGTAATTCTATGCCGTTCTCTTTCAGGGCGATTAAGCGTTGTTTATAGAGGCGGCCGATGGCTTGTTTAAAGTTCTTTTTGCTCTCACCAAACTGTGTTTGAATCGCCTTTGCGGGGCTTTTATCATGAAGGGGTAGAAAGCCATCGTTTGCTTTTAGGGCTTCAAGAATGCTTGCTTCTAGTTTGTTTCGGCATTCTTTGCCGGCAGCACGAAGGGAGACATCAATTTTGCCATCGGGGCGTACGGCTTTGATAAAGCCTGTTTCTTTTTGACCATAGTGTAGAGGTTTAAAGAGATCGGAGGAAAAAATAAGTCCCCAGTGGCTGTGGTTGATGATGACTTTTCGACCAAGTGGCGTCTCTTCGGCAATTATGAGCTTAACTTCCTGTTGCGGTTTAAATCGCGGTGGCGTTTTATCGAGAAAGCGGTCAATTTTTGAGCTGGCAACTAAGCGATTGCCTGCATCTTGTTTAACATAGACCAAATACGATTGACTTACGCTCATAGGGCGTCGTTGTTCTTGTTTTGGCACCAACAAATCTTTTTCTAATCCCCAATCGAGAAAGGCACCAAACCGGTTGCAGTCTACCACTTGCAGGTAGGCAAACTCACCAAGCCTTGCTTTTGGTCGCTTTAAGGTGGCAATTGGCCGATCATCACTGTCTAAGTAGAGAAAAACACTAAGAGAGTGGCCGGCTTTTAAGTTTGCAGGCACCTGCTTTTTAGGAAGCAATATTTCCCCAAGATCTCCGCCATCAAGATACACCCCAAAAGAGACGTCTTTTAGTACAGTCAGAGAATTAAAAGCACCGATGGTCGCCATAGTTTTTTCCAAGCCAAAGGCGCCATTGTACGTTAAGACTCACGGCTTGTCTTCTCTAACTGTGAACTAGCTGCATTTGTTGTTCGGGTGGCAGAAGGGGATCATTTTCTGTTTTCTGAGATTCAAACAAAGTCTCGCCTCTTTCAGAGAGTTTCAGCAGTTGTTCAAATGAGTCTTTATCACTGCGAGTCTCCCGGATCGCACTTTTAAATGTTGATTCAGTTTGTTGGTGGTTGTTCTGGGTGGCGGAAATCAGAAAACCTAAATTTGCATACAGCGTACAGTTTAACAAAAAGATATAAGGGTTGATGCTAATAAGGCCAAAGCCTGAGGCGCCTAGGATGAGTAGGCCCAAAGTAACGAGTATCGCGCCTTGCAGCAACAAAGTTGAAAAATGACTGCTCCAGCGCTGCCAGTGGGCTTTTTGTTGCTTTTCGGCAATTTTAGCATTGATTAGTTTGCAAGCATCAGGATCGTTAAAGAGCATACAGCTAATGACTTTTAGCTTGTTTTGAAGCTCTTTGGTATTGGCATCTGCAAATGCTTCTAGCTCTTCTCTTTCTGCTATGTCGTTATTCTTGAGCAATTTTACATAATCAGAATAGATGGCTCTCTTGGCTTTTAAAGAGCGTAACTCTTTTTGCAACGCCTCATTCTTAAGAGCGTTGGGGGTGAACTCTTCGCTTAAAGACATTAAGAATAAGATTTGTTCGTTTTCGCTTTTTGAGAGCTTTAGTCCAGACACTGGGTAACCCATGATTAAAAAAATCTTATTACTACCAAAGTGAAATTAGAATGTCCATGTTATATACTTAAAATACTTGATGATAACCGCAACAATGCGCTAGTATTTGGCGCGATATGTTCTAAATTGTGATCAACAATGCCTTTTTTTGACAGCGCTTATGAGATGATTTTCCCTTTTGTCATTGATTACTCTATGTCACCAGATGGAAGAGACGTCGTTATTTATGAAGTTCAGCAAATGTACTCAAATAACTACGCCTTTGATGAACCAAGCTTATCACCAAAAGAAACGCAAGCTGCCAGTCAACGATGGCAAGCCTATTTTCGGCAGAAAATGCAAGGCAAGATTTCTTTAATGTTTCCGAATGGTTTAAGTGGCAATAAGTATCGACAGAGAG
>JASBUC010000022.1 GCA_030148065.1 Legionellaceae bacterium | reverse complement strand
GCCATCAGAGGCTTTGGTTGTTCAGTAACTTTTTTAGAAGGTTTGGTTTTTTTTGTTTCTTTTTTGGGCAGCACTTTTCTAACTTCAGCGTTCTTAGTTAAAACTAACGTACTGAATCTATGCAATTCCTCTGTGGAGCGGAATGTTTTAACCAACGTCCAAGGCGTTTTTTTTAGACTTGGATGATAAAGTAAATTAATTGTTTCCCTTGTTTTCTTGTTTAACACCGTTTGGTATTGCAACGCTTTTTGTTTGTTTCTAAAAGAGCCCAAATATAAAACAATCAACTTAGGATTAGAGCTCGTTTTAAAAGCCTGAGCCTGTTTCACCCCATAGATAATTTGCACGCCTTGCTCTGCCTGTGCAAAACAAATGGATTGTAAACACAAAAGTATCGCTAGTGTTACCAGATGAAGCTCGTCTCTCCTAAATAGCACTCAAATTTCCTTTTAAAAAAACGATATAAAACAATAACATTTATAAGTAATAAAACAACTCTATACAGAGTAAATTTGCGCTAAGGCCACAATCCTTTATAATTTGTTGTTAAGCCCAGAGAGGAATCAATCATGAGCGCCTTGAGCCAATACACCCTATTTCTTGTGGAATCAATTACCATCGTCACCGCAATTTTAGTAACAGTCGCCGGAGCCATTGCTCTTTCTGCTAAGAAGTCTGATGATAAAAAAATCATTATTAGTTCTTTAAATGACAAATTAGACAAAGAGCGTAAGCGCTTGCTTTCAAAAATACTAGATAAAAAGGCCTTTAAAGCACTGTTCAAAGAAGAAAAGAAACAAGAAAAATCACAAAAACGTAAAAAAACTGTCTATGTGATTCCATTCTCTGGTGATCTCCATGCCAATCAAGTGAGTTCTTTTAGGGAAGTCATTGATTTAGTGCTTTCTGTGGTTAAACAAGGCGATGAAGTGGTGATAAAGCTTGAAAGCGCTGGCGGTACAGTCAATGGCTATGGTTTGGCGGCCTCACAAATTCAACGCTTAAGAGATGCCAAAGTTTATGTAATCGCTTGTGTCGATAAAGTTGCAGCCAGTGGTGGTTATTTAATGGCAGCAGCGGCCAATAAAATTCTGGCCGCTCCTTACGCCATCATAGGCTCAATTGGCGTGGTTGCACAATTACCAAACTTTAATCGCTTCTTAAAGAAACATGACGTAGACGTTGAACTCATCACAGCAGGCGATCACAAACGAACCTTAACGCTTTTTGGCGAAAACACAGAAGAAGACCGCGACAAATTTAGGGAAAATCTTAAAGAAATCCATCACGCCTTTAAAGAAAGCATTATGAGCAGCCGACCAGAGGTTGAAATAGATAAAGTTGCTACCGGTGATTACTGGCTTGCTAGCCAAGCGCTGGAATTAAACTTAATCGATGGGCTTAGCACCAGTGATGAATACCTAACCAGCGCCTTAGCTAATGCGCAGGTTTTTGAATTAAGCGAAGAAAAAAAGGTAAGTAAAATCAAAAAACTAATTGAGGGCAGCCAGAGTGCTATTCATAAGCTTTGTCAATATTTGTACTAATTGAATTCTTTATCTATAATCAATTTAGTAACTGGCAAAACAAGGACGATCTTATGAGCGACGAGGAAGCAAAAAAGAGCAGTGCAAAAGCAGAAAAAGCAGAAAAACCAGCCGCAGCGAGCAGCTCTTTTCCCAAGCCCAAACAAATTTTAAACATGGCCTCTCGGTTATTCAAAGACATCAAAACTAGCATCTGCTCCATTGCAGAAGACTATAAAAAAGAGAGTACAGCCGCTAAACAGGGCGAAAAAAAGGCCGCTCCTAAAAAGAAAGCCACCAAGGATGAAAAATAAGCAAACTAAGGAGGCACCTCCTTGGTTCTGCTTATAATGTTAACAAGCCTTAGTGGGTCTTGAGATCCCGTATTTTTTCATCTTTTCGACCAAGGTTGTTCTTCGCATGTTGAGGTAATTAGCAGCCTTGGCCACCACCCAATTTGTTTCATCAAGTGCCTGAGTGATAAGCGTAAGCTCTGTTTCCACCAAGTGTTTTTTTAAATCAATGCCTCTGATAAAATCTTCCTCAACTTGAATGGTATTATCACAAGCAACAGGCTCCGGTTCACTGCTTTTGACTACTTTTACCGTATTCAGATCACCACAATGCTTTTTAAAACGTTTAGGTAGTTCATTCTCTCCAATAATGCCGTTAGGATAAATGATGGAAAGCCTCTCGACTAGATTTGCCAGCTCTCTAACATTTCCAGGCCATGGATAGTTTTTTAAGAGACTCACAGAATCTGGCATAAACTTGGCAACAGGAATATTATTTTCTTTCATTCGGTAGGAGAGTTCATTGATTAATAAGAGTATGTCCTCGCTTCTATCTTTAAGCGCTGGCATCTTAATTGGAAACACATTCAATCGATAATATAAGTCTTCTCGAAACTTACCGTCTTTAATTAAGGCTTCTAAGTCATGATGCGTTGCGGCAATAATCCGCACATTTACTTTGATGGTCTTATTACATCCAATGCGCTCAAAACTTTGTTCTTGTAACACCCTAAGTAATTTTACTTGCATGTTAAGTGGCATGTCCCCTATTTCATCTAAAAATAAGGTTCCTTGGTTAGCGAGCTCAAACCGCCCTTTTCTGGCGCTCAATGCACCTGTAAAAGCACCCTTCTCATGTCCAAATAATTCACTTTCAAGTAGTTCAGATGGGATGGCGCCACAATTTATCGGCACAAATGGTTTATTTTTTCGAGAAGAACGATTGTGAATGCATCGAGCAGCAATTTCTTTACCCGTGCCAGAGCCACCTAACACTAAAACATTGGCATCACTCTTTGCAACATGATCAACTAATTTTCTAGCTTTTTGAATAAGTGGTGCATTGCCAACTAAATCATGAAAGAGCCCAATGGTACTCACTTTGGAGTCGTTTAAATTGCTATCGCTGGATATTTGGCAATAATGCAGCGCTTTTAAGACTTTTTCATAGGACAAGGGGCTCTCAATTCGACTGGTGATTTTACTTAAATGCATGTCTGTTAGTGATGAAAGCAGCTCCTTACTGCCATAGAGCACAATCGGTGCGCTAATTTGTTTGTTTTCCAAGGTTTGTAAAACATTTTTAATAATTTTTACATCCGCATTTAATCCTATAAGAATGGCTGTGTAGTATTGATGATTAATGGATTCGAGCTTCTTGGCATTAATGACAAGACAAGGCTCACCAATAAAGTCGAAGATGATTTTCAATTGGTTTCTTTTTTCGATGTTTTCTTCAATGATCAAAACATTGCCATGATTTAACATGAGTCCCCCAGAATTTTTATTTTTTTCGTTTTAATAAACGAATAGTTGCTGGGATCTAGGCTGTCAAATTACCGACACTTTTTTTTGATAATCATATGATTAAATAGGTTATTTATTTTTAAAGTGCGGATTTTGCTCTGTTTGTTTTGTTTTCAGACGCGAACTGTGCTGGTATTCAATTTTTTGACGCACTGACTGGTACATTGATCAACTGTATTCTTAATAGAAGATAAGACTATCCGGCTCATAGCAAACAAGAAGCGCTATGAGCCGAACTAGAGATAAGGTTATGCTTTGGCTTCTTTAACTTTGACTGTAAGGGTCACATTAACATCAGTGTGTAAAATGACATTTACTTCGTGCTCACCAATGTTGTGAATTGGGCCAAGCGGCATGTTAACTTCACGCTTGCTTAGATCAAAGCCTGCATTTTTCATGGCATCAGCAATGTCGGCTGGTCCAATTGAACCATAAAGATTTCCTTCGTCACTTGCCAATGCTTCGATGGTAATCTCAGACAAGGCTACTAATTCAGCCGCTCTTTTCTCTGCAGACTCAATTCGAGCTTTAGATTGAGCTTCAAACTCTGCTCGCTTTGCTTCAAACACAGCGATGTTAGTTTCGTTGGCAGTGACAGCTTTGCCCTGTGGGATCAGGAAATTTCGTCCATAACCTGATTTTACGTTAACGGTATCACCTAGGTTACCGAGGTTTCTAATCTTTTCTAATAATATAACTTGCATTATTGGCCTCACAATTAAAAAGGTTAAATAATCTTTCGATATTTCAATCTGGTTTGTTTAACAACATCGTAGATACTCATCAGTATCAAAGGAATTAGCGAATAGTACATTAACAAAAAAATCGCTAAATAAACTAAAACAGTAAGGAGTCTTCGGTTCTTACTTAACGTTGTAAGAGACCCGTGCATAATACTTAAACCGCTTACCACAAAAGGCAAAGAGCCCACCATCAAACAAGCAATGCTTAGAGGGTGACCAGGGTTCATCATCCAATAACCGCAACAAAGAGCATAAAACAACAACCAAGTATTGCTTAACCTAATTGTCAAAAGCTCTTTCTTGAGACCACCTGGATTAAACAAGTAGGACTGTAAGCCTCGTGCCATAAGTAAGTTTGTTAAACTAATCACACTCACCAACACGATTTTTATGCCCACCACGTATGGCACAATCTGAACTAAGCTATCAATGAAGCTTAACTGGGCTTCGGTATAGAGATTTGGGTTGCCCCAAAATTCTCTAATCACTTTCTGGAATATGGCAATCGTTGAATGTGCATAGCCAGGGAAAAATGCTTCATACGTTGCCAATTCGACGAAACCGAAGCAGGTTAGTACTAGCAACACCGATCGCCAACTCTCATGAGAACGCAAAGTAAGCGCTAAGAAAAAAGGCACCAAATAGTTGGCATTCAAATCAAAAAGCACAACCGGTGCTGGAATGCCCAGACTTAACACAAGCAAATCTGGCAAGATGGCCCACAATAATACGACCATCCCATCATTGAACCCTTTTCTTAAGGTGGTTAAACAAACAATGACTGAAGCCACCCAGTTCCCAAAAGGGAGTAGCGAAAAGATAAGAATCAATAAAACACGATTCCTAGTTTTATCAAGGGCAAACTGCGTAAGTTTGTTTAAAAAACCTTCTGTTTTAGCCATTGTTCTTATTGATGTCGATCACAATATGGCAATAACGCTAAGAGTCTTGCGTATTTAATCGCCTCTGCTAACTTTCTTTGGTATTTAGTTTGTGTCCCAGTAATTCTACTAGGCACAATTTTGCCTGAATCAGTAATGTAATTCTTTAGTAGGTTGAGATCTTTATAATCAATTTCACCGCCTTCTTCTTGAGAAAATCGGCATACTTTTTTACGTTTTGTATAATTAGACATTTTGTTACCTCTTAAGCTGCTCGTTCTTTATCTTTATTATCTTTCTTTGATAGGACAGAAGGCGTGGTAATCGCTTTATCCTTTTGCAGAACAAGATGTCGTAAGATGGCGTCGTTAAAACGGAAAGCGTGTTGCAGCTCATCTAGGCTCTCTTGGTTGCACTCGATGTTTAATAATACGTAATGTGCTTTATGCGCTTTGTTGATTGAGTAAGCCAATTGACGTCTTCCCCAATCTTCATGACGATGAACTTTGCCACCGTGCTCTGTGACAATTTTCATATATTTTTCAGTCATTTGTACAACTTGTTCACTCTGATCTGGGTGGACAAGAAAGACAACTTCATAATGTCTCATATCTAAACCTCGTGGAGTTACTCCCTTTTTCAAGTGGAGTGAGTTAATAAAATCTGGCGAATTTTATCTAATTAGTGCCCTATTTGCAAACCTATCAGTCTTTTTTTAAGCTTTATACGATGGATAAGCCAACATTCTGCCATCAAGACTTGATAAATTACGATTAATTGCATATAAGCTATTAATAAAATACCTTTTACTTATTAAATATGAACAAATTTAGCTACTTCTGGAGGCGCGGACTATGGACGCTCTGTAGCTTATTCCTACTGTTACTACTCACCTTTTGTATTCTCTACGTATATCTAGAAAATAAATTGCCTGATGTTGAGTCTCTGAAAACGGTTCAATTGCAAATTCCTTTGAGGATCTACACAGAAGATGGCTTATTAATTGCCGAATACGGCCAAAAAAGGCGAATTCCAGTTCAATATAAAGACATCCCTCAACCCTTAATTGATGGTATTTTAGCAACAGAAGACCAACGGTTTTTCGAGCATCCTGGTGTGGACATGTTTGGCCTAGGAAGAGCGGCCCTACAACTTTTAAAAACAGGTCAAAAAGCCCAAGGTGGTAGCACCATTACCATGCAAGTAGCCCGTAATTTTTTCCTATCACGAAAGAAAACCTACCTTAGAAAATTTAACGAAATATTGCTTGCTATTAAAATCGACAGAGAGCTGCCCAAAGAGAAGATTTTAGAGCTCTATCTCAATAAAATTTATCTTGGTAACCGAGCCTATGGCGTAGCAACGGCTGCTCGAGTCTACTATGGCAAAAAACTTAAAAATTTAACGCTCGCGCAAATGGCGATGATTGCAGGCCTACCCCAAGCCCCTTCTAGTCAAAACCCAATCGCAAACCCAAAAGCTGCCTTAAAACGACGAAACCACGTCTTAAGTCGCATGCTAGAAGAAGAAAAAATTTCAAAAGAAGCTTTCTTAGAAGCCATTAAGCAACCGATTACCGCCAAGTACCATCAGAAAAAAGTCGAAGTCTATGCCCCCTATGTGGCTGAGATGATTCGCCAATCTTTGTATGAGCACTTTGGTAAGGATGCTTACAACCGTGGGTATAAGGTCTATTCTACTGTTAACAGTCAATTACAGAAAGCGGCCAATACAGCGGTTGAAGACAGTTTATTATCTTATGAAAAACGCCATGGCTATAAAGGCCCTGTTGCAAAATTTAAGCTTCAGGGGAATGAGAGCAACAATGGCTTTGACTCGCTACTTGCAAACTTTCCAATCATCAGCGATCTAATTCCTGTTTTAATTACAGACGTTAATCTAGAGAACTTGCAAGTCTATAGTAAGACCAAAGAACTCTTAAGCATTCCAGCCCAATCTTTTAAATGGGCATTTCCTGCCCGAGAACAAACAGTTAAGCTTAATTCAAAATTTTCAAAGGGTGAGGTCATTTACCTAAGAAAGGATCGCGACTGGGAACTTGCTCAAATCCCAGATGTAGAAGGTGCCTTAGTGTCAATTACCCCAACGAATGGCGCCATAAAAGCATTGGTTGGTGGCTTTAATTTTCAAAAAAGTAAGTACAACCGAGTCACTCAAGCCAAAAGGCAACCTGGCTCAAGTTTTAAACCCTTCATTTATGCCGCTGCTCTCAATAAGGGGCTTAATCTTGCAACCATCATCAACGATGCTCCCATCGTGGTTGATGATCCAAGCCTCGTAGAAGCTTGGCGCCCTCACAATCACAACCGAGAGTTTTATGGCCCAACCAGACTTCGAGAAGGCTTAATTCGCTCGAGGAACTTGGTCTCTATTCGAGTGTTGGAGTTAACAGGCATAGACTACAGCATTAACTTCCTTAAAAAATTCGGGTTTGATGCAAATGACTTACCTAGAAGTCTTTCGCTTGCCTTAGGGAGCTTAACACTGACACCATTGCAAATAACCAAAGCCTATTCAGTGATTGCAAATGGTGGCTTTGCCATCGACCCCTACTTAATAAACACCATAAAGAACTCAAGAAATCAGTTAATTTTAACCGCAAAACCAAAGACTGTTTGCAATGATTGTGTACTGCCAAAGGAAGAACAGGCTAAACGTGTTATCGATCCTGAAGTTGCCTATTTAATGGATTCAGCATTAAGAGATGTTATACAAAACGGCACCGGACGTGGTGCTAAAGTATTAGCTCGTAATGATTTAGCTGGAAAAACTGGCACCACAAATTCGCAATTAGATGCTTGGTTTACAGGCTATGCTGGTGGCTTGGCCACCTCTGTTTGGGTAGGCTATGATAAACCGCGCACGCTCAATGAGTATGCCGCGAAAGTCGCTCTTCCTATCTGGGTGTCCTACATGAAAGCCGCCCTAAAAGACAAGGCCATTCAGCTATTGAAACAACCTAATAACATGGTCACTCTACGCATTAACAACCAAAGCGGCCTTAGAACCACTCGCCTAGAAAATAGCCGTTTTGAGGTCTTTCGAAAAGAGAATGTGCCCGACTGGGAACCGAGTGAGGCACAAATAAATGGAAAACTGGTTGAAGATCAAAGTCCTCAAAAGACTATTGAGGACTTATTCTAGTATTGATTATAAAACGTCATCAGCGCGGTAGTAATCGTAGTTCAAATCATCAGCGACTGCCTTAAAAGTGACTTTGCCTTGATGAACGTTCAGACCATTTTTAAGATGAGGATCGTCCGTTAAGGCTTTTTTAAGCCCTTTATTGGCAAGATTGATGGCAAATGGCAAGGTGGCATTATTCAGCGCTAAAGTAGCCGTTCTTGCCACTGCACCTGGCATGTTGGTCACACAGTAGTGCATCACCTCATCAACCACATAGGTTGGCTCTGCATGCGTTGTCGGCCTTGAAGTCTCAAAACAGCCTCCTTGATCGATTGCAACATCGACTAAGACCGATCCAGGACGCATCTCTTTAACCATTTCCTTGGAAACCAATTTAGGAGCAGCAGCGCCCGGTACCAACACAGCCCCTATCACTAAATCAGCATTTCGAACGTATGAATAAATAGAGTCAGAGGTGGCATAAATGGTGTTGAGTGCAGAACCAAATTCTTTTTCTAGCAAGTTTAAAGTTCTAAGAGATTTATCAACCACTGTGACGTGAGCACCCATGCCTAAAGCCATACGTATGGCATTACTGCCGACCACGCCACCTCCAATGACCACTACTTCAGCAGGCGCAACACCAGGCACACCACCAAGAAGTAGCCCACAACCACCTTGAGACTTCTCGAGGCAATGAGCACCAGCTTGAATAGACATTCGGCCTGCTACCTGACTCATTGGTAATAAAAGTGGCAGTAAACCGCCCTCTTGGGTAACTGTTTCATAGGCAATGGCACTGCAGCCTGACTCTAACAATAACTCAGTTTGCTGTGGATCGGGTGCAAGGTGCAAGTAAGTATAAAGAATTTGACCTTCTCTTAATTTTTTACATTCTTCAGGTTGTGGCTCTTTCACCTTAACAATCATGTCTGACTTCTCAAACACCTCATCAGCGGACTCACAAATAGTGGCACCTGCATCAATGTACTGCACATCACTAAAGCCTATGCCATTGCCAGCACCTTTCTCAATGTAGACGGTGTGACTTTGACTTGTTAGCTCCTGGACACTTGCCGGGGTTAAGCCAACCCTGTACTCATGTGTTTTTACTTCTTTTGGAACCCCAATTAACATCATACTTCTCCTAACTTGTTTAATTCTTGAGTCAGTAAGGGCACTGCTTCAAATAGATCGGCAATTAATCGATACGTGGCGATTTGATTAATCGGTGCATCTGGATCTTTATTAATAGAAACGATGACTTTCGAATCTTTCATACCTGCCAAATGTTGAATCGCACCCGAAATTCCAATTGCAATGTAGAGCGTTGGCGCAACAACTTTACCCGTTTGTCCCACCTGCAAATCATTGGAGACAAAACCTGCATCAACCGCCGCTCTGGATGCGCCAACTGCGGCATTTAAACTATCAGCAAGTGCTTCAATCAAAGCAAAGTTCTCTTTAGATTTTAAACCTCTGCCTCCTGAAACGACGACACTTGCATTGCTAAGCTCTGGCCGCTCTGACGATGATTCTGCCATTTCAACAAAATTCATAGAGCTTTTATCAAAATGAGGATCTTTGTAAGTGACTCGAGCTGAGTCTGATAAACATTGCGCTTCTGCAAAGGCCGTTGCTCTAATGGTTAATACTTTTGTTGAGTCGAGACTCTTAACGGTCTCACTCACATTGCCTGCATAGGTTGGTCGAACAAAGGTCTGATGATCTAAAAGCTCTGTAACATCAGAAATCATTGCAACATCTAGTTTTGCGGCAATCCTCGGCATTAAATCTTTGCTGAAGGTACTTGCAGCCGCAAGACAACAATCAAAGCCTTCCATTTCTAGGGTGACACACTGATCAAGATTCGAGGCACACAGTGCATGCTCATCGAGTGCGTTAAAACAAATATAGTCTGAAACTCCTTCAATGGCTTGTCCTTCGACCGCAAAGGTTTGCGTGCTAAGAATTAGCACAGAAATGTCATCGCTAATTTTTTTAGCGGCATTAATGGCGCATAAACTAGCACTGCTTAATTTCGATTGATGGAGCTCTGCTAAAACCAACGTTTTCATGTCACCTCCTAAATAACTTGCGCTTCGTCTTTTAACTTTGCGATTAACTCTTGAACCGTTTTAACTTCCACGCCTTGTGAACGACTCTCTGGCGGTGCCATTTTTTGCACTTCAACATGTCTTTTTAGATCAAGGTTCAGCGACTCCAGAGAAATCGTTTCCAAGGGCTTACGCTTAGACTTCATGATGTTGGGCAACGTGGCGTAGCGTGGTTCATTCAGTCGCAAATCAGTGGTCACCACTGCAGGTAATTGACAGGAGAGTGTCTGTAAGCCTTCATCGAGTTCACGAACCGCGGTGAGGGTCTGCCCATCAATGGTCAGTTTTGAGGTGAAGGTCATTTGTGGCAGGTTAAGAAGGGCTGCCAGCATTTGCCCTGTTTGATTATTATCCCCATCGATGCTTTGTTTACCAAGTAACATTAATTGGGGTTGTTCACGTTCGTAAATGGCTCTTAAAATCTTAGCAACATTAAGAGGCTCGAAGCTTGAATCCGTTTCAACCAATATCGCTCGATCAGCACCAAGCGCTAAACCGGTTCGCAAGGTTTCTTGGCAAAGGTTAGAGCCAATTGAGACTACCACCACCTCGCTTGCAAGTCCTTTCTCCTTAAGACGAATCGCCTCTTCAACTGCAATTTCATCGAACGGATTCATGCTCATCTTGTTGTCTTCGACACCCGAAAAATCACTTTTAACTCGTACTTTTACGTACGGATCTATGACTCTTTTAATTGCAACTACGAGCTTCATCGTTATAAGTCCCTCTTAAAAATAAAATGGATTATACCCATCCTCGTTCGATTGAACAAACGGCTGTGGTTAAATACTTGCAAAGTGATTTTATTGGAGTCATTATGAGGCACTTTTTTAGTACTGGAATTTGGGATCTAGTATGTCTAGTGACTCCATGGAATATGACATTGTCATTGTTGGTGCAGGACCTGCAGGACTTGCTTGTGCAATTGAGTTAAAAAAAGAAGCTGAAAAAAGTAAACAAGAATTAAGCGTCTGCTTGCTTGAGAAAGCCGCAAGCCTTGGGGCTCATAATCTATCGGGTGCCGTACTAGAACCACACTCTCTTTATAATCTAATCCCAACTATAAAAGCCCACCCTGACTCCCCTCTTACTCTAAACGTAAAAAGTGACCAATTTGCCTATTTAACCAAAAAAAAGCGCTACAAACTTCCCGTTCCTCCAAGCATGCACAACCCGGGTAATTTTATTATTAGTGTTGGTAAACTATGCGAATTTTTAGGCAGTGAGGCCGAAAAACTGGGCGTGGAAATATACCCTGGTTTTGCCGCTGGTGAAATTCTTTATGATGACCAAGGCAATGTCATTGGCATTGAAACAGTGCCTCAAGGCATTGACAAATCAGGCAACAAAAAAGGCAATTTTGAACCAGGCATGCAATTACTTGCCAAACAAACCATTTTTGCTGAAGGCTGCCGTGGACACTTAAGCGAGCGACTAATAAAACGCTTTTCATTGCGACAAAATTCACAGATGCAAACCTATGGTTTAGGGGTGAAAGAAGTCTGGCGTGTGAAGGAGTCGAACCCAGGTGAAGTCTTTCATTCGATAGGCTGGCCGCTCGATCAAAAAACCTATGGTGGCAGTTTTATCTACCATCTTGAAGACAATAAAATTGCGGTTGGCTTTGTGGTTGGGCTTGATTATCAAAACCCCTATCTGGATGTTTTCCAAGAACTGCAACGCTTTAAAACACACCCAAGCATTGCGCCATTATTTTCAGACGGCGAGCGCTTAAGTTATGGTGCTAGAGCACTCAATGAAGGCGGCTACCAAGCCATACCCACATTGACTTTTCCAGGCGGTTTAATCATTGGTGATGCTGCGGGCTTTCTAAATGTTGGCAAGATAAAAGGCATACACAACGCCATTCATTCAGGCCAATTAGCCGCACAGGAAATTATCCAAAACCTTGAGAAAATAACGACGCCTGTTAACTTAAAACATTTTAATCAAACCATAGAACACTCAACCATCAGCAAAGAGCTCTACCAGGTTCGAAATCTACGCCCAAGCTTTCACTACGGCACTTTTTTAGGACTGCTCTACAGCGGCATCGATCAGTACTTATTCAGAGGCAAAGCCCCCTGGACCTTAACGAATCGAGTTGATAACCTAAGCCTAAAGAACAAAAACACTGTTAAAAAAATTAACTACCCTGCGCCTGATAATAAATTAACCTTCGATAAGACACAGTCGCTTTATCTCTCAGGGACCTTTCATGAAGAAGATCAACCTTGTCACTTAAAATTACAAGATCCCAAACTGGCTCTTAGTGTTAATTTAAAAGACTATGATTCGCCAGAGACACGCTATTGCCCTGCAAATGTCTACGAAATCATTGAAGAAAACACAGGCCCCCGACTACAAATTAATGCGCAAAACTGCCTGCACTGTAAAACCTGTGACATTAAAGACCCTCGACAAAACATTAAATGGACGGCTCCTGAAGGTGGGGGTGGCCCTCAGTACCAAGAGATGTAAATACCCAAACTAGTTCATTCTGACCCCTCAGGGCATAATGAACTGGTTTGGGTAAAGACCTTTTCAAATGGAAAGGCGCCCTGAAAATGGCCATTGATTTGGGTTGTTCTAACCATGTGATTGTAGAACTTTCTAAAAAGTGACGGATCAACTGGCTGTGGAGCCCCCCAAAAGTCATCGAGTGATCCCTGATGAGTTAAGCCTTCTCGATCATAGAACGTGCTACCCATTACTTTTAAGGGTACTGACGCCTTCAAACAATCTAAGCCTACCGTTGAATTGATGGTAACGGCACCTTTTGCTTTAGCTTTACTAAGGAGCATAGAAATGTCGCTATCGTGCACGTAGAAAACGCGATCTTGAACATTAAATTTTTGGCTAAGTTTTTCAATCGTTTTTTTGAAATTAGTATAGCCTCTGTCAGCTGGGTGATGTTTAATTACTAAAACATCCTCTCTAGAGGCAAAGGCTGAAAAAGACGCTAATACTTCCCGAATGAAGCTTGTGATATCAGAGTACGGCGAAGACATGGTAATTTGAGAGTCACTCTCAACTTGCAGAGGCACAAAAAAGAGACTCTCAATACCCTCGATTCTTTGATTGATCCCTCGTTCAGAGAGCGCGTAGAATGGTTTTAAAAGGCTGCCCCAAAGCTGATTCAATAAATAGCGAGCCTTTGGGTTTGATTTATGAGGGGTCTCGATGATTTTATAGCGATGATTAAGGGTTTGTTGAATAAAACAGATTGGCATAAAGAGTTTGCGCCAATAAGGCCCACAATTCTCTTCTGCTTCTAAAAACGCCTCTTCTTCTGGCAACCTTTTAATGAACTCATCCGTTAACTGATTTAGATTGGAGCGGGCATTCACCCGCTCTTTTTCAAGGGTAACAAAATTAGGTCTGACATAACCTAGTTCAAAAACATAGGCATCAATGCCAAGAGTTTGAGAAAGCTCAATGGCAACTTGATGATGCCTGTAGAAGTCTGCCGACATAAAAATGTGTTTTATTTGATTTACTTTTAAATAAGACGACAGATAACTCGGCCAGAGCTCGATTGACTCATTAAAATAGTCGGTCTTGCAAAGATGTTTTGGAAAAAAAAGTTCAAACATTAATGGAAAATTAATCTTATAAACCCTTACCCCTTGTTGATTAAAATAGTTTGCCAACCTTGAGAAAAAATTTCCTATGGGGCCCATTAATAACAACACATTGCCAGTAATAGTAATTTCCATCATTCTAAAAATGTAGCATTTATGAGGGCTAAAGAATAAACTAAAGTTTTAAAAAAAGCATGATCTTAATGCCCCATACAATCATAACAGGTGCAAGCAGAGGCATTGGCTTTGAAATCGCGAGGCTTCTTGCCAAAGAGTCAAGACTCACCCTCATTGCTAAAAATAGAGACACCTTAGAAAAGGCCAAGTGCAAACTAGTGGCTGAAACCCCTGAGTGTCAACTGCATCTTATCGAGTGTGATGTACAAGACTCAAACACTCTTAAAAAAAACATCAAAGAGGCAGTGACAGTAAATGGCCCGCCTAGCCGACTAATTTGTTCAGCCGGCATTGCCTGCAGTGCTCTTTTTAATGATTGCGATGAGAACACCTTTTATGAGCAAATGGCCACTAATTATTTAGGGGTTGTCTACACTCTTAAAGCTGTGCTGCCACTAATGAATAAGAATAAGAACAATCAGGTTACCTTAATTGCCTCGCAAGCGGCTCTCATTGGGACTTATGGCATGTCTGCTTATTCTAGTAGCAAATTTGCTCTCCTAGGGCTTGCTGAATCCATCCGTTATGAATTGAAAAAGCAAACGATTGCCCTCTCCATTGCTTTTCCACCTAATACAGAAACCGAACAATTAGTCGCTATAAACCTGCAAAAAAATAACGCCACCAAAGCCATTACCTCCCTGATTGGTCAAAAAAGCGCGCAAACGGTTGCAAAGAAAATAATTAAAGACAGTAATAAAGCATGCTTTAGAATAACCTTTAGTCTCAGAGAGACACTTTTTTATTACACAGCAAGCATGATTAAGCCCCTGCTAAACTTTGGCTTTGACAAAGTCATAAACCGACTTGAGAAATAATGAAGAAAATACTTTTTTTTAATCACCCAAGCCTTTATTCAACGATAATATTGCTAGCGCTTTTGGCAACACCATCTGTTAAGGTTGTGGCGGTGATTAACTCTAGCTCAATGATAAAAAAAGACTCCCCTTTTTTTAGTGACTTGAGCTGCTTACTTAAGAAAACCGGGATACGATACAGCCTTTATCTTGCAAGCGTCACGGTTTTGTATAACCTACTCTCTAGTTTATTATTACTTCCAAACATCCGACGACTCTGTAGAAAAAACAACCTTCCCGTGCTTTATACGAAAAATGTCAACGATGAAAAAACTCAAGAATTTATAAAGAGGCAAGGCTTTGATCTAGGCGTCTGCGCCTTCTTTAATCAGATTTTTTCTGAAAAATCGCTAAACGCACAACAAAAAACCATTTTAAATTTGCACCCCTCATTACTTCCTCGAAACAAGGGAGTGGATCCCACCTTTTATCGACGCTTGAGACAAGAAGACTCTAGTGGCATTAGTTTACATAAAATAAGCCCTGAAATTGACGCAGGCCATCTTATAAGCCAAAGCAAGGTTCCCATAAAGCCAAAACAGAGCCTTCTAATGGAGACGTATCAACACTTTAAATATGGCAGCACTTTATTAGTAGAGACCCTTAATGAAAGCACCTTTAAGTCGATTACTCAGTCAGCTAACTCTCCAACTAATTATGACAGTTGGCCCACTGCAACACTCGCAAAAAAAGTTAAAAACCTTGTCTCAGTGACAGACTTTATATCTATTTTAAAAGAGCTTTTTCATGCAAAGAACTTGCTAATTAAGCGCACACAGTAAGTTAATTCAGCCTCTGTGTGACTCGAGTTAATAAAAAAGCGAACGCGTGCTAAATGCTCAGGTACGGCAGGGTAAATAATTGGTAGCGCATACACCCCCTCTTTAAATAGGTGCTCTGATAAAGAAACCGCTTCTTTTGAGCTCTTACACATTAATGGAATGATTGCGTGACCCGAGGCATTACCAGTATTTAAACCATGACTTTGACAAGCGTTTAAAAAAATGGCCGAATTTTTTTGAAGCCCACTCACTCTTTCTGGCTCTTTTATCAAAATGTTTAAGGCACAAAGTGCGGCTGCGGCCACCGGAGGAGAAATGCCAACGCTGTAGACAAAGGCAGGAGAGCTGTATTTCAAAATGGTAATTAAGGCTCGACTTCCTGCAATATAGCCACCGGAAGCCGCAAGAGTCTTACTCAAGGTTCCCATCCAAATATCAACAGACTTCGGGCAAACGCCCTGCTCCTCAAAGCTCCCTAATCCTCTCTTTCCTAGAACACCTAAGGCATGCGCTTCATCCATCATCAAGAAACAGTGATAGCGCTCTTTCAAGGCCACTAAGGCCTTAAGTGGGGCTAAATCTCCGTCCATGCTGTAGAGCCCCTCTCCCACAATCAAAGCGCGCTTAAAGTTCGCTCTATTGTTTTTAAGTGCGCTCTCAAGATGGCTCAGAGAATTATGTTTGAACATAATTTTTGTGGCACCGGATAATTGTATGCCAGTTAAAATACTGTTGTGTGAGAGTTCATCGTATAAAACTAAATCCCCTTTGCCAAAGAGTGTTGCGATGGTGCTAACATTGGTTGCATAGCCGCTAACAAAGACCAAGGCCTCTTCACAGCCATACACCTCTGAAATTTGTCTCTCCAGTGCGCAAATGATTTCTCTCTCTCCTGAGACCATGCGACTGCCTGAGACTGAGGTGCCATACTCTGAAATGGCATCAACGGCTGCTTGATTAACCCGGGGCTCCCCTGCCAAATCCAAATAATTATAACTGCTAAAATTAAGGTAGTTTTTATTCTCAATGCAGATCTGACTAGAGCCAAAACTGTCGGCTTTTTTAAAAAAAGGGTTGTCAATCTTAAAGAGCGAGGCGGCTTTTTGCTGACCGAGTAGCTGTAGGTAACTATCATATCGCTCAAAGGAGGTGTAGTCGTTTCGAACATGTGGTCTTTCTAAATCACGCTCTAGCAACTCACTCTCAAGAGTGCACTGTCCTTTTTGCCGCCCAATAGTGGCTGCTGCTTGTGCTGTTAGTTTAAATAAGCCTTTTCTGTTAATGCCCATTGCTTAAAACCTTAGAGTTGATGCACTTCTTCTGCGACGTCTTGGATGATTTTCGAACGAGCCTCATCATTTAAATCAATATTGTGTAGTGATGAGAGTGTATCAAACTGCTCCTCATAATGTTGCTTATTTGACATGTTTAAATGCTCAATAATTTTTTTAGAAAGCTCATTGATATTATTGCCTTGACTTAAAATCATCACCGGAATTTTTACCGAGAGTTTTTTCTCTAAAACATGCATTAATTCCACCCCCATAATGGAATCAAGTCCTAGATCTGCAAAGCTCTCATCGGGTGAAACCTTTGAGACTGGTAATTTAAGGATGTTTATGATTTCCTCTGACAGAAGTTCCGACAGAAATGAGTGTTTCTCCTCGCCCTCTAGTGACTGAAGTTTGGCTAAAATTTCCTGGTTAGAGCCTGCGCTCAAGGCGTTAAAATGTGGCTTGAAATGGCGATAGAGCTCTCTATCGATGCTAGGTAGAGACTGATAGAGCACTGAAAAATCAATGTGCGCCAAGCAGTCATTGACGTTCTTTCTTTGAAGAAGTTTAAAAAATTGATTCAAATACAGCTCTGCTGGTAGCACTGCCATGCCCTTCTCTGTCAGAAGATGACTGAGCTCTTTCTTTCGACTAAGAATGCCAACATCCGAAACTGGGCCAAAGCTCATTACTTTTCCACAAAGCCCCATGGCGCGCCTTGCCTCCACTAAGCCTTCCAGTGCCCCGTTGGCACTAACATAAGAGACTTGGCCAACGTTACCAATGAGGTTTGACACCGATGAATACATGACAAAAAAATCAAGCGTTAAGGTTTTAGTTAAACGATGAAGATTCCAGGCACCCAAGACTTTCGCTCTCATTGCCTCCTCAAAGGGTTCTGGCTTGAGAGAAGAAATTAAGGCATCGTGATAATGATTTGCCGCATGTACAAGGCCAGCAAGTTGATTAATATAGGGAGACAAGGCGCGCTCAAGTTCTGCAAACTCGCTCACATCGGCCTTTAACAGTGTAATCTCGACCTGGCCTGAGTACATTGCTAATAATTCTTTAAGCGGCTCAGAAACAAGGCCTGTCTTTGACAACAACAGAAGTTTTCTAGCGCCATTGTTTATAAAGGTGCGAGCGGTCTCAAGCCCTAAGCCTTTGCTCCCTCCGGTAATCAGGTAATAGTGCTCTTTTGATAAGACAGGATCACATGTTCCGGACTCATCTTGTACTAAGTACTCTAAATCACTTAAATCAATCACAACTTTGCCAATTTGCTTGGCTTGTTGCATATAACGAAACCCCTCTTTAATCTCCTTACTTTTAAAAGTTGTCAATGGCAGTGGTCTTAAAGCCTCTTGCTCAAATTCAGCCATTAATTTCTCAAACAGTTTTATGGCGCGATTGGGTTTTTGCTGTATCAATTGATCTACATCAACCCCAAAATAACTAATGTTGTTTTTAAAAGGGTTTAGTCCAATTTTACTGTTTAAGTAGAAATCACGTTTGCCTAGTTCAACAAAGCGCCCAAATGGGGCAAGCAGAGAGAGACTCTCTTCCATTGCTTGACCAGAGAGACAATTAAGTACCACATCCACCTTGCCAATCTCGAGCTCTACTTTCTCAACAAAGTTTAGATCTCTCGAGTTATAAACCTTCTCTGATCCAAGCATTTGCACAAATAATCGTTTATCATCACAGCCTGCGGTTGCAATCACCTCTGCCCCCAACAGGCTAGCTACTTGAATAGCAGCAATGCCAACCCCCCCGGCCGCACCATGAATGAGCACTTTTTCACCCTCAGTTAATTGAGCTTGTTGGGTGAGCGCATAGTAGGCTGTAAAAAAAGCAACTGGCACGGTGGCCGCTTCAAAGTGAGACCATTTGTTGGGAAGAGCGTGCACCTTTTCTTCTGAGAGTATCAGTGATGAACTAAAAGAGCTTGATGAAAACCCAAAGACTTTATCACCAACCCTAAAGCGTTGACAATCATCGCCACAAGCCACCACCAAGCCTGAGAACTCCATGCCAAGTGAGGCGCCCAGAAAGCCATTTTCAACGGCCTCATCGCTAATAAAGCCGATGGTGTACATCACGTCTCTAAAGTTTAAGCCAACCGCCATTGGTTTTATCAAAAGCTCATTGTTCGTAGGCTTTCTTTGCGAAAAGGGCTGCCAATAAAGATTATCAAGACTCCCCATTTGTTTAAAATCAAGCCGTACGGCATTAAAGGCGGCACCTTTAGAAAGATTCGGATCTAGCGGCTCTTCAATCACTTGATTGACAGACAAGTTCTGATCATTTAGCACACACTCAAAGCCATCTGTCTCAATTGCTTCAAAAAAGAGTTTAGGGCAAAGGGTGTTAAGGGCACTCTCGATTTTAACTAAAGACAAGGGAAGTTGAGGGGCTTCATTTTGGAAAACACGTAGCATAGAACGAACAGAATAATAAGTAATTAGCGCACTAATATTGTTCTCATCTAATTGAGCCATTAGTTCAAAAAGGATGGTTACAGAGTGCTTTTTTTCTGTGTTAATGCTAGAAAGACGCTTAAGGGCCGTAATTAGTTGATAAACCCCCGATAAAAATTGCTCACTCTCAAACTGTTCACTATGAGAGGAAAAATGCAGAATCACCTGGTGATCTGACAGAGCTTCAGTTGTATCAAGGGTTGTACACCAGTCATCAATCGCTTGCAGGTTATAAGGATAATGAAGAGCACTCTTATGAGTGCTCTTTAATAGTGTTAAAAGTTCCTCTTGTTGACTGTTAGTGAAAAGAACAGTCTCTGTCTCTGATTTGGGAGCCATTTCTTTTGTGAGCATTGCCAGTGGTTGTGCTGCTAAAATGTAGGCATGGTTGCCAAGATCATGATAGAGCTCATCACTAGAGAGAAAACCAGAATCTGCTAGCAGCTTTCTTAGGGAGGATGCAGAAATTAGTCGCCCAGAGTAGTCCGCTTCATTCGATTGCCACCAACTCTCAGAGCCACCATAGTAGAAATTACTAAAAATATTATTGTCATGTTCTGCAAGCAACAAACAAGCATCACTTTCTAAAATGGTGCGAAGGCTCTTAAGTAGACCAACCAAATCATCAAAGGCAGAGAGCGCGCGCTTAAAAACGGTAAAATTAAATCGTCCTTGTACCCTCGAGACAAACTCATTGCCATCATACTTAATGACCTCAAACAATGGTTTTGACTGACATTGCTGTTTTAAAGCCTGAAAACACTCTTCACTCAAAGCACATATGACGAGTTCTAAATTTGAATCAAGGTTCATTAAATCGTTTGGTAGCCCTCCCTCATCACTCAAAAAATACAAGGCTCGTTGTGCTCTATAAGATGGAAAATCCTTAAGCAGAGAGTAAAAGACTCTATCAAAACATTCATTCAACGACCTTGCATGCAGTGATGATTGAAACAGCGCCTCTTTCGAACAATACTCGCTTTTTCGATTGATTATTTGCTCAACTGTTTTCTTTCCTTGCCATATGACAATCAAAGATTGACATAATTTAGGGATGGTCAATAGCTCTGGCATGTTAAGAGCATGCTCAGCAAACAAGGTAAGCCACAACAGCTCAAAGCTTAAGGGCTCCCTGGGTCCAAGCAAGCGTATAACCTCATTGTTAGAGCAATACTCTACTAAACAAAAGTCTCGGAGCAATGAAAAACAAAACTGAAAATACGCCCTCTGCGTCTTTTGTACTTTTAGCTCCTCTTCAATGTCAGAAAGGTGGGCATACTCTTTCTTTTGAAGAGTCTCTGAGAGCACTTTGTATATTCCGACCGCGATGAAAAACCTCAATGCATTTAAGGATTCAGAAAGCCTGCCTGCTTGTTTGTTTACAAAAGAGAAGTGTTCTTTTAAGGGAGCCTTTAAAGCGGCCTCCAGTTTAGAAAGACCGAAAAAACGCTCCTCATTTAACAAGCTTCGTTTAACTGCCAATTCTTCTCTATACAATCTTGGATCTTCGGCATGAGTCTTTCTGATGATTGCTTGTAACCTCACACCACGAGCATCGACTAAGACTCGACCCTCCTCAGTCAGTAGCTTTATAGAAATAGACAGTGAGCGAGGGCTTATTTTTTCTAAGCGACAAACACTGTAGGCAACCACATCCGTATGGCTTGAAAAAGAAATTGTGGAAAATTTCACCGGCACCAACAACATATCTTTAAACTGCCAAAGAGCCTGTTCTTTATAAAACCCCATAGCAGATTGCAGTGCTGCATCTAGGATGGGTGGGTATAATTTATGGCTTAAAAGTGCTGCTTTACAAATCGTCTCAGTTCTTAACTTTGCTAAAATTTGTTTATCAGAACACCAAAGCTTGTCAACTAATTTAAAATCCCCGCGATAGCTCAACCCTAGAAATTCACACAATTGATAATGCTCTTCTCTGCTAACGAGAAGAGCCTTCTCGTTCATCAAGTTTGCAAGATTAATCTCTTCTTTCATGACAGTCAGCTGCTCACGAAAAGATCCTTTGGCATGCAATTGCCATGTGGCAGGACTTTCTCCTACCTTGCTAGAAATGGTTACCTCTCCGTCTTTTTCTAGAATGTTTACATCAAATAGTTTCTCATCACTTAAAATAAGAGGATTGATGATTTCAAGATTTTTGATAAGCACAGCACCTAAGCCGCCCTCTTGGTAATACAAACTCAAGAGTTGCTCAAGATAGGCCGTGCCTGGAAAGACCGTAAGCCCATCGACCATGTGATCTGCTAAATAAGGCTCACTAAATTTTGACAATGAGAGTTCCCAAGAACAACTTGCCCCCTTAAGACGCTGGCCTAACAGTGGTGGACTTTCACTCCCTCTAAAGACGGCGAGGGCTTTCTCTGTTGGCGTTATGCTGTAATTTTGTCTAACAAAGGGGTAGCTTGGAAGCTTAAAATACGCTCTTCTTCTTTTAAACCATTTTTTAAGATCTAAGGCTTCTGCTTGTAAGTGAAGTGCAGAGAGCGAGGCAAGCAACGAGGTTTCCTCATCCTTGCCCTCTTCTAGTGTTTTAAGGGCGTTTAAATTATTACTAGCACGGCATGCCTCGTTGAGATAAGACTGTAGAATTGGCCGTGCTCCCACCTCAATAAAGAGCACCGTTTGATCTTTTAGCAAGCGTTCAACAGCATTCTTAAACAGAACAGGCTTTCGAATGTTCTCCCACCAATAGTGCCCGGTAAGACTCAAGCCTGAGACTTCCTCGCCAGTGACCGTTGAAATGAAAGGACATTTGCCCTCTCTTGCAGTAATGTTTTCTAAGGCTTCTATTAAGGGGGCTTTAATTTTGTGCATTGCCTTTGAATGAAAAGCATAATTGATTGAGAGTTGTTTGTAGAAAATGTCCTTTTCTCGACAGTAATTTTCTAAAATCTTAAGAGAGTCCTGCTCACCTGAAATGGTGGAAGAAGAATGGCTATTCTCTGCCGCAATTTCAAGGGTTGTTAGCTTAAGTTCTGCAAAGAGCTTAATAAGTTCTGATCTTGAGAGCTGTACCGCCGCCATGTTGCCAGATCCTTTGGTTGTGCCTTGAAACATGCTTCGATAATAAATCACTTTCACCGCATCATTGAGACTAAGCGCTCCACTTGCCCAGGCAGCCGCTACCTCACCAACACTGTGACCAACCACAAAATCAAACTTAACACCATAGTCTTGAATGAGTTTACAAATGATGACCTGCAAAGTAAAAAGAGCAGGCTGTGCTAATTCTGTTAGCTGATAGCGATCTGGCTCACCAGTTAATAAAATCTTCTTAACCGAAAGATTAAATTCACTTTTAAAGATCTGCTCGATGCTATTTAAATAACTCCTTGCTTTTTTAAACTCACTCTTTATAAGAGATCTACCCATCTCAGCCCACTGACAACCATTTCCTGAGAAGACCAGCGCAAGCTTTCGCTTTTCTTTAGTGCTTCTAGTGGAAATGAGAGAGTCACTAGAGTATGCCTCTAATTGCGCTAAAAGATCCGTCTCTGACTTTGGCCAGATTAATAATGCTTTGCTTAGCAAGGGGCGGTGAAAGAATGACGAGTAGGCGATGTCATAGTAGGACTCTTGCTGCTGTTCAATCATATTTTTGTAGTCTTTTATCAGCAGATTAAACTCAGCCTCTGAATTTGCACTAATCCTAAGGGGCGGTAGTTTTCTAGTTTTTTTAGCCTCTTTTTTTGGCGGGGGTATGTACTCTTTTAAGATTGCATGGGCATTGGTGCCACCAAAACCAAACGCATTGACCCCCATAAGCAAAGGCTCTTTATGCTCAGACAAATCATGGGTCTTGTTAACCACTTGTAAGTTAAGCTCATTAAAATCAATCTTAGGGTTGGGTGTGTCAAAATGATTATTTGCAGGCACTTTCTTATTTTTTAAGCAATGAATTAACTTAACAAGACCCACCATGCCAGCACCGCACTCTAAGTGACCTAAATTTGGTTTCACTGAGCCGATTAATAAGGGGGTTTCTCTTTTTTGCCCCAATGCTCTGGCAATCGCGCTCGCTTCAATGGGATCGCCTATTTGAGTGCCCGTGCCATGCGCTTCAAAATAAGCCAGCTCATTTGGGTTAAGGTTTGACTCTCTGTATAAGCTCTCAAGCAACCTTGCTTGCGCGAGACTTGACGGAACAGGTAGGCTTGAGGTTTTACCATCACTGTTGACCCCAGTATTGACAATGACTGCATGAATGTTATTCCCATCTTTAATTGCTGCTTTAAGGGGCTTTAGTAGTAAAATGGCCGCGCCTTCTGAGCGAACATACCCATCCCCATCTTGATCAAAAGAGCGGCATTGCCCTTTTTCAGAGAGCATCATGCTTTTTGAAAAACCAACAAAGGGAAACGGGTGACAAATAAGATTACAGCCACCAACTAGGGCGTGATCTGACTCACCACTCCACAAACTCATACAAGCCTGATGAAGTGCTACAAGGGAGGAAGAACACGCCGTGTCAATTGACATGCTTGGCCCTTTTAAATCGTAACAATAGGATAAACGATTGCTTACAATGCTATTGGTATTGCCAAGCATGGTGTGAGAATCCACCGCACCAACATCGGTAATAAAACTTGAGACCCCATAATCTGGTGCCCCAACGCCGATGTAAACTCCTGTTTTATTCTGAGACAATGTTGCAGGTAGAATGCCTGAGTCTTCAATGGCATGCCAACTAAGCTCAAGCAACATTCTTTGTTGCGGATCCATTTGTTCGGCTTCTCTCGGTGGAATTTTAAAAAATGGGGCGGCAAAGGCAAATGGTTCAGACAAGAGTCCTGCTTTTTTCACATATGAGCAACCTGCAACGTCTTTGTTCGGGTGGTAGTACTTTGATTGTGGCCAACGGCTGTTATCAAGCTCGGAGATTTTAGATTCTTTATTTAGTAGGCACTGCCAAAAGGCCTCACTGTCGCAGAGATCGCCCGGAAAACGAAAAGACAGTCCAACAATAGCAATTGGATTGTTATTTTTTTTTACTGCATGGTCCATCTCATTATCCCTTACTTAAAAACAGTATTAAGGCCTATATTGAATCGCTTTAATAAACGATTAACTAACTTAGGTGATTTTGGGGCGCTGGTTAATAAATATTTTATTATCTCATCATTCTCAGAAAAGGACGGCTTAATTCCCTCATGTGCTGTATCAAGTGCTATCTCCAGAGGTGAAACAGACAATGTGTTAAACCAGTTTTGAGTGACTAGTTGATTCATGGTCTTAAATCGTTCTCTGACTATTTTAATCGTCTTAAGACTTGGGACCTCACCTTGGCCATAGCCGCAGTCATCAAGTTTTCTTATGATTTTTTTTCGAAGAAACATCGTCTCTTTGTTCTTACTCGAGCTTACTAATTGATTGCAAACATTTAAAAGCTGTTGACCAAAATAGCTTATCTCTGTATTTAAGGGCTCTGGCCATTTGAAATTATCAAGTCTTAAGTCTGCTAAGGCTGTTTTGAAAAAATCCTGCATGACGCATTGTTTATAGAGCAGTGTTCTATGGTAGGGACGAACCATTAGTGCTTCAACGCCAAAGACCTCTGACCAGCGCTCTAACAGGGCGCTGTAATTGTAATAAGCCTTGCTAGCCTGACAGGTTTCAACAATGTAGTCATCCACACCATCCAGCACATAGCCACTTTTTAAGGCGGTTGAGAAAAGCGATCGTGCCAAATCAAGCTGATTTCTTAAGTAGACAATGACTTTAAAGCTCTTAACGAATGGGCTTAATAAGGCCCTTAAGCGAATAAGATCTTCTATCTGAATGCAGCGTGAATGAAAGTGCTCACTGCTAATTAAGAGCGTTTTGGTACTAGGTGAGAGCCTTGATAATTCATTCGAAACAGCTTTTGCCAAGGTTTTATTAAAGGCTTTTTTTTGCTCAACACTACCAATCTTGTTGCTTTTTAAATACTCATCGATTAAGTGGTCACTCATGGCAAAACAAGCAAGTTTTCGAGCGTTATCGCGTCCTGCACTTTGTAATAGCTCAATACCCTGCCTGGCAAGTAAGTCTCTATTTTGATAAAAACACGCCTGTAGACTGCTGGTACCAGTTTTTTCAGTGCCTATATGAAGAATGCATTCCATTGCGCTGTCACTGCTACAAGATGGCCAAATCCCGCTCTTTTAAACGAGCACCAAAGTGTGTAACCACTTTTGCCGCAACTTTATTTGCCTTGATCGCCGCCTTAAGCGGCTCATTTCCCTGTAGCAAATCGGCTAAGTAAGCTCCCGCAAAGGCATCCCCCGCACCCAAGGTATCGATAACATTGACATTCAAACCAGAAATTTGATGATAGTGTTGACCGTCATATAAGGTTGCACCTTGTTTTCCTTTGGTGATCACAAAGGTTTTAGCTAGTGTCTCTAAGTAGCGGCAACAGTCATCCAAGGACTCACTGTTACTAAATAATTTTGCTTCGGCTTCGTTACAGAACAAGATATCAACCCCTGGCCCAATCATCTCTAGCAATTCATTTTTGAAGAATTTGACCATGTTTGGATCAGAGAGAGTAATGCTGGTCATCACCTTGTGCTTATGTGCCACCTCTCTTGCTTCAATAGCGGCCAATCTTGCGGACTCTGATGCCACCAAATACCCTTCAATGTAAATGCATTCGGATTCTGCAATGGCTTGATGATTTAATTCATTGCTTGAAAAATCGACGGTAACGCCAAGGTGAGTGTACATGGTTCGCTCAGCGTCATCACTGACCAATGCCAAGCAGCGACCAGTGGTCCCTGAGCCCAGCGCTTGTTGGCTTAAGTTTGTGCTCACCCCATGAGAAATTAAATCTTTAACAAAGGCTTGACCATTCACATCATTTGAGACTTTGCATGAGTAAAAAGTGCTACAGCCCATTTGTTGTAAGGTAATCATGGTGTTGGCTGCTGAGCCACCACAGCTTTTTAAATGTGGACGATTTGTCAGTGATTGTATAATTTCCTGCTGTTTGCTCTCATCAACCAAGGTCATGACACCTTTGTCCAATCCCAATGAAGTAAGATCTTGGTCAGAGACGTTAATTTCTATATCAAGTAGCGCGTTTCCAAGTCCATAAACATTGTATTTCTTCATTGATAAAGCTCATTAATTTTTTTGCATTAGAGTATACCCAAACCAATAGTGTTTCAATGTAATTTTGATGGTTTCACTGCACAGGCTGTTCACAAAGCAATCTGTTCACACCTAGGCAAAACGCTCCCTATTAATGGGTTAACACTCAAGTCGCATGCGTTGATTTGGGCGAGAAAGATACTCTCTCTTGATGTACTTTGACCATTTTTTAAGAAAGTAGCGCCGGTCTCTTTTGTCCAATTCTCTCTCTCTGGTGCCATTTTCAAGGTGAATGATGCAGGCTTTGCTGGTGTAGACACAACGTAGGCCTTCCTTTTGTAAACGAAGGCAAAGATCAATGTCCTGGCATTCTTCATAATAGTTTTCATCAAAAGGACCAAATTCACAGAAAGCATCACGCTTAAGCAAGAGACACGCGCCGGTTAAGGCTGGCACCTCAAAGCTGCCAACGGCATTCTGAGAGACTTGTAAATCCTTTTTTCGATAAGGATGAAAAGGCAACCCCCTGTTTACTCGAGTCTGACAAAACTCCACCCCAGCATGCTGAATGTTGCCATCAGGGAAACATAAAAGTGGTCCTACGGCTGCGACGTTCTTATTCGCCATTGGCTCTAATAGGGCAGACAACCAAGTCGGATGAGTTATTTCTGTATCATTATTTAAAAACAATAGATATTCACCACGGGCTTTGGCAGCTAGCAGATTATTGAGTTTAGAGAAGTTGTAATAATTAAAATACAAGACTGTACAACAAGAAGGCAGAGTCTTATAAAAAGCAAGCACCTCTTCATCGCGCGAGCCAGAATCCGCTATCAACAGTTCAAAGCGACACTCTTTTGTGTGCTCTAGAATCGAGTACAGACAAGGTTTTATAAGCTCAAGATGATCCCGGGTGACTATGCAGATGCTAATAAGGCCTCTAATGCTTTGACTCATTGATGGTGCGTTTGTTAAGTCTGCTAATATGGCCGTAAGCTTATCTCTATTTTCTTGCCAGGAGTAGCGAGTTAAAAATAAGTTTTGTAAGCCCCCGAGTCGCTGGAGTGACTCTTTTGTTTGTTTCTTAAGATTCTCTGCAATCTCATCAACACTTTTAAAATTAAGTCGACTTACTTCAAAGTGTACGCTGCTTTCTAAACAAAAGGTCGGCGTTCTATAGTAGCTTGCCTCTGCAACCGGCAAATTAAAGCCCTCCCATTTTGAGAAGCTTAAATAGACATCGGCTACTTGATAACAGATTGCAAGCTCATCATTGCTTGCATTAACAAGCACTTTAATTCCTTCAGCCTGATAGACTTTAGCATCACTCTCCTGCCCTGCTCCTACTAACAAAAACTCATACTCTAAATTACTCAACTGCCTTTTAAAGGCGATAAACTCTTTGGTACCTTTGTATTTTGCTTCACCAGCCCCAAGTCTTGCCACCATTAGACAGCAGATTTTTGTAGGCTCAATTTGATGCTTAGTGCAAAAAGCATCTCTTTCTGCTTTTGAATGACGAATGGTTAAATGATTGATGCCGTTGTAGACAATAGCCGCATCCGGTCGAGAGATGTCATGAGCAATAAATTGAGAGATCGCAATGACTTTCGAGACATAAGGGTACACGCGACGCACCTTGTAGTCTTTGACAAATTTTCGCGCAAAATACTCTCGCTTAAAAAGATGAGGGCTGGGATCGCCGTGTTCATAGGCAATGGTCTTAGACATCTTACTAAGTGCCGGCAAGACCTCAAAAAACGGACTGGTGTGGGCAATGACAAACACCGCTTTTTCTTTTTTTGCCATCTTTTTTACTTGTTGTGTCAATCGTCTGCGATTAGCAGATGGTTGTAAGACCACAATCTTATATAAGCTATCAAGGTGACTTTCTTGATAGTCAAATACGCCAATCACAACTCGAGCGCCCTTCTCTGCAAGAGCTCGGGCTTGATTTCTGATTACCAAGTCAACCCCATAACCTTGCTTTAAACGCACAGCCAGAATTAAAATCGTTTTAGTAAATAACGGGGCATGCCTTGATTGCAGCAATTGATGGTGAAAAGTTTTTTGGAATAAAGAGGGCTCTTTAACTCTTTTACCATGAGCGTTTCTAAAGGCCCTAATGTGTTTGGAAAACTCGCCGGTGCTGTCAAAAGAGTCCAATAGTCGACTCATTGATTCATGATGAATAAGACAAACCTCTGGATGAAAATAATTCTTTAATTGGTGTTTTTCTAGTCTCAAACAAAAATCAACGTCATTGAAAGCAACCTTCAGACTCTCTTGATTGAGTCCCCCAACTCTTAGATACTTTGAGCGCTCTATCATCATACAGGCAGCCGTAATGGCATCGACTTCTGAGCTTTTTTTAAAATAAGAGTCTTCCTTGACCGCCTCATATGGAATGTGGGCATAGAGGTTTTGACAAAGTGCCCCATTTAACCCAAGGGCAATGCCTGCATGTTGAATGTCGCGATTTTTATACAGTAACATACAGCCAACAGCACCAGCAGAAACCCTTGCAGCCAAAGACAGTAATTTTTGCAACCAGTCCTCTGTGAGAATTTCTGTGTCATTGTTTAAAAGCACAAGATATTCTGAATTAGTATGTTCAACGGCAAGGTTGTTCATTGCTGAAAAATTAAACGCTCCTTGATAATAGAGCAAGCGTACCTTCTCATGATTGAGTAGTTCTTTAAGGTAGGTGTGCGTCTTAAGCTCAACGCTTTCATGATTGATTAAGATAATTTGATAGTTTTGATACGTCGTGTACTTAAAAAGTGAGTCAATGCAAGTGCGCAGCAAGTCAACATTATCTTTAAAGGGTAACAAGATTGAAATAGACTTTTGTTTAGCTGTTACAGTAGTATCACTCATTGGGCCTTCTTTTAAACACTCTTATGCCGAAGCTAGAAGTCATCTTATGTACATACAATGGGGAACTATATCTAGAAAAGCAATTAACATCCATCTTAAATCAAACAATCCCCCCTTATAAAATTAGCATTTATGACGATGGCTCAACCGATGGCACCTTAACTATTTTAAGTGCGTTTCAAAAAAAGCATGCAAACATTCATCTTCACCACAACACCGATCGACTTGGTTGCAACCAAAATTTCGAGAAAGGATTGCGATTATCGACTGAAAATCTGGTTGCACTTTGCGATCAAGATGATGTTTGGTGGCCAATAAAAATTGAACGACAGCTTACGGCAATAAAAGAGTTGGATTTAAGCAGCCCTTTTTTAATCCATCACGATCTAGAAATGATTGACCCGTTCGACGTCGTTCTCGCTAACTCCTTTATTAATTACAGAGGTTACTCGCATCTAACCACAAAAAGCATCAAGAACATCACTGCTGAAAATGGGGTCATGGGCAATACCATCATTACCAATCAAGCATTGATTAAACGCGCACTACCCTTTCCAAGTGCGCTTGATAATCATGACAGATGGCTTGCGATGATCGCAGAAGCCTGCGGCAAACGAGTGTTTTTAGAGCAAGCTCTAATAAGTTATCGCTTACATAAAAATAATACGTCAAATAAAAACTTCTTTACTTGGCAGAACCGTCTATACCAATTTTTTTCAAAATTGGTGAGAAAGCACTACTTAAGTAAGAAACAAAAAATCATGGCCGCTGAGCTATCTCGTCGACTGCCCTTGGTAAGTTTTGATTAGTTCTTCAATGTCATTTGAATACTGTACTTGTCCGTTATTTAAATACAACCCCTCGGTGCAATAATCGCGGATCACATTCATCTGATGAGAGACTAAGATTAAGCCTTTGGTAGCAATGCGCTCTTCAAAAACCGTTCGACATTTAGATCTAAAAGAGGCATCGCCTGCAGAAAGTGCTTCATCGACTACGTAATAATCAAAATCAAAACTCATTGACAGAGCAAAGCTTACCCGTTGCCTCATGCCAGAACTATAGGTAGACATGGGTAAGTCAAAGTATTTTCCAAGATCGGCAAAGGCTTTGACATAATCAATCACCTCTCGCCGTGCGTCTTTAGAGTATGAATAAAGCCTGCACACAAACTGTATGTTTTCCTTAGCCGTTAATGAGCCAATAAACCCCGTTGACAAACCAACTGGCCAAGAAATCGTACTATTTTGTATAATTTTACCCTTATTGGGTTTTTCAATGCCGGTTAAAACACGAAGTAACGTGGACTTACCCGCCCCATTTGGCCCTAAAAGAGCCAGTTTTCGCCCAGGGGGAATCAGTAATGACAAGTCTTGAAAGACCATTTTTTTATGGCCTTGTACTTTGTAATACTTAGTCAGATTAGATGCTTCTATACCCATGATACTTCGAAATGTCCTTTTTTAGGTGTGGTTAATTTAATCCCAGCGGCTTTTCTAAAATAAGTCATATCCATAGATCTGGCGCATTTTTGATAAGGTGTTGGGGTGGAATTAAGTATCATAAAAATTGGCATTTTGGAGTCTCATGGGTATTTCATTTAAACAACCAAGGCAACTCGAGCAGCAACCGCAATTTGATAGATAATCTTGCTTAAACTTTCAGTAATTTGCCAACTCTCTGTTTGTGGTTTAGATAAAATAATAATTTGATCCCCGCCCATAATCTTTGCTTGATGGGCTGACGGATTTACAATTTCAACCTGACCATTTTGCTTAACAACCAGCGCTTTTTTGCGGTCGGCTGTGTTGGTGAAACCACCAGCAAGCCCAACGTAGTTATTCACCGCATAGTTTGGTTTTCGCTCAATGGACATTGAGTTTAGAACATCACCACTAATTGTGACTATTTCAGACTGTTCTGGTACCTGTATGACATCATTGTTTTCAAGCAAGATATCTGACCAAGTCTCTTTAGAGCCAAGCACCACTTGCCCTTTAAGCTTGACATTCTTAGCCTCATCAATGAATCTCATGATCATTTCAGCCTGGACTACTTGCATTTTGGCGCCATTTTCCGTAACAGAGCTATTGGTTAGAATTTGCCTCTCTAAGCGAGAGAGACTCGATTGAATGGCCGCTTCCTGCTCTTTGGCAACAGAGCCTCGATATAACTGTAGATTGTTGACATTGGCTTTGGGTTTAAAATGAATTCGAGAGACTAACTCTTTTAAACTTTCTCCTTCTTTCATGACAAACTGATGTTGATCTGAGACCGCGCCTTCGACAAAAACAATAACTTGCTTCAAGGTCTGATCTGAGACAAAACTAATTGAATCACCCGAGTAAAGAGGTTCATTTAGGGAGTCTTTTATCGGAAGGTAGCGTACTTCTGGCTGTTCACCTCTGTGATGTTCTAGTCGTACAAAGGTAGTAGAAGCATTCATGGGTAATGTTTTAGTGAGTGTTTTCAAGGCAATGGGTTCTTGTAAAAATTCATACTGATAAGGCTTTTTGACATTACCCGAAACATTCAACAAGTTTGCAATTTTTTTAACCACAATGGTATCACCTTGATGCAACTGAAAATGTTTAATATTACCCTTAAGCAGGAAGTTATAGAGATCGACGCGTTGAATCGGCTTATTATCACGCAAGATCTCTATTTGTCTGAAACTCCCCTCTTCTAAGCTAATACCACCTGCTCGACATAGATAATAAATAATTGAATCAGAGGACAAACCATCGTACAAACCAGGTGACTTAACAAAACCACTCACGTAGACCTGCACCGGTTGTGCCGTTAGTAGGTTTGCGTATAAAAATACGTCCTTTTTGAAGACGTCTTTTAATCGTCTAGCCAAAATCTGATTCAAATCACGATTCTTAACGCCTTCTAAATGAACAGGTCCTACTTCTGGTAAAAATAAATTTCCTTGGTTATCAATGCTTAAAAGCGTATTCGACTCTATCGCGCCCCAGATTTGCAGTGAAATTTTATCACCCACAGATAATTGGTAATCGGGGTTAAAAAAATGCGCTTGTTTTAGAGTCTCACACTGCTGCTCAAACAAAGAGTGACCAAAGACAGGCAAGCTCTCACTCTGAAGTCCCCCATAACCTTTTTCAGAATTAAGACGAACCAGGTGCTCTGAATCAGAATTTGAATTCCTGCTGTTACCAAAGGCTAAAGATTGAAATTCATGATTATTGGAAGGCGTGCTTGTTTGCGCCTTCGGGGCGATGGTTGCTTGCTCATTACTAGATAGTCTTTGAATGGAGGCTGCCCTCTTTGCCTGCTCGCTATCAAGCGTGCTTAAATCGATGGCATTGCTAAGAAAGGGGGTGAGCAAAGCTGAGAGCATGAAAAACCTAAGCGCTTTTAATTGTTTCATCATTAATCCGTGTGTTCTTCAATGATTAACCACGCCATCTTGATTATGACGTAGAGTAAGCCTAGCCCCATAAATGCGACCATGAGATTAAAGAGGATCTGAGGTTCAGACTTCACATCAGGCTTCGTTGGTGGGGATAAAATAACTAGAATGTTCTGCTGCTTAGAAACGTCTAAGCTTGCCAGCTCAAATGCTTTTTGAGCGGCCTCATACTCGGCCGAAGCAAATTTTAAGCTTAACTCTTTCCATTGATAGTCCGCTAAAAGTGTATTGAGTGTTTCATTATGATTTTGTCCAATTAAAATACTAGTTTGTTCCTCTAGCTGTTTTTTAAGTGCCGATATTTCTTCTTTTAAACTAATAATTTTACTTGCCTTTGGCTGCATAAAGGCGCTTAAGGTTAAAAGCTCTGTTTGTTTACTCACCAACTTTTCTTTTAGCTTTGCCATCACCATGGAGATTTCCTTTGCCGTCTCTTTTGGATCAAAAATCCCATGCTCGTTTTGAAACTTGATTAAATCAACCTCAGACAAATAAAGCTTTTCTTTATAATTTTCTAGCTGTTTCTTACTAAATTCATAACGCTTTAAGGCAAGACTGTTTGAAATGTGATTGGCAAAGTTCTTTGATGCGTCAATTATTTCTGCTAATAAACGCGGTGGATCATCTAAATTAAAGGCCTTCATTGATAAAAAAAGCTCATTGGTTTCCTGATCAAAGCTTACTGAGACCATTTTTTTAAAGTAATCCAGTTGTTCTTGATGCGAACTTCCTCTCGATAGGCGAGAAAAAAAATCAATGCTCTTGGAGGAAACCAATTCTTTATAGCCTAGCCGCTTATTTAAGTGCTGCAGCATGTCATAAGACTCAATGAAGGATTTAGTTAGATAAGCACTGCGCATTTCATCAGAGGCACTCTGACCCATAAAGCCAATGTTGAGCATCAAGGTATTATTAACGTCGTTGTTTTCGATGGTGATGCGGGCTTGGCTTTCATAAAGTGGTGACTGCCAGAGAAGCATGTAGCTTCCATAAAGAGCCATGGGAAGCAGCACAAAAAAAAGAAAGGACTGTTTTAAAATTCTATTAAAAACCTTTAACTTGGCATAGCAAAAGGCCTTAGAACAAAGTGCCCCCAGGGTTTGTGTTTTTTTTATCCAGGAAAGAATGCCTTTATTTTTGTCCTCGCTCTGGCCAATTAATGCGCCACTCACAACGTTCCCTGCCTGATAATCTATTTAGAAAGTCATGGTATCAACCCAGTAATTGATAAGCAAACCCTAACTTTTTTCAATGTCGGTCATGATTCTAGCGGAAAATGCCACATAAGTTGCAAGACCAAACGCTAAGGCAATTGTGCTAAAGAAAAGTAAATAAGATTGGTTAACGAACTCAAGGCTAGGAGGCCGCAACATAAAGCCTTCACGAATTAATTCAATGACCTGAAAAAGTGGATTCCAACACAAAACATCACGGACATGTTGTGGCACACTACTGGCTGGAAAAAAAACGCCTGAGGTAAAATACAAAAGCCTGGTCACTAACAGCATAAAATTCTTAATAAACGGAAAGAAAAACCCAAGCACGGCCAGAATAAAACCTATCCCCAATAGAGCGCTAAAAAGAAACCATGCACCATACAACACGTTTTCAGGGTGATATAACTGCCAAGGGATCTCTAAAAAGCGAAAGATAAAAAGAAGGATCAGTAGCGAGCAGATCATTACCAAGGCCTCAGACAGTAAGGTTGAGAGGACAAAATCACAGGGTTTGACTTGTTTAAACTTTAGTAGTTGTCGATGACTGGTAATGGCATTGATAAAAAGCGGGAGGCATTTAACCACTAATAGAAAAGGGACCGTGCCCAAAAGAATGAAAACGGCCGTGTTCATCATGGTGATTTTCACACCATAAAGGGTTCGAACGATGATCCAAACCCCTACATGCATCATTGGCTCTAAAAAAATCCACAAAAAAGCAATGGATCTATCGGTATTTGCCGATTTGATAAACCGTTTTTGAATGTTTCGAATCATTAAAGCCGTAATTGATGCTTTGCTTACTTGCCACGGCGTTCTTAATTGCAATCTCATCTAGCTAAGATCTGACTTATCGAAATTTATCCCATAAACAACAAACCACAAATAAGGCAACAACAATACAGACTGCACATCAAAAAACGACGACAGCATGACCGTTATCGCAGAAAAGCTCATCATCGCACCATAGAAGAATAAGATTTTTTGATTACTGACACCACTTTGTTTGGCTCTTTGATAATAGTGAGTTCGATGAGGTTGCCAAAATTTTTCCCCATTGAGCACACGTCTGGCCAGAGTCACGGTGGCATCGAACAAAAATGGTGCAAAAAAAGTAAAACCTTCAATAAAACTAAAGAGCTGAATGTTGACTCCCCATACAATGAAGGCAAAGCTTAAAAACCCTAAGGAGGTTGAGCCACAATCGCCCATAAATAATCGAGCAGGCGGAAAATTAAATAGTAGAAAACCAATGAGTGACGCACTAATGATAAACGCGCATAACGCAAACATTAACTGATGATTGATAAGCCCAAATAAGCCCATGTAGACAAAGCCTAACAGGCTCACTAAGGTACAAAGGCCATCCAAGCCATCCATAAAATTAAATAAGTTAATGAACCACACGCCAATAAAAAACAATAAAATTAGGCTATACGTCGGCCAAAAAACAACTTGGAAATAATGAAGAACAAATAGAAAACCAAAACAGAATGCCAGGTGCAGCAATAAACGAAGGCCTGCACTAATTGTTTTTATGTCATCTAAGAGGGATAAGAGAAACAAGCACAAGGTTGTGCTAATGATGGCCGTAAGAATGGCTGACTTTGACATTAAAAAAGCCATCAACAGCAAGGCCGTTAACACAAATCCAATACCACCACTGCGCGGAGTTGGTGTTTCGTGCATGGAGCGATGATTCGGGTGATCAATAATGTTTAGAGCTTTGTGATATTTCCATAGCACAAAACAGAGTGTAAAGCTTAAACAAGTGCTAATTGGAATTAAACTCATAATACTATAAACCCTTAATATTTCTAATGATAAAAAAATATACCCAGAATACTCAAGTCTCTTGAGCCTCTCTTGCTAGTGGGAGTGAAATGGTTTGATTCTCACTTGCTGATTGATAAATAGCGGATAATAACTCTAAGGACTTTAGACCTTCATTGCCGTCTGTCTCAGCCTCTGCCCTCCCACGCATAACCTCTACAATATTTTTATAACAAAGCGGGTGTCCAAATCCATACACTGACTCTGTTTTATAGTTTGCAGCACCAATGCCTTCATCCATCTCATGACGACTCTCAAACTGCCAATGCTGTATTTCGTTAAGAGCAACTCCACCAATGCGAACCGTCCCCTTTTCTCCTAAAATGGTCATCGAGCCTTCAAAGTCTTCTGGGTAGGCAAGCATGCAAACATTTAATGATCCAAGCATGCCACTTTTCCAGCGCAGGTTCACAACACCACTGTCTTCTGCTTCAATCTTTCGAGCCAGTGTCGCACACATTGCTTGTACAGAATCAACTGGTCCTAACAACCACTGCATTAAATCAACGTAATGACTGGCTTGATTCATAAATGCCCCGCCATCGTATTGGAATGTTCCGCGCCAAGCAGCTTGATCATAATACGCTTGCGTACGAGACCAAAACACATTACAGGCCGCATGATAAAGCACGCCAAAACGACCTTGATCAATTGCCTGTTTTAATTGTTGTAAGGTTTGGTTCTTTCTATTTTGTTTAATGACAAATAGACGGACGTTTTCCTTTTCACAACAACGCACCATGCTAAGCGCATCTTGCCAGTTTGTGGCCATTGGCTTTTCAGTCACTACATTAACCGCATAGCGTGCTGCAAGCTCTGTTAAGGGCGCATGTAAACCACTGGGTGTACAAATAACCAGTAGATCGGGGACTTGCTCTTTTAACAGTGTCTCTAGATCTTGATAACCCTTAACCTGATAGCGCTCACTAATGCCGTGTAAAAGCTCTGCGTTTTGATCACAGACAGCAATTAATTCAAGATCCTCTGAAAAAGACAAAATCGCTTCAAAATGATAGCTTGAAATACGCCCGCAACCAGCCACGGCCACCCGAAGCTTCCTAGAATTAATAATCGGCAATGAATCCTTCATCCCTATGCCTGTACAATCTTTGAGTGATCAAACGTACGAAACACGCCTCTTGTATCCACAATTAAAGATGCTTGTTCATAAATAGCTTGATAATCAAATGCGCTGTGTGACGTAATCAGCACCACAACATCTGCTGCTTGTAACCCCTCAGGCGTTAAATCTTGACTCTTAAGTTCAATGTTATGGGCACGCATTCTTGGAATTTCAGCAACATGCGGATCGTGATAGTTAACTACCGCACCTAGCTCTTGTAACTCCTCAATAATAAAAAGTGCCGGTGATTCACGAACGTCGTCCACATCTTTTTTATAGGCAACACCCAACACCAAAACCTGAGCCCCTTTTAGCGCCTTTCCATGATTATTTAAGGCCCCGATGACTTTATTCACCACTCGATTAGGCATGGAACCATTAATTTCGCCCGCAAGCTCAATAAAGCGGGTATGAAGACCGTATTCTCTTGCCTTCCAGGTTAAATAAAATGGGTCAATGGGAATGCAGTGACCACCAATACCAGGTCCTGGGTAATAAGGCACAAAACCAAAAGGTTTGGTACTGGCAGCATCAATCACTTCATAAATGTCGATGCCCATCTCATCTGCAACCAACTTCATCTCATTGACAAGACCAATGTTGACCGCACGATGAATGTTCTCAAGTAATTTGGTCATCTCGGCAACTTTGGTGGAACTAACAGGCACAATGTTTTTAATCACCGTCTGATACATCGCTTGACCAATGCAAAGACAAGCACTACTTACACCACCGCACACTTTAGGGATGGTTGAGGTTTCAAAGTGTCGGTTACCTGGATCTTCACGCTCTGGTGAATAGACCAAAAAGAAATCCTCGCCCACGCTTAAGCCTGTGTTCTCAATTCTTGGCTGCAGCTCTTCTTCTGTGGTACCAGGATAGGTGGTACTCTCCAGTGACAGTACTTGCCCCTTTCTTAAAAAAGGTGTGAGGGACTCCATGGTTTTTAAAACATAGGTTAAATCAGGCTCTCGATATTTATCGAGCGGGGTTGGCACACATAAAATAAGAGCATCTAATTCCCGCGCCACTGAAAAATCGGTGGTGACTTTGTAATTATCACGGACCTTGACAAGGCTCTCGTTTGAAATATGAGAGATGTAAGAGCGTTGTTCATTTAACGAATCAATCTTTGATTGATCGACGTCAATCCCTACAACTTTGTACCCCTCTTCAGCGTAGCGAATGAATAGAGGCAAACCAACATAGCCCAAACCAATAATTCCAATTAAGGCATGTTTGTCTTCAATTTTTTCTAACAAAGAGCTTTGGTAGTTGTTCATGATTGTCCCTAATTTTTTTCTGACATAGTATCACAGAGAGTTCTGCTGCTCTATCGCTGTTGTCATCTTGCTTAGACTGATTTTTCTTCTTAATGAGTAATAATCCGACTTTTTAAGTTGATCTGAAAAAGTGAAATAATACCCTCCTTTTATCTCAAACAATAAAAAAAGTTGATGGAAGGCATAAATGTTTGCCTGCTCAATTGGCACTATCAGTCTTTGTGGGCCTTGTTGATTAGAAGAGTCTTTGAAAGAAAGCTCTAATAAGTCTTCATACCAGATTAATTTAACAAGCGACTTAGGAGCTGTCAGTAAAAGGTTTAAGCGACAGTAGTAATGGGCGTAAAAAATCAAAAAAAGGGATGACAAAACTTTAAATAAGGGCTGCAAGGAACAAGCCCACACACACAAAAAGGCTATGATGAACAAACTCACAACACACCGTGTGCTGGTCTTAGCGCTTACTCGCTCTATGATAAGTAACGATTCGTTGGACCATGTCATTTAAATCATCCTCGCCCGGTTGGTCTTTTTCCATTAACCAACTGTATAAGCTTGGATCACTGTGGGTCAAGAGCTTTTCAAAAAGTTCCTGCTCTTGTCTGCTAAAAGCGTTCTGATGTGCAAGGTAGAAAGGCTCTAGAATTAAATCAAGCTCTAACATGCCACGCTTACAGGCCCATTGTAGACGCCTACTTTGTTCTTTGTTCATAAAAAGACTAATAAGATAACTTAATGATTAATTTATGATATCATTCTCATCATTAACATTCACACAAAAGTTTAAAAAAATGAATTCAGAATTCTTCTCAATGCTGCCGAAGCTTTCAGGCATTCGCATAAAGGGTGACAGGGCTAAACAGTTTTTACAAAGCCATGTCACTGCAAACTTAAATGATGACTTTACCCTACTACCCTCGGCCCTCTGTAATCAAAAAGGACGGGTTGTCTCACTGTTTTTTATTCAAAAAATTGATGACTCACACTATCAACTCTGGCTACAGGACGCTCTAGTCGACTTAACTCTAAAGCCCTTATCAAAAACAGCGCCCCTGTCACGAATAACCCTAGAAAAAACCCACAAAGCCTTTGCCATTGGCCTAAAATCAAAGGAAGCGATTGGGCATGATGCCACCTTAGACTTTAACTACAGCGAAGAGCTTCATTTGCTAATTGCCGAGTCGGAAGCAGAACAATCTTCCTTGATTAATGCTTTTAGTGAGAGGACGCTTGAAGAACAAAAACCCTTTAATTTTTACAAGGCCATAATGTACGAACATTGGTTTGATCTCAAAAATGAAGCAAGCAAAGCTTTCTTACCAAATCGTCTGGGCTTACTTGCCAATGGCGTGGTGTCAGTCAATAAGGGCTGCTACATTGGGCATGAAATCATTGCAAGATTGCACTTTAAATCTGAAGAGAAATACGAGCCCTATATTTGTGATAAAGCACTGAACTTAGACATTAATGAAACGGTGCTTCTTGATGACAAGGCCATCGGGCTCGTTCTCGATAAAATCGGAGAAGAGCCAAATGAGGTCTGCTACGCCCTTAGCCTTCGAAAAGACTCTGTCGAGCGCTTTAGATCATCGACTTAAGAACATTGTCCTTATTAAAGAAGTGATGCTTAAGCCCACCAAGCATATGCAAACACAGCAAAACAAAAATAGACCAGCCTATAAGATAATGAAGATCGCTCATTTGTTTGGCTAAGGTTTTAGAACCTGGAATGAATGGCAAAGGCATGGAAAACAGCCCATATAAGGTTGGGGGTTTGCCCGCCGCCGTTGCCATTATCCAACCGGATAGCGTCATGACAATCACTAAGAAGATCAAGAGATGTTGCACGCCACGAGCTAAAATTTTCTCAATCAGCGGCATACTAAGTGGCAGAGATGGCTTTACCGTCTCAATTCCCCAAGCAATCCGAAAAAGCATTAAAAATAAAACCAGCACACCGGTGGCCTTATGAAAAAAGAAAAAAGTCCCTTTATAGCTTTTAGGGATTAGATCAATGTAGAACAGACCCAATACCATGGTAATAACCAAGACTGCCACCAACCAATGAAGGCTCTTACTCACTCGACCATAACTATCCTTTGTATTTATCATCGACACTTGCTTTCTCCTTTAGCTTTTTAACCGATTGAACACTTGTTTGCGTTAAATCAAGTAACTCCCTTATTGCAACAAAATACATGGTAAACGTCGAGCTTTGAGTCGAACGAAGTTCGGCTAGAATATATTGCCAACGCTTAATTAAGTCTTGATGTCGATTGGCCCAACCCTCTAAATCCAGTGGACAAGGTACCGTGGACGACTCATCTTTTAGACACAATATGGCAATGGTAAGCTTTCTTTGCTGCCAATCCAAATCATCTCGTAATGCCTCTCGAGTCAAGGCTTCCCAATGATTTTCTACTGTCATCAGTATGATTCGAGTTCGGATCCAATTTAAATCTAAGAAGTCTCCCATAGCAAAATAAGCATCTGCTACGGTCGCGATGTCAATGCCTCGTTCTTGGGCTGCATCAATGATGTCCATTGCCGCAAATAAGCTCTTAGCTCCCGCCATTTCCTTAGCAAAGAGCTCAGGAATGCCCTGCTCGATGCTCTCATTTACATAGTCATTAAAAAGGTTTGAATGATATTTCTTAACAATGGGAGTAATACAAGACATGAACTCACTAATGCCTTCTTTGTAGAGCTTAACATTGCTGGTAATATCCAAATTTAGACGCTTGGCTCTTAAAAACCAACGAGTCGCCCGTCTTGCAATGCGAATCATTTGCAAAATGATCTCAGTTTGTTTGCTAGTTGGCGCTTTATTATCAACCGCTTGAATGTTTTGCCACACACTCGGTAAATCGAACAAACTTCGTACAATCATATAGGCTTTTACAATCGCCGCATAAGGCGCACCAGTCTCATCATGCAATCGATAGACAAACGTAAAGCCCATTTCATTAACCACAATATTACTTAGCTTAGTTGCAATGATTTCACGCTTTAGCGGGTGAGCTTGCATATACTCTTGGTATTTTTTCTGCAAGGGTTTTGGAAACGCGTCAACCAATATTTTCTTTAAGTACGGATCTTCTGGCACAGACGATTTAATTAACTCTTCATAGAGCAACGTCTTACTATAACAGAGCAACACTGACAGACCGGGTCTAGCAAGGCCTTTACCAGCAAGTTTACGTTCAATCAGCTGCTGTTTATCAGGAATAAATTCAAGCTCTCTGTCTAGCTTGCCTTCTTGCTCTAGTTCATCAATGTAACGACTGTGTAACTCAACATTTCTATAGGCTTGCTCTGCTGCCAAACTAATTGCTTGGGTTTGTTGATAATTATCATGCAATACCATTTGTGACACTTCATCAGTCATCTTAACAAGTAACTGGTTTCGTTGCTTGGTGGTTAATTCACCATTTGCCACCACACTGTTTAGCAAAATTTTAATATTGACCTCATTATCAGAGCAATCAACCCCTGCGGAATTGTCAATGAAGTCAGTGTAAATTAAACCACCTTTCATGGCATAGTCTATGCGAGCTAACTGAGTGAGACCAAGATTCCCCCCCTCTCCAACGACTCGACACCGAAGCTCGTTGCCATTAATTCGTATTGAGTCATTGGCTCGGTCACCAACATCATCATGACTTTCATCCGCGCCCTTAACAAAAGTCCCAATACCAGCACTCCAGAGCAAATCAACCTCTGATTTCAAGATGATGCGAATTAATTCATTAGGCTCAATGTGATTTTTTTCGATGGAAAAAAGCTCTTTTATTTCAGCAGACAACTGAATGGATTTTGCGCTGCGAAGAAAAACGCCACCACCTTTGGATATTTTCTTAGCGTCATAATCAGTCCAAGCCGAACGAGGTAACTCAAACAGTCTCTTTCGTTCAAGGTAGGCCACCGCCTCATCAGGATTCGGATCAATGAATATGTGAAGGTGATTAAAGGCCACCACAAGCTGAGTACACTCTGATAAAAGCATGCCATTTCCAAAAACATCCCCCGACATGTCACCAATACCAATACAAGTAAAGGGGGTGGTTTGAATGTCTTTGCCAAGCTCTCTAAAATGGCGTTTTACAGACTCCCAAGCACCCCTGGCGGTAATGCCCATTTTTTTATGATCGTAACCATCAGAGCCACCGGAGGCAAACGCATCTCCCAACCAGAAATTGTATTCATTTGAAATTTTATTCGCTATATCAGAAAAGGTAGCCGTGCCTTTATCGGCCGCAACCACCAAGTATGGATCATCGTCATCGTAACAAACAGTGTTGTCTGGTTTGCTAATCTCACCCGAGACATAGTTATCGGACACATCGAGCAATCCTCGTATGAAATTCTGATAGCAAAAAATTCCCTCTGCCATAATGTCTTCACGCGTACCATCTTTCAAAAGTTGCTTTGGAACAAAGCCACCTTTGGCACCATTTGGCACAATCACTGAATTCTTAACTTGCTGCGCTTTCATTAAACCTAAAATTTCTGTTCTAAAGTCTTCTGGGCGATCTGACCATCTCAAGCCACCCCTGGCGACTTTTCCACAGCGAAGGTGAACGCCTTCAAAGCGTGGTGAGTAAACGAAAATTTCATACATTGGGTAGGGCTTTGGAAGATCTGAAATTTTACGAGGGTTAAACTTAAAAGAAAGATAGGACTTAGTGTGTCCCTGCTCATCTTTCTGAAAATAGTTGGTTCTGAGTGTGGCAGAAATAAGCTCTAAATAGCCGCGAATAATTTTGTCTTCATCAAGACTATCTACCGACTCAAGTGCCGAAAAAACCTGTGTTCTTAATTCCTCTTCTTGTTTAAAACGCTCATCCGCTGATAAATTATTCTCTGATGAGAATCGAACATTAAAGATGTTTACCAATAATTTTGCAATATTAGGATAACAGTTTAGGGCATTTTGAATGTAGCTTGGGCTAAAGGAAGAACGGATCTGTTTAAAGTATTTGGCATACGCTCTCAATATGCTAACTTCTCGCCAACTTAAATGGGCAGAAAGCACTAACTGATTAAAGCCATCATTTTCTGTTTTTTGGTACCAGATGGAAGAAAAGGCTTGTTGAAAGAGCTCTTTAACTTCATCAACGTTCACTTCATCAACATAGAGCATTGAGAAATCGTTTAACCAAACGTTTTCTGAATCTTGCGGCTTAACGATGTAGACTCGCTCACTAATCACTCGTAGGCCCATGTTCTCAAGAATAGGCAACACATCGGATAAGGGCAATGGTTCAGACTCTTGGTATAATTTAAGACGAATTTTACCACCAAACTCACTCACTGGTCGGTAGAAACTCATGCCTAAATTTTGTCCCCCAGTTAACTCCTCTATGTGTCGAATGTCATAGACGGCTGTCCGAGCGGTAAAGGATTCCTTATAGGAGTTTGAAAAGGCATTCTCGTATTTTTGAAAAAGGCGGGTGCTTTCTTCTTCACCAAAGCCTTCTAACAAGGTTTCATTAAGGCTATCACACCAGTTTCTCGCAACCTCTATGATTTTTTGCTCTATTTCTTCTACGTCAAAAGCGTATTGTTTATAAGGATCAATTTTTAAAATAAAGTGTGTACGGCATAAAACAGATTCTGAGAATCGGGTTGAAAAACTACTCTCTAGCGCCCCAACGCTCTCAACTAAAGTCTTTTGAATGTCGGTTCGTAGTTTAGTATTAAATAAATCTCGCGGAATGTAGACCAAGCAAGATAAAAATCTACGATAAATGTCCTTACGCATAAATAAACGAAAGCGCCGACGCTCTTGCAAATGAAATATCCCCATGGATATTTCCAATAACTCTTCTTCGGTCGCTTGAAAGAGATCATCCCTTGGCAGTGTGTCAATGATGTTTTGTATGACCTTTCCTGCATGGCTAGTCGGCTCAACCCCGGTTAAGTTCATAACATTACTAACTTTGTTTCTAAGCAATGGAATTCGCGTTGGGTTGGTATTGTAGGCAGCAGAGGTATACAAGCCAATAATTCGAACCTCGCCAACAACTTCTCCTTTGGCATTAAATTGTTTAATGCCGATGTAATCTGTGTAGACAGGCCGGTGAACCGTTGCGCGAGTATTGGTCTTAGAAAGAATTAGCAGCTGCTTTGACAAGACCATGTCCTTTGCTTCAGGGCTCATCTTAGACAAGTTTCGACAGCTTTTATGGTCTGAATGCTTATTGTTTAAGATCCCAAGGCCTGTGCCGTCAACCGGACACAGTAGCGTCTCACCATTTTCATTCAAAATTTTGTAATTTCGTATGCCAAGAAAGGTAAAATGATGATTCTCCATCCAGGTAAGAAAATCTTTGGATTCTTGAATTTCTTTTTCATCGATAAACGCTTTGTAATTATCTAAGACTTTTAACTCTGCTAATAGCCTTTCTCGCATCTTAGGCCAGTCTTCTACCACTCGTCTTGTGTCGTTTAAAACACGGCCAAGATTAAGGTGAAGCTCTTGTAAGATCTCTAAGTCAGTGACTCGATTTATTTGAATCAGTTGCAGTGCTTCTTTAGTAACTCGGGACTCTTTAGTCTTAGATTTTGTGTTGGCTGCACCAATGCTCAATAAATTATCATCTTCATCACGAATAACCTTCAGCCCTCCCATGTGCATGGTCAGATAAGGGGTTAGGCCCATGCGGCTTATCTCCATGATCACAGAGTCCACTAGAAAGGGAATGTCTTCATGAATGATTTCAATGACCGTATGAGTCGATTGCCAACCGTGCTGTTCATAATCAGGATTGTAAATTCTTATTTTACACTCCCCGGGGGTACGGTACATTAAAAGAGACCAATAATTTGCCATAGCGCCATAGAGATCTTCTATCTGCCATTCCGCCAAATCCTCAGTCGATACCGTCGCTAAAAACTTCTTTGCAAAGGCTGTACATAATTCTTGCTGTATGGGGGACATGTTTTTACGGATTAAGGCTAGAACACTTTCGATGATTTCTTGCTTGCCTTGTTCAAATTTATGAGTCATTTTAACGCCTCAGTCTTATGGGTACCCTAATATTCAGGGTAACGATTATTTATCTGTTCAACCAACTGACTAATAGTAAGTCTTTTTTTATCATTCAGGGGCTCCTAGCCCTAAAACCCGTAACCATTCGGACAAATCTCGTTAATTATAACCAAAATAATTAAATTAGTATGCTTTTTGTTTATTATTTCGCCCATTAATAAGCATAATGTGCCATTGCCGTTTTAAAACACTTGTAATAAGCTGCAACAGACGAGTATGGTACCTTGTGTTCTATAGGAGAAGGGTAAAAATGGATGAATTAGAGTATCAATTTGGCTTTGGTAATCTACACAGCAGTGACTCAACACACAACACACTGCCACTCTCACAAAACAGCCCACAAACACTGCCAAATGGCCTCATTGCAGAACAGTTAAATGGCAGCGCCTTTACTCGAGATCGCAATGTTAACTTACACAGCTGGCTGTATAAAACAGTGCCTTCTGCCGTCTTTTCAAACTTTAAAGAAGCCAAAGAGCAATGGACATTGCAAAGCATTGTGCCCTTTTCACCTAACCAAGTGCGAAGCCCTAAGCCCATTATAAAATGTAATAACCATGTTATTTCAGGCACGCTCCCCATTGCAAAAAATGACAGCAACGTTATCTACTCCTATCACTATAAAGCCTTAAATGAAAATGACTTTTTCTGCAATAGTGATGGTGAACTTCTTTTTATTAATTTTAACGGCACCCTATTGTTTACCACTGAATTTGGCAAACTAAGGTTAGAACCCTGTGAAATTTTAGTCATACCAAGGGGCGTATATTTCAGTATTGAAGTACAAGGTACCTCTTCTTCTGGCTATCTGTGCGAAAACCAAGGGCTTCCTTTGCAACTGCCTGAGCTTGGGGTAATCGGTGCAAATGGCCTGGCGCACCCTCGACATTTTAAGTATCCCAAAGCCTGCCAGCCACTGCCTCAACATGAAACGAATGTTTATTTCAAGCAAGCAAACCACTGGTGGCATACAGCCTCCGCAATAACCCCTATCAACACCGTTGCCTGGCATGGGAACTATGCGCCCTATAAATATTCTTTACTTGATTTTAACACCATTAATACGGTGAGTTTTGATCACCCAGATCCAAGTATTTTTACGGTCCTGACCTCTTTAAGCCCCATCAAAGGTGTTGCCAATTTAGATTTTGTTATTTTTCCAGCCAGATGGATGTGTGCAGAACACACCTTTCGCCCACCCTATTTCCACCGAAACATCATGAGTGAGTTTATGGGCTTATTAAAAGGTCAATACGATGCCAAGTCCGATGCCTTTAGCGTCGGCGGCTACAGCATACACAATTGTATGATGGGTCATGGCCCTGACTATGAGAGCTACCAAGCTGGTCTTAACAAAGACACCAGTCAACCAGAGCGCTATAAAGACACGCTTGCTTTTATGCTAGAGAGCAACACTGCCTGGCAATTAATAGATAATGATCACAATAAGCATAACCTTGATTCTCAATACGCAAACTGCTGGTCTGGCTTTCTGTAAATTGTGCTCAAAATATACTCAATATCCTTGCAAAGGCCCCTAAAAAAATGGGGCCTCTTGACTACTCAAAGACCATCTCGTGTGATAAGCCATATTTTTCAAAGATATTGCGCAGGCTTTTTAAGGCTTCGACTTGAATTTGTCTAACGCGTTCACGTGTCAAACCAATGGCTTGTCCAACGTCCTCTAGTGTTGATTTTTCAAAGCCACGCAAGCCAAAGCGCCGAGTAATGACTTCTCTTTGATTATCAGTGAGCTCATTTAACCAAAGCTCGATGTGCTGTTTTAGGTTTTCATCAGTTAAAATGTCAGCAGGATTGGAGCAGCTTGCATCAGGAATGGTATCGAGTAATGATTTATGCTCATCAAAACCAACCGGTGAATCAACTGATGCTATTTTATCATTTAAACCCAGCAATTTTTTAACATCCGCAATGGGCTTATCAACCAGCTCAGCAATTTCCTCTGCCGTAGGCTCATGATCTAATTCTTGTGTTAATTTTCTAGCCGCTCTTAAATAAACATTCAGTTCTTTAACAACGTGAATTGGCAGTCTGATGGTTCTGGTTTGATTCATGATGGCACGCTCAATGGTTTGTCTTATCCACCAAGTTGCATAGGTTGAAAAACGAAATCCTCGTTCTGGATCGTACTTTTCAACCGCTCGCATCAGACCTAAATTGCCCTCTTCAATTAAATCAAGCAGTGGCAAGCCTCGATTAAGATAACGTCTAGAAATTTTGACCACCAAACGAAGATTACTCTCAATCATCTTAGAGCGAGATTTTTCACAGCCTTTGAGAGCCTTCCTAGCATAGAAGACTTCTTCCTCAGCCGTTAGTAATGGAGAAAAGCCGATTTCACTAAGATATATTTGTGTAGGATCGGAGGAGACTTTTCCCTTATTCGTGTGATTTAGACTCTTGGTCACTGTTTTAGTGCTTTCTTTTTTTACAACTTTTTTTGACTTTGCAGTGGCTTTTACGGACGTTTTACTCTTACCAGCTTTAGTTGGTTTGTTCATGAAAAACCCTCTTCAAAAGTGTAATGTTCACAATAAGCTCTTATTGTTGGAACAATGAATCTTATTTTGACGGCAAGTAAGAAAGCGGATTAACCGGCTTTCCATTACGCCTTATTTCAAAATGCAACAGAGGATTTCCCCTATTGTTACTACCCATTTCGGCAATTTTAGTTCCAGCTTTAACCACTTGCCCTTCTTTAACTACGTTTTTCCTATTAAACGCATAAGCACTTAAAAAGGTAGAATTGTGCTTTATAATTATCAAGTTACCATAACCTCTTAGCCCATTTCCACTATAAGCGACCACGCCACTGCGAGACGCCTTAATTTCTCGGCCCAACGCGCCTGCTATTTCGATGCCATTACTGTCATTTTTTTTGCTGTAGCGTCCAACGATTTTGCCCCTTGTGGGAAAATACCACTTTTGATCGGCAACATTTGGCTTTTTAATGGAGATCTGTGTCTTTTTCTCGATGACCACCTTTTTAGGTTTTATTTGTTTTTTACGGACAATTTGAACCTCTTTATCCAATTTCTTGGTTTGTTTTTGGCTCGGTAAATGCAGTGTCTGCTTAACACTTAAGGGATAAGGTGGCGATAAATGATTAAATTTAGCAAGCACTTTATAATCATAACCAAAGCGCCAAGCAACGGAGTAGAGTGTGTCCCCCTTCTTAACACGATAATCCTGGCTGCTGTATTGCTTTTTCCATGACACCTCATAAACGGGTGCTGGCTCTTTTCGTTGACCGCAAGAAACTAGTAGCAAACAACCGAGAAAAACTAAAAAAAACTTATTCATGCAGAACATCCTGTTTTTAGCAAGTTCTTAGTCTAACTAGAGGCATAAATAATATAAATCACCGTCGCCGCCATGCAAAACAACCACCCCAATGACTCAATGTACTTCTCAAGGCTTTTATTCACACGTTCACCAAAGTAATAGATGGCAAGTGAGAGTAAGAAAAATCGCGAGCCTCTGCCGACAAAGGAAGCCAACACAAACGGTAAAAAACTCATTTGTAGCACACCTGCTGCAATGGTGAAGAGTTTATAGGGAATTGGTGAAAACCCTGCTAGAAAAATAATCCAAATACCATAGTTAAGAAACCAGCTTTTAACCAACAAAAAGCGCCCAAGCAAGTCAAAGTGCTGTAGAAGCTCTTGAACCATTGGCGCAAAAAAATACCCTAAGAGGTACCCTAAAATACCTCCAAGCACCGAAAAAAATGTGGTTATTAAGGCATATCTTAGTGCTTTTTTGGGCAATGCCAATCCCATGGGGATCAGCATGACATCCGGCGGGATGGGAAAAAAAGAGGATTCAGCAAAGGCAACGCATGCTAAATAGCGAGTGGCATAAGGGTGTTTTGACCACATTAGCGAGCGATTATAAAGCCTTGAAAAAAGCCTCATGTTGCGTTTTCCACCTGACCCATCCACTCAGATAACTGTGAAAACATTTCATAATGAGTCATGTCTAACTGCAGAGGAGTAATTGAGACATAACCTCGCTTAATGGCATAAAAATCAGTGCCTGTGCCGGCATCTTGCTCAGCACCCGGTGGCCCAACCCAATACATTTTTTGACCGCGAGGATCGAGTTGTTCAACTAAGGGCTCAGAACAGTGGCGACTACCAAGGCGAGTAATTTCATACCCTTTTAGCTCATCAAATGGTAAATCAGGAATGTTAACGTTTAATATGGTGCTCGATGGCAGCGGCAATTTTTTTAATTTTAAAACAAGTTCTTTGGCCACTCTTGCGCCGGTTTGAAAGTGTGAAATATTGTCCCCAACCATAGAAAGAGCAATGGCTGGAAGACCTAAAAAGCGACCTTCCATGGCAGCAGCAACCGTACCAGAATATAAAATGTCATCCCCTAGGTTAGCGCCATCGTTCACACCAGAAATAACCATGTCTGGTTTTGGATCTAAAAAACCAGTTACTGCAAGGTGCACACAATCAGTCGGGGTACCTTGCACACTGTAGAATCCATTGTCTTGTCTACTCACTCTAAGTGGTCTCATTAAGGTCAAAGAGTTACTAGCCGCACTTCTATTTCTATCTGGAGCAACCGTATCAACCTCCGCAATGGTGGATAATGCTTCTTGCAATGCCTTAATCCCTTTTGCGTTAACACCATCATCATTACTTACCAATATTCTCATCATTATTAGCCTCTTGGGGACTCAAACCACCGGATCACTTGATAGTAAATGCCTTCTTTTTGTTTTTTTTCATCAAAACTTGCCTTACTGCTTGAAAACACCATGCTGGTTTGTAGTTTCATAAGTTCAACCCCGAGTATTTGGGGATTATTCTGCAAGGACTCAATCAGTGGGGTCACTTGATGCCATAAGCTTAAATCATTGCGACAGGATGGCCCATCCTGACTTTGGCATTGTTGAATTCTATGATAAAAAGTATCAAATGAGCGCTTTGAGTCATTACTACAAGCAAAGAGGCTCATAAGAACACAGAATCCTAAAACTAATCTGACTAACATTCACGCCTCTCTCTTTGGCACTCATAGACCAACATTTTAAACCAAACTTTAATTAAATTGCATCAACATCGAAGGTTTTTTTACTAACGACAAAGCATGAACTATGATTATCAAAACCATTAAATTAAACCATGGGGTTATGTCCATTCCATTTAGAGAGCTAGAATTTAGGGCTTACTTACGAAACGCTGAAGAGGCGCTACTGACAGCACATAAGACCTGTGACAAGGAACGCTTATCTAAAATAATGAGGGCTAATAAACCTCGCACTCAAAAACCTAAGAACTCTAATCGACATGGAATTATACTAATTCATGGTTTACTCGACTCTCCCTTTTCCATGCTCTCCATTGAGCAGGACTTATTAAACAAAGGGTATTTAGTCAAAAACTTACTCTTAAAAGGGCATGGCACGATTCCCTCTGATCTGTTAGAAGTGCACTACCAACAATGGATTTATGAGGTGCTTGTTGCCTTAGAGAGCTTTGGTAGTGAGGTTGAAAAAGTCTCACTCATCGGCTTATCAACGGGTGCTTTACTCGCTTTGAAAGCCGCCCTTCTCTACCCTCAGAAAGTCTCTTCTCTGGTTCTTTTTTGTCCAGCCTTTAAGATTCGTCCTCTGCCGCAAACACTCTTGCCTCTGGTCTATTGTTTTAGAAAATACGTCCCTTGGCTAATAAAGCGCTGCGAAGATGACTTTGCAAAGTACCGCTCTATCACAACCAATGCCGCCTACCAAGTTAGAGAGCTTGGAAAAAAAGTTCGCCATGAATTAAAAAGAGCAAAGAACCTGCCACCATGCTACTTCATTCTCTCTGAAGATGATGAGACCATCTCAGTAGGTAATGCATTGAAGGTTTATCAAAAATTACATGCTGAAAAAAAGCAATTGCGTTACTATGCCAATCAACCGTCAAAGACATTAAACAATATGACCGTCGTACAAAGCTGCTTTCCTGAGGAAAAACTCTTAAACTTTTCCCACGTCTGTTTAACCATTTCCCCAACACATCCACACTATGGTAAAAAAGAGGCCACCCGTTCTGAGTATCAAGGAGCTCTAACGGCTAAAAATCTAAGTCGCTATCATCGTCTTGTCAGAAACACTTACAATCCTGATTTTCGGAAATTAATCGCCTCTATTGACAATTTTCTATCATGAGTGCTTTTGCTTTGACCGGAGGAATTGGCTCCGGAAAGTCAACCGCATGCCAGATTTTTAAAGAATTAGGCGCAACTGTTATCAGTGCAGACAAACTGGTTCACCAGCTTCTTTCCCCACAAGAAGCAAGCTACCAGGCAGTACTTCAAGCCTTTGGAGAAAAGATCTTAAAAAATGATAGTAAAGAAATAGACAGGCAAACACTTAAAGAGCTCATCTTTAATAACATAGAGGCCAAAGCCTTGTTAGAATCCATCCTTCATCCTGCTGTCAGAGCAAAAATCAAACAGCTTGTTATGAAGAAAACAGACGCACCTTACACCATTGTTGAGATTCCTCTTTTAAAATCAAAAGAGGATTTCCCATACTTAGATGGGATTATCTTCATAGAGTGCAAACAAGACACCCAACTTGAGCGAGCAGCAAACCGAGACAAACTTCCGCAAAAATTACTAGAATCAATTGTAAACAGTCAGCACTTTCTCAAAAAAACAAAGTCTTTTTCTGATTATTTATTAAATAATGATGGTGAGCCTGAACACTTAAAGTGCCAAATTGTTGCCTTGCATCAGCAACTCATTGAGAAATAATGTCCGAAGCCCTTACTTTCCCACTGCGATAGACACCACTTGTTTGTTAACAATTTCTAGGTTAGGGTGAACATAAGCGCCAATACACTCTCTCTCATTATGATAAATGCCAAGGATGTGGTTTATGAGTACGCACTGACTCCTCTTGCCTCTCATGCATTAAATTTTGAGTGGTTGTATCAAAACATTACTTGCCAATTAGAGGGGCACTCGCCCGTACAGTGTGAAACGGCCTTAGATAATCTTATAAAGTTAATCGCCATTATCGATAAACCAGAACTAAAAAGTAAGTACATTCAATTTTATTTGAAACTTGAACAAGTCCTTACTAAATTTGCCAAAGAGAAAGCCATTGATCCGGTCAAACTAGACTCATTACTCAGTAGCATCGCTGGACAATTAAAATGTTTGAGTCAGCAATCGGCTAAATTTAGTCATGAACTCTTAAGTGAGCACTTTATCGCCACAAACTATGAACGCTATAAAAATAAGGGGTTTCAAGAAAAAGGGCCTTCGTATTATCTGCAAAACTGGTTAGGCCGTGGTGGGCTTTCTTGTCAAAATGATCTCAAACGGTGGGTTAGCCATCTTTCTAACATCTCAATGATTATTTCAACAAAGCTCTCTCTCATACGTGAGTTTGGCAGTTTTCAAGAGTTTTGCGTTAGCAATGGCTTTCTGCAACTCCCTGTTCAAAATGCAGTCTCACACCTAGTAAGAATTAGCCTTCCATCAACCCATGAACTCTACCCAGACATTAGAGCCGGCCATCATGGGATCAGCCTGCAGCTTCTTAACACAGATTTTATTAAACCCAGTCATAAAATAACTCAGAAAGTGATGGTTAAACTTGCCCTTTGTAAACTCTAATTCAGTCCAATCAAGGTTTCGCTAAGAAGGAACATTTTGACTGAAGCGAGTGCTTTTTTAGCGTTTCCATGTTCCTCTAAGGCTTGATAAAAAACAGAACGTTGCTGATCGGCAGACGTGCCATTTTCTAGGATGGCATAACAGTCTAATAGTGCTTCTTCACAAGATAATTCACGCGCATGAGGCAATAGCTGTGAAATCATTTCCTCCAATAAGAAAGAAAATGTCTTTTTTTCACCGTCTAATTGCCCGATGAACAAAGCCTCATTTAGGCCAAAACGACGAGCTTGCCAATAATTTTCTGCGAACAAAAGCGTTTGTTCAGACAGCCTTTGTTTAGATAGAGAAGAACGCTCTAGTAGTAAGTAGCGTGATAAACACAAAATAAAAGCAGCAATGGCAATGCCATTTTGAAACTTTGTACAAGTGTCACTTATTCTTATTTCAACCGTAGGAAAGCGCGCATTTAGTCGTGCATCCCACCATATTTCACTCGCATTGCTGATAAACTTATTGTGTATTAAGCAGTTAAGGTAATCTTGATAATCTTGATAAGACTCAAAGAACGGGGGGCAGCCTGAGCGAGGCAGGCCTGAAATAACTGAGAGTCGATAGGACATGTGCCCACTGTCTAGTCCTGACCAAAAAGGCGATGAGCTGCTAAGCGCTAACACCAGCGGTAGGTAATGAGTGATTTCATTTAACAGTCTTAGCCGCTTTTCCACGCACTCTATGCCAACATGGACGTGCATGCCACTGACTAACATTCTACTTGATGCGGCCTTCAACGACTGGTGTAAGGTTTGATATCGAGGGAGATCGGTGTGTTCTGCCTCTTGCCATAGTCCATCAGGGAGGGTGGAGCACGCCATTAAAGCCAAATCACATTGGCTTGCTTCACGCGCACAAAAGCTTCGAAGGGTTTGAAGAGACTCTGATAACTCTGAGATGTTCTCAGCAGGTGGCGTTACGATTTCTAACTGAGAAGTTAAATATTCATGAATAATGTTTTGAGGGTAGTGTTCTTGACAGCGCTGCTCAAATTCCTTTGGCCATGAGTCAATCAACTTGATAGCTTTTTTATCAACCAAAAAAAGTTCTTCTTCCAACCCAACGGAAAAATCCTTCTTCTTATTAGTCATCAAAAGATCCGAACTAGATTATCCAAACATCTTAACAAGGTTAAAAAAAGTTTGCCATGCATACCCATCACTGGTAAAAATAGGCAAAAAAAAAGGCTTCTTTTAAAATTTCAATACAAAACATATTCAAAAAGGTATAGATTCGTGAAACTTCGTCAATTTTTTAACCAACTCTCCAGCGTGTTGTTTTTAACAGGAATGTTGGTTAGCAAAGGTGCCACATTAAGCCCCCCACTCTTAGGGTATTTGTGTTTTGTCACCTCCATTCTGACTTATTTCATGGCCTACCTTTTTTGGCAGATGGCCATTTTTCACACCGAATCAGATGAACTAAAGCAAGCGGTTAAACCTCAAACGGTCCGCCTACTTTACAACCCAGAATATAGTTTGTCAGCAAGTTTGGGCTGCATTGCATGTTTTATGGCCCTTTGCTCCATAGCGAGTCCTGCCCTACTCTCTGTGGCCGGTTGGCTCTTTGTGATGAGTAATTTAAGTTGGTTTTATGCTGAATATAAAATCAAACAGCGCTTTGATTTCCTTAAGCCCACTAAACAAGATAAAAACGCCCAGTCACATTTTTTCAGATACATCCAAGTGGCAACTTTTGGCAGCTTTCTCTCCGCTCTGAATCTTACCATCTCCCTAATAAGTACTCAGTTTCCCATTACCCTACTTGGCAGCCTCTTCTTCTATGCGATTGCCACTGCAAATATTTGGGGTTTATACGAATTAGGCATGGTTGCCTACATTAGCAGCAAGGAAGATCCGGAGATTGAAGAGAACACCAAACTGACAACAACCTTAAAGACTGCCACAGATGAAAAGAGCATCAAAGAAACCAGTGTTAAACCCTTCAAGGTCCAGACAGCCTCAGCCAGGGTAAGCAATGCAAACCCTCACTCATCAACCATCTCTTCTAAGTTCCTATTCTTCTCCCCGCTGACCTTTTGTATAAAGAAAGACAAAAAAGATGAGTTTTCACCCAGAATCTCACCATAAACTCTTTCCAAGTATGATTGCTATGGTTTAGAATCATCCATTGATACGACTCTGCAGGTAATAAGTGAAAATAATGGATCCTATTTTTATAGAAATGTGTAACAAGATACGCTCGTTGTCCTATTCGCCCTACTCTAATTTTAAGGTTGGGGCAGTGATAAAAAGTGATAAGGACCACTATTTTTCCGGTTGCAATGTTGAAAACATCTCTTATGGTCTGACAGTGTGTGCTGAAAGTAATGCCATAGGACAAATGATTGCTGGTGGCGATCGCTTAATAAAAGAAATCTACATCAGCTCAGCTAATAACATCATGTTAACACCCTGTGGTGGCTGCCGGCAGCAAATACGCGAATTTTCGAACAAAGACACATTGGTGCACATGGCCAACGCTCAACATGAATACAAAACCTTGACGATTAATGAGTTATTACCTCTTTCTTTTGATCCCGATATGCTTGGAGAACTCTAACGAATGAACCCATCTGACGCAGCAAAACAATCTGCAAATATTATACAAAGCAAGAAACCAAATTTTAAGCCTACTCTAGCCATAGTCCTTGGCAGTGGCTTGAGTAATTTTTGTGATGCTATGGAAGACAAAACTACTGTACCCTATGAGGAATTGGTTAACTTTCCTGTCATTGAAGTTGAGGGGCATGGTAATAACGTCATTCTGGGAACGCTCAATGGCGTTAACCTTATCTGTTTGCAAGGACGATCTCATAAATATGAGCACATAAGTGACTCTTACGTCCTCACTTATGTTCGAACAGCACGCTTACTAGGAGCAGACTATTTTATTGCAAGTAATGCTTCCGGTTCCCTTAACCAGGATGTACCACCCGGATCATTGGTACAAATTACCGATCACATAAATTTTCAAGGTTCCTCCCCTCTTCTTGGTAAGAATGACGATGAGTTTGGTCCACGTTTTCCTCCCATGGACAATGCCTACGATCCTACGTTTAACGAACTCATTCACACTGAAGCTGACAAACTAAACATCCCTCTTAAAAAAGGTGTCTATATTTCTGTATTAGGTCCTAATTATGAGACGGCTGCTGAAATTCGCATGTTTAAGCTCATGGGTGCTGACGTTATTGGCATGTCTACCGTGCCAGAGGTGATTGTTGCCAATCATTGTGGCTTCAAAGTGGCTGTTGTTGCCACCATTACGAATTTTGCAACCGGACTTGAGGGCTGCGTGCACGATCACGACGTGGTTGTAAAAACAGCAAATCAGAATGCAGAGCAATTAAAAGAGTTGCTCACCAATGTTGTTGCAAACCTACCAAAAGCGACAGAAGGATAACAAGGCCATACCAATTATTGTTTAAAAAGGCCTTGAAATAACTTTCGCGGGTATCATTGTTAATTAACATGACTTGGTATAAGAAACAACAAGAGCCAAGCAACCAACCAATGCAAAAAAAGCCATCCAATTTTAGTTGATGTGCAATGAGCAACCACAGAAGCTGGGTAAGACCCATGAGCGCGTAGATTGTCGTTTTGGTGTTCTTGCCTAAGCTTATCGCGCTTGAAAACAACAAAAGCTGCTCATCATCTTCTTGATCAACCAGAGCATAGATTGTATCAAACATGAAGATCCAGCAGGCTGTCAATAAATAGAGAAGATAAGCGCTAACTGGTAGCTCATTTAGTACAGCAGCAAAGCCAATTAACACACCAAAGCTAAACGTCACCGATAACACTAATTGGGGTAGAAAGAAAAAGCGTTTACAAAATGGGTAAAAAACCGTTAACGCTGCTGAGATCAACGCCAAATAAAAACAATAACTATTTAAAAAAAATAAAAGGGAAGCGCTGAGCATTAATAGGGTTATTAAAAAGGTGATGGCAGCCTTAACGCTTAGCTCCTTCCTTGCCAATGGGCGACTCGCTGTTCTTTCCACATAACCATCAAAATTACGATCGGCTAAATCATTAATCACACAGCCAGCACTGCGCATTGAAAACACGCCTATGGTAAAGATGATAAAGTGCTTTAAACTCACAGAGCCATTTCCTGCTATTAGCAAAGCCCACAAAGTTGGCCATAACAACAGTAAACTACCTATTGGCTTGTCAAAACGAATCAGACGAAGATAGGGGCTCTCAATAGCTAGCGACATAAAAACTCCAAAACACCCGGTAAAAAAACTTCAGTAAGCAATAATAATTCACCACAAACCAAAAAGGTAGAGCGTCTTAACCAAACGTTCTCATGATTCTTTAGAGCATACAAATTTTTAACCGTTGTTAGGGATGACTCTGCAACTGAACGTTCTTGATAGTTTAAACCAAGTCTCAAAACATCGTCAGAACTAAATAAAAAAGCTCCCAGTGGCTCCGTAGATAAGTTACCAAAATAATCCTTTTTCTTGTTATAGGCCTCTTCCGTAATCACTGTTTTGGCATACCATGCAGGCCTATTGTCCAAAAACATTGTAATTTCTCGGGTATATTTCTTTAGGATTGGCTCATATTGCCAGTCAGTATGAAAAGGCCTAACTCTAATCGTTTGACACAGTTCTGCTGCTATTTTAGTAATGGAGTCATTTGCTTGCAAAAAGCGAGTAATTGCTACTGTATTAGCCATTTTCTTCATCTTGTCTTGTTCGTCCAAGGCGATTGACAATCAGCGAACGTTTCATGTTTGCACCCTTTGCACTCACAATAAAACGACCGCTTAAATACGAGTTGGCTAAGTCAGGGGTAAACTCTAAATAATGATCAGATTGAAAGCCATGCCAGGCAACCGTGAGTTTTCTATCATCCCAACGCCAAATCTTTAGAAGTTTTTGATTTTCATTAAGTCTATGATTATTATCAGTGTCCACAAAAAGACACATCCCTTTTGACCAATCTTTGTAAGAAATTGGTCTGACAATCAGAGGTTTTTGTTGCTGCAAGGCTAAATTTCTTGAAAAATTAATGGCTGTTTGCAATCGATCAACTTGTTCTCGTAAACGGTACTTCAATGAAAAATTCTGCCAAGCAGGAATGGCTGATAAAATTAACAACAGAGCTAAAGACACCACAAAAGCTAGCTCTAGCAGGGTGAACCCCTTTTTTGCCTGATTCATACAAACCAGTCCTGAATAACATCGTGTTTTTGATAGAGAGATTTTTTATAACTTAAGTGCGGCTCACTCTCTAGGGGTTGACTAAAATAAGCGTTTTTCCCTACTGTAACAAAGGACTTATCACATCCCTCAAGGGCTCGAGCGCTCGGCGCTATAAGATGCACTAACTTATTTGAGAGTAACCAAATAAGTTTTGCTTCTGGCCCTTTTTGCCAGCGCTCAATCGCCTGCATAGTAATGACATCCTTATTATGGACATCTTTACAGTCGCGTGATGAGTTCTTAATGATTAGTGTGCAGTAGCGTAATGGTGCATTTGCTTTGATTGTTGACAACCAGTTTTTCAAAAAAGCTTGAGAAGGGCAAGCCGTTGTCTCCTCCCCTATCAACATCACATTCGCTGCTTCCAAATCCCCATCAACTATGTCTGCTACAAAAGGCTCTGTAATCGATGCACCTTGTGATTGATTGCGCGCCAAACACCAGTTGTCATACCCTAATACTGATAAATAATAAGATCTCTTTTTAGCTTGTTCCATATCGTCGTTGACCAGGGATAACATATTGATCATGAAACTCTTCCTCTGCCTCTTGATCGTTCTCATATAATTCGGAGTGCAAAGCCCTAAGTAGCGATTGCAGTGAGTTATCATACTCTGGCGCACCGGCTCTCACTCTTGGGCTAAAACGACTAATTCCTTCACTAAGGCTCTCTCGTAAATGCAGAACCTTTTCTGCTCTATTTTCTGTGTCTGATTGCAGAACTTCGCGAATTGCTGGAATTAGCGTCTCTCTAATATAAGACTCTCGATTCTCTTTCTCAGTTTTATATCTTATGCAACCTCCCACAAAGAAAGCAACATAGGATGAGAAAAAGTCACGCCAATAGTAGGTCGTATTTCTCTGCTCAAGATAAGATAATAATAAACCAGAAGGCGCAACATACTTAGATAAGGTCTCAAAGTGAGTAGGTTTATCATCATCCCCTTCATTACTTACTTGAGAACCTGCCTCATTTCTTGAGTCTTGATGGGAGATTTTTAAGCCAGATGGGCTCGCTTGCTGTTTAAAAAAGCTGCTCGTTGGGGAAACCACTTGGATCCGAATGCTTTGTTCTGTTTTCTCTTTTGTTTGAATCAGTCCAAGTAATTGCTCTTGTGCACTTCTTAAGCGCTGTAGTTCTTCAACCGTTGGTCTGTTACTCTCAGAGGTAATGGCTAAACAAGTCTTATGAAAACAGGTTTCTTGCTCTTGAAAGGATTGTTGCAACTGCCTCAAACGCTCTTTATTACTTGGGCTCTGATTAAGTTCAACTTTGATTAACTCAAAGCTTTCTTCGAGCGTATCATACAAACGCGTTAGCTCATTAAATAATGGGTCCAAATCGGGGCGTGATGGCTCTTGCTCATCCTCTGATGCGCCACTAGAATGGCTGCTTTCAGAGCAGTCACTGGACTCAATAGTTCCCTCACTACTTGTATCACTGTTTGGATTTTCATCTTCAGCCTGATGATTGTTTGATGCAGGCGTTTCTTGTTGAGAGGTGCTTATTGGACTGGTTGATGATGGCTTCTCCTCTGATGTCCTAGCGCTCTTTTGTTCAGTCTCTTGCGAATTGGTGAGAAGAATGGCCTCATCGAGTATTACAAGCTGTTGTCTTAACTCCAGCACTCGGCGCTGAACTAACTCATAAAGTGCTAAGCGGTAATCTGTCCGCAGGCCTGTGTTTAAGCCCCAAACGTTGAAGTTGGAACCTCTCAATTGTTCATCCCTTTTAAAACGTGGTTCCCACTCAGCAGAGTCCTCGACGCCCCACTGCAGGGTTTTCTTCGCTCGTTCAAAGTCCAAAAACTGTGGAATAAAAAAATCACCGTCAGAAAAAGAGTGACGAACACCATCTACTGTATTTGCCCAAGAACCATCTTCCGTTGCCCCTAAAAGCCGAGAATATTTTTCCAACACAACTAGCTTCTTTGTTTTGTCACTCTTTTGCTCTAACAAACTGCTCATTTATAATCCTTTCTGCTTATAGGCACCTAAGCTCCTTAAAATGTAACTTTGTTTAGGCATGGTCATTTCTGTTAAGAGAATAAGACTCATCAAAGCAGCTATTTTTAAGTTTTTTAGGCTGTACTTTTCAAACTGAGGTTAAAATATGTTCACTAACCTTAAATGTCAAGCTCTAAGGACACTCAGAGAAGACAAAAAAAGGGCGGACTGTTTCTGTTTGAATAAAAAGAAGGCAGTCCTATCCAGAAACAGGAGAAATAAAACTCTAGGTTATTATAATTGACTAATTGTTATGAATAACATCCACACCTTTAGGCGGGCTAAATGAAAACAATGCCTTATCAACTGTTTGGTTAATACGAACCTGACTTAATCTTAAGCGGCTCATTTGCGACAGCTGATCTAAAACAGAAATGTAGCGTAAAACCTCGCCTTCAAAACCTAAAACGACTTGTAAATACCCGCGAGTTCGCTCCTTAGGCTTGAGTTTGTAATAATTGAGCTTTGAGGCAACTTTCTTAGTGACTATATACTCTTTAGCTAGATCGAGGTTATTTTGACTTAAAAAGGCAGCTGGCGTGTTCAGCAAGGCTTTTTGTTGATTGCTTACTGTTACTTGATCTAAGTCGATGTCATACACCCATAGTTTTTTACCATCAGCAATAACTTCTTGCTCATTTGGTTGTTTACTTTGCCAAAAAAAACGTTTTGGTTTCATAATAAACAAACGACCTGAAGAGGTTTGAATCAAGCGGCCTTCGTTAGAAATTTCTTGTTGAAAGTTTGCTGAGAGTGTTTGAATCCTTTCGAGCCGTTTTTTGAGCTCAGCTGCCACCTCCTCGCCCTTAGCAAGGCAACAAGAACATAGGAGCCATAAAAATACCGTTAAAAACGCTCTCATCAGGACTCATCCTCAACCGGAACCGGTGCCAATACTTCACGCATCCCCCCATTTTCCATGGGACCAACCACCCCAGTCCGCTCCATTTCCTCCACTAAACGAGCGGCTCGGTTATAACCAATCTTAAACCGACGCTGTACGCTTGAAATACTTGCTTTACGGGTCTTACAGACAAATGAAACCGCTTCATCATAGAGTGGATCAGTTTCTTCCACCTCGCCATTGGCATTAGTTAGCCCCGACTCTTCTGCCTGGGTAGTAACGCCATCAAGGTAATCTGGCTCACCTAGTTTCTTCCAAGCATCCACTACCCGGTGAACTTCTTTATCGTCGACAAAAGCCCCATGCACACGAATGGGCGTTCCAGTTCCTGGGGCTAAATACAATAAATCTCCCTGCCCTAGTAGTTGCTCGGCACCTTGCTGATCTAGGATGGTTCTTGAGTCAATTTTCGAAGACACTTGGTAAGACACTCGCGTTGGAATGTTTGATTTAATGAGACCAGTCAACACATCAACCGACGGTCTTTGGGTTGCTAAAATCAAGTGAATCCCAGCAGCCCGTGCTTTTTGAGCAATGCGCGCAATTAACTGCTCAACTTTTTTACCGACCACCATCATCATGTCTGCTAATTCATCAATGATGATCACAATGTAGGGCAGCGTCTCCAAAAATTCAGGCTCGCCTGTTGGGCTTGCTGGTGTTAATGGGCAGACAAGTGGCGCACCATCTGCTTGTGCATCACGAACCTTCTTGTTGTAACCGCTGATGTTACGAACTCCAAGTGACGCCATTAGGCGATAACGCTTTTCCATCTCTGCCACAGACCAGCGAAGCGCATTTGCCGCATCTTTCATATCCGTGACCACAGGTGTTAATAAATGCGGGATCCCTTCATACACAGACAGCTCCAACATTTTAGGATCGACTAAAATCAAACGAACCTCTTCTGGGGTGGATTTAAACAATAAGCTCAAAATCATGGCGTTAATGCCAACTGACTTACCAGAGCCTGTGGTCCCAGCAACCAACAGGTGAGGCATCTTGGCCAAATTAACAAACATTGGAAAACCAGAAATGTCGACACCGAGCGCCAAAGAAAGCGGGTTGGTCGTTTCTTGAAACTTTTCAGAACTCAATACTTCCTGAAGTCCTACCATTTCTCGATGTAAGTTTGGCAACTCCAAACCTACCACTGATTTGCCAGGAATCACTTCAACCACTCTTACACTGTTAACTGATAATGAACGAGCAAGATCTTTTGCCAAACCAGAAATCTTACTGACTTTAATGCCCGGTGCTAATTTAAGCTCAAAGCGAGTAATGACAGGACCAGGATGCACTGCCACCACTTGCACATCAACCCCAAAATCGAGTAGGCGTTGCTCTACGTCTCTTGACACCAGCTCCAGCTCTTTGTTATTTAAGCCCTTGCGATCTGATTTGTTAATTTTCTGTAAAAGTCCCAACGATGGAAATCGCCCTTTAGAGAAATTGGCAAACGATTTCTTCACTTTTTTAACGTTCGGCTTATGCTGCTCATTAATGACAACCTGACTGTTGCTCTCTTCCTTAGCCGCCTCGACTGTAGTGGGCTTGATTACTGGCAGTGGATCAGATTCTGCTGCAACCTTGGGCGCTTTCGCGTCTGTGGATAGTTCCGCCCGAACAATGGTTGGTGGTGTGCTAGCGGCCAATTTTTTTGTTTGATTTTTCTCACGCCGCACTTTTAGCTTAGCCATCACATGGTTAATACAACTTTTAATTTTTTGGTAAAGAATCTTTGGCGCCATCAGTCCTTTCTGGAGAATGAGGTTAACCGTGTAGAAACCAATCCATTCACAAACCAACAGCCAGTTGACAGAAAACACCAGAGATAAGCCAACACAGAACAAACTAAGCGAAACAATGAACGCTCCTAACAAATTAAATGACGCCTCCATTTGCTGAGCAATGATTAAACCAACCCAGCCACCTGGGCCAAATTTAAGCAGGTTGGAATCTAGAACATTGCAAAGGCTAAGCAAGGTCACCCCACCAACAATCAAAGGCACACAACCAATGACCTTCATAATAATCTCTTGTCTTGAATGCGTTGAGGTTCGAGATTTAAGGAAAAACCACCCCCCCCATAATAAAATTATCGGCAAGATAAAAGTCCCATGCCCAATGGCGTTAAAACAACTCCTTGCAATTAACTCACCAACCTTGCCACCCACATTACCACTGTTAAAGAGCGCAAAATTCGTTTTATAGGAGAGAACACTCAATAGTAAAAAAAATGACACAAACACACACAAGATAAAACTTGCGTCTGCCAATTGCTTTTTAACGTCAGGTTCTAATTTAAAATCTTCTTTACAACTGTTTGAACTTGATTTTGTTTTAGGCATGTAAAACCGTTATACTCGTCTCAAAGTAGTAATTTTAAACCTCTCCTCAATGAAGATGCAAACTGGGTTGAGAACAATCTTTGGATGATAATAAACTATGCAGCAAACAACTGAAATAAAACACCACAAATTAATCGTTATTGGCTCAGGTCCCGCAGGCTACACTGCCGCAATTTACGCCGCTCGAGCAAACCTAAATCCAGTTATTCTCTCTGGCATGGAGCCTGGTGGTCAATTAACAACCACCACAGATGTGGATAACTGGCCGGGTGATGTTGAAGGGCTGCAAGGGCCAGCCTTAATGGAGAGAATGAAAAGTCATGCCGAACGATTTAACACAGAAATCATCTTCGATGAAATTCAATCAGTGGACTTTAGTCAGACCCCTTTTCGCTTAAATGGCGACAGTGAAAGCTATTTAGCCGATGCAGTGATTATCGCAACCGGCGCTTCAGCAAAATATTTGGGGCTTGAGAGTGAAAAAGCCTATATGGGGAAAGGGGTATCAGCGTGTGCTACCTGCGATGGCTTTTTTTATCGTAACAAAAAAGTTGCGGTGATTGGTGGTGGCAACACTGCTGTTGAAGAAGCGCTCTATTTATCAAACATTGCCTCAAAAGTGACCTTGGTCCATCGCCGCGATGAACTAAGAGCTGAAAAAATGCTGCAAGATAAACTCTTTGAAAAAGTCAAAAATGGCAACATTGAGATCATTTGGAACAGCACGCTAGAAGAAGTACAGGGCAATGATCTCAAGGTAGAAGGATTAAAGCTTTCCTCAACTGTTAATGATGACTATCAAACCATTGAGGTTGATGGCTGTTTTATCGCCATAGGACACACACCAAACACCAAGATTTTTGAAGGACAGCTGGAGATGAAAAACGGCTATCTATTGATTAACTCAGGCTTAGAAGGCAATGTTACCCAAACAAGCATTCCTGGCGTGTTTGCGGCAGGCGATGTCACCGATACAGTCTATCGACAAGCCATTACCTCAGCAGGCTTTGGCTGTATGGCCGCTTTGGATGCCGAGAAATACCTGGATTCAATTTAAACGGCGGGGTAACCGTCTTCATGGCTTCGACTGATGGTTGCCCTCAACATTTGCTATTTCTCGACAAATAAGGCATTATCTGCGCCAAATTTATTGGTAAATTAATCCTATGGCTAAAGAAGAACACATTGTAATGAATGGTACAATCATTGATACCTTGCCTAACACAACTTTCCGGGTTGAGTTGGAAAATGGTCATGTTGTTACCGCTCACATCTCTGGCAGAATGCGTAAAAACTACATTCGTATTCTCAATGGCGACAAAGTCCGTGTTGAGTTAACCCCTTACGATTTAAGTAAAGGACGAATTGTTTTCAGAGACAAAGACAAATAATGAACTCCCCATCCCGCGGCTTTCGACGAGAGATGGGAAAAAAGATTATTATTCGCCCGCAATGGACATGGATGAGATCAAAACAGAGCCACATTTTGTGGCTTTTCTTTTATCCGCATCATCAGAAATGCCTTCGATGTTCATCAGCATCTCCTTTAGATTGCCAGCAATGGTAATTTCTTGTACTGGATATTGAATTTCGCCATTTTCAACCCAAAAACCAAACGCTCCTCGAGAATACAGTCCAGTGGTAATATTAACCCCCTGCCCCATTAACTCCGTCACCAGTAATCCCGTTCCCATTTTCATCAACAACTCATCAAAAGAAAGGGCGTCATGAGAGATGTGTAGATTATTAACACCCCCAGCATTAGCCGTTGTCTGTAAACCAAGACGTCTTGATGCATAACTTCCAAGTACGTAACTTTTTACTTCGCCGTTTTCAATAAATACATTATCACGGGTTAACAGACCATCTCCATCGAAAGGACAACTCCCAAGTCCTCCAATAATATGAGGTTTTTCATACACACTGTAGCGTGATGGTAGCACTTGCTTTCCTAAGGAATCTAAAAGAAATGAAGACTTTTGGTATAAATTTCGCCCTGATATTGCTGAAATTAATGACGAGAGTAAGCCAGTTGAAATGGATTTATCAAAAATTACAGGCACTGTTTGAGTTTTTATTTTTTTAGCCCCCAATCGCTCGAGTGTCTTATTTCGCGCCTCTTCGGCAACCTCAGCAATCTCTGCTAACTGCTTACTCTCTCTTGCGCTGGTATAACCATAATCTCTTTGCATACCACCATCGGAGTCTTCAGCGACTAAGGTACAGTGAAAGCCATGGCGAGTGGTGGCATAATCGCCTTGAAACCCTTGACTGTTCGCATACTGCACGTAATGGGCACTCTTACCCAGTGTTGCACCTTCAGATGTTTTAATGGCCTTATCCTGCATAGCAAGCGCTTCGCATTCTTTCATCATTTGGTTGGCCTCATCTGCACTTAACTCCCAAGGATGGTATAAATCAAGCTCCGGATACTCATTAGAGAACAATGCTTTATCAGCGAGTCCAAAGCACTTATCCTGGCCAGTCATTTTAGCTATTTCAATGGCCGCATTTAACGCATCATCTATGGCTTTTTTAGATAAGTCACTGCTACTAGCACTGCCTCTTTGATGATTGCAATACACATTCATCACAATGCCCTTATCCTTACAGTACTCAACAGTCTCAACCTCTTGCAGTCTAACAGTGGTTGAAAGACCTTCACTCATATTAAGTGCTACCTCAACTTCATCCATGCCCCGCTCAATGGCTTTGTCTAAAATATAGTCACGTATTTCACCAAATTCAGCAATAGGGAAGTCTTGCTGCTTGTATTTTTTCGATATATTGCTCATTATTGCACTCTCCTTCCATCAACCAAACTTGAGGAATTCGACAAAACATGTCTACAAGTTGGCTGACGACGATAAAAAAGACTTGGTCTCTAGGGCCTTTGCTAATAGTTCTAATGATATCGAATAATGCATTTGCTTGGCTAACTCTTTCTAAGGGACTTTCATTTCAAAGTGTTTCCTTACAAGGCTATAACCCTTTTGCGAAGTTAAATGCTTTCAAAATAGACCTTGATGATTATCAGTTGGACATTGCCCTTAATAATGACAACTTAACCAAACTTGCAAACCTAAAGAACTTTGCTGAACAAGAAAAGGCGTCTCTGGTTATCAATGGTGGTTTTTTTACACCACAATACAAGCCCTTAGGACTAAGGATAAGCAACTACCAGCAACTCAACGAGCTAAAACCCATCAGTTGGTGGGGCGTTTTTTACATTAAAAAGAATAGGGCCTACATCAGGCCTTTTAAAAATTTGGGGCGCTACAAGCAAATTGCCTTTGCTGTGCAAGCTGGACCAAGGCTTTTAATTAACTCAAAGATCCCAAAGCTAAAATCTGGCAAGGCTCAAAGAACGGCTTTAGGCATAACAAAAGAGAACGATCTCATCATTGTAACCACTCAGAATGCCGCCATTAGCACCTACGAATTGGCATCGTTAATGAAAGACCAGTTAGGCTGTGTTAATGCCCTTAATTTAGATGGCGGTAGCTCAACCCAAGCCTACGCAAAAGTTGGTAACTTTGAATTTCAAACCATCGGTTATTCCAACATTAGTGATGTGATTTATTTGTCAAAAAAGACGTAACTAGGATGGGTATATACTCAAAATTCTTGGGTGGTGAATCGTTACTTAAAGACAAAAATAACGTCTTAGCATAGTTTGTAAAGACGGTGTGTTATAACAATAAGCAGTCTACTAATCAGTGCTATTTTCTTTCTATTTTTTTTATCTGTCGCCATCCGTAGGCCTGATAAGGGTTTTTCACACTTTCCCACACTTTATCCACAATTTACTCCCACAGTTGTACCTTGCGCAAACTCAGGCAACACACTATATTGTTATTTAACATCACCAAATCACTAGATATAGTAGTTTAAGCTTAGATTTAGAATGTTAATCAAGGAGGATGGCCTTTTAGGGTAATAATAACAACCGGAGAGAAAACCCCATGCAATCAACACAAGAACCACAAGAAGTAAAAACAGTAATACCGACCCAGTCAAAACACGAAATCGATGCAACTGCACCAGGCACCATTAAGACGATTAAGCGAAATGGTAAAGTTGTTGCCTTTGACTCCAACAAGATAAAATTGGCTATGACCAAAGCCTTTCTTGCCGTAGAAGGCGGCAGTGCTGCTGCAAGCAACCGAATTCATGAAACAGTGAGCCGTTTGGCAAATCAAATTAATAAAATCTTTACTCGACGACTACCCTCTGGTGGCACGGTTCATATCGAAGAAATACAAGATCAAGTAGAGCTTGCTCTGATGAGAGCCGGTGAACATAAAGTTGCCCGCTCTTACGTTTTATACAGAGAACAACAACGTGCCTTAAGAGCTTCTGAACAAAATGACGCTCAGCAAGAGGATGGTGTTTTATACATACTTCTACCAAATGGTGAAAAAGAAGCCTTAGATAAAGAGCGCTTACGAACAATCATCGAAGACGCAAGTGCAGGGCTTGAGGGCGTCTCTGCTGAACCAATCCTAAAAGAAACGCTCAAAAATCTCTTTAACATGGCTTCACTTGATGACGTACACAAAGCCATGATTATGTCTGCTCGTACTCTAGTAGAAAAAGAGCCCAATCATACTTATGCAACCGCAAGGCTCTTACTACACACACTTAGATCGGAAGCACTCTCCTTTCTTGGGCTTGGCAGCAGTGCCACTTATGATGAAATGGCTTCTCTCTATCCAGAATACTTTTCAGCCTATATTAACAAAGGAATTGAGCTCAACATCTTAGACAGCCAATTAAAGCAGTTTAATTTGAAAAAGCTTGGTAAAGCAATTAAGCCAGAGCGAGACAACCAATTTACCTACTTAGGGCTGCAAACGCTCTATGATCGATACTTCATCCACTCAAAAGGCACTCGTTATGAACTACCACAAGCCCTCTATATGCGTGTGGCCATGGGACTTGCCATTCGAGAAAAAAATAAAAATGACAAAGCAATTGAGTTCTATAACCTACTCTCATCACTTGATTACATGACCTCAACGCCAACCTTGTTTAACGCAGGTACCTTAAGACCACAGCTTTCTAGCTGCTATTTAACCACGGTACCTGATTCTTTAGATGGCATTTATTCTGCTATCAAAGACAATGCGCTGTTATCGAAATTTGCCGGCGGCCTAGGAAATGACTGGACCAATGTCCGCGCCATGGGATCTCACATTCATGGCACCAATGGCAATTCCCTAGGCGTAGTCCCTTTCTTAAATGTGGCTGATGCAACAGCGGTTGCTGTCAACCAAGGCGGTAAACGAAAAGGCGCCGTCTGTGCTTATTTAGAATGCTGGCACCTCGATGTGGAAGAATTTTTAGAGCTTCGTAAAAACACAGGTGATGATCGTCGAAGAACGCATGACATGAACACTGCCAACTGGATCCCTGATTTATTCATGAAGCGCGTTTTTAATGACGAGAGCTGGACTTTATTTAGCCCAGATGATGTACCAGATCTGCATGATCTATTTGGTCTGGAGTTTGAAAAAGCGTATCTTGCTTACGAAGAAAAAGCCAAAAGTGGCCTAATAAAACACTATAAGCAAATATCTGCCGTAAAATTATGGCGAAGAATGCTAAGCTTACTCTTTGAAACAGGTCACCCATGGATAACGTTCAAAGATCCTTGCAACATTCGCTCACCTCAACAACATTGTGGCGTGGTGCACAGTTCAAACCTTTGCACTGAAATCACCTTAAACACCTCCGATGATGAAATCGCAGTATGCAATTTAGGCAGTGTTAACCTTCCTGCTCACATTGATGACGGTGGCATTAATCTTGAAAAACTTGAAAAGACGATTAAGACGGCTATTCGTATGCTCGATAATGTGATTGATATTAACTATTACTCCGTCCCTCAAGCAAGAAACTCAAATTTAAAGCACCGTCCTATCGGTCTTGGCATGATGGGTTTTCAAGATGCACTGCATAAATTAAACATTAGTTATGCAAGTGACGAAGCGGTACAGTTTGCAGACATTTCAATGGAAGCACTAAGTTTTTATGCCATTAAGGCCTCTGTTGAATTGGCTGAAGAGCGAGGAACTTATTCCTCATACGAAGGCTCTCTGTGGAGCAAAGGCATTCTACCTATAGACTCAATTAATCTTCTACAAGAGTCTCGTGGCCAATACCTAACGCAAGACAGGAGCCAAACGATGGATTGGGAGTCTATCCGAACCAGTGTCCGCACAACTGGTGTTCGAAACTCTAATATTATGGCAATTGCTCCAACCGCAACCATTTCAAATATTTGTGGTGTCTCTCAATCAATTGAGCCAACCTTCCAAAATTTATTTGTGAAGTCTAACCTCTCTGGCGAATTCACCGTGGTTAACATGCATTTGGTCAACGAGCTAAAAGCATTAAACCTTTGGGATGAAGTCATGGTGAATGATTTAAAATATTACAATGGCAGTGTGCAAAATATTGACCGCATTCCAGAAGACATCAAAGCACGTTATTTAACCGCTTTTGAAGTAGAGCCGCATTGGCTGGTTGAGGCCGGTTCACGCCGTCAAAAGTGGATTGACCAATCTCAATCACTCAACCTCTACATGAACAAAGCATCTGGAAAGCGACTCGATCTACTATACAAACAAGCCTGGCAGTCAGGATTAAAAACAACTTATTACTTACGTAGTATGGGTGCCACAAATGCTGAAAAATCAACCATTCATGATGGTCGATTGAATGCTGTGCAAGTGTCAAATAGTAGTGAAGTAAAAGCATGTTCGATTACTGATCCAGACTGCGAAGCCTGTCAGTAAAACGCAATCACCGAGCTGTTGTCTTGCCTTTGTTTGCAAGGATAGCAGCTCATTTAACGAGGAGAAGATATGACAACTTCTATCAATTGGGATGATCTTGCGGTTAGCCCAACAAGTAAAGGTGGTGCCAGCGGACTTGAAACATTGGAAATGGGTGCCGATAGGATCAGAGTCGATGATAAGCAAATTATCAATTGTCGTGCTGATTTAAATCAACTCGTACCATTCAAATATACCTGGGCCTGGGATAAGTATTTAGCAGGATGCGCTAACCACTGGATGCCAAATGAAATCAACATGGCAGCCGACGTTGCTCTTTGGAAGAGTAAAGATGGTTTAACCGAAGATGAACGACGAATTATCAAGCGCAATTTGGGCTTTTTCTCAACCGCAGATTCATTGGTTGCCAACAACTTAGTGTTAGCTGTTTACAAACACATTACCAACCCTGAATGTCGACAGTACTTATTAAGACAAGCGTTTGAAGAAGCACTGCACACTCATGCTTATCAATACATCATTGAAAGCCTGGGCTTGGATGAAGCAGAAGTCTTTAATATGTATCGAGAGTTGCCCTCTGTTGCCAAGAAAGCCTCTTGGGCACTTCCCTTTACACAAAGCTTGGGCGATCAAACCTTTCAAACAGGCACACTTGAAGATGATCAGCGATTACTTCGTGACTTAATCGCCTTCTATGTTGTCTTTGAAGGGATCTTTTTCTATGTAGGCTTTACCCAGATTTTATCAATGGGACGACGAAACAAAATGGTTGGAACCAGTGAGCAGTTTCAATACATTCTTCGTGATGAGTCTATGCATATGAACTTTGGTATTGATGTTATAAATCAAATTAAACTTGAAAACCCAGCTCTTTGGACTGAAAGCTTCCAGCAGGAAATGATTCAGTTAATTAAAGAAGGGGTTGATCTAGAATATCAATACGCGCACGATACCATGCCTCACGGTATCTTAGGTATGAATGCCAACATGTTTGAAGAATACCTGCACTTTATTGCCAATCGCCGACTCTCTCAAATTGGCTTACCAGAGCAATATCCTGGCGCTGAGAATACGTTCCCTTGGATGAGTGAAATGATGGATCTTAAAAAAGAGAAGAACTTCTTTGAGACCCGAGTGATTGAATATCAAGCAGGTGGTACTCTAAACTGGGATGATGAAGACTAAGCTCTTATCTAACCCAATCCTCTCAACTGTGAAGTGGCTTTCTGGCTGCTTTGCAGTTCGTTTGCTCTTACTTCTCTGGCATAGACCAAATAAGCCTGAACCAAATCTTCAACATCACCAACATCAGCCAAGAAGCTCTGTCTAGCCAGTTTGGCATCGGTTAAAAGCTTAGTTACTCTTTCACCTGACAGTGGTTTTCTTTGCTGCAAACTTTGTTGTATTGCTTCAAGAACAGCGACTTTATCAAGGTGCTTTTGACAGTTTGGGGTCGTTACTAAAACCTTATGCAGGCCCGCGAGTTTATCATTCAACTCCTTATTTAAATAACGTTCAACTTCCATATATTTATCTTCTTTTAAATAAAGAGCCACTACTTCTTTGCGATATGCACGGTGAAAGAAAGTAAGACGTGAAGATTTTTCGGCTTGCACTTGCTGGTTATGAAGCCTACTTCTTATTTTTAAATCCGTCGCAGGAGAGAGGCGCACAATGGTCATGTCCTCGCTTGGAAGTTGAAGTCCGAAAACTTTCTCAATGTTGGACTTCAGTGAGTTTGGCACAATAAAATTCCAAACAAAATTACCAAGACAGAAACCGGCAGCCGTAAAGGAAGAAATAGCGGCAATAAGAGGAGAAACCGGCATGAGCAGCACGGAAAAAACAGAGACGACAATTGATGCCAACATCAAGCTGGCATAGAGATGAGTAACCATTGCTCTTTTGGTAACAGCCCTCTCCATTGAATCCTTTGGCATACTGGCTAATGAGACTGTTTTAGCAATTAATTGAGCAAGATTAAAAGACAACCCAAGGACAACCCCTCCTAAGAAAAAATAAGGGCCAATGGCAAAAGGCGTTTGGTAGAGAACATCGGTAATTAGAGTCCCAAAAATTGAAATGCTAGCACCAATCGCACCTAATATTTGGGTTACCACGCCCAATAAATTATTTAGATTCTTATTGGCAGCTTTTGAATAGCGAATCGCACCAATAATTGAGTTGATAATAAAACCAATTGCAACAACGGGTAACAGCAAAAACCTTAACCAGTTATGATTAAAGCCATTAAACCATTTTTTCTTAGCGAAAATAGCAAACATTGCTGAGTTACTGACATCTAGCACTCCAAAAGTGCTACTTTCGATGGAGTCAAGCCATGAGTTATTTTTTGACATACTACATCCTTAGTCTTCAATTTTCTTCATTTGGGGAAATAAAATGACGTCTCGAATTGAACTAGCGTCAGTAAATAGCATCACCAGTCTATCAATTCCAATGCCTTCTCCCGCTGTGGGTGGTAGACCATACTCTAAAGCTTTAATGTAATCAGCGTCATAGTGCATGGCTTCACAGTCTCCAGCGTCCTTTTCAGCAACTTGTTTTTTAAAGCGCTCGGCTTGATCTTCGGCATCATTTAACTCAGAAAACCCATTAGCAAGCTCTCGTCCAACAACGAAAAACTCAAATCTGTCACTGATAAAAGGATTCAGGTCATTTTTACGAGCAAGCGGAGAGACTTCGGTTGGGTACTCAGTCACAAAGGTAGGTTGCATTAGCTTTTCTTCAACTGTCTCCTCGAAAATTTCCATCCACAGTTTACCAAGCCCCATGCTGGCTACATTTGCAATACCTAAGCGCTCAGCAATGCTCTTTGTCTTCGTAAGCGATTGTAGATCCTCTTTCGTAATGGAGGGGTTGTACTCTAAGATGGCATCATGAACAGAAATCTTTTTAAACGGCTTTTCAAAATCCAAAGTCTTATCTTGATAAGTAAAAGAAAGCGTCCCCTTCACCTTAAGAGCAAGCGCTCTCATCAACCGTTCTGTTAAATCAATCATGTCTTTGTAGGTTGCATAGGCTTGATAGAACTCAATCATGGTGAACTCTGGGTTATGTCTTGTAGATAAACCCTCATTTCTAAAATTACGATTAATTTCATAGACACGCTCAAACCCCCCGACGACCAACCGCTTTAAATAGAGCTCAGGCGCAATTCTTAAGTACATGTCCATGTCTAGACTGTTGTGATGAGTCACAAAAGGCTTTGCAAGTGCACCTCCTGGTATAGGGTGCATCATCGGTGTTTCGACTTCCAAATAATCATTCTGATCCATAAACTCACGCACGCTTTTAATAATGCGACTTCGCATCAAAAAGAGCTCTCGAGTTTCCTGATTGGCGATTAAATCCACATAGCGCTGCCGATAGCAACGCTCAACATCACTCAAGCCATGAAATTTATCAGGAAGCGGTTGAATAGACTTAGTTAATAATTGAAGCTTGCTTGCCCACAAGCTTAATTCGCCCGTATTGGTTTTAAATAGTGTTCCGCAAACACCAACAATGTCCCCTAAGTCCCACTCTTTAAAGGCCTCATATTGCTCACCTAGATCTTTAACGTTTACATAGACTTGCAAACGACCGGAGACATCTTGTAAGTGGAAAAAACTTGCCTTGCCCATCACCCGTCTTAAAACAATTCGTCCTGCAATTTTTGCCTCAACAGCCATGTCAGAGAGTTCTTCTTTGGTGTATTGATCGTAATTCTCAACAAGTTTTGCTGCCAATTGTTCACGTTTGAACTCATTGGGGAAATTAAACCCCCCACTTCTTAATTTCTGTAGTTTTTCTCGACGAAGACTTGCAACTTCACTCTCGCTTAGATTACTTGTTTCTTCCACCATAACTCACCCCTAATACATTTAATCGTTTTGTAAAATTGTTGCTTCTATGAACTTTAATAGATCCCCATCTAACACTGCTTGAGTATTTGTATTTTCAACGCCAGTGCGTAAATCTTTGATACGGGATTGATCGAGTACGTATGAACGAATTTGACTTCCCCAACCGATATCAGATTTAGTTGCTTCAACTTGTTGCTGTTTCTCCTGCTTTTTCTGCATTTCCAACTCATAGAGTTTAGCGCGTAATTGCTTCATAGCGGTGTCTTTATTTTTATGTTGACTACGATCATTTTGACATTGAACCACAACCCCACTAGGTATGTGTGTAATTCGCACAGCCGAATCCGTGCGGTTGACATGTTGACCGCCGGCCCCACTTGCACGATAGGTGTCAATTCTTAAGTCTTTCGCTTGAATGTCTATGTCAAAATCATCAGAAATATCTGGTGAAACAAACACTGCGGCAAAAGAAGTGTGTCGTCTATTACCAGAGTCAAAAGGGGATTTTCGAACCAAACGATGCACACCTGTTTCAGTTTTCAACCAACCAAACGCATGCTCCCCTTTTAAATGAATGGTGGCACTTTTAATGCCTGCGACATCACCGGGAGATGCTTCGATTAACTCTGTTTCAAATCCTTGTTTTTCACAAAAACGCAAATACATTCTGAGCAACATTTCAGCCCAGTCTTGCGCTTCTGTGCCACCTGAGCCTGACTGAATGTCAAGGTAGGCATCACATGCATCGACTTCTTCAGAGAACATGCGGTTGAATTCAAGTTTAGCAACCAAGGACTTGGCATCCTCAATGTCTGCATTGACAGATTCTAAAAAGGAATCATCATTTTCCAACGCCATTAATTCCAACAATTCTTTAGAGTCTGCCAAGGTTTGAGTGGCAGAGTTAATTGCCTCAACCACACTGGCAAGTTGTGCTTTCTCTTTTCCCAAGGCTTCTGCTTTTTTGGGCGTTGACCAAACGCTGCCTTCTTCTAACTCTGCTTCAATTTCTTCCAATCGTTCTTCTTTGCTAGCAAAGTCAAAGATACCCCCTAAGTGCCTGCAGGCGCTCGCTTAACAGATTGATCTCTTGATGATACTGGTTTAGTTCTTCCATTGTGAGATGCTTAAGAAAAATAGCCGGAGTGTAAACCTAAATCACTTAGCATTGCAAGACTTCTCCCCCTGAAATCAACCGACTACAAGGCACAGTGTCAATGTCAAGATTTTGCCAGACATGCTCATTGTATAAGAGTTAACACCTTCAAGAACCGAAGGAAAATCAAGGCAGTTAGCTACTTTTTCACAAATTTATCCACAGTTTTTGTGGATAAACACTAAATTCGCCTGTTTTTTATATTTAGAATATAATCATATACTTACACTTAAAGCGCTAGGTGGTTTTTAATTTCAACGGAAATATATAATAAAGTTATCCACAAATTGAGTTATTTAAAAAAAATTTGTTTTAAAAAAACAAAATCTTGGCAAATTATTGACGGTTGAACTCATTTCTGACTAACTTTCGTTTGTGCAAGCTCTAATAACAGGGCAAACGCATGAACGTCTTTTTGGTCCATTCATTGTTACTGTTGTTTTTGCGGTGCTCATTTACTTGACTGTAAACTCCGCTCCTCAAAACAACTTTGCCTAGACTGGACACTAAAAAACCATTCATGAGTTTGCCCTGTCTCCAGTAAGCTTTTAAGTGCATTTCTCGCGCATTCTCGCTAGAATGGTCCACCACTTGAACCATGAATTTTTTATCAATATGTCTCTTCAACAACTAACAGCGCTCTCTCCCTTAGATGGTCGTTATCACCAACAAAGCAAAGAACTTTCTCCTTATTTTAGTGAATATGGCCTCATTCGATATCGAGTCTTAGTTGAAGTCTCCTATGCAAAAGCACTACTAGATCTAAAACCGTTTGCCAAGCTCACTAAAACGAATGAAAACCTCATACAAGACTTAGAAGACATTATTAATCAATTTGACCAAGAAAGCGCCTTGAGCGTTAAAACCATTGAGAAAACCACCAATCATGATGTTAAGGCAGTTGAGTACTACATTACCCAACAATTAATTGAGAAAGGCTATGGCACAGAGGTGCAAAACCTGATTCATTTTGGCCTAACGTCAGAAGACGTTAATAACCTAGCCTATGGCTTAATGCTAAAAGATGCTTGCAATCAGATACTAAGACCTCAACTTTGTAGCATACTAGAAACCCTGCAAACCTTAATCAATCACTACCAACAACACAGTATGCTCTCAAGAACTCACGGTCAAAGTGCTACTCCTACCACCATGGGCAAGGAATTTGCAAACTTTTATGCGCGATTAAGACAGCCCGTCAACCAACTTGAACACTTCTCCTTTTTAGGTAAGCTCAATGGTGCGGTTGGTAATTTTAATGCTCACATGATTGCCCTACCTGAGATAGACTGGTTGCAGTTTTCAGAGACCTTTGTCCAATCTCTGGGACTAGAGAACAATGCCCACACTAATCAGATTGAACCCCATGATTTCATCGCAGAGCTCTCTCATATCTACTCAAGACTTAATACCGTATTACTAGATCTCTGCCGTGATGTCTGGCATTACATTTCACTCGACTACTTCAAACTTAAAACCGTCCAAGGGGAAGTTGGCTCATCGACCATGCCCCATAAGGTCAACCCAATTGACTTTGAAAATTCAGAGGGCAATTTAGGAATATCAAATGCGCTTCTAGGTCATTTTGCCAATAAGCTCCCCATTTCACGCTTGCAAAGAGATCTAACCGATTCAACGACTCTTAGAAACCTAGGCGTTGGCTTTGGTCACAGCCTACTTGCTTATAAAAGCTTATTAAAAGGTCTAGGGAAACTAGAAATCAATGCGCCTGTTTTAAATAAAGACTTAGAGAATCGATGGGAAGTCCTAGCAGAAGCCATTCAATCGGTCATGCGCATAGAGAACATTGACTCGCCTTATGAGCAGTTAAAAGAACTAACTAGAGGGCATGACATGACGGAGCAATCCATCAAACGTTTCATTGACAAACTGCAAATTGACTCAAAAGCCAAAGAACGTCTACTCGCCTTAACACCTAGTACTTATACAGGTTATGCTAGCAAACTTTGCGATGCCCTGTTTGCTGAGTAATTAATGCGATGGCACAAACGAGTTACATTAATCAACAAGGCCATCAAGTTAGCTTTGACGTACTAATCATTGGGAGCGGGCTTGCAGGACTTAAGCTTGCTCTCAATCTAACCCAAAAAGAGCCAACCCTAAAGATTGCTCTACTTGCCAAAGCCTCTCTGCGGGCAAGTAATAGTTATGCGGCACAAGGCGGCATTGCTATTAGTACCTCTGAAGAAGACATTAAGCGCCATGCCATCGATACCATAAAAGCTGGTGATGGTCTTTGCCATCGCCCAGCTGTTAACGCCCTCCTTGCCAAGGCACCTTCAGCCTTACGAGCCTTTGAACAGTACAAGGTCCCCTTCTATAAAAACGACCATAACCAATATGATTTAGGAATTGAAGGTGGGCACTCTAATCGCCGCATTTACCACTGTGGTGACAAAAGTGGGCAAAGCATTATTGACTGTCTTTTGCATCAGCTAAACCATCACACAAACATACAGTGCTTTACTCGGCACATTGCGGTGAACCTCATTACAAAATCGCCATCATTTAAGCCACAAAGCGCTAAAAGCGTACTCGGTGCTTACGTGTTGGATGAACGCTCTGAGTTAATTCATACCTTTCTGGCTAAAGCAACCGTGTTAGCAACAGGAGGTGCTGGAAAAACTTACCGATACACCAGCAATCCCAGTGTTGCAACTGGGGATGGCGTAGCTATGGCCGCCAGAGCCAATGCTTTGATTACCAACATGGAGTTTTATCAATTTCATCCCACCCTGTTGTATCACCCCAAATTAAACAATTTTTTAATTTCAGAGGCCCTAAGAGGCGAAGGCGCCAAACTACTCAATGCAGAAACTGGTGCCGCTTTTATGGCAAAGTATCAGCCTCAACACAAAGAATTGGCCACCAGAGATGTGGTCTCTCGTGCCATCTTTTCCGAGATAGAAAGCTCAAACGTCAATCACGTCTATTTAGACATAAGTCACAAAGACCAAGCATTTCTTGCCAAACGGTTCCCTAAAATTTTTCATTCATTAAATGACATAGGCATAGACATCAGCCGAGATCCAATACCTGTGGTGCCTGCTGCACACTATCAATGTGGTGGTGTGATAGCGACACCCAATGGTGAAACCTCTCTTAAGAGACTTTTCGCCATTGGTGAAGTAGCTTGTACCGGCTTTCATGGTGCTAACCGTTTAGCAAGCAACTCATTATTAGAGAGCTCGGTGATGGGACTGTTGTCTTGCGATAAAATCATTGCCTTATGCCGGCAAACATTTAACCCGGGCTCTATACGAGCCTGGGAATCAGGAAGTTATGTTAACCCAAGGCGGGCAAGCCAAATTTCAGCGCACTGGAAAGGGTTGCGCCAAGAAATGAGCTCTTATGCTGGCATTATACGCACTGAAGCCGGCTTAAAAGACGTTCTAACCTTGGTTCAAACCCGCAAAAAAATCGTGGAAGACTACTACTGGAAGCACTGTATTACCCGAGATCTTGTAGAGCTAAGAAACATCATTTTAGTCGCAGAACTTATTATAAAAGCCGCGATTAAGCGACGAGACTCTCATGGAGGACACTATAGAGAAGATCCTTGAATGTTTGATGAATTTGCGTTTAGAATGCCCATAATTTGTCATCATAACTGCTAAGCAATGAACTCAATACTAAATGCCGCGCCTCGAAGCGACCTAATTGAAATAAAAAGCGACATGGCAATTTGCCAAACCGATTACCCTCTTGGTCACTACCAAGAGAACTTTATTCCTTATGCCGAAGAATACTTAGCGCTAAAAGATCGAAAACTAACTACCATCCTCAATTGGATGACCCCCTATGTAAAAAGGGCTCAAGAGCACTTTGGTGATGCGCTAATGCTCGTTGCACACTACTATATGGGGGGTGAAATTGTTAAATTAATCGAGCAATTTGATGGTGAAATTGGTGACTCATATCAGTTGGCCTTAAAAGCGCTCAATAAACCTGAGAAAACGATTATTATTGAGTCTGCCGTTCACTTTATGGCAGAGAGCATTAGCATACTGGCAAATCCAAACCAAACCACCTACATTACGAACCCCCGCTCAGGCTGTACCATGGAAATGCTGGCAAAAGACTACATGGTAGAGCCCGCTCTTAATGCCCTTAATGAACGCTATGGCGAGGAAAACATCCTGCCAATTTGTTACATGAATACGTCTGGACGGGTTAAAGCCTTAACTGGTGCTCAAGGTGGGGCTGTTTGCACAAGCTCTAATGTTAAGAAAATTTTCGAATGGGCTCTAGCACAAAACAAAAAAATATTATTTATCCCAGACAAGCACATGGGGGAGAACGTCGCACATTGGCTATCCATTCCAGCAAGTAAGATTGCTTATTGGCCAGGTGGCAGTCAGAGCAGTCAATTTAACTTGGATTTACAGAGCATTGAGACAATTAAGAGGTTCGATGAAGCCAGTCTTGTTTTATTTGAGAGTTTTTGTGCTGTGCACACTCACTATAATCAGGCAATGAATGCCTATTGGCAGGCGAAAGGGTATGCGACTGTTGCACACCCTGAGTGTCGCAATGAAGTCATTAGACAGGCAGACTACCATGGCTCGACGTCAGATATTTGGAAGATTGTAATGAATGATCATGCAAACACCAGGCGCTATGCCATCGCCACAGAAAACCACATGGTTCAAAATCTTAAAGAACAAGCACGCCTACGTGGCATTGAGGTACAGAACTTGGCTGATGCCAATATTGAGCAAAAGAGCTCTATTGGCTGCGGATGTGCGACCATGAGTCGAAATGATCCGCCTCACCTAGTAGCACTTCTTGATTTATTAAGAAAAGGAGAGCTTTGTTGTGAGAACATTGTAAAGCCTGGTGATGTGGTTAACGAATTTTCTGGCTTAAGAGAGCGACTAACCGATGCAGAAAAGGAGGAACTTGTGTTTAATGCCAAGAGAGCTCTACAAAAGATGATAGAGATTACTGAGCGATAAAAAGTTCGTGACTTTTTAACACAGTTAGCTAGGATCTATAAAAAAATAATAGAAAGATCCAATGAGCCAACCAACCTCTGCTGCACAGACCGTATTAAATAACATCTATGGCTATCAGTCCTTTAGAGCCGGACAAGAAACCGTCATCAATAAAATTATTGATGGCCAGAATGCCTTTGTGTTAATGCCAACAGGCAGTGGTAAATCACTGTGCTACCAGATTCCCGCCATGGTAAGAGATGGGGTTGGGATTGTGGTCTCACCTCTAATTGCACTGATGCAAGATCAAGTCTCGGCCCTAAGACAGTTAGGCATTTCAGCCCTTTCTCTTAATTCAAGTCTATCTGGCAAGGAACAAGCTCTGGTTTATAAAGCACTTAGAGATGACAAAGTTCAATTACTCTACGTTGCACCTGAGCGCTTGTTAATGGACGAGACCTTATCTTTTCTAAAAACCATTAACCTCTCATTAATTGCCATTGATGAAGCACACTGCCTGTCTCAATGGGGGCATGACTTTCGACCAGACTATCAGGCTCTATCATGCCTGAAATCACACTTTCCAGAGGTGCCAAGAGTTGCTTTAACCGCAACAGCAGACACCCCCACCCAAGAAGACATTATCAAGCAATTGCACCTTGTTCATCCACATATTTTTATCGGTGGCTTTGACAGGCCCAATATTTTTTACAAAGTGGTAGATAAGATAAATCCTAAAAAGCAATTACTCGACTTTATCAAAACACAACATTTGAGGGACTCTGGTATCATCTATTGCTCTTCTCGAAAAAAAGTCGATGAGATCCATCAGTTTCTTATTAGTGAAGGGCTGAATGCTTACCCTTATCACGCGGGCCTTCCTCAACAGGAACGTGAGAAAAACCAAAGAGCCTTTCTTCAACAAGAATCGATTATCATGGTGGCAACCATTGCCTTTGGCATGGGAATTGACAAGCCAGATGTCCGCTTTGTGGTTCATTTAAACATCCCACGAAACATAGAAGCGTATTATCAAGAAACCGGACGAGCAGGTCGCGATGGCAAGCCTTCTAATGCTCTAATGATTTATGGCCTTAACGACACAGCACTACATCGGCACTTTATAGAAACCGGAAATGCCAGTGCTCAGCAAAAAAAAGTAGAGCACCAAAAACTAAACTGCCTTTTAAATTTTTGCGAGGCCGTTAATTGTCGAAGACAGGTCTTACTCAACTACTTTGGTGAAAGCAACGATCCCTGCGGTCAATGTGATAACTGCCTTGAAAAGCCCGAAACATTTGACGCAACCATTGATGCACAAAAAGCACTTTCAGCGGTTTATCGTACAGGACAACGGTTTGGGGCAGGTCATGTCATTGATGTGTTACTCGGAAAAGCGACTGATAAAGTTGTTCAGAATCAACATCAAACACTGTCAACTTTTGCCATAGGTGAGCAGTATTCCAAACGTCAATGGCAAAGCATCTTTCGGCAACTAGTCGCCTTGGACTTATTAACTGTACACATTTTAGAACACGGCATTATCCGAATTAGTTCTAAAGGACGACAGTTTTTAAAAGATAAATATCAGTTAGAGCTCAAAAACCTGCCAAAGAAAAGCAAGCCTCAAGGCAGGAAGTCTGATGTCATTGAGCTTGAAGATGAAATAGATAAATTGCTATTTGAAGATCTAAAGGCCTTACGAATCAAACTTGCTAAAGAACAAGATCTACCACCTTATGTTATTTTTCATGATTCAACACTAAAAGACTTTGTCAGAGTGCGCCCGAAAAGTTTGAATGAAATGGCCAACATCTCTGGTGTGGGATCAGTTAAACTTAAGCGATACGGGCAGTCCTTTTTAGATCTTATGGCCTAAGGATTTGTGTTAGAGTTGATTAATTAAGGGATCGTTCCAAGGGCCTTTAATTTGATAGGCATAAGCTTTAGAGTTCTTCATACCACTGCTGACAACCTTACTAACAAGCCAAGTAGCAACGCCTGCAATAGGCCCCCCTGCAATGGCGGCAACAACTGGCAGACTTGAGGTAACATGTGGATCTAAATACACCTTCACATCATAAGAGCGTTTAATAAGTGAGAGAGCCCCCTCTAAACGAGCAGAGGCTACAGGGCCATTCATCTCAGCTCTAACAATCTTTAAATTCCCATTATCCGCCTTGAGCTCTGCAGAGAGCTTATCAAATGGTAACCCCATCTTAAGATCATTAAAATCCAGCACCAATCGTCGAGGAATGGTTTGCAAACTTAATATGTTTAATAGCTTCCCTATCCCTACTTTTTCCTCCATTTCCTGATTTAAGTGGGTGATGCTACCTTTTTTAATCATCAAGGAAAAAAAGCCTTTCAATTTTTCCATTGAAAGGCTATTGGGTGCGGCACGCCATGATAAGTTAAATCGAAGCAGTCCATTGCTAGAGCGAACAACCACTTCTTTTTTTAACATTTTGAACGTCTCGGCAAGATTTCGGCTTTGTAGAAAGCCTGTTATTTCGGTTAGCTCTTTTTTATCTTTTGTGTAAGCACCTTTTAGTTTCAGTGTATTGTATTGATTTTCTAAATTAAAAAGATCAATCATCCATGCATTAAGTCGATTACGAGTACTTAGGTTTAAACGACCTAAGCTTAAATCATCGATCTGTAATTCTTTAATGTTTAGATCTAAATCAGGAAAAGTAAGCTCTTCCTCCTGTTTGCTTACCAGGTTTGTAGAATTAGACGTTAATTTTAATTTTTTAAACTTGGCAACAATCGTACCTTTGACATAGTTTGGATCGCTAATCACTCCATCGATGTCTTTTCCCTGTAAATGTATTTCCGTGCCAAGCTTAGAAGAATCAAAACTAATTTGAACCGGGGGGGTTATGAAATTCTCACAAAATAATCCCTCACTGTTTATTTGAAAATTATCTCGTGGATTATCTGTTTGAAACCAGGGCTTTGCTTTTAAGCCAGTCATAAGAGAGTTAAACGTTTTGGACCAATCTGCTATCTGCAAAGGAGCCGTTCTTATTACAAGCTTATTAACAGATGATTGTTGTCGATAGCGTAAACTCAGCTCATCTTTAATCTTAAGTGTTAGATCTGTTAGGGCATCATGCAAAATTTGACCAGTCATCTCAATTTTTTTATTACTATTCTCTTCTTTATAAAAGGGCGCAGGTAAAGCAACACTGACCTTCTTTAAATCCATCACCCCTTTGAAATTTAGGGTGGGCATTGAAGGTGTTTTCTCTACAAAAAGCTCTGTGTTCATTTGGCCTTTCATAAAAGAAAGATCCAAATTAAGCTCTTTACTGACTTTATCTATCAAAAGATTACTCTTAAGACCTATGGTCATTTTGTAGGGTAAGCGATTTTCACTGTTTAAAGAAAAAGTAACAGGGCTCTGCCACAGTGAGCCTTGTAATATTGAGTTAGTCACACCATGCTGGAAAAAATTGACCTCTCCGCTTAGATTTTCAACTTTAAAACTGGGATCTTTAATAAATGACGCCGTTGCGTTTTTAAGCATGACTTTACCGAAGACGGCTCTCACAGGTTTTTTCTCGTCTAAATTAAAACGCAGTTGCGTTGAAACAGACAAAGGCCCATCAATTTGGAAATAATTTAAAAAGGCCAGATCTTCAACTAAAGCTGATTGTTTAACAAACTGACTTGCCTCTTTGCCCCCCGTCTTGAAAGAGCCTCGCATTAATAACTGTTCATGCTGATGGTGTTTTTTTAAATTTAGGTGAACATTTTCAATTGGAATGTCTAGTGTGCGCCCCTTTAGAAGGTCAATAGCAACCTCTCCTTGTTCAACCTTAATGTTTCCATCATAGACAACAGCAACCGGCCAATCCTTATGGTACTTCATGCTTAAATCTTGAACGTTAGCGGATAAATAAAACGCACCTTTACTTCCGGCATTAGTTCCCTTTAGATAAGGAAACTCAAATAGTTCCCCTCTCCAACTACCATAACCATGTATGGATGGGGCAAATAATACAGACTCATTTAGAAAACTAGTGAGTTTGGCATTAAGCCCTTCTTTAGGAATGAAAGAGGGAAGCTTTTCACCATGAGTGGAGGAAAAGTCAAAGGAGAGATTTATGCGTGGTGCGTTTGTGTTTATCTCATTCAAACACCCTGCTGATTTAAAGTTTAAAAATGGGTGTTTTAATTTAAAGTCCTTCCAACAAACTTGAGGCGTTTTGCTCACTTGATTTATCTCAAGCTCCCCTGTTAAAGCGCTTAAGTAAGTTGGCTTTGCAATAAAGGATGGGGCATCCAGATAAGTAAGTTTTGATTGAAGGGATAGTGAAAGCGCTTTTTTATCATACAGAAAAGAAAAATTTATATTTTTTAATAAGAAATCATTCTTTTTACTCTTAATCGCAAGATTTGACACGTGCCCCTTTGCATAACTCAAACCCTGATCATTAAACTTAAATTCAGTATTCCTAGCAGCACCTTTGAGAAAGACGCTCTCACTAAGTTGTTTGCTCTGAATGTCTAAGCCCACGTAATTTGGGGGAACGTTGATAAAATTTAATATTTTTTGCAGTAACGTTAAATCAAGCTCTTTGATGTTAATGGTTCGGTCTTGCTTGTCTTGTGAGACAATGACTTTATTGTTTTTTAACTGTCTGTCACCGGATCGTAGATGAATTTTATCCAAGATTATCCGTTGTTTATTGTTCTTATTTTCGCTATTTAAACGTCCATCAAAATTCTGAAAAAACAAACGCCGCTTACTCTTCGTATTCAAGACACCTAAATTTAGCGCATCAATGGTTGATTGTGTTGAGTTTATGCGTCCATCCTTTAGATTTAACCAAGAATCAATGTTGATTTTCCCACTGGTTAATTGATACGAACGACCCCAAATAAAATTAAACCATTGGGCAGGCATGATTTCTTCTGCATGAAGATAGAGCTGGCCTTGTAAATGAGTTAGGTCCTGGCCATTTAAGTGAGCAATGAGATAGACATTGGTTTTCGTTAACTGATCCAAATGAAAGGTTAACTTCAAGTGATGGTTGGTTCCTTTATTAGCGATGTTTAAAGTCAACGCAGAAAAGGGCAAGATCCCTCCCCCTTCCTTTTTAACAAATAATGATAAATTTTTGATAAGAATGTGATCTTGTTCTGCCAACCAATGAAGGACTGCTTGCTCAGAAGTTTGGCCCTTTTTCAAAGCCCCTGTTTTCATGCCTGGCAAGACAAATAAATCCTGCCAGCGATGCGCTGCTAGAGCAATTGGTTTGATTTGATTAAGAATCACTTTTGGTTGAGTAACGACAATAAAACCAGGTTGCCATTGCCAATTAATTAAACTCCGCCACCAGTTGAGACCGACTGAGGCCTCTGAAATCATGACAACGTCCAGTCCTTGCTCATTACGTACGACTAAATTATCTATTACCAGAATAGGGAGGCCCCAGCGCCAACTGCTCTTCAATTGACCAATGTGTACGTGCGCACCAAGTTCCTCAGATAAATATCGTTCAATCTTTTGATGGTAGGTGGGCAATTTAGGGACAAAATATTGCATCGACAGATTGCCAAGACCCAGAAGGCATAAAACAGCAAAAATTGTGCTAAGCAAAAGCTTGGGTTTTAGCTTCAACGCGCTATCCTTCATAGTGAAAAAAAACAATCATTCTTAAGTTTTGAGGAACCCTTGGGTATATACCCATAAGACTCCAAAATGCCCATTTTTATGATACTTAATTCCACCCCAACACCTTATCAAAAATGCGCCAGAACTATGGATATGACTTATTTTAGAAAAGCCGCTGGGATGAAATTAACCACACCTAAAAAAGGGCATTTCGAAGTATCATGGGTATAGAACCAATATTATACCCAAACCGGTACATTTAGCACAATAAAGCATTACCTTAAGCAGAATTTTGTTTATGTTCTGAGAGCTTAGGTATGGATTTAATTAACACTTTTCTATATTATTTCCCGATCTTTCTTAATGACCATAAATCATGTCCCAGCAAGGCCCAAGCCACTTACTAACGTTTAGAGCATGGTGTATCCATACCCTAACCGCAAGCACTTCCATCGTTGCACTCTTAACCATCTATTTTATTGGCAAAGACAAGCCCGTTGCCGCCTTGAGTATGATGCTTTTAGCCATTTTAATCGACGCCATTGATGGCACCTTGGCTCGCGCCAGTAAAGTAACACTAATGACACCTCAAATTGATGGAGCGCTTTTAGATAATTTAGTCGATTTTGTTAATTACGTC
>JASBUC010000034.1 GCA_030148065.1 Legionellaceae bacterium | reverse complement strand
GTGGAATTAAGTATCATAAAAATGGGCATTTTGGAGTCTCACGGGTATATGCTATATCCTGGATCCTAAAACTAAAGCCCTCACTAAAACAAGACACCCTAGAGAGAAGAATTCTCCTTGTTCATACAATGAACAGACCTGGATTTTTGCATTCTTTGTAATAAATAATCATTTAATTTAAAATCTGCTAATGTTTAATTAATAAAAAAAACCTATAGTGCCTTCTTTATTTCTATTAGCGAGTCACGCATGCCCCACCAGATGTTCTTATCCAAAAGCTTTGATCGCTCCATAGGAGAGCTTACCGAGGAGATGGCTATTACCAAGGTAGGATCAGGTGATTTAGAAGTAACCGGCCCAGTTGGTAAAAAATTTACCCTTCACAATCAAGGATCGGGAGACATTCTATTTAAAGAATCACTAGACCAAGATGCAAGAATTACAAGCTCAGGCAGTGGGGATCTCACCTTTTCTAAATCAGTGGGTGAAAACTTTACTTTTGAGCATCAAGGAAGTGGTAATGTTATCTTTCAAGGCTTGCTCTCAAAGAATGCCAATCTAAGCTTTTCTGGAACAGGACAGTTGGTCCTTGGGGAAATTGATGGCCCTTCAACCATTATGCTCAAAGGTAATGTCTCCTTGAAACTCACCAAAGCCTTAGATGATAACGTTCAATTAGAGGGCTCTCTCTCATCACCAGTGACCTTTTCTTACCAACCAGATGTGAAAATCTTAGCAACAATCAAAAGATTGCAAACTAAAGCTTTACAAGAAGCATTGGACTCAAATGATGGGTATGCTCAAATTAATAACCTTAAATATAAGACCGGTCCTGGTTGGATTATTATAAAAGAGAATGTCAAAGCAAGCTTCTATCGCTGCAATACATTTTCCATTATCAACGGGATAAAACATCTTGACGGTCAACCCATTGATCATGCTGAAAAACCCCACAAACAAGACAACAAGGCAACGCGGTTTTTTAAAAAATTAGCGGGCTTTTTTGTGACAGTAAATTACACCACTTTGTCGATTACTTGCAGAAAACCCGCCGATCCACGAAGCTACTATTTAGCCGAACTACCAACCGAAGCCAAGAGCACCTATACGTCTTTAAATGATTCACTAGGCAAGTCAAATATTGTTGAAGAGTCAAACATTGCAACCACTAAAGTCACAAAACGCCTTAAGACCTTAAGACATAAGAAACCAAGCTTAAAGAAAGAAGAACAAGAACAACCTCACTCATGTTTAGCAACTAAAAGCCTGGCCTAGAAGGCTCAGCAGTGCATGTCCTTTGATTTAGCAAAGTCATAGTATGGTTCACTAGAGCTGCCGTGCTACCAACCATCGCTGACTTATTGCTATCTTTCAAGGTTTCAAGTTTAACTAAAGGATCATTTTTCTCTGTTGCTGGCTCTGCAATAGTTACTCCTCTACGAGAAGTGGCTGAACTATTTGTTGGAATGATTCTGGACTCAGCATGCTTAAGCCATCGAGAATTTTGACTAGCGTCTCGTGCTGAACGTGCTTTGCCATTTTGGTAATCGTACGTTGGCGTACTACCTACTGCTATTGCTTGTTGAATCTCCCCAGAAGTGTAAGTCTCTATTTTCTTAGCACTTGGAATTCGAGTGCTAGCTCTTGAGGTGTTAGCTCTATCTGCACGGCTAGTTGACTCTGCTTCTGGTGGCATGAGTGCTAATTTGGACTGGCCTAGCAATTTTAATTTATCCTCAATCAATTCTTCTTGCCTCTCAATTGCATCGTAGTTGTAATCATCTCTAGGTAATTTGTGAAGAGCATTTAACTCTACACTCAACTGTTCCATCTTGGTATTAATTAGTTTAATAAGATTATCAACAGCATTAGGAGAATCTACCTTATACGTTAACAAATTAAATGAAAAGCGTGTTTTTTTAAAACCCTCTATGCTCATATGTTAAACCTTTTGATCTATATATATTACTTATAGACCACATTTAACCGCTTTTCCTATGAATAACTTTCACATAAGCTTCATAAACATTGCCTCCCCTTCGCTTCCGTCAACATACCTCTTCACCAAAGGTAGGTGAATGATGCCTGCTTTCATCATGTGCTACAGTTATCAGAAGGGGAATAAAATAAGGCCAGCCGTTATGAGACTAAATCGATCACCCAAAGCAAAGAAAGTACTTTTTTTGTCCTTAATTATCGGGATAAGCTTAATGATTCTCTCTTTCAACGCCCTTGCCGTTAGTTTTAGTCTCTGCTCTAAGCTTAATAAATATGGCTATTGCAACATTGATGCGAGCATTGCCAAACGTGAGCCGTACACTCACCTTATCCACTGTGGCAGCAGCTACTTAACCATCCGAGCCAAAGACCGAGCCACTCTTAACTCCTACCTTCGCAATAACCGCAATATGATTGTAAAATACAAGCGAGATCGCCTATTTATCGACGGTTCTTGTTTTTAATTATAATTATTTTTCCCCGGACGAAAGCTTTGGCTTCTTGTGGGAGGGTCTGGAACAACGTCACGTTCCGGATCTTCATAATCCTCTCGACGAATCGATTTTTGGTTTGACGAGACGTTCTTAGCTGTTTTCATATCAGCACAAGCCTCATCAGAGAAACTACTTGAAGGAACCCTAGAAGACTTCGTTCCCAACTCTTTGGCAACTTTAGCCCCTTGCGATTTAACGCTAGGGCTTTTCGAATTTTGTGTCTGCAAACGGTTGCTCACACCGCGTCCTTTATCATTGTGTGTTTGCAGGGCTTTAGAATGTTTATTCTGAATGTTCTTCATTTCTTGCTCACACGCGGTGTTGGTGTCATATCCGACTTTCTGTCCAGCCCCTGTTACTACCAGTCCCAGAAGCATTGAGGCGCCTGCTACCAAGCCCAGGGTGGCGGCAATGCCAAGACCAAATAGGCCAAGTGGCGGCAAAAATGGGGCCGCTAGGATTGAAATGCCTGCAATGATTGGCACCAGCTCCATCAACACTAAGCCTGTCTGCACCATGCCTTTGGCCAAGGCCAAATTTTTGGAAATAAGTGAGAGCTTTGACGCTGATTGCTGATCGGCATGACTAAAAGAACACTCATCACCATACGCTCGATGAGCATTGGTCGCAACCCCCAAAGCCTTCCTTAAACCCTCGGTATCATCACCTTGTAAGGCTTTAATTAATTCTGCCTCTTCATTTGAAAGCCCCAAGCGCTCTTGATCCTCTGCCGCTAAATTAAAAGATAAAGGTTCGTCTCTTAATCTATTTTCCATCGCAATTAGCAAACCTACTCGTTTTTGCACGTCTTCGTTTCGCTCATTTGCACTCTTACAACCACTCATTGATTTATCTTCTAAGAAGATAGAGAGTGCTTGTACTAAGTTTCCATACTCTTGCTTGTAATGATCATCGTTGGCATAAATCCTTGCCAATGCTTTGGAGGCAAGAGTGCTCATGCGATCACCCTCTTTTGCTTCTAAAGAAGGACTCAAAGGTGCTTTCTTAAGCGTCTTTTTAAGCGCCTTTATCTTTTTTACCGCTTGAATGCCCTCACGAGAGCCTGCAAAATAGTTCGCTCGCTGTGGATCTTCTAAGAAGCCTTTATAGAGAGCTAAGACATCCTCATACGCTGTTTTTAGCGTTTGTTGCAGAGCTTTTTCCTCTACCGTCGTTGGCGTTGGCGTTTGATTGTTGTTATAGAGTGTGTAGAGCATGGCCATGTCAGCCATGAGGGTGGCCTCATTGACAAGACTTGGCTTTCGTAGCCAAAAATTTCCCAAGTTTTCGGTAAAATGATTGACCCCAATGTTTTGTAGAAAAATAAGTCCCTTGTCACCCTCCTCTGTTTGGTTATAGGCATGCACCCCTTTGATAATCAAATCAGCCGACTTATTTTGGTTGTTTCTCTTACCATCCAATGGCCCTTTAAGGCCGTATTTTTTCAGGGTTGCAATGGCGTCCAATTGATTAGCGGCAATGCCCTCTAGAGAGGTTAAAAGATTGTACACAACCGGCTTACCATCTGGCTTTTGCGCCGCCAGATCGAGGTAGTTTTTAGTAAGGATCTTTTTTATCCGCGCTATTTCTGCTACTTCGTCTTTAGCCTCTTTATCGGCAACCGATGGAATACGAGCACTAACGCGCCCACTAACACTTCGTGTGATTTGACCATCTGCACTTAATTGATGCCTAGTTTGCGCTCGAAATGCTGATGGGCATTCGTCCTCTTCACAATTACCAAGCGCTTCCCATTCAGGCTTATTATGAGCGGTTCTATCGCCACTTTCTGTAATGTAGCTAACCGTACCATTGGCAAAGTCTGTGCCCAACATGTCATGTTGGTGGGCAGCGGTATGCAAAAAATGGTCTTTAAACTTACCTTTATCGATTGTATTAAATAGGCTTTCTGACTTATATTCTAACTCATCAAGGAAGGCATCTCGCACCTTTAAGGCAAGCCCCTTTCGTACCCCATCCAATGCCTTATTTAAACCCGCAATGCCGCCTTTGCTTGAAGACAACCCTTTCGTCATCTCGACCAATTGCTCTTGTAGCGTCTCTTTTGCTACCCCGTAGGCATGCTCTATCCCTGTCTGCTGCGCACTACTTAGTTCTAAGCCCTCATAACTTAAGATTGAATGATGATAATGATCTAAGTAACTTAGTATTTCTTCATAGAGCGGTATTACACTCATGTACTCTCGCAGATCATTCTCATGCAAGCCTGCCTTATACTCAGGATAAAGTTTTTCATAAGCCTCTCTTAAGGGGGCAGTCGCACCTTCAAAGCTGCCCTCATTGCCATAAACATCGAGTGCACAGCGAACACTGCTTGCGGTCTTGATGCCGGTGTAGAGCTCTAACTGCGCTAATAACCGTTCTTTGACAGGAGGGGAGTGTTGTTCTGGCCAACCACACTCTTTAAAAAGACACTTTAAATCAGCCTCATTGAGCTCTAAGGTAAAGATTGCCCGCCCACGTAGATCAAATCCGACCCTTTGAGAGTCTGTGACAGCTTCACACGCGCGCTGATAGGCTAGTTTGGTTAAAGCTTGCTGATACTTTGCTTGGTTGTCTTGTATTGTCTCGTTGCTTGTAAGCGAACCTACACTTGCCATTTTTTTTCCTCTAGAAAAGTAATACTTTATCGCCTCATAGTTTGTTCGAGATCCTTTTGGTCCTTGAACCTCGTATCTCGACTCTCGTATCTCGTATCTCGTATCTCCACCCTACCTACGTCCCTCGGCTTGTCCGAGGGACCCAGATCTTTCTTAACCATGGATTCCGCGGACAAGCCGCGGAACGTAGGTTAGGGGATCTCAGTATCTTTATTATATTCTAGACTATTTGATTTTTTTTAAGACAATATTAAGCCTTTTGAATTAATCTTTCTTTAATAATAAAGTGTTATATTGGCCCAAATTAATTATTTTTAGACCAATGTCCGAGATTTCAAGGCTAGTATTTAGTGGTGGTGGCGCCAAAGGCGTTCTTTTAGCAGGGGCTTACCGTGCTTTAAAACACTCTGGCGTACTCGATGAGGTTGAGGCCGTCTCTGGTGCTTCGGCTGGCGCGATTATGGCGGCACTCACGGCCTTTGGCGCCAGTGAGCATCAAATTAATGAGGCCATCCTAAAGCAAAAAATTACTACGCTTTATGGTAAAAGCAAAGGCATCGCATATTTTTATGACGGAGAACCTCTGCTTGCTTTTCTAAGACAACAAATTTCTACGGCCATACTCGAAAACCTGCCTAACATAGAAACAAAGGCTGATGATTACTTTAAGCTCACCCATCTTAAACACAAAGCAGAAGCAATCATAGAGCATTACCAAACAAAGAAAGCAGGCTCCCCCCCTGATACCATTACCTTTAATGATCTTGCACTACTTAACGAGCTCGCACCAAAGCACTTTAAAAAACTCTATATAAACACCAATAACAAAACCACCAGCCAAAAAAATATTTTTAGCTGTGATAACTGTGACCAAAAAAATGTTGAGGTTGCAAAAATCGTTCAAGCATCGAGTGCCTTGCCTGTTTTATTTGCCACTGTAGACATTGATGGTGAGCGCCACTACGATGGCGGCCATTCTGACAACATTCCCGTCGATAATTTTGATGACGGCGCTGAAAATGAGAGACCTAATGAGACCCTAGTGCTAGGGTTTGCTGAAAAAGACGGGGCGATGAGGCGCGCTTTAGATCCCGATAATTCAGAAGAGCGACTCTATCAGCCGAGCCTATTTGACAAATTGCTTCGAGATGTCATGCCAAGAGTTATGCTTGGTCTTGATAACAGCGTACCTGACAACACCCAACAAAAAAATGAAGGTTTTAAACGGCTAAGACGCTACCGAGAGAACGTCATCGCCTTACCCACTGGCAACATCAAAACGGGGGATTTTAAAAAAGCCTACCCACACCACCGCACTCTTGCAGCCATCGGCTACCTTGAAACCATTAATTTCTTAGCAAATAAACGAGAAAGCTTAGCAGGTGATCAATGCGATTTTAATAAAGAGTTTTGCATAACGTTTTGTCACATCTTTGAAGCAGTATCTGCCACAAAAAATAACGTTCCTAATCAGTTTCTTACCAATTTAGCAACGGTCAGTGGAACACTAAAAGATAGTGGGCTGCAACCACCAAACCCAGTCTACTATCAAATACTTGTGTCGTTTATCAAAAAACACAGCATTGAACATCTAGACTCGGATGCTGCTTTTTGCGTTGGTCTAGCCGTTGATTACGTCTCAGGTACTGATCTGTCACTAGAGAATTTACAAAGGGAAGTCTATTTAAGATCGTTTAAAAACAGCTACTTTAAACACTCGAGGGTTACCGGCCGAAGTTTCTTTACCCATCGAAGTTTACAAAATCAGGATTTTAATTTAACAAAAAGCCCAAACGGCTCTGGCAAGAAACGGCGCCGGGACATAATTCTTGAAAAACTTGAACCGCTTGCTAAGAGTAGCCCTTCACCAATTGGCATCACAAGAACACCAACACTCCCGATCTCAAAGATTAAGACGTCGCTGGACTCTGGATGTTAAACAAGGCATTCACGTCGTCTAAGGTAAGCTTTAAAGACTCCCCTTTGCTAAGGGTTAGAAGATTATCGACTAAGGCGCTTTTTTTCGCTTGCATGCTTAGCATGACTTCTTCAACCGTGTCTTTGCAAATAAGCTTGTAGACAAACACAGGTTTGGTTTGGCCGATGCGGTGACTTCTATCCGTTGCTTGATTTTCCACTTGTGGGTTCCACCAAGGGTCGAAATGAATCACGGTATCAGCCTCAGTAAGATTTAAACCAGTACCACCTGCCTTTAAACTAATTAAAAATACCGGTATTGTGGTATTGCGAAAGGTCTCTATCACTTTTTCTCGATTTTTAGTTTTACCCGTGAGCGTGACATAAGAAATGTCCCGACTTTCCATCTCCTTTTCCAGCAGCTCAATCATGGAAGTAAATTGTGAAAAGAGTAAAATTTTTCGCCCTTCTTCTATTAAAATAGGCAAGAGTTCAAACAAGGCTTGTACTTTATCAGAGTTTGCATCGTGTGCCTCATCCATCTTTAAAAGCCTTGGTGAGCAGCAAGTCTGACGAAGGCGTAGGAGCGCGTCTAAAATCACAATGTGACTGCGATTTAAGCCGTTTAACATTAAAGCGTTACGAACCTTCTCCTGCATTGATAAACGGATGCTTTCATAGATTTCACGCTGGCGACCAGTTAATTCTACCGAAATAATGCTCTCGGTTTTTTCAGGCAACTCCATCGCGACTTCTTTTTTTACCCGGCGCAATAAAAATGGTTTTATTTTTTGGCGAAGCAAAGCTTGTTTGTTCTCATCGCCCTCTTTTTCGATGCTGTGACGAAATTCTTTGTTAAAACTATTTTTATCCAGCAAATAGCCCGGCATTAAAAAATTAAACAAGGACCACAACTCGCCAAGATGGTTCTCAATAGGGGTTCCTGTTAAACAAAGGCGATGCTCTGCTTTAAACTGCAAGAGAATTTGGGTGGTCTTTGTCGCCGCATTTTTTATGTTCTGCGCTTCATCTAAAATCAAATAATAGAAATCAGACTCCAAAAACAAGCCCTTGTCTCTAGCAATTAAGGCATAGGTGGTGAAAACGATGTCATAGTCAGAAAGCGTAACATTTTTCTCTCGTTTATCACCATGGTGAATTAAGTAACTTAAATTTGGCGCAAAACGCTCACACTCCAAGGCCCAATTGCCCATCAAGGAAGTCGGTGCAACAATCAAACAGGGTCGATTCAACCGTTTGGCATTTTTTTCTAAGCTTAAGTGGGCCAAGGTCTGGATGGTTTTACCAAGCCCCATCTCATCAGCCAACACCCCACCAAATTGATATTGTCGCAAAAATTGCAACCAACTAAGACCAAAGAGCTGATAATCACGAAGCTTGGCATTAAAGTTCAGAGGAGGGTCAACCGGCTCAATTTCTGTAAAGTCACTAAGCTTTTTACCGAGCTGCCGAAATTTATGATCATCAAGCCAACGCAGCGCCACCATGTTTTTGGCTTGTTCCATCTCATAGAGCAGACTTGCTTGTGCACTAGAGAGCGTCAGATGAGGCTCTGCTTTGCTCAACTGTTTTTGTATTATCTCCCCAAAAATGGTGAGCATCGATTTTAATCGGCCCAAAGGCACTTTAAGCTTGGTGTGTTTATCAACATTTAGTGTCAAAGGCAGTGTATCTTCCAGCACTAAGAGCTCACTTAAATCGTATTTTTTTAGTAAATCCAATAAAAGCGGCAACACGTTTATTTTTTTATTATCAAATAAAATACCTAATTCATACTGGAAAAAATTTTCACCACTGGGCACAACTTCTGAGAGCCACTGCCCTTCTTCGGCCACATAAACTTGATGAAACTTAAGCGCTTCAATCGAATATTGAATGCCAAATTCCTGAAGTTTAGGAATGCCTTCTTCTAAAAAAGCCTCACTGTCGCGAGTTAACCATTCATTGCTGACTAAAAAATACTGCTGTCTGTCAGAAACAGAGCTTTTTATTTGATAAAGACCGCTGAGTGGTTTTAGTAATAGATATTGTTTTAATTGCAGAAAAGCTTGTTCTTCTTGTGGGTAGTCACGCTCTATTTCAAAAAGCTCACCGTTTTCCATGACCAACAGTTTGGATTTTTGCCCTCCAAGATGAAGGCCAACCGGGTAATCATTGTACTGGAAACTCACTCGCAGCCCAATGACTTGACCATTGACTTGATACGCGAGGGTACTTTTTTGGCTTTCAAAGACTTCAAAGGTTTTAAAGTACACCTTCATGCTAGGCGTAATGTTTTTTAAAACCGATTTTATGGTAATCGTTTTGGGGAGAAAATTTGCACCAATCAAAGGCTTTAGCTTATCACTGACCGCTTTGACTTTTTCAACTGGTATGGCAGGAGAGAGCAACAGGGTATTTACAATTTTAGGATCTAACGGCAAAGAAAGATTACCCACCACCAGTTCTTCTTGATTAAAATAAAATGGTTGCTCAACAAGAAAGACTTGATCGTGGCCCTCATTGGTTCTTGCCTTCATTAACTGCGAACCATCCTTTTGCACTTCCCAGTAAAGGATGGCTTCTTTTGTGGCTCCTAGTCGGATGGCTTTTTGAGGTGCCTCTTTACTAAAACAGCGCCCACTTTGCATCAATGCTTGTAGAACCAAATCACTGCTCAGTAAATAATGCTCAGATCCCACTAAACTCTCTTTATGCAGAGCTTGCTGTCTTAGACGATTGATAATTTGCTCGTCAATCGGGTTGCTGACTAAGCTCACTGCATCGCCGTCTAATGAGAAGATCTCTCCTTTTTGTAGGTGGCCAGCTTCCAGCACTTTATGGCTAAAAATTCGTACTTCTGCTTTTTCACTCAGGGCGTTTGGAAAGCTTAACTGGTAGTGAATGAGCAGATCATCTGGGGATTTTGAGTCTTGATTTAGATTAACATCACCAAACCAACGCTCAACCTTAGGGGGAAGTTCGGTCCGCTCTTCTCGTTGTAAAAGCGCAATCAAGATGGCTGCAGCGTGTTTACATTCGCTGTAAGCATAACAATTACAATAAGAATTAAAAGCAATCATCTCACCACTCTTATCCAACTCAAATTGTAAATGAGTGCGATAAGGCACCTTCTGCTTTTCAAGCACGCGTGCAGAAATGTTCAATGCATTGAAAGAGGGTTTGTCAATCTTGACCTGGCTGACTCGCCCGCCAATCACCAATTCCAGGGCACTTTTAATCAGTAAGGTTCCATGGCTATTGCTTGAGGCTGGGGTAAAAGGGTTTCGGATCATTGGGACCTATTGATAGAGTACTTCAGCAATTTCATATTCAACAATCCCACCCGGGGTTCTAACTTCAACCACCTCATCAAGGCTTTTGCCAATTAAAGCTCTGGCAATTGGTGAGGTGCAAGAAATTTTACCATGCTCGAGATCGGCTTCATCTTCACCCACGATTTTATAAGTGGTTTCTTTTTCAGTGTCGACGTTATAAAGTTTTACCGTCGAGCCAAAAATAACCTTATCAGAGGCAGGTATTTGTGTGATATCAATTACTTGCAAGTTAGAAAGCTTGCCTTCTAAATCTTGAATACGACCTTCAGCAAAGCTTTGTTGCTCGCGAGCTGCGTGATATTCGGCATTTTCTTTGAGATCACCGTGCTCACGGGCAGTGGCAATTGCTTCGATGATTCTTGGTCGCTCTACGGACTTTAAATGCTCTAGCTCTTCACGTAATTGTCTTTCCCCTTCTAGGGTCACTGGTACTGTTTGCATCTTACAACCTCATTTATTCTTCATGTAACGCTTGTAGTCGAGAAACCACTTCTCGTTCTTCATATTTCATGGCAAGACAAGCCGCCTCTGCGCCAGCAAGGGTAGTAGTGTAACTTACTTTGTGCGATAAGGCACTTCGTCTTATCTCAAAAGAGTCTCGAATCGCCTGCCGACCGGCGGTGGTATTGATGATAAAATCCACTTCATCGTTTTTGATGTGATCGACAATATGCGGCCTGCCTTCGATCACTTTGTTTACTCTCTGACAATTAATCCCGGCTGCCAATAAGACCATGGCCGTGCCTTTTGTGGCGATGATTTCAAAGCCAAGATCGGCTAAACGCTGGGCAATCTCACCAACGCGAGCCTTATCTGAGTCCTTCACACTTAAAAAGACTTTGCGCCGCTTATCAATCTGACAGCCGGCCCCTAATTGAGCCTTAGCATAAGCTTGACCAAAGCGACTGGCAATTCCCATCACTTCTCCGGTTGACTTCATTTCAGGCCCAAGAATAGGGTCAACACCGGTAAATTTGGCAAAGGGAAAGACTGGCAGTTTTATTGAATAAAAAGCAGGCAGCTGCTGTACATTACTGTAGCCTTGTGCCTTTAAACTCACCCCCACTTTGCATTTGGCTGCAATTTTGGCAAGCGGCAGGCTGGTGGCTTTGGTAATAAATGGCACCGTTCTAGACGCCCGCGGGTTTACTTCCAGCACAAAAATGTCATCTCCCTGGATGGCAAATTGGGCATTCACTAGGCCTACCACACCAAGCTCAAGTGCCAAGGCTTTGAACTGTTTAATCAAGGCTTGTTGCATGACCACCGACAGACTAAATGGTGGCAACACACAAGCAGAGTCACCAGAGTGCACCCCCGCTTGTTCAATGTGCTCCATGACACCACCAATTAACACCTCATTGCCATCCGAGACCCCATCAACGTCCAATTCAATGGCGTTGTTTAGAAAACTATCGAGTAACACTGGCGAGTTATTTGAGACGGTGACCGCATCGTTTAAATAACGAATTAAGCCCTCTTCATCATGAACCACTTCCATTGCCCGCCCCCCAAGCACATAAGAGGGGCGCACAACCATTGGGAAGCCCACGGCCTTTGCAACGTTAAGGGCTTCTTCAATGCTGCGAACCGTGCCGTTTGCCGGTTGGTTTAAAGAGAGCTTCTTCACCACTAGAGAAAATTGATCGCGATCTTCTGCTAAATGAATGGCCTTAGCACTGGTTCCTAAAATCTTAACCCCATGGTCACTAAGCTGACTGGCAAGTTTTAAAGGAGTCTGGCCGCCGTAATGGACCACAACCCCCATGGGCTTTTCAAGCTCAATAACGTTTAGCACGTCTTCTAGGGTTAGCGACTCAAAATAGAGGCTGTCAGAGACATCATAGTCGGTTGAGACCGTCTCAGGATTGCAGTTAATCATGATGGTGTGGTAGCCAAGCTCCTGAAAGGCAAGGGCTGCGTGCACGCAACAATAATCAAACTCAATGCCCTGTCCTATGCGGTTAGGGCCCCCGCCTAAAATGATAACTTTCTTATTCGTTTCTGCTGGGATGACTTCACAGTAGTCTTCATAGGTTGAGTAGAAATAGTTGGTTGGGCTGTCAAACTCGGCACTACAGGTGTCAATGCGCTTATAAACTGGCTTGACGTTTAAGCTTAAACGGTGTTCTCTAAAACGTGCTTCGCTCACCTTAAGCGCTCGAGCCAGAAAAGAATCAGCAAAGCCTAATTGCTTAAGCGCTTTTATCTCATGCGCCTCTATCGACTCGAGCGTTAGGCCGGCTAGTGCCTGCTCTTTTTGCACCAAAGTTTCAACTTCTCTTAAAAACCAAGGATCAATTTTAGAATAATCATGCACCTCGTCTTGGGAGAGCCCTGCTCGAAAGGCATCAGCCACATGCAAAAGCCGCTCTGGTGAAGGCGCTCGTAACAAACCAATCAGCTGATTTAGGTCCCCTTCTGTCTCGGGTGAGGACAAACTGTTTAGGCCATCACGGCCGGTTTCTAAGCCTCGAATCGCCTTTTGTAAGGACTCACAAAACGAGCGCCCTATCGCCATGACTTCCCCAACCGACTTCATCTGAGTCGACAAAACTTTATTAGTTTGGGGAAATTTATCAAAATTAAAGCGCGGAATTTTAGTCACAACGTAATCGATGGTTGGCTCAAAAGAGGCCGGCATGTTACCACCGGTTATCTCGTTTTTAAGCTCATCTAAGGTAAAGCCAACGGCAAGCTTGGCGGCAACCTTTGCGATGGGGAAACCGGTCGCTTTTGAAGCAAGAGCAGAGCTTCTAGACACCCGCGGGTTCATTTCAATCACCACTAGGCGTCCATCTTCAGGATTTAGCCCAAATTGCACATTGGAGCCACCAGTATCAACCCCAATTTCTCGCAAGATCTTCAAAGAACAATCTCGCATGTGTTGATACTCTTTGTCGGTCAAGGTTTGTGCAGGTGCAACTGTAATCGAATCGCCTGTGTGAACCCCCATCGGGTCAATGTTCTCAATCGAGCAAACAATGATGGCGTTATCTTGGCTGTCTCGCACCACTTCCATTTCATACTCTTTCCAACCTAAGATTGACTCATCAAGCAACAATTCTCGCGTTGGTGATAAATCAAGCCCGCGTTGACAAATGTCTTCAAACTCTTCACGGTTATAGGCAATGCCGCCCCCGGTACCACCCATGGTAAAAGAGGGCCGGATGATGACAGGAAAGCCTAGTTGTGCTTGTTTTTGGTGGGCTTCTTCCAAAGAATGGACGATGGCAGAGCGTGGCATCTCAAGACCAATCTTTTCCATCGCTCGGCGAAATTTTTCTCGATCTTCTGCTTTATCAATGGCCTCACGACTGGCGCCAATTAATTCAACATTGTATTGTTCAAGCACCCCTTCTCGAGCCAAATCAAGAGCACAGTTGAGCGCTGTTTGACCACCCATGGTGGGTAATAGGGCATCTGGTTTTTCCCGCCGTATAATGCTCTCAACCACCTGCCAGTGCACAGGCTCAATGTAAGTACTGTCTGCAAACTCACAGTCGGTCATGACCGTTGCGGGATTTGAGTTGACCAAAACCACACGGTAGCCTTCTTCTTTCAAGGCTTTCACCGCCTGGGTCCCCGAATAATCAAATTCGCAGGCTTGCCCGATAACAATTGGGCCAGCTCCTAACACTAAGATGGTTTTAAGATCGAGACGTTTAGGCATGGCTCTACCAAGTGCGGGTAAAAGTCGTTTATTGTAACCCAAGCCGCCTTAGTAATCGACTCATATACTCAGAATACTTGGAAACGCCCATTTTTATGATACCCATTTTCACCCTGTAAAACGTTTAAAAACGCGCCATAGATCATCTATGACTTGCTTTTAAACACTCTACAGGCAGAAAATTGCCAGACCTAAAAAAGGGAATTTCCAAGTATTCTGAGTATATTCAGAACAAGACGGAATTTATGAGCCGGCTACACTAAGGAGCTCGCTAAGGCACTAAGGCGATAAATTTGGCACTTCGTCCTGAGCAATGTTAGAAGGCTTCACTTGCTCTTCACCCTTCACCCAGTTCACTGCACTGGCAAACAAATTGTAGATAAAAAACCATATGCCTTTAGCAAAATCCAAAGGGGAGCCTCGGCCATCACCATAGAGCATAAAGTGCATGGTTGATTGCTCCTTTTTAAAGTATTTTTCCTTCCAGCTTTTAGTGTCCTCATCCACTGGTGGTGTTTTTTTTGTCAAACGTGCACGCACGTTTCGCAAAATCGCCGCTTCAACGTCATCATGAATCAAAGCGTCAAGCGTGCCGGGGGCAGCAAGCTTGCCAACTTCTCGCTCTTTCATCACTGGCAGCAGTAATTCAGTGGCTTTTAAAACATTTTCTTCTTGTGCAGCCAAGGCCACGTCTTCTTCAGCAACCTCACCCACCATCCATTTTAAGGCTTTCTTTAGATTTTCACGCGCATCAAAGTAATTATTAAAATGAGCATTTCTATCGCCAAGTGATAAAAAACCACCACCGACCCCAATGGTTGATAATGACCAACTCAGCCAAACGTAGGTAAAAGGAGAAACAAGACAGGAGAGTAAAAAGGCGCTGGTAAACACTGCGGTACGTCTATCAACAGACACTAGGGTATTGTAAGCTTTTTCAAAATTTTCGATGGCCTGTGCCACGGCGCTGTCTTGCCCTTGTAGTCGATATTCACCAAAACGAAAAGCCTTGCCTTCAAACCCATCTAAATCTCTTTCATTGGCAAATAGGGCTCGACTTAATTGATGCGATCTCGAATTTTTAACCCCTTCTGCGGCCGACTGAGTCACCCCATCTTTAAATTCGCCAACCCCCTTGAAAAAAACACTCGCAGCTCCTGTAGACATACTCACTCCTTATCATCACTTTTTTTTGCGATGGTAGGGCAAACAAAAAACACTCGCAACGATTTTTTAAATCCCGGAACAATCTTTAAACGGATTGTCTTTGCACTGAATTATCTGTCTCCATTGAGGGGGTAATAATAGCCGTTTCAGGCTCTTGAAAATGACCATAGATGTCGGGTCTAAACTGCACCACGCCCTGTTCATCAACCCAAGCAGTCATGTAGGTAATGTAGATGGGAATGGGTTTTACTGGGAGGTAGCGAGTTTGTTGGCTCTCTAGATGAACTGCTGCCTTCTCTAAATGAGACTCAGATGAGAGATTTGCCAGAGTTTGCATCAAGGCCAACGGTTTTTCCAAACGGATGCAACCATGACTGTAGGAACGCTTAGGGTGAGCAAACAAGCTTTTGGCTTGTGTGTCATGCAAGTAGACTTGCTCATCGTTTGGAAAAATAAACTTAATTTGCCCTAAGGCATTTCTCTCACCCGCTGCTTGTGAAATCCTAAAAGGTAAATCTTTGGGACCTACGTAGTCTTCCCAAGCAATGGTAGTAGGATCGATTATTTCAGCGTCTTTTTTCCAGCTTGCATGAATTTGCAGCCCTTGCTCAAACAAGTAGTTCGGATCGTCAACCATCTTATGAACAATTTCTTTCTCAACAATGTTTCTTGGCACGTTCCATTTAGGATTTAACACCATGGTTTTAATCTCGGAATTTAACACCGGCGTGGGCCAGCTTTTCTTACCCACCACCACATTCATCTTGAGCGCATTTTGTTGACCTTGACGGACATAGAGTTCATAGCTTGGGATATTGACCTGCACATAGGGCTCATTGCTCTCTGGTAGCTTGGACCAATTTCGTTGACTGTACTTAAGCGCTCTTAAGCGCGCTTTTGGGGTAATGTTCAACGCTTTGATGGTGGAAGCACCTAGCACCCCGTCTGCTTTTAAACCGTGTCGCGCTTGAAAACGTTTAATACCATTAATAAGCGCTTCATCATACAAGTCCGCTTGCCGTGATTGTGTTTGCAAATCGCCTAATAAACGAAGCCGTTGACGCACTAAAACAAGCTCTGTGGACTGCTCTCCTGGTTTATAGCGTTTTGAGAGATGAATGTTTGGCCATGGTTTGTTGGATAAACTTGCGTATTGAGAAATGGGTGCGTCCATTCGTTTAACAAACTGATTGTTGTGCTCGATGCCAGAGAGTCTGCCGGTTGAAGCACAAGAAGAGAGAAGCACAACCAGTAGGCTAAGAGTGAGAGGTTGGATTGCTGTTTTGGACAACATGTCAGTTCCTTTGGGCTAGGCTTGCTTGTCATTTATCCTGCAATATCCATACCAAATTAAGAGCCCCACACCTAAGCTTGCATTTCAAGTTTAGAGAGACTGTGCTAAACTGTCTCTTTTTTGGTCAGGATTAAGTTTATGAGCGACTCATATGCCATTTTCATCCCCGTTGCCAAAGGCCTCGAGTATTTACTCGAAGAAGAGCTTGCTGAATTTGGGGTCAAGCCTACGCGTTTAAACCATCAAGGCATTGAAGCAGAGGTCTCATTGTCGATGCTCTATAAACTTTGCCTATCCCTACGCATTGGCTCAAGAGTGCTCGTGCGACTCTTTCAGGCTGAGGTTACAGACAAACAAAGCCTCTATCAGGCCGCCAAAGACTATTGTTGGCTCGAGCATTTTAACCAAGAAAAATCGCTAAAAATTGACTTTCGAGGGCAATCTCGAGACATTCGAAACAGCATGTATGGTGCTCTCTTACTAAAAGATGGGCTTTGTGATTACTTCATGGAAAACACCAATACGCGGCCAAACATCGATAAAGAAACGCCTAACATCTTACTTTTTGCAACGCTAAAGCGCCAAACCTTGAACGTCTATCTCGACCCCATAGGGCACGCCCTTCACAAACGTGGTTACCGAGAAAAAGCAGGGCGTGCCCCCATTAAAGAGACCTTAGCAGCAGCCCTTCTAAAGCGTGCTAAATTTGATAAGCAAGACGCGGAGCACTATGGGCTTTTAGACCCTTGTTGTGGTTCAGGCACACTTTTAATTGAAGGGGTTATGATGGCTTTAGGCATCGCACCTGGACTGTTGCGACAACATCATAATTTAGATCACTGGAAAAAACACAACGCCCCCTTATACCTTTCTATACGCCAAGAACTTGAAACTCTGGCGATAAAGGCAAAGCGACAAAAAATCGCCCCCTTCATCGGTTATGACAAGAGTCTTGCCGCGATTAATCAAGCCAAGGAAAATGCCCACCTTGCAGGCCTTGATGGGCTTATCGACTTTAAGCAGCAGACAGTCCAAGACTTTTCTGCCCCTAAGTCACTCAAAAAAGGGTTGCTCATTTCAAACCCGCCTTATGGGGAACGTTTGGATGAACGCCTTGCCCTAATTCCTATCTATGAGGCAATTGGCAAGGCCTATTTGACTCTGCCGGCAGGATTTGATTGCGCGCTTTTAAGTACCGAACGAATGCTAGTCAAAGCAACCACTCTACGCTTGAAAAAAAAATACGCCTTTTTTAATGGGCCGCTTGCGAGCCATTTATACTGCCTTGAAGCCTCAAGCTTTACGAAACTCACAGAGCAAAGTACTGAGAGTCCAGCACTTGACCACCCGCTCTACAATCGCCTAGTTAAGAATCTAAAAAAGCTAAAGCGTTGGCAAACACAAAGCAACGTTGAATGCTTTCGCGTCTATGATGCCGACTTACCAGAGTACAGTGCCGCCATCGATCTCTACCAAAATTATGCCTTAATCCAAGAATATCGTGCACCCAAAAACATTCCGCCAGAAAAAGCAGAGGCCAGGCTTTTAGAAATTCTAAAAGTGGTCCCGAACGCCTTAGGCGTCTCAGAGAAAAATTTAATCTTAAAACAACGATTGCGCCAAAGCGGCAGCTCACAATATAAAAAACAAAGCGATCAAAATCAGCGATTAAAGGTCAAAGAAGGCTCTATTCAGTGCATTGTGAACTTACATGATTACTTAGACACTGGCCTCTTTTTAGATCACCGCCCGCTACGTTGTAAATTTGAAACAAAAAAAGTTAAAAACTTTTTAAACCTCTATTGTTACACGGCGGTTGCAAGCCTGCATGCTGCAACTACTGGGGCCACAACCACCAACGTCGATCTCTCAAAAACTTACTTAAACTGGGCAAAAGATAATTTCACTCTCAATAAGTTTAATCTTAGAGAACACCATTTTATAAACCAAGACGTCGAGCAATACCTAGAAAACTGCCAAGAAAAATTTGAACTTATATTTCTCGATCCCCCAAGTTTTTCCAACTCTAAAAAAACAGAAAAAACCTTGGATGTCTGTCGAGACCATGGAAGATTAATTCGTCTTGCCATGAACTGTGTAACCTCGCATGGCACCCTCTACTTTTCCTGCAATGCCAAGAAATTTAAATTAGATGAATCACTGTCTGCAGAGTTTAAAATAAGAGACATTACCATTAAGACCATCGACAAGGACTTTAACCCTAAAAAGCCCCCCCACGTTTGTTTTGAAATTCAATCACACTAAGGATGGGTATAAACCTCGAAACTTAGATCATAGGGGGTCTTGTCATCTTTGGGTTCAAACCGCTCACTCTCTAACTGCCAGAGCTTTGCATCAAACTCTGGAAAAAAAGTATCGGCTTCAAATGTGTGATGAATCCTAGTGATATAGAGCTTATCTGCAATTGACATCGCCTGCTGATAGAGCCTGCCACCGCCGATTATCATAAGCTCCCCCCCCTCTTGCCCCTCTTTTTCTAGGCATTCCTGCAAGCTTGTATAAAAAATGATGTTAGGACTTGCCTCTCTTTTTTTAGTAGAGAGCACCACATTTCGCCGATTAGGCAGAGGTTTACCGATTGAAAGATAGGTGTTATAGCCCATGACGATGGTGTGACCGGTGGTTATCTTTTTAAAATACTTTAAATCTTTTGACAGATGACACAAAAGCCCATTATCTTTGCCAATCCCCCCGGCTTTGTCCATCGCAACAATGATAGAAACGCTCATGCTTAGCTGCACTCATGGTAACGATTTTTGACATTGTAACGAAGATCTTCAAAAATGTCGTTTCTTCCATCAAATTTAAGGGCTACCAAGACATGGTCCACCCCATTATAGAAGAGCAACGGCAAAAACGCTCACAACTAGAGCACCGTCTTAGAGCCGACTACCAACAAGCCAAAGCCGATGAGGAAGCCGCCAGAGCTCGTTATGAAAAGTTTACTGATGAAGACAAGGTGCTGCGAGCAGAACTTAAAAAAATACTAAAAAACTTTAATGAGAGCGAGTTTGAGCAGGCTTACTACTTTACAAGAGCCCTAACCTGTCCAGGCTATGACAACGCACCTCACAAAAAGACATTAAGTGCTGAGGCAATGAAAGGCATGATGCATACCGCCAATAAACGAGCTCTGCAACGAGATTGCTATTCAACCTGCAATACTCTGCATACCCTCTATTATTCCACGGCCTTTCTGGCAGGCTATTTTATGCCTTTGACCATTACTGCTGCCGTCTGCGTTTTCGTGGGTCTACTTGTGCTTGGCATCGCTCTTATTAGTTACACTAAGTCGCTCAATGAAGCACTGCCAAAAAAGATAGAATCTGAAACAATTAACATGCTAAATCGCTACAACTTATTTGCGAGCCTGCACGCCTCGAAAAAGCCTGAAGTCAGAGACCATGGCTTGGAGACAACAATGCCGCCCCCACAACCATCCGCTCCATATATGGACTACTAAGAATCTCGTGTATATATGTGAATCCGAACCCGTCTACGCCAACGTGCCACGCTTTATGCGCGGCATCCAAAAAGCCAAATAAACTAGATCCCGCGCATAAAGCACGGGAAGTAGGGGGCTGGAGGAAATTTTTAGTCCGACTTCGGATTCACATGTATGTGGCGTACTAAGAATTATCTGTGTCTTCTTTTTTAAAGACTAAGTCCAACTCTCTGGCCGCTTTAACATCATCTAAGCGTTTAATTGGCATGGTCCAGGGAGCCCCTTTAACTTTTTCAGGCGTTTCTTTGGCCTCTTTTAGAATGGCGCACATTGCGCTGACAAACCGATCCAGCTCTTCTTTGCTTTCTGTTTCTGTAGGCTCAATTAACAAACACTCTGGCACTAAAAGCGGAAAGTAGGTGGTTGGGGCATGAAAGCCATAATCGAGTAAGCGTTTGGCAAAATCCATGGCACTAACACCAGTCTCTTTTTTAAGATCTTGCAGACTAATGATGAACTCATGACTTGCACGTCGGCGAGGGTAAGCAAGTTGAAACCCAGCATCCTTTAAACGACTCATGACATAGTTTGCATTCAAGGTAGCAAACTCACTGACTCGTCTTAAGCCATCTTTACCAAGAAGACGAATGTATAAATAGGCACGCAGTAAAATGCCAGCATTACCCATGAAAGCGGATAAACGCCCGATGGAGTGAGGCGCATCAATACTGGTACTGTAGCGATACTTATCACCCTCTCTGATAACGGTTGGGCCAGGAATATAGGGTACAAGGCGCTCTGAGACTGCCACAGGTCCCGCTCCTGGGCCCCCGCCACCATGAGGGGTCGCAAAGGTTTTATGAAGGTTTAAATGCATGACATCAAAGCCCATATCACCGGGTTTTACCTTCCCTAAGATGGCGTTTAAATTGGCACCATCGTAATAGAGTAGCCCACCTGCTTTGTGCACTAAATCAGCAACGTCTTTAATTTGAGAATCAAACACTCCGAGTGTCGAGGGGTTGGTTAGCATAATCCCAGCCGTTTGTGGACCCAGTGCTTCTTTTAATGCTTGTAAATCAATGTCCCCACTGGCAGCGGTTGGAATTTCTCGCACTTTAAACCCGCACATCACAGCAGAGGCAGGATTGGTGCCGTGAGCGGCATCCGGCACTAAAATTTCATTTCGCTCCAACTGACCTTTAGCGCGGTGGAAAGCTCGAATCATCATAACCCCAGCAAGCTCACCTTGAGAGCCTGCCATCGGGGTTAAAGAAACCGACTTCATGCCGGTAATGTCAGCTAAATAGCTTTGCAATTCGTGCATGCACGATAAAAAGCCTTGACTGTGTTCATTAAGCGGGTGGCAATTTAGAAAGTTCGAATCAGAGGCGGCTTTGTGCACCCCGCGCGGGTTGTACTTCATGGTACATGAACCCAGTGGGTAGAAGTTTGTATCAATGGAAAAGTTCTGTTTTGACAGGGACGTGTAGTGTCTAACCACTTGTAACTCTGAACACTCTGGTAGACCCAACGAACTCTCTCTTAAAAAAGTTGCTGGAATGTCCGTAATTGCCTCATCCGTGCGCCTTACTTGCGCATTGGAAGTCCTAGTACTGGCTGATTGTTCAAATATTAACATGTTTCCCCACTTAAGGTGCGTTAAAAATTAGCGACTTTAGCTCACTTGTGCATTTAGTAGCGCTAAATTGGGTAATGGCATACTCACAAACCCCAGCCATCGATAAGGGATCTTTTTCAATCATTTGCTGAATTTCTTCAAGATCATTGCCTAGCAAAATTAATACTTCCCCCTTTGCTACTAGCATGGGGCCTTTGGCAATTAAGCGTCCTTCTTGAAAATAAAAATCCCAATGATCTCGATGGGCCTGAGAGTATTGTCTAATTTCTTCATCTGAGACCAAATAATGTAACTTTACAAAGAACATTGCTGCACACTCTCTTTTACTGCTTGCACAAAATCATCGAGCTCCGTTCGAGATTTTGTCTCTGTCACACAAATCAATATGCAATCCTGCAACGTGTCAAAATATGGCTTGAGTTTTAATCCAGCACTGTACCCTTTCAGATCGAGTGCTTCATAAAGCTTATCAAGTGGGCCATCAAATTGAATGACCACCTCATGGAAAAAAGGCGCACTAAAAGGTTGCTTCAAACCGTCAATGCTTTGTAATTCTTTAGATAGATACGCCGTGTTTACATGACAGGTTTTGGCCACCTCTTTTAAGCCACGTTCGCCCAATAGACTCATGTAAATGGTGGAGGCTGTGACCAATAAACCTTGGTTAGTGCAGATGTTTGAGGTTGCCCGAGAGCGTCGAATGTGTTGCTCTCTTGCTTGTAAGGTTAGCGTAAAGCCCTCCACGCCGTCTACATCAACGGTCTTGCCTGCTAAGCGCCCTGGCAGCTGCCGAATGAGTGCTTGTCGACAAGCAAGAAACCCATAATAAGGCCCACCTGAGGCAAGCGGCACTCCCAAAGGCTGGCCTTCACCGCAAACAATGTCTGCCCCCTCTTGTCCCCATTCACCCGGTGCTTTAAGTAAGGCAAGCGACATAGGGTTTACACAAGCAATGACTTTTGCTTTGAATGAATGCGCCCAATCGGTCAGTGCATCTACTTCTTCCAAACTGCCAAAAAAGTTTGGTTGCGAAATGATGACCGCCGCAACATTTTCTGGGTAGTCAATGCTCAGTTTGGCAGTATCACAACGCCCCGCCTTTTGGCAAAAGGGCAGCTCGATTAATTCGATGCCTTGATTGCCCACAATGTTGCTAACCGTTTCTCGGTAAAATGGGTGCAAGGTAGTTGCAAGAACCACACAGTTTGCCTGCTTTTTCTTTTGACAACGCACCGCCATTAAGACAGCCTCCGCCAATGCAGACGCACCGTCATACATAGAGGCATTGGCAACGTCCATTCCAGTTAAGCCTGCAATCATGCTCTGAAACTCATAGAGTAACTGCAACGAGCCTTGGCTTGCTTCGGCCTGATAAGGGGTATACGCCGTTAGATACTCGCCACGACTAGTGATCTCCCAAACTGCGGCCGGAATGTGATGAAGATATGCGCCCGCCCCTAGAAAGGAGCACTTATTGTCGATTTGAGCCGTCTTTTCTGCCACCAACTTATTGAGCTCTAACTCCGATAAACCCTCAGGAATGTCATCCAAGCTCGACGAAATAAGTGCTTTGGGAATTTCATCAAATAAGTCTTCGACCCCGCTCACCTTGCAGGCGTCTTTCATGCAGCGAACGTCGTCTTCTGTATGGGGAATAAAAGGCATTGCTTACGCTTCCTCGGCTATATGAGAATCATACTGTTCAAAGGTTAATAAATCCTCTAGGGAGTTTTGATCAAGTTTCAATTTAACCAACCAACCATCTTGGTAAGGCGAGCCATTCACGTCACCTGGGTTGTCTTGAAGAGCATCATTAATTTCAACTATTTCACCAGAGAGAGGAGCATAGACATCAGAGGCTGCTTTTACTGACTCAACCACCAACATGTCATCGCCGCGATTAAAATGATCGCCCACTTCTGGAAACTCGATGTAGACTAAATCGCCTAATAAATTTCCGGCATGCTCGCTTATTCCAACTGTTACGATGCCGTCGTTGTTTAAAACCCATTCATGAGTCTTCGAAAATCGATACTGTTCTAAATTTTGTTCCATGTCTCTACCTAATCTTGGTTGATTAAAATTTTACCGTTCTTAACAAAACGAGGGGCAACAATCTTAGCCTTTAGCGGCTTATTACGAATGTCGACAAGACACTCATTATTAACATCACTCTCTATCCTAGCAAAAGCGATTGACTTATTTAAGGTTGGAGAAAAACCGCCACTGGTGACTTCGCCTACCGGGCGACCAGAAGCATCAAGCACTTTGCTTTTTGCACGCATAATGCCTCGCTCCTCTAATACCAAGCCTACCATTTTCTGTTTGATTTTTTTTAATTTCAAGGCCTGTAGAGCCCCACGACCGATGAAATTTCGATCCTTTGGTGAAAATTTAACCGTCCAAGACAATCCTGATTCAAACGGTGAGGTCGCTTCATTCATGTCCTGGCCGTAGAGCATCATGCCTGCTTCCAGACGCAGGGAATCTCGTGCACCCAAACCACAGGGTTGCGCCCCTGCCGCAATCAACGATTGCCAAAACTCTTTGATTTGCAAAGGTGGGGCAATGATTTCAAACCCATCTTCTCCGGTGTAGCCCGTGCGTGCAAAAAAACAGTCCTGCACGTCAACCGCTTCAAAAGGATGTAGGGTGGAGACCGCATCCAGATGGGCCGGGTTAAAGGTTTTCTCAAGAAATGAAAAAACTTTAGGGCCTTGCACGGCGATGATGCCAAGCTCATGGCGCTCTTGTAGCCAAACCGAGAAATCGCCAGACTGTTCTCGTAGCCAAGCCATGTCTTTTTCTCGAGTTGCTGAATTTAATACCAGTCTAAAGTTATCAGGTGCTCGATAATAGACAATGAGATCATCTAAAATACCGCCGTGCGGATTGAGCATGCAAGAATAGAAAGCCTGACCTGGTCGTTTAAGAGAATCAATGTCATTGCTTAATAAGTATCGCAAAAAAGTTCTGCCACCCGCACCAAGAATGTCAACCACCGTCATGTGCGACACATCAAACACACCACAGTTTTCTCGCACCGACTTATGCTCTTCGAGCTGTGAGCCATAGTGTATTGGCAACTCCCAGCCAAAAAAATCAACCATTGAGCCCTTTAACTCTTGATGAAACGAATTAAGAATTGTTTTCTTCATTGCTCCCTTTCTCAATTTTCTGTGGTTAAACAATAAGAGTATATTCTTCTTGCCAAAGATGCACCTTGTTTTTTTAGGTCCTGTTAACATTCCACCAACAGACCGATAGTTAGACAAATTTGGACATATTTTAAAAACTGGTCTAAGCCTTAAAGTAACACAGCATTGATTAGAAGGTGTCTATGTTGCTAAGTCGGCAAAAAATTTACAACCAGCATTTTTTTGCCATTGGCGCCAAAATTGGCTGTCATTTTATCAATGAAAAACTAGATAAATCTCATCTTGCAGACGTCGAAAAATTTATTCAAACCATTAAAGCAGAAGTAGACTCCGTTTCTGAGGGGTTTGAAATTTACCTCGATCCACACTTACTTACATATAATCGCCTTTTAAAGGTTGAGCCGCCACAAACCTTACGTTTCTTTGCAGACTCAGACTTAATCCTCGAACAAGAAAATACTCTAGAGGGCCTCTTACCACAGTCAGTAATTGCAACCGATGTCTTTGACTATCAAAAACTTTCAAAGCTAAAAGAGCAAGAGCTCTCTCTCTACATGGGATCATTTATTGAAACGCCGGCTTATCCAAAAAAAAGTGACTGTGCCGATCTTGAAAACCTAAAGCAGTTTTTAGCTCACCTAGCAGACAGCCATGATAAAGAGTCCGTTCTTTTAGCCTACTTTGCAGGCAATGCCTTTCTGAGTGAAATGCTACTTAATATGATTAATGAACCCCTATTTAAAGAAGCAAATCATGCTCATTCTATTGAAGAAGTATTAAAATTGTTTGATGTTGGTGCCTTGACTAAGTGGGCTTTGATGTTAAGCATCTGCCAACTAACCAATAAACCGCTTGCCTTAATACAACTTGCCCTACAACGCGCTTTAATGTGTCAAATGTTAGCAGAGTTACAAGGTTATACAGAAACGCTCCCTTGTTATTTAACAGGCTTAACATCTTGCTTTGATGCCCTACTAGACTACCCAATGGACGCAGTCCTAGCAGAACTTGCGTTAGAGCCTGCCATCAAACAGGCCATCAAGGAAAGAAAAGGCATGCTCGGAGCCCTATTAGAAGAAGTTGTCTGCTATCAACAAGGTACTCCGAGTCAGAATAATCCAGCAATGTGTCAGTGTTACATGCAGTGCTCCCAGCAAACAACCAGAGCCTTGCAGACCATAGGCCTGGCTGCTAAAAAGAACTCGCTAACACTCGAGAGCTAAAAAAGTCGTTACGCCATTTTTAGTTTAGGAGTCTCCGGCCCTTGGCTTTTATCATCAGTAGAATCAGCTGAAAGCTCAATGCTCTCATCTTCCTCAACGCGCTTTAGGCCAAATTTCACCGCGTATTCTTGATAAATTTCCTTATGAGTCTCTTCAATGCCTGCTAACAGCGAGTGTACTTCGGCATTAATCTCATTTATTTGCTCGGTTAGAGTGGTCGCTCTTTGATTGTAGTTATACACTCTTGCTAAGCACGCAACCGCAGTCACCGCAAAAACACCAAAGATTGCTAGTCTTGAATGGCCTAATGACTCATCGTTGGACGACGTTGCACTTTGAAGCAACTGCCAGCAAGTATCTAGGAAGCTGTAACTACCACTAACGGCAGCCGTCATGCCTGATGCCTTAATCATAGTGTCATTTTTTTGATCTTGATAGAGCTCTTTTCGCTCTTTAAATAATTCTTTTTGAGCCTCAAAACGAGAATCGAGTAATTCCAGCAAGCGATCATGAGGAAGCTTTAGCGCACCTTGTTCACTTACATAACTTTTCCAAGCCCCGGAATTCCCTTTATGCTCTTTTAACTTTTCGTGTAACTCAGACAAAGATACTGGCTCAACCATGCGCTCGCCTTCGACGCGTTTGTGAGGATTTTGATTCTCACTCACTGCACTCTTAGGTGTCTCATTAGAAGGTGAGGGTTGAAAAAAATAGCCCAGATAAGGGACTTTTGCCGCGGTTGCTGATAGGTTTGATAGACTATAGTTTGGCATTAGAACATCCTTTTAAATTAAAACCTCGGTGATTATGAATCGATGCTTCAAAAAACACAAATATTTATCAAGCCTATGGAAAGTGTGGGTACAGAAAAGACAACTGAAACGATGGCAAAAAAGCTACCAGATTAAACAGAAGCAAAAAACGTTTGATACCCTTTTTACAGGTGAAAATGGTTTTGTTCTCTCCAAGACGGCACGAAAAGACAACGATGATTTAAGCCTAACCTATGGTGAAATTGATTTTTTAGGTTTTTTGCTTACCTTGAATAAGGTAAAACCAAAGCCAACTGATGTGTTTTTTGACTTAGGCTCAGGCCTTGGTAAGGCCGTTGTTGCCACCTGCTTAGTCTATGGCTGCCAAAAATGTGTCGGAATTGAGCTTCTAGAAACGCTACATCAAAAGGCATGCCAAATACGCTCACGCCTACCTCAAAGTGACCACCAACGCATGTCGTTTGAACTTGGCAACTTTCTTGAAAGTGACCTCTCCGAAGCAAACATTGTTTTTTGTTCAGCAACGGCCTTTTTTGGTGACTATTGGCAAGCCATTCAGACTAAATTTTTGAGCCTTGCTTCAAATACCAAGCTGGTTTTAGTGAGTAAGCCTCTTACCATCACGGGATTTCAGCTGCTTGAAGAGACGGTGATGCCAACCAGTTGGGGGGCAAGCCCTGTCTATATTTACATTCGTAGTCAAAAGCTTGGGTAAAAATTGACGTATGAAAATGCTGTTGTATACTCAAAATAACACTATAAATTAAGAGCGTAGGGATCTAACGAGGCCGCCATGATTAAGTCAGAATTGATACAAAAGCTTGTCGATACGTTTAAAGACATCCCTGAAAAAGACATCTCCCAGAGTGTCAATATGCTCCTTGAAACCATGGGCAAAACCCTAAGTAATGGAGAACGCATCGAAATTCGCGGGTTTGGCAGCTTTTCTCTACACTATCGCCCTCCAAGAAACGCCCACAACCCGAAAACTGGCGAGAAAGTCATTACCAAAGCAAAATACTCTCCCCACTTTAAGCCTGGAAAATCGCTAAAGGAACGAGTTGATGCATCCAAAGAGTACGTAGAAATTCAAGAGAGCAGCAGCACTGAGGATGAATCCTAACCCCAATAATGCTAAAATTCCTTTTGGCCTAGTAATATCTTTTTGAACCAATGCTTATATGAAAGGGGTTCATCCTGATGTTGATGTTGAGCCTGCTTGCCTTAGGCTTATGCCTCTGGAGCAAGACGCCTGATTCAACACATTCGATCCCCACCTAGGAGACTAGGTTCATATGGTCCCTTACTAGGCCTCTTATAGATCTTTACATCTTTCTTGGCACCGCCATATTTTGCTCAGCCCTAACCAACCTAGCTTAAAAAGGTGCTCACGTACAGAAGTACGCTCCGCTCTTTTTTTCACTACGTTCGTTAGGCCTGAACAAAATCTGACGGCTTGAAGAAGACTGGTGGGCTTGGCACTTCTTTTGGGACATCTTTCTTGGCACCGCCATATTTTGCTCAGCCCTAACCAACCTAGCTTAAAAAGGTGCTCACGTACCCTCGACGAACTGCGATGATTTTTAATCATCGGTTTTGTCTCAATACGCTCCGCCTCAGAAGCCTGTGGGCTTCTTCAATTTTTCACTGCCTTTATTCCACATGAGAAAAATTCCTGAATTATCAGTATTGGCCTGATGTTTGCTAGTCTTTAGAGAAAGAACATGGAGATTGTGATGAAGAAAATTACACTTTTGATGATGGTTTTTATAAGCACTAGTGCTATAGCAGGCTCTCATAGAGCACAACCAGCGGCCGCACTTTGGTGGGGGGCTCTCGATAAAATGAATGGTGTTATTATGTTTAACAGCAATAAAGGCGCCTATCACACCTTAATGACTCTTGCTAAAAACAGCAAACCTGGACAAAACCTTTCAACTTTGGGACTGCAAGCTCTGATTACTGGCGATAAAAATGAAGCAAGCTTTGATCTCTTGAGTCTAAAAGAGGCAACCTTTTCACCATCTGGTAAAAGCAAGGACGAAGAAGACAAAGCACTGGCACCCTATCGTACAACGCATGCAGATACCAGATTTGTCTGTAAAAGCATTAAAGAAACAGTCCTCTGTTTCATCCAAAGATAAGCCACTAGAGAGTGCCCCCCGAGGGGCCATACTTAATAATTTTCAAAAAGTTCTGACAACAGGGTGGCGCATAAAAAGAAAGAGGCCAATGCCTCCTTCTTTTTATGTGACAGTCTTGTGCTCCGCAGGGGTAGTCCCTCGACCTCATTCCCACTTTTTGACCTTATATCAAACCCTTTTCTTTAACTGTATTACGCTCTGAACGCAGTTCTTCTAGGGTTTGATTAAACTTCTCTTGCCCATACTCATTGTGACTCAACCCTTCTTGCACCACTAACACACCATTTTCAGTTCGGCATGGGAATGAGAAAATCAAACCTTGATCAACCCCGTACTGACCATTAGAAGCAAGACACATCGAATAGCTCTCACCTGCTGGCGTGTCCATAAGTAAGTTGTTTACCCCTTTCACGATGCCGTTAGCAGCACTGGCAGCACTGGATGCGCCACGCGCTTTAATAATGGCAGCTCCTCGTTGCTGAACGGTTTGTACAAACTCACTCTGCAACCAATCCTTATCAGAAATGACGTCACTGGCGGCTTGCCCACCAATTTTAGCATTATAAAAATCGGGGTATTGGGTGGCTGAATGGTTGCCCCAGATAGTCATCTCTGTCACGTCTGTCACCGGCACACCGGCTTTTTGCGCAAGCTGGGTTCTTGCACGCAGCTCATCAAGCGTGGTCATGGCAAAAAATTGTGAATCCGGCACATCCGGTGCATTGTTCATGGCAATTAAGCAGTTGGTGTTGCATGGGTTACCAACCACAAAGGTGCGTACATCATCGGCGGCATTGTCGTTGATTGCCCGGCCCTGCTCTGTGAAAATTTTACCGTTGATTGCTAATAAATCAGAACGCTCCATTCCCTGCTTTCTAGGCACAGAACCGACTAAAATCGCCCAGTTAACCCCATTCATCCCAACCTTAAAATCACTGGTGCAGGTAATGCTGTTTAGTAGAGGAAACGCACAATCATCAAGCTCCATTGCCACGCCATGTAGGGCAGGTAGGGCTTGCTCTAATTCAATTAAGTGCAAATCAACAGAGGTTTCAGGACCAAACATTTGCCCACTTGCAATTCTAAATAGTAGAGCGTAGCCAATTTGACCCGCTGGGCCTGTTACTGCAACTTTTACATTTCTCTTAGCCATCTTTAATCCTCTTTATTATTATTGGCCGAGATTATACTAATAATATGGGGTTTCGGCTATCTTAAGCATTGTAAAAAGTATACAATGCCGGTCGTTTAATAATCACAAAGAAGAAGACAAACACACTCTAGACATCGGACAAGTCATCACCCCCCGTCCACCAACACCGGAGTATAACTAATCTTGAGTCACCCTATTCCACTCTCACTCTACATTCACATGCCTTGGTGTATTAGAAAATGCCCCTACTGCGACTTTAATTCACACGCGCTAAAAGCAGAAGACAGTGAAAGCGAGTACATCAAGGCGCTGATTAATGACCTAAAAGAAGAAGCAATCCTCAGTCAAGGACGTCCGATTCAGTCAATTTTTATTGGGGGGGGTACGCCAAGCCTTATCTCAGCCGAGGGCTATGACACGCTCTTTAGTGCAATACAGCAAGAACTGACTCTCGCTCCTTCGGCTGAAATTACCTTAGAAGCCAATCCTGGTAGCGTAGAGAGTGCGCGTTTTAAGTCTTATCATTCGCTTGGCATTAACCGCCTATCCATTGGTGTGCAAAGCTTTAATGATGAGGCTCTCAAACGCTTGGGGCGCGTGCACTCGAGTGAGCAGGCCAAAGCCGCCATTGAAACCGCGATTCAAGCAGGCTTTGATAATTTCAATCTTGACATCATGCACGGCCTGCCAGAACAAAGCCTGGAAGCAGCCAAAGAAGACTTAACCACCGCGCTTAGCTTCTCCCCCCCTCACGTATCGTGGTACCAACTAACCATTGAGCCCAATACCCTTTTTTATAAAACAAAGCCCGTGCTGCCGGATGAGCACACGCTCGCTGCCATCGAACAAGTTGGGCTTAATCTTTTAAAAGACTATCAGCATTATGAAATCTCAGCCTTTGCCAAAGATGCAAAGTGCTCAGCGCATAATCTAAATTATTGGACGTTTGGCGATTACCTTGCCATTGGTGCTGGCGCTTGCGGCAAAGTAACGCTTAATCAACAAATTATTCGACGCAAGAAAAAGACTCACCCCAATCATTACATGAAAGCGCCAACTCATGCCTCAGAAACTAAACTTAAAGATGAAGAGCAACTCTTTGAGTTTATGTTAAACACCCTACGCCTGAAAGAAAAAGTGCCCTTAGCACTCATTGATGAACGCACCTTTGTCGCAAGCTCTCGCATAAAAACGGCCTTTGAGAACGCTTGCAAAACCGAGCTGTTTGAATTTGACCAAGAGCACTTTTGGGTAACCGAGCTTGGCTCTCGCTACCTAAACGATCTGCAAGCCTTCTTTCTTGCCTAAAGGCCTAGTATCGTTTCCATTTAGTTTTGACGATTAACAAAAGTCAATCTGTTCAAAAATCAAGGCATTTTTGCGCAGGAATGGCAGCGTCCTTTCAAGCGAAACTAACGATGAGTTTTGGGCAAATTGACTTTCCCAAAAGGCCACCCTCTAAGGCCCTCCTGCTTTGTTATCTGCTTTTGACTTAGCGGTGCTAGGACTGCAAGCCGATGCCGCTCAGGAGAACCTTAGAGAGTGGCGTTAATCGTCAAAACTAAATGGAAACGGTACTAGATGGCGAAGTAGGTATTATAGATGTTTAAAAAAGTGCCATCAGACTCCATTTTGAGAATTTCTTCATCGATTTGATCTCGAAGATCCATTGCTTTTTCACCAATAATCAGACCATAGCCATCCCCAACCGGTATGGCAGGCCCATAGACATAGAGTTCATTAGGTACTTTCATCGCCCAGTATGTGCCACTTAAATCATCGGTTAAAAATAAATGAATGCTACCAGAATTCAGTGCCTGTACCCCACTTTGATAATCTTTAAAGACCTTGATAGTCACTTTAGAATTACTCACCGCTCGAAGTTCTCGCTCATACATAGTGCCATCAGTCACCCCGACCGTCTTCCCTTCTAAATGAGGCAAAAACGCTTTCATGCTCTCAATGTTTTTAACAGTGAGTTTTTCTTTCTTATGACTTAAAAAACGAGCAAAACTTGGCAAATAAGGGGTGGAAAAAAGGACTTCTTTCTCACGCAATGATGTGATGGTGACCGCGCCAACCACCAAGTCCACCTCATTTTTTTCAACCGCTGCCATTAAATCTCTAAAGAAATAAACCTTGAAAGAACAATCTAGTTTTAAGCGTACACACAGGGTTGTGACAAAGGTTATATCAAAACCTGATGGTTGCTCGAGATTGGTATTCATAATAAAAGGTGGGAAATAATGGCTGGTGCCAATCAATATTTTCCGGTTCTCTGCCCACAAATTAGTTGACAATAAAACCATCAACAGCATCGCTATTATACTCTTTCGCGTTGGCATTCCCTTGCTCCAGCAATCAACGTTTATAAGTGAAAGCATAGACGAAAATTAGGTCTTATGCTTAAAAGGCCAGGCAGGGCTAACGCATGAATGGTTTTTTAGTGTTCAGTCTAGGCAAAATTGTTTCGATAAACGGCGTTTACATGCAAGGAAATGAGCACCGTAAAAACAACTTTAAGACCTTGCTCAAATACGCTGAAAAATACTGCAAATGTTACAGCTTTGATTAAACGATGAGCCAAACCACGCAAGCGCTGTTTACAAGCATTGCCCATCCTTTGAATCTCAAAACCTTCTAGCACATCTGCAATCAAAATTAGCACAGTTAGAGGAGAAGGCCTTTGAAGAATAGGCCATTTATTGACGCTCAAAAGCTCGTATTATGAAGGATCAGGAGCATAGAATCGGGTCCGATAATCAATTACCTAGCTGCATTAGAATGTGCTCATTTTGTTGCAATGTGGGCAACAAATTTTCGAGATCGCTTAAAGAGAACAGTCTGCCTTGTGCTTGACAAAAAGCAAGTCCTAGAATTAAACCAGTAAAAAAACCTTGTTGAGGGGGCAGTTCGAGACATTTACAAGTGATAGAAAGAGCAAGGCCAATTAATAATAAGGCAGGGAGATTAATCCTCTCATTTTGTTGAAACATTTTTTTTAGTAATTGGGTGAGCGATGGGGTTTCATCACAACAAACATCAACAGAAGCAATCTCATTTTGCTCACCCTCTTGCTCTTCCCTCTGGCAGCCTTCATCTTTCGCAACATGAAATTGATACTCACAAGTATCCAACACATCATCCACATAACCAAAGGGCGTTTCTCCATCTTCTAGAAGTTCGCTATAGCAAGTTTGCACACGATCGTGTAATTCACCAATAACGCTGCGAGTAATTTTTTTAGGGAATAAGCACTGTTCTGCTCTATGGGCTCGTATTTCATCACGATAGTAGGCCGTTTTTTCAGAAAAAATTTCTGCTTCTCGAACTACTAACCCCGTGTGTATATGATGAAAAACCTCATGCATAATGATTCTTGCAAGCATTTTAGGTTTGAGCTGAGAATCAAGATAGATGGTCTCACCATCAAAAATAATGCCATTTAACATTGATTCAATTTTTCTTATCGCTAAATCGCTAGGGGGATAGCTAGCCGGCAGTCGGTCTTGATGTGTATGGTTATACATCTCTCTTATCTGAGAATAATGAGTGTCCGTCACCGAAAAGAACGATGACAAGCTTACCCGGTGATCAATAATCGCCTCCATCACCGCCTTTGCTTCAAGAGAGCTGCTTTGTTTAATTAAGGAAATGGCATCGTTTAATCGCCGATAAAATAATGGCTCATTAAATGGTGCGGCTGATTCATGAAAACGCATTCTAAACATCTGTTAAATCTAGGCTTATACACTAAAGGCAAATTGGGGACTAGTTTATCAAAATAATACCACCCTAAAATTAAGAAAAACTTAGGAAGTAAAATAGTTTGGGCAAGCATCGCTTCTAAAGACGGTCTTTTTAACAGAGTGACTGTCGAAACTTGTTTTTTTGTTAACTTTTTCTTAATTAAGGCCTGAAATAATGCAGGTATTAGATAATATAAAGGCTGTGCTTTTTAGCCTAGTGTGCGCCATGTCCACTCATTCATTAGATCTGCTTACCGTTAACGAAGCCTCACTTGCTAAAGATCGTTTGTACAAGGTTCCGTATTTGACGGATAAGCAACGTAAAGACTATCGCTTAATCATACATAAGGGGCGCTTTTATAGAGACAACCCAAAACGAGAACTCTTTAATGGCGAAAACAAACTCTCACATGGCAAGTGCGGTTTTATCTCCTTTACCTTCAATCAAGAAAAAGAACTGTCTGTGTTTAATCATCTTGGCTCGTGTCTTGGAGCCCCTAGGCTTTGTCATTCCTCAATGAATGGTAAGCGACCCATTATTGCCGCCGGAGAGCTAGAAATAGACCAGCAGGGACGTCTCATTAGTTTGACTAACCACAGTGGGCACTATTGGCCAGGAATTGAGAGTCTCTGCCATTTCTTAAATGCCATCGAGCAACTGGGGGTTAATCTCTTTGAGGTGACAATCTATCTAAAAAGCCCGCCAACAAACGTCCTCTCACCCAAAAAGACAAGGCCAATAAACCTTAAAAATGGTGGCTATTACTACCCCCTAAAAGCAAAAACTCTCATCAATTCAAAAGACTATAGGCACTTTTTTAAAGGACGCCCTTTGTCTTATTACTGTCCGTCCACTCTCTTATTCTCACAAATCAAAGACGTCAAACAAACAATGGCGAAAAACTTCATGCCTTTTAACAGACTTCAATAAACAGACGAAGGGCAAGAGTGGTTTTTAGAAAGCCATACGGCTCGATACTACTCAGCAGTTAACAAAACGCAAAGAAGCTCCAGGTTTTTTCACCCCCCTTGTATGCTTAATTGCTCGTGAGCAATTGACAGGCTCTCTATTGTGATGGTGGTGGCGCCCTTTTGAGGATCACTGGCATTGATTTTGGTGGGCCATGCGTTTTTCAAAGTAAAGGTCATGTTTTCTGGCCCGTGGATGATGATGGTGCTGCGACTCAGGGTATTCATCTGGAGTTTTTTATAAAAATTCCAATAATCTTCAGCCGGCACTTCGGCGTTCCTTAAGATAACCTGCCCATATTTAGCAATGCCTGGCATTTTTATGGTAGAAAATAAATTGCTGTTTGAGTGTCGATACTCAATTAGTTGGACGACTTCACTCATACCAACCACGGAAGAAAAACTCACTGGGTTGGAGCTAAGCGCAGGATAGTCAATGGTAAAGCTTGCATGGCCTAACAGCGGAAAAAACAGCATAATCATCAGTAATTGATGAAACTTCCTTGTCATAATGACTCCTTCTAAACTCTATGGCATGTCGCTTCTTTAAAGTTTAGTCGGTTTTAAGCAACTGCGCTTACTTTGCCTCAAGCGTGCGTTTTTTATTCGATTATTGGATTTGTACTGAGGTATTTATACCCCAGGTTCGATTGAGAAAAAGTCTCCTGTGGCACTCTCCGCCTCGGGTGACGCTTTAGTGCTTCTGTTTTCCAATGCATCGTCTGTAATCGCGACGGAAGCAGGAGACGTTCGCGTAACTTGTTGAACCCAAAATGGCAATTTAAATTCCATAGGAACTACCGCACTTTTCCTTGGTGTGGCTAAGGGTGCTACTGGCGATATTAGATTAATGTAGGCCCCCACAGGCAGGCCATCTGAAGTAGTACAATTACTTAGCCAAACGGCTGTTTCAGGATTGCTAGAAAAGTCATAACAAGGCCTGGTTTTATTAGCCTCCAATAAGTCAACTCCATGACACATCCAGGCAAACAACATTCTCATTCCTAGCCCCCTACCACCAAAATAACAATTGTGAAAATCATCTTGCTTAACACTTCCTTTGGAGCTACTAAGCCATCGCAAACGCTCCTCACTTGGCATAGAAAGCTTTGTAATAGTCTCTGTTAAATAGTTTTCTGGGTAGCCACCTGCATTATCTGAAAGGCGAACATGGAGCGCCTCTCCCTCGGTATTAATTGATAACGTTACGACTGCTTGTTGAGCCACACTTTTGCTTGACGTACCTAAAACCACTTTTTCTATTATGGCATCCACCGTGTTTTTTAGAAATTCATCAAGACCCGTTCGTTTCATTATCACATCAATTGCCAGAGGTCTTTGTTCACTTAAATTCTGAGGATTAGCTAAAGCCCTTTTAAGTTGAGAATCACTAGAGTGCGCATCCAACTCTGATTTCATTTGTGCAAGTATTTCATTTTTAAGATTGCACAGGGTCATTTGACTTCGCAAGAGACGATCGAATGGTTTTCTCTTTTGTAAGAACTCTGTCTCTTTCAGATGTAAAAACGCTTTTTTCTCTTTTAATTCTTCAAGCTCTTGAGGGGCTGCATCTTCCAAACAGTCATAGGTCTTAGTTAACTCATCTTTTAGTGCAAGGTAGGGTTTTAGAGCACTTACATAGTCTTCTAGGGCCGGTAGCAAAGTACTTAGATCAAGGCTAATGGTCGTAACTAACTCATTTTCTGGAGTAACAATAGAAGCAAAGGCTGGCTTGATGATTGGTTGCAAACTTGCCATGTTTTCTCCAGACATTTACGAGGGACTGTTTTCAATTATAACGCGCGTTTATTATCTAAATATTAAAGGTTTAGTAATTGTTTTTATTTATTAACTGCTTGGGTGGTGCTTGGGTGGTGTCGAGCCATTTTTTTGGCCTCTAAGTAGTTTGCAATTAAAGTAAATTTTATAAATAGCTGCTTGTAACTTATTGATTTTGGATCCTTAGGATCGATTTTTAGGCTAGAAAATCAAAGCTAAGGGACAATGATACTGAGTGATACGTAAAGGAACTTACTTGATTCTTAAAGCAGATTTTTAGTAGGAAAAATCGATTCTAAGGATCCAAAATCAATAAGTTGCGATCGAAAATCACAACTAACATCATGAAAATAAAGAAAATAAAAGTGGCTCGACACCTTTTATACTCCCCCAAACAGGATTTAATGAACTATGCTATTAGTTAATGATCACTGAAACTGAGCATAAATGAAACGTTTAATATTACTGACACTCCTAGTTTTTAGCATCGTATCAACGTCTAGCTTTGCAAATGAGGACTTTTTGAGTGGCTATCTACAAAAATGGAGTGGCTCTTGTAGCTTGAGCAGCTCTAGTAGTGCTTCCCCTGTGTATCATTGTACCTTAGGTACTGTGCTTGTCGTTACATATGGAGTAGGCAACCCAGTTATTATACCTCCTACGCCTGAACCAAATCTCGATGCGGCTACAAGTGAACAACGCATAAAATCAACTACTCACAGTAAGAGCTATGCGCAGTTAAATATAAACAATAATGGGCAGTACTTATGTAAGAATAAAGGCTCCCTATGGACGTGTCAGGCAAGCTCTTCGCAAACCATGGAGGAATATATCATTAGGAACCGGTGTACTTGTGAATAGTCCATGACTGCATCTTTTACATTAACTGGTTTGGGTATAGATTCTTTGGCGATGGGTGAATGGACAACAAAACTCAAGATAATAAGCCGATAACTGTAAATCTTTTGAATCATCGCCATTACCGTATAACCTATCACCACAAATAGGGTGCCCTAGAAAAGCGACATGGCGGCGAATTTGATGTTTCCTACCACTATCAATATCGACATCTAGCACTGAGGTATCGCTCTCTTGGCAATAAGAAACCAAGCTAAAATGGCTGCGGGCAGCCCGGCCATCAATGGCCTTATCAACTGTAATCGCACTGTTATTAGGGCCTTGTGTAAATTTACCTCGAACAACAATTTGATAGCGCTTATTCACTAACCTTTTTTGAAAAAGAGCGGATAATTTTGCAGCAGCCGTTTTGCTGTGGGCAATGATGATTAAGCCATTAGCGGCCCTATCTAAACGATGGACAACAAAACTTGGTCTTTCAGGCCGAAGTTTGGATTCAGCATAGCGAGTAATTGCGCAGTGATCGCCCCATTTAGAGCCCTGTGAGAGGAGCCCACAAGGCTTATTCCAAATACTATAGTGCCCTTCATCACTCACTAACGTTGCAGCCAAAGGCTCACACTCTAAAACACCTTGATTGTAATAAAGGTGAATGCTATCACCTGGTTGTGCCATCTTCTTAGCGCGACGAACTCGATGCGTTTTTTTACCGCGTGTTAACCACACAGCGCCTTTTTGCATCACTTTCTTTATCTCATTCATTGAAAGTTCGCTCTTATCTTTAAGAGCTTGTGTGATTAAAATGGGCTCATCAATTATGGTAATGTGAATTTCAAATATTGAGGGGACATCAGTCATAGTTGTACAAATAGCCATCAGCCAAAATTAGCGCAAATCATAACACGCATTTCGATAAATTTTGATACATGACTACCCCGTGGGTGTCGAGCCAATTTTTTGGCCTCTAAGTAGTTTGAAATTAAAGCAAATTTTATACAAGGCTGCTTGTAACTGATTGATTCTAAACCCTTAGAATCGATTTTTAAGCCAGAAAATCAAAGCTAACAGCCAATGATGCTGAATGATGCGTAAAGTAACTTACTTGATTCTTAAAACTGATTTTTTGTAGGAAAAATCGATTTTAAGGGTCAAAAATCAATAAGTTACACCCGGAAATCACAGATAACACCATGAAAATAAAGACAATAAAAATGGCTCGACACCTTTTATTTATTTCAACCCCCAAATGTTAGATATAAACCAGAGAGACACTAAAATGCCATGTTCTATAATGAAACAATGCATAAAAGTTTTTTTTTGAACAAACATGGTAAAAGTATTTTTGTTGTTTATATGCCTTTTTTCGACTCCGCTTTTTGCCATGACGCACTGTGGACAAACTGGGGTATACACCAAAGTGCCTAGCTGCAAAGCTGCGACAACATCCACCCTATCAGATCCACCTATTGTAGCTATTTTGCAACCCGCACTTGAACAAGTTACATTGGGTGAACTGTTAGCAAGTCATTACCGAGAAATTACTTGGCCACCTGGACAACCCTATGCTTATCAGCTTTTTGATGGTGATCCGGCAACAACACCAACGCTTGTTATAACCCCTAGTTTGAATGAAAATGAAGATCCTCAATTAATAGCTAGTCTAAATTTCCCTAAATCCTCCGATGCCACCACGACAAAACGGAATTTGCAATTTAAAGCTGTTCTGGAATCTGTTTTTCGCGAAACCAATAATAAAGACTGCACCTATAGTAATGAAAAATTAATTTGTGATAACTATGCGAGTTTGCTCACTACACTTGAACCAATTTTTACTCTCTATAGTGCCAACATGAGGCCAATCATTCTCGCTGCAATAAAAGCCACCCCTGCATTATTATCCGTCGTGAGTAGTAATGGCCAGGCAAGTCTTAAGATCCGTTATATCCAAGTGTGCGGAGGAAGTTTGGTATCCAAAAATAAAGTATTAACCGCCGCTCATTGTCTGTTAAATCTTAACGATAAGCAGCTCAAAATAGACTCATCAACCAGAAACATTGTTGTGGTCGTTGGTAACAACTGGCAAAGCAGCTCATTGCTCTCAACGATAAAAATTACCGATTTTTCAAAAAATAACATTAACCCATTATATTGGCAGACGCAAAGCTCTGCTCGAGACTTTGCCATTTTGCCTTTGAGTAAAACTATCGATAATGTAGCTCATATGCAATTAAAAAAAGCTTACCCTATAGCTAAAAATAGTTTAATAGTTGCAGGCTTTGGTATGACAGAGCCCTACACTGATACGAATTGCAATTACGGCAACTCAACCCAAAACTGCTTATCCAGCCAGGCTTCATTTGCTCTCTTTCGCGGCCAAAATACATTAATGAGTAATAGCCAATGTCAAAAACTGTATGATAAAGCAAATATTCCTACCATTGAATCAGGCTTTAGTGATTTATTGTGTGCAGGTACCAGCTCAGAAGTTGCATTTTGCGCAGGCGATAGTGGTGGCCCATTGTTTGCAGTACAAGGTGGGGTTTATCAGTTAACCGGGATTGTCTCGGGCAAGGGAGCACCGTGCCAAAACAGTGTGCAAGTTGGTTCTCAATGGATAAATATTCCTGGATTATTTGCTCCAATTTACCTTTTATGTCAACACGCTGCCTGGCTATCTGACTTTAACCTTTCTTGTCAGTAGCTGTGTTTATCCTGAACTTTCTGCAACACTGCAGAAAGTTCAGGATAAATAAAAGGGTTTGTAGACAAAAACTACCATTTTATCAATTTTAATGGGAGCAGAGGCGCATGCCATATTTTTTTCCGTGAGCTTTTAGCAGCTTTGCAAAGTTACTGAAACTTCACGGGGACATTAGTCATGATTGTACAAATAGCAATCAGCCAAAATTAGCGCAAATCATAACACGCATTTCGATAAATTTTGATACATGACTACCCCGTGGGTGTCGAGCCAATTTTTTGGCCTCTAAGTAGTCTGAAATTAAAGCAAATTTTATACAAGGCTGCTTGTAACTTATTGATTCTAAACCCTTAGAATCGATTTTTAAGCCAGAAAATCAAAGCTAACAGCCAATGATGCTGAATGAAGCGTAAAGTAACTTACTTGATTCTTAAAACTGGTTTTTTGTAAGAAAAATCGATTTTAAGGTTAAAGAATCAATAAGTTACACCCGGAAATCACAACTAACAACATGAAAATAAAGACAATAAAAATGGCTCGACACCTTTTATCTTTTTATATCGTAACACACTACTACCTTCTAGGCCTCTGGATAGGTGACACCTCTATTTGTTTTTCATCAACCTTATTGTCTTCGCCTCCTCTTAGTTGCTTCTTCATCTCAGCAACTTTTCCTTTGTCTTGTTTTAGCTTCTCAATGGCCGTTTGCTCAACAGTCGGTGGAAGAACGGTTTTCCTATAAAGAACCCCCTGCTTTTTAGGCTTAGTAACACCTAGCTCTTCTCTGGTTTGAGAAGAGAGTGATTTCTTAGAGGTGGGATCTGGCCAGCTGGTGGTTTGGAACATCATCATTGGTCGTCGTCCAAAATCAATGTTGTCTTTGGTTAAACCATAAGAAGGTGCCAAGGAGACCAGAGCATCATGCACATCCCAGTAACGCTTTGAGCTAGGGTCAGCGCCACTTACAGGTCGAATTCGTCGCTCACTAGCAGACACAGTGCTTTTTTGCTCTAAAATCATACGTGCCATAGACATCGCATGCGCTTTTTGCTCGTTGCGAGGAAGTTTTTGGTAGCATTCTTCTGAGGTCGGGGAAGGCCCTTGCGCACCTTGTGAGGATGGTGTAACAACGTGGGAGGTAACAATCCCCTTCTCGCTTCGCTGAATAGCAACATTGATATTGATGGTATCGTCTTTCTCTTTTACAGTCACAGGCTTTGTTAATGTCTTACACTCTCTTTCCGTGTGCTGACTTCCTCCCGTACCAACAGATCGTTGCTGTAGAGCATGAACTTTAGCTTCTCTAAGTTGATCCGTGTTTCCTACCCCAAAAGGGTTTGAATCCACATGCTCTTCTCCTAACCACTCGCTTAGCTTGGTCTCAACCATTGCCTGCTCACGATAACCTGCAAGGCCTTGGTCGTGGAAAACGGCATAAGGTTGCTCACCTCGCTCATGCTCGACGGCTTCAATGCCACCTTGCAGCTTGGATTGCATCTCTTTTAAGCGACGAATAGACTCTTCAACTTCTTGCGTTTTTACTATTAATTGCTCTACTTTTTCAGCTCTTAAAGCCTCACTCTTTGTCGAGTCGGGATCAGTGCCCGTAATTTTAGTACTAGCTAATAGTTTTAAATCATCATTTAAGCGAGCTAAAACTGTTTCATAAAGTCGTAGATTTTCATTAACCTCATCCTTGATTAAATGAGCATTTGTAAGCGCTTTCTCACCCTCACTACCTTTCCACCAAGTGTTATTTCGAGAAATATTAACTGGGCTTAAAAGATGCAAAAACTCGGATAAATGCACATTTCTATCTTCTCTGTGAGTTGCGGCATCACCTAAGTCAACAATCTGTTTTATATTAGAGAAATTCACACCAAAGTCGCTGTCTAAATTACTCATTATGTTTTTTGCAGCGATCTCTATATTTTTGGGCTTATTAGTCGTAAATTTATCTTCTAAGACAGCCTTAGCATAAGCATGATTTAAAAATCGACTGACCCTAGCATGGTCTTCGGGTGGGATGCCAATCGTTGTGCAAAAATCATCTAAGTTTTGTTCTTTTTTTCCTAGTTGTAGTACTGAATTTATATTAGGGTGATTAGTAAAATAATCAAATATTAACCCGGCTCTTGAATAATCGCCAAATAAAATCATAGAAAGCTTATTAGCCTCAAGACGTATATTACCAGAATCATAGTAAGGCGTTAGTTTGCTTGAGTGGCTATTAATTTGAGTGTCATTTCCATTAAGACTTTGAAAAAGAGTGTTATAGTCATTATTTATAACCGTCCTGCCATCAGTAGAGGACAGACTTACATAGTTTCTAGCAAGCTGCGCTGTGGCCGCTCTTTTAACGCTGTCTTTAAACGCTTGGCTTTGCAGCTCTTGTTCGCTTTTTCCAGAGCCGAGAATCAAGGCGCACTGTGTTTGTAATTCATCGAAGGTAAGCAGTGGATTATTTTCTAAGTAGCGAGCACTTTCGCTCACGGCTTGATCACTATTTCCTTCTATAGTCGCACGAAGCATCTCATCCGCTATTTTATTTTCAGCAATGTTAAATGTCATTGCCAAGGTTTGCTTCGCTTTTAAAGCCTGAGTGAGTTCTCCTCTCTCATTGGCGGGTATTTTATCAAGAAGAGTCGCATAACCAGGAAATCTATCTTTCAAATAATCAGTAACTGCTTGTGTGTCATCAAATTGTCGTCCACAGATACTTGTTAACTCCGCCTGAGGGGTGGATTCATTAAAATCCAAGCCAGTAATTTGAGCGATAATCGTTTCTTTTATCTTTTGCTTTGCTTGCGGACTATCTAGCAGCCTCGTCCTTTGGGCTTCTAAAGCTAATTTTAATTCATTAAAGTCCGCATTATCAAAGTGTATATCAATGGCCCCCTTGAAATCACCAAGATGAGTTTTTAAATAATCTTTAACGTCAGCATTTTTACTAAGATCTAATTCAACTAAATCCTTTAATTTTTGCTCATCAATTTGAGAGGAACCCGTCGAACTACTAATACTTAAAGTTTGTATCTTATGCAGCATCGACTTTGCAAAGAGTGTATGCACGACTTCTTTCGCTATGGTGTCATTACCAGATACAGCACCGAGAAAATGTCCATCACCAAAGAGAACATCGCTCCCTTTTTTGGTGCTGCCAGCATTTAATGTTTGATCGGTTTCTAAATTTTGTTGTAGATTTTGTGTTGGGTCATAATTTACTAATAATTTTTCTAGCGTTTCTTGTTCGGTTTGTCGATCTGATGTAAGACCGTCTTTATACAAAGCATCGATTTTATTATAAACATTTAATTCAAGACCACGACGCATAACAGCTTCATGTATAGCACCTCGTGCCTCACCACCCTTATCCCCCAAACAAGAGACAAGGTGCTGACCTCCAACGCCTAGCCTATCACAAGCACCATAAAAGTCTCCATTTGAGCTATCTTCTCCAAAATGCTCAAAAAAACCATTTAAGTTATCAACCGTGAACTTGTCTTTTCCTGCTTTATCGATCTTTTCAACACAGGCTGCTTGAGCTGCCTCGTTTACTTGTTTAGAAAACCCTTTAGCATACTCGTCTTTGTTACTTAAATCAGCATCCAGGTTTGTTGAAACTCGAGTTAGTAAGTGGTCAGTAAAATTATACTGTCCACCATTAAATGGCGCGGCTACTAAAATTTGCTTTAAGCCAGTAGCACCCACATCAAACTGGGTTACCATAGAAAGTTTTGCTAACGATTCCCAATTTGGCGGGGTTTTACCAGGAGGATGTAGATCCCGTTCAAAAGCATGAATGATAACTTTATTTGCATAGCGATGCGCCACTTGCTCCTGCCAACTCTTGCCAGCGCCAGGAAACGCACTTGCAAACTGAGCACTTAAGGCACCAACATCAGTATTTGTAGCAAGTTTATTCTCCAGGCGATCTGCATCACCTGAACCCGGCACTGCACTAGCTATAGGTGTCATATGCTCGGGATGTTCTTTGACACCCAAATAAATATCAATCAGGTTAAAGGCGGCTTTTCTTTGGAGTTGCTTTAGTTCACTCTCTGTTAACTTAGGAAGGTCTCCGGGTGGCTTGATGCCAAAAAAGGTTTTTAAACCATCCCTATCAGGACCAGCGGCAGGCCAGTTTGGTTCGCCACTACCACCATCAAGGGTTACTTCTACCAATGATTTTAAACTCATTACATCTGTCACACTTATTGGCGTATCACTTAGTTCAAGTGTGTTTATTTTTACAAACAATTGGTCTTTAATTACCTCTTGTTTCAGTAAGTCAACAAATTCACTGTTTTTGGTTAAATCAACATGATCTAACAGCGAATTTTTACCATCAAAAGCAGATAATTTGGCAATCCCAGTTTTCACCTCATCTAATTTATCTGCTGCCAAAGCCTCTTTAATTTCTTGTACAACCAGGCGATCTTGTTCTGAGCTGCTTTCTGCAATTGCTAATAACACAGCATTATGGGCAGCCCAACTAATCAGCTCTGTTGATGTACCCTCTCTTGAGAGAGCTTCAACTTGTCTCATTCGAACATCATTATCATCGTCTGCTTCTTTTATAAGTCGTTTATCATTAGCAACGGTTGGTCCAAATTGCCTATCTAAGTGAGACCTTAGGGCTGCATTTTCCCCTTTTGAAACGTAATCCAAGCTGGCAAGTGTAATTAAGCCATCTAACTTTGCACTATTTGGCGTCCTTGCATCATTGTCTCTTGCTGATTCTCTCCCATCAATCATCGCCTTGCTTATATCGTCTTTAGCCAAGGCAAGGGCCGCAGCACTTTGCAATGCTTCTGTAATCATATAAGTGTTAGTGTCGGCCAATGGATCACTAGAATCTCTGAGTGGTTTATTTAAGATTAACTTTGCATCGTCTGTAATGGTGGTAGAAGTTGAGCCTGCAATGAGTGTTCCTGCCTTTATGTCTTTAAGAATCGTTTCCCCTTTTTCCAACGATTTAATTATTGCTAGTTTCACTACTGCTACAGCATCCAGCCCATGAGCTTGTGGTGTTATGGTTTCAAGCACCTTACGAATCTTAGAAGCTTGTGTTTCATCAACACAAGAAAATCCAAGAGCTTTTAATTCACAAAAAGGCATGCCACCAGCCCTAAGTTCACCACCAATGATAGTATAATCAATGTTGTCACGAATTCTTTCTAATGCCGCTTTCAATTCATCTCGATCTGCACCACTCGGAATGGGCCACTCATTTTTTACACCTCTAATGAGCATGTTTCTAACTAATTCCTTGTTTAAATCCGCCCTTTTAGTATCAGTATCTATTAAACTATTTAATACGGGATCTGATTGCTCGACTCCCAAGACTTCAGAAAGAGTTCTCAAAGATGTGTTCTTATGCACTGGCACAAGGTCTGCTAACTTGCTTTCACTGCCAAGCCTTGCTTGAACATGCAATAATTTTCTTGCAATTTCTTGTCGCTGTGATAGTTTTTTTTCATTTGGCGCTTTTATAAATTCTGAAGCCGCATCGGCATCCAACCCAAGGGCGGCAAGCTCCTCTGCTGATAGTACACCGGGGTCATCTGAGGTTAGAGTTTTTTGTAAAGCATCGCGATATGTTTCAAGATCTTTTTTCGACGAGCTTTTCATGTCTTTGGTAATTGCAGGCATTTTTCCATCAACATACGTAATTGCTGTTTGTTGCTTTAGCTCTGGGGAAATGTCGTCATCGCCTTTATATGAATCTTTTAAATCTTCATAGGTTGCACTTACTATTAGGTCAAGTATCTCTGGATCTCTTGTTTTTTGGCCTTTTATGATCTTTAAAAGGCCATTTTCATCGATTTTATTTGGATCTGATTCGATTCTTCTTGCAAGTTCTCCTTCTAACATTGGATGAATAATGCTGTTTTGGACCCCTGCTATTTGCGATGGCAGCAATATCCCTAAAGCTTTATTTTTATGTGTGGATTCATTTAGGAAAATTTGTATACTAAGTTTTTCACTGTCTTTAAACACTTCTATCGGTAGAGATCCTATGGGAAGATTGCCTCTTATTACCCGACTTATTGCAGCTACTTTAGCTGCTTCGTCTAACCTACGTAGCCCCTCTCGATCAACACCATCTTGTAACCTTGTTGCAATAGTATTTTCGTCTAATCCTTCTTTTCTTTTTTCATAAAGTTTGGATTCTGCTAATTTTTTTCGAGGAGCGACAATGGCATTTACCTTTGTTACAGCTTCCGCATTATTTCTTGCTGTTTGATAGGCTCTGTATTTTCCTACTTGACCTATTAGATTATCAATAATTTCTTGCACATTACTAACAGGCAAGGTTGTCACATCTCTTCTAGTCTTAGTGAGCTCATTAGCAATCCTTAATTCACGACTTGCAGTTTCGCCAGCTGCTAGTAGTTTGTCTAAATTATCTTTTGTGATATTTATCGCACCAATTGAGGCTATTACCCCTTCAGCATCAACCACAGCAGCTTCTGACATTTCTAAAGCTGAAAATACTTTATTTAAATCATCAACAGTTTTTTGTGCCGCAGCTTCCGCACCCCCAATGTGCCTGCTGGGGGCATTAATAATATTATTGGCATCTCTTATTCTACCTTCAATATCAGTCTTCATGTCTCCTATTTTTTCTCTTGCTAGAGTCACTGACCCAACCACAGCATTCCAGTTTTCGGCTGCCACTGCCTCAGTTACTGCGGTAGTATCGCTTCCGTTAACCTTAGTTAACGCGTTACCTGCCTCTTCAGTGCACTTAGTTACTTTTCGTGTCGTTGCCGTTTGTAGTTGCGCTAACGTTATTTCGGTTATATCCTTTCTTAAATCTATGATATCTTCATACCTTAGAATTTGAGCACCAGACAGTGTTTGGTATTTGATTTGCAATTCCATAAACTTATCTTTACCATAACTTTTTAAATTATGAAGATAAGCACCGTTATTAATGAAATTGGAAAGGATTTGCAATTGCAATAACTCTTTTTGTTCTTGCTCTGCTGGCGTTGTACAAGGGTAATTTGAAACAGCCTCATACCACTCTTCTAAGTCCTTAATTGCAACCTTTCTATCGTTGTAGTCAGTAGCAGGCTTGTCTGCCATTTTTTTATCGATTTGTTGAAGTAATTCCTTCGTTAAACTCACTTCATTTTTAAATTTATCATCACCCGATCGTAGTATGATTGCCTTTCTAAGTTTAATAAGCCCTGCTAGTGTTGAAGGTTCATTTTCAATGGCTTGTCGAAGCGAGTGATAGTCAGGTTCTGGCGCCACTTCACCACTACCAAAGATAGGTGGGGTTAAACGAGCAGCCATCCCTTTAAAAAAATCCGCTATCGGTGTTGCAGCAACAGCTGCAGCTGCAGCCTCATTTCGTTGAGTATTTGCTAACTGCTGAGCTCTTACCTCCGTTTTTAAATCACTTGCTTTGGTCCGAGCCAGGTCTATTTTCGCTCGAGGATCGGACGCATTAGTCGTACTGCTGATGATCTCTAGATGTCTGTTTAAATTATCCCTTTCAGCACGAACCTCTCTAGCACCTGTTTTTCCTGAGGCCTCCTGCAAGTTCAAATCGATCGCATGTCTATTTGCTAATAGTGCATCAATTGCTGCTAATGCCACTTCAGCCTCTACTATTGCTTGCTCTTGTTCTAAGGTAACATACCCACTAATTTCAGGATCGGCGTCTTTCCAATCATTTACGTCATCCAAATCTCTTTTAGCTGCATCTAGAGCTTCCGACGCCTCGCGTCGCGCCTCTAAAATTTCGATGTACTTCTCAACCACCTCATTCAGTGCCACTGCAAGCTCTGCCTGCTCAGTGCCTTTGGTCACAACTCCACTAACTTTAATTCTATCAATTGCAGCTCTCGCAAGGCCTACTTGAGTAATAGCATCTGCTGCCGAAGTTCCTTCGTCTCGGGCTAAATCTAATGCCCGATTTGCAGCTTCAACCTCACTTAATGCGGTAGTAGCTGCTTGATATGCCTCTCCAATTTTTCTGTTTATTGCAATAGCATTAGCGTTGTTGTTTAAATCCTCTGAGGTGCGATCCGCTACTTTTCCACTTGCCGTATTAGCATCTGGAGATATAACTGGTGTAGCAGGCACAGTAACTTGGGTTGAAATATATTCCTCCAGGGCTTGATTTCTTGCCGTTACAGCCAAACCTCTTGCTTGCCCTGCTTCTGTATTGTGAGTCTCTGCTTGCGTTTGAGCAGCTGTTACCTCTGCTATCGTCCCTTTTCCATCTATTTCCCCATAGATTGCTCGGATTGCTGCGACTAAACGGTCTGCTGCTTCTTTTTGATTTCGCGCCGTTACTACATTTCCATCTGTTTCAATTTGTTCTCTAGCTATATGCTCACCAGCTAAAGCTCGAGCCTCATCTAATGCTCTGTTTGCCGCCTCTGCTGCATCTAGGGCTTCTTTTAGATAACCAGGACCTGCGTCTACTCCTATCGCAGCCTTTGCGTCGGCTTTTGCTTGTACAAATGCGTTGTCTCTAGCTGTTTCTGCAAGGCCTCTTGCCGTTACAGCCAAACCTCTTGCTTGCCCTGCTTCTGTATTGTGAGTCTCTGCTTGCCTTTGAGCAGCTGTTACCTCTGCTATCGTGCTTTTTCCATCTATTTCCCCGTAGATTGCTCGGATTGCTGCGACTAAACGGTCTGCTTCTTCTTTTTGATTTCGCGCCGTTACTACATTTCCATCTGTTTCAATTTGTTCTCTAGCTATATGCTCGCCAGCTAAAGCTCGAGCCTCATCTAATGCTCTGTTTGCCGCCTCTGCTGCATCTAGGGCATCTTTTAGATAACCAGGACCAGCATCTAACCCTATCGCAGTTTTTGCGTCAGCTTTTGCTTGTACAAATGCGTTGTTTCTAGCTGTTTCTGCAAGGTTTCTTGCCGTTACAGCCGCAACGCTTGCTTGCCCTGCAACTGTATTGTGAGTCTCTGCTTGACTTTGAGCAGCTGTTACCTCTGCTATCGTTGTTTTTCCGTCTATTTCCCCATAGATTGCTCGGATTGCTGCGACTAAACGGTCTGCTGCTTCTTTTTGATTTCGCGCCGTTACTACATTTCCATCTCTTTCAATCTCACCTGGAGCTATATGCTCGCCAGCTAAAGCTCGAGCCTCATCTAATGCTCTGTTTGCCGCCTCTGCTGCATCTAGGGCATCTTTTAGATAACCAGGACCGGCATCTAATCCTATCGCAGTTTTTGCGTCAGCTTTTGCTTGAGCTACAGCATCATTACCAGTGGTGACAGTGGTGGTTGCCGAAAGT